>NZ_JANBOB010000002.1:0-604158 GCF_035615195.1 Acinetobacter sp. IK31 | reverse complement strand
GCCAACCCATTTTTAGCCACAGGCGAAGCGCGGGTTATTTTAAATGAAGTAAATTCGTCAGCAGCTTCACGCTTTGAGGGGAACTTGGAAGTTGCAGGGCAAATGGCAGATGTGATTATTGCCAACCCTTCTGGTATTAGCATTAAGGGTGGTGGCTTTATTAATGCCAATAAGGCAATTTTTACCACGGGTAAACCTCAGTTAAATGCTGATGGCAGTATCAAGCAGTTTACGGTTGACCAAGGAAAAATTACGGTCTCAGCAAATCCTAATTCTAAATTTGGCTTGGGGGGAAATAATAACGATGCAAACTATGTTGACCTCTATGCCCGTGCACTAGAACTCGGCGCTGAGCTTCGTGCCAAAAATGATATTCAGGTCATTGCCGGGGCAAATAATGTCAGTGCAGATTTGCAGGATGTTACAGCTAAAACAGGCACGGGAACTGCACCGACTTTGGCGGTGGATGTTAAAGCGCTGGGTGGCATGTATGCCAACAACATCTATTTGATGGGAACTGAAAAAGGCTTAGGCGTGACGAACGCAGGGACTATTCAGGCAGTAAACAATCTGGTGATTACCAGTGCCGGAAAAATTGAACACAGCGGTACAATCAGTTCGACCAGTAAAACCCAAGGATTAGTGAGCATACAGACAACGGGTACTGGTGCAGCTGCCGATATCAACTCATCAGGCAGTATTAATAGTAATAGTGCGTTAAATATCGATTCAGGCAATAACCTGAATGTAAATGCTAAAGAAATTATTATTAATAATGGTAGCTTGGCTTCTTCACCTTTAATCGTTAATGCCAAAGGTAATATCAATCTGGCGGCTGATACCCGCATTATGGATGACTCACAAGGTGGGGATGTCTATATTGATGCAGCGAATATCAATCTTGCAGCGGGATCGGAACTCAAAAGTAACCGTGGTACAGCAAACATACAAGTACAAAAAGACTTGGTCGCAGCTAAAGGGGCAAAACTGATTGCAGCCAAAGATTTAAATGTTTTAAGTAACGGTAAGTTATCTCTTACGGAAAACCATATACAGGCATCATTAGGTTCAATCAATCTACAAGCAAATTCAGCTAATACCCAAAATCTGATTGATCTCCAAGGCGGAACGATTTATGCAGGTAAAGATTTAAACCTCTATAGTTCAGGAGATTTAAATCTAAAGAATCTTGGATTTTCACTTGAAAATGCTGCAACCAGAGTTAAAAACATTAAAGGCTACAGTGGACGTAATCTGGTCTGGAATAATGCTGACAAGGCACTTCCACTTATTACTGGCATGGTTCAGCTGGATGCAGCCAATAATTTAACCGTTACGGCAAAAGAAATTTCCAATAAAGACAGCATTCAACTACATGCCAATCAGGTAGCACTCAATAGTGCATTAACTTCACAAAAAAATATTGATGTCAGTTCTGAAATTGCTGATCTTGTTTTAAGTCAGGCACTCAAGGCTCAAGGTGATATTAATCTAACCGCACTTGCTGGTGGAGTTACTGCAAATAGCTTAAAGGCCACATCTTCGGCTGGAAAGATTTCTATACTCGCGAATAAAAATATAAATTTAAACTCGACCCAGACAAGCAAGGCGATGCCTGCGGCTGATAAAGATGAATTAACGACTGATCAGTCTGTTATTAGTGGTTTAAAAGGCGTAACGCTTGGCTCGATTGGTGATGGCACCGTTAACTTACAATCAGTACAAGTTAATGCAAGTCAGGGCGATATATTAGTTTCGAGTAATAATGGAATAAATCTAAAGGCTAATAGTGATGTAGTTGTTACTGCAAATAAGGGCCAAGTTAAAACGGTAAATAATGTTCTAAAGGGAAAAACTGTTTCGATAGAAAATAGTAAATCCGATATTAAAATCCAAAATACAGACCTCAGCTCTACGGTTGGTAAACTTGCGATCAATAGTAGAGCAGGCATGAGCACAATTATCGATAGCGTATTAACGTCAAAAGGTAATACTGAACTCTATGCAAAAGATTTACTGACTTTACAGGGTGTGAATGCTACTTCAGACCAGCATCTTGCGGTAAGCTCTGGTCGTACAGTTTATAGCAATGCTGAGTATACGCCAGCGACCAAATGGATTGCTGATAAAGTCACTAACTTAACATCTAAGGGCGTGACCTCTGTAACGGCTACAGGCAACCAAGTACTACAAAATACAAATTTAACGGGCGGGGCTGTTTTATTAGAAGCAGGTGGTTTTATTTTAGGCCAGACTGGATTGAACTTAAATGCAGTCGGAAGTGATTTACTCAAGAATGATACAAAGTTAAATAGTTTAAATGGTGATCTTAGTATTCAAACCAATTCTAACTTAACGATTGACCCAAAAGTTTATAGTTTAAAGGCAGTAGGTGATATTGAACTTTCATCTAAAAACGGTAATCTGACTTTAATTGGACATGGTGGAGAAGATGGGATTGGTTCTGAACGAGTTGTTAAGCTTAGTACACTAACCGGAGGAATTAGTTTAGAAGGAACAAGGGTTGAATTACAAGGTTCTGAATTGGTTGCACAAAAAAACATTAAAATTTTAGCAAATAATGATGATGTTCAGGTAAGTGCTATTAAAAATAAACTCAATAATAATAAGTTGTCAGATAGCAATAAGTTGTTGGTTGATTTAATGGAAATAGATAATAAATTTAAGAAAATAAGTATTGATAATAAATATACAGAAAGTTTTCTTGCTGACGTTAAAATTCTTGAAAATGCGTATGATATAGCTTTTCATTTTAATCCTTCTGCTTATGAGCAAGATGCTTCTTATCGAAAAGGAACTGATAAAGATATACAATTTTTTAATGAGTTTTATGATGGTTTTGTGAAAAAATATAGTGATATTATTGAGCCCAATATATATTCTCAGCAATTAAATGGAACAAAATATTCTACTCAAATTTCAATAGCTGTTCCATTTGGTGATGGAGATTATGCTCGCAGGGAAGATATTTTAAGCCCAAATGGTTATTTTAAATATAAATATAATCAAAATGAGATTAGAAGTGAAATTGATTATTTATCAAAATTAAATGGATACGAGCACTTTAGCTCCAAATTAGTTAGTAGCATAGGGGATATTGATATTAATTCATCAAAAGGTATTTCTATTTCTGGTTCTGAATTAATGTCTAAAAAAGGACTAGTGAATATCGAAGCACTTGGAGCATTATCTCAAAATTATACAAGTACAGTACAAGGGAATGATAAAAAACCTAAGACTCTTGGAGCAAGTATTATTATTGATGGTTCACAGGATTTTTATGATAAAGGCAGTGAAAATGATGAAAATTATAGTATGAGAACACTAGTTATCCCTACCATTATTAATGGAGATAAAGGAGTTAACATAAGAGCGGTAGGGAAAACTAAGGATGATAATTTGGTTTTACAAGCTACTGGTATTATTTCAAAAAATGGTGATGTGAAAATAGAATCAAATAAAAGTATTTTATTTGATGCCGCAGTTGAACAAAGTTATGACCGCTCAACAACTACTGAAAAGAAAAAATCATGGGGTGGTTTAAAGAAAAAATATATTACGACTGTTTCTGAAAACAATGAAACTAATGCAGCATCAGTTGATATTTCTGGAAAGAATATTTCGATTGAAACGAAGAAACTAGATCCCTCTGTAGATGCTAAGACACCAGATAATAATATTGATATTTATTCTGGGCGTTTCACTGCTAATGGTGGAAAAGTTTCGATTAACTCTGGTGGTAATCTTAATTTTTACACAGTAGAAGAGAGTTCTAGCAGTAATGTAGATATTACAAAAAAATCATCATTTGCTGGTATTAAATACAATACCTCTAAAACTAATGCAACACGTACTCAAGTTAGTGAATTACCTGCCACTTTAAAGGCAGACTACATTGGTACTAAATCAGGGTTTGATACCAGACTTGTTGGAACAGAGTTTGAGTACTTAAAAGGTGCATCAATTGAAGCTGGTGGTAAGTTAGAACTCATTGCAGCGAAAACATCTATTACTGACTTATTAAAAAAAGAAAAGAATTCTGTAGTTTGGCAGTCAATGCAGGATAAAGGCTCTATCACTGAAACTGCTCAATTACCAAGTTTTAACGGTCCAGTTTTACCTACTTTTAAAGCCGCTGGTGGTTTAAGTGTACAAGTTCCAATTAGTGAAAAAGACGTTAATAAAGTTGAATTGCGTAATGAAATTCTAAAACTGGCAAATCAGCCAGGAAATGCTTATCTCAAAGAATTAGTTAATCGAAAAGATGTAGATTGGCAAACAGTTCTATTAACTCAAAAAGATTGGGATTATAAGTCACAAGGTTTAACAGGTGCTGGGGCAGCAATTATTGTCATCATTGTAACAATTGTTACGATGGGTTCGGGTACGGCAGCGGCAGCTGGTGCAGCAGGAGGGGCTGCTGCAGGCGGTACTACTGTTGGACTTGGCGCAAGCATGCTCGGTGCTGCTGGCGTTACTACAACAGCAGCAGGAGCAATTGTTCCCTCAGCTCTAGGTGCCATGGCAAATGCAGCAATCACCAGTCTGGCAGCTCAAGCAAGTGTAGGATTGATTAACAACGGCGGAGATATTGGTAAAACACTAAAAGATTTAGGAAGTAAAGATTCTATTAAGAATTTAGCAGCATCAGTAGTCACTGCTGGCTTAATGAGCCAAGTTGGTTCTGCTTTAAATTTAAAACCAGATAGTACTCTTCTACCAGACCGATTAGCTAATAATTTTGCATCATCAGTAGGATCAACTTTAGTACAAACTGCGATTAAAGGGGGAGATCTCGGAGATAATTTACAGGTTGCATTACTAGCAGGTTTAGGTGGAGCTTTACAAGGAGAGTTGGCTAGTCAGATTGGGGCGAGTTTAGAAAAAGTCGATCCTAACGTATTTGAATATACACTTCATAAGATTGCTCATGCTGTCGTAGGTTGTGCAGCGGCAGCAGCTACAAAACAGAGTTGTGAGGCAGGAGCCATTGGGGCTGGTGTTGGTGAAATAGTTGCGGAATTAATGATACCGGAAGGTAAAACAGCCCTTGATTTAACCGACGCTGAAAGAACAAAAATTAAGGATACAAGTAAAATTGTTGCTGGAACAACCGCTGCCTTTGCTGGCTATGATGTTAATACAGCTGCAAATAGTGCAAATGTGGCTGTTGAGAATAATAGCTTGGGTAAATTAGTAACAACAGCAGGGAAGGCAGCATATAAGGTTGCGAAAAAAATTTCGGATATGCCAGCTTCATTGAGAGCTAATTTAAAGCCTTCTGAAGTATTAGAAATGCTCAGAAAAGAAGGGGTTCAAGGTGTAATCGATATTGGTGATAATATTGTTACATTAGTGAGTCCATCATCTACTATCGGTGATAGAGCATTTGCGTTAATTGATTTGGCAATCGGTGTGGATTTAAAAGCAGCAAAAAATGTTGATATTTTAAAGACAGACCAAAAGATTCTTGTAAAGAATCTAGGAACATCTTCAACAAAAAATTCAATTCTTTCAGCTGCAAAGCAATCAAACCTGAAGAGTTTAGAATTACCTATAAATGGTAAAATTTTTAAACCTGATCCGAATTTATCTTCAGGAGCTGCGGTTTATAAAGGTGCTTCTAATGAAGATATTTACACAGCCTTCAAAGAAATAGCCGGAATTAGAACATTACCTAATAGTAGTAGTCCGATGTATCAACCTATTAAAGGAAAAACATCATTAAGTGGTCAACCTGGATACATTATTCGTGTACCCCAGTCAGATGGTAGCACAGTAGTATTGAGAAATTTTTCTTTATCACAGACGGAGTCACAGGCACGTTTTACGATTGATATTCAAAAACCTGCGGGCATGAAAGTAAATAAATTGGAGCTGAAATTTCAATGAAACAGATAAATGCAATATTAAAAATATTTCAGGAATGGCATGAAAATATGGGGTTAGAATATCTTTGGTACTCTAGTGATGATGAATTAATTAGATTTTATCCTGAATTGGAGTTGGAGTATGATCCAGATACTGCCTTTTTTAAAGCCTTAGAAATCTTACTGAAAAGTGGGGATAAATGTTTATATTATAATTTAAATAGTGAAGATCCTTCAAAGGATGGAGAGCATTTAACAGGTTCACCAGAAGAGCAGCTTGCTTTACTTAAAGAAGTATGGGTTGGTAAAGCAGAAATGAAGAAAATGGATGAAGAAAATAGTTATTTAGGGTGGTATTTTTTAGTTTTTTGTCCTTACTCATTAGCTCATAAAATATATGATGAGCATGGAAATTTTTTAAAATGGTGGCATGCTGAATAATTTCTATAATTGTTTTTAATTTATTACTTGCAGTATACGGTGAGAGTAAAAATATAAATGGGTATAAGAATTTTTATTGCCCTAGTTTTTTATTCTCCGTATTTTGAGTTTTAGTTTGTCATTTTATGAGTTTACTTTTTATGATTTCAAGTTAAAAAATAGATTTCTGGTAAATGTAAGAAAAGAGACTATTAACTAGTCTCTTTTTACTATATAAACTAGTTGGTTTCCCCTGCCTCAAAGCTTAAACAGCATTTTTTACTTTTTATAAAATATCTTTATTCTCAAGAATAGCGCAAACATGATATCTGTAAATATAAGAATATATAATAGTAAAAGGCATGGAAAATACCAAAATAATCTTTCACAATACCTGTATAAAATAAGTTATCTATAATTTTAAGCTTCTTATGAGCAAAGCATAGCTAACAGTCTTATCAGTGAATATAATAGGTAAAAACTCAGCTTGGATATCTAGTCCTTTTTATGATTTTGATTTAGCGATAGTAAGTAGTAGTGGATAAAAGACAAAATAATAAATATGACTTCATTCTAGAAGATTCCTTTGATTTCATCAAAATATAATTCTTGTGCAGCTAAGGTTTTAAAATAGTGGGATTTTAGTTTTGATTGAAATTATATTGATATCCGCTTCTCAAGCATATCCATAAAAGTTTTTAAAATAATATTGTGGTTTTTGCCTTTGTGAGTAATTAAGCAAATTGGGGTACTGTAATGCATCTTTTCCTTTGAAACAGCTTGCATGAAACCATCTTCAACCCATTTCTTTGCGTAGTGATCGGGTAAAAAACCCAAAAACTTTCCGGTTAAAATCAGAAACGCGATTCCTTCACGGTCACTTGCAGTCGCTTTACACTCTAAAAGCTGGTGCAACTTTGCTGCTTCTGGAGTGATGGCGTAATTGGGGAGTACGGCTTGCCAGGTTTTTAACTCATCTAAATTGAGGTTGCTACATTGGTTGAACAGTGGATGGTTTTTACCGCAATACAAAAATGAACTTTCACTATATAAATCAAAATAATCTAGACCAGACAAAGGGGTAACGAGGGGAATTGCTCCCGCATGCAAACGGTTATCTAACACACGGCACTCAATATCTGAAAGTGTACTCATACTAATGTTAATGATCACTTCGGAGTGTTCTTCGGCAAGTTGTGCCAGCGTATTGGTAATATAGCCACTTGGCATGGTCACAAGGTTATTAATAATACCTATATTAAATTCACCCTTTAGACGGTTATGCATTTGATTAACTTTAGAGCGAAAGTCTTCGATAGATGCGGTGAGTACTTCTATATATTCTAAAATTTCCCGCCCTTCATCTGTCAACGCAAACCCTGCGCGGCCACGTTGGCATAGTCGAATACCCAAACGATTTTCTAAATCACTCATATGCAGACTAATGGCAGAACGGCTAATGCCAAGAATACTTTCGGCAGACGTAAAGCTATGACAGTCACAAACTGTTTTAAATATTTTAAGTAATTTAATATCAAAATCAGTGACTTGATTTAATTTTTTGGGTTTCATTTAGTTTTGTTTTTTTAAATCTAAACTCAAGATAATTTGAATTTATCAAAACTATATCGCTATGTACACTCAAAAAATAGCCTCAAAACAAGAAGAGTGATTATGTTTGATATCGACAAATTAACTGATGGCGATTCTGCATCGGAAACCGTTCAATCAAATGCTCAGATGAGCTTAAATTATCAAGCGCATTGGATGCCATTTTCTGCAAATCGTAATTTCCATAAAGATCCACGCATGATTGTTGGCGCTAAAGGGGCGTATTTGATTGATAGCGCAGGCCGTGAAATCTACGACTCTTTGTCGGGCCTTTGGACTTGTGGTGCAGGACATACGCTTCCAGAAATTCAGCAAGCCGTGAGTAGCCAGTTGGCAAAGCTTGATTATTCGCCAGCATTTCAATTTGGTCATCCATTGTCTTTTCAGTTGGCTGAACGAATTATTCAACACATGCCTGAAAAATTGCAGCATGTGTTTTTTACTGACTCAGGTTCAGAGTCAGCCGACACCGCGGTTAAAATGGCGCGTGCCTATTGGCGAATTAAAGGTAAACCAAGCAAAACCAAGCTGATTGGGCGCGCACGTGGCTACCATGGAGTCAACGTTGCGGGAACCAGCCTTGGTGGTATCGGCGGTAACCGTAAAATGTTTGGTCAGCTCATGGATGTAGACCATTTACCGCATACCTTACAGCCCGATTTAAGTTTCACTAAAGGCTGTGCTGAAACTGGTGGTGTAGAGCTTGCCAATGAAATGCTCAAGTTAATTGAGTTACACGACGCATCGAATATTGCCGCAGTCATTGTAGAACCAGTTTCAGGTTCTGCTGGGTGCATTGTGCCGCCACAAGGCTATTTAAAACGCTTAAGAGAAATCTGCGATCAACACGATATCTTGCTGATTTTTGATGAAGTCATTACGGGATTCGGGCGGATGGGGAAATGGACAGCTTCAGAATATTTTGATGTTACGCCAGATATTTTAAATTTTGCCAAACAAATTACCAACGGCGCTATTCCACTCGGTGGCGTGGTTGCAAGCCACGAAATTTATGACGCTTTTATGCAGCAAGACTTACCTGAACATGCTGTCGAGTTTACCCATGGCTATACCTATTCGGCGCATCCGGTGGCTTGTGCAGCTGCTTTAGCAACACTCGATGTTTTAGAAAAGAAAAATTTAATCCATCAATCGGCTGCATTGGCTCCAAGCTTTGAAAAACTCTTACATGAGTTAAAAGGCGCTCCAAACATTATTGATATACGCAACTGCGGGCTGATTGGTGCTGTGCAATTAGCGCCACGTGATGGCGATGCGACAATTCGTGGTTTTGAAATTGGCATGCAACTTTGGAAAGCAGGTTTCTATGTGCGTTTTGGCGGCGACACGCTTCAATTTGGCCCAATGTTCAACAGCACTGAGGCAGATATTGACCGCTTAATGAATGCCGTGGGCGATGCACTGCACCAAGTGAATTAAGGCATATAGACATTTTATGGGTATCTATAAATTCAATGGATGCTCTTCAACATCTAAATGAAAAATACAGTTTGATCTGCAAACCGATTGTAGTAAGGAGTAACAACAATGACAAATGGCCTAGAAAATTTTAGCTATGACGAAGTTTCAACTGAAAATAGTACGCATAGTGAACAAGCCAAAAAAGTGCTAGGGCATTTCATACAAGGAAGAATTGTATCTAAATCGGCAAAAAAACAGCCAGTTTACAATCCTGCAACGGGTGAAATGAGTAAAGAAGTTGAAATTGCTGATGCACAAACAGTGAATGAAGCCGTTCAGGTAGCCGAACAAGCTTTTCCTGCATGGCGAGATACGCCAGTCATTAAACGTGCACGTGTCATGTTTAAGTTCAAACAATTATTAGAACAAAATGCCGAAAAGATTTGTGCTTTGATTGGGCAAGAGCACGGTAAAATTTCTCATGATGCTCAAGGCGAACTACAACGTGGTATTGAAAATGTTGAATATGCTTGTGGCGCGCCTGAGTTTTTAAAAGGTGAATATTCGAAAAATGTTGGGCCAGATATTGATTCATGGAGTGAATTTCAACCATTAGGTGTGGTTGCTGGGATTACTCCTTTTAATTTCCCAGCAATGGTTCCGTTGTGGATGTTCCCAATGGCGATTGTTTGCGGTAACTGCTTTATTTTAAAGCCTTCAGAAAAAGCGCCGTCGGCTGCGTTATTTCTAGCTGAACTATTAAAACAAGCTGGATTGCCTGATGGTGTTTTCAATGTTGTAAATGGTGATAAAGACGCTGTTGATGCGTTATTGCTTCATCCAAAAATTCAAGCGGTTAGTTTTGTCGGTTCAACGCCTATTGCGGAGTATATATACCGGACTGCAACGGCGAGTGGTAAGCGTTGTCAAGCATTAGGCGGAGCCAAAAATCACGCCATTATTATGCCAGATGCAGATATTGATAATGTGGTGACTTCTTTGTTAGGCGCGGCTTTTGGTTCATCTGGCGAACGTTGTATGGCACTGTCCGTTGCTGTTGCTATTGGAGATGAAGTTGCAGATGTTGTGATTGAAAAATTAAAACAAGAAATGAAGCAATTGAAGTTTGGTCACTATGCAGATGAGCGTAATGACTTCGGACCGCTCATTACGCAAGCACATAAAGATAAAGTACAAGCTTTTATTCAAAGTGCAGAGCAACAAGGTGCTAAAATTGTTGTGGATGGTCGTGATGCAAAACCCGCAGGTTATGAAAAAGGTTTTTTTGTTGGGCCGACTTTAATTGACCAAGTTTCACCAGACATGACCAGTTACCAGCAAGAAATCTTTGGTCCTGTTTTACAGGTCATTCGTGTCCAAACCATGCAAGATGCAATGCAACTGATTAATGACCATGAATATGGTAATGGAACGTGTATCTACACTCGTGATGGTGAAGCCGCACGCTATTTTACCAACAATATTCAAGTGGGGATGGTAGGGGTCAATGTGCCGTTACCTGTACCAGTTGCATATCATAGTTTTGGTGGTTGGAAACGTTCATTGTTTGGTGATTTATATGCTTATGGGCCAGATGGTGTGCGTTTTTATACACGCCGTAAAACTATTACGCAGCGTTGGCCTTCAACTCAGCTTCGTGAATCTAAACAATTTGCTATGCCTACATTAAATTGATGAATAAAAGGGAAAACTCTGATTTTCCCTTTTTTGTTTTGTACAAGTTGGAGAAGTACATTTTTAAGACGGTTTTAAAATCAGTTTGTTAATTTGAAGGAATCGAATATGAACAATGATAAAACAATAAAATTAAGTGAAGGACTTTCTAATCGACACGTTACCATGATTAGTATTGGTGGCGTTATTGGTGCAGGTTTATTTGTAGGCTCTTCTGCGGCGATTGCAAAAGCAGGTCCTGCCGCCGTACTCGCTTATATAATTACAAGTATTTTAGTTTTTCTGGTCATGCGCATGCTGGGCGAAATGGCCGTAGCGCAGCCCGATACAGGTTCATTTTCTACATATGCCCGTAAGGCAATTGGACCTTGGGCTGGGTTTACCATCGGATGGTTATATTGGTGGTTTTGGGTGCTGGTTATTCCAATTGAAGCGATTGCGGGTGCTGAAATTTTACATGCTTGGTTCCCGCAAATTTCTAGTGCTATTTATGCATTCGCCTTTATTATTTTACTTAGTCTAGCCAATTTTTTTAGTACCAAAAGTTTTGGTGAATTTGAGTTTTGGTTTGCGCTGATTAAAGTCTTTGCGATTGTAGTATTCATTATTATTGGGGTAATGGCTGTATTTGGAATGTGGCCTTTAGCCACAAATGTCAGTGGTGTCGGCAATCTATTTTCAAATGGCGGTTTTATGCCACATGGCATGGGCGGAGTTGTATCGGCCATTTTAATCTCAGCATTTTCATTTTTTGGAATAGAAATTCTTTCTATTGCTGCTGCTGAATCAAAAAATCCAGAAGAAAAAATTAAACGTGCAACCAATTTGGTGCTCTATCGAATTATTTTATTCTTTGTCGTTTCGATTTTTCTTGCGGTTGCTTTGGTCGATTGGCGTTCACCAGATTTACAAAAGTTTGGAACTTTTCAGTTTGTATTGATGAGCCTAAATGTTCCAGAAACTAAACTGATTATGGATGCCGTAGTATTTATTGCGGTTGCAAGTTGTATGAATGCGGCGGTTTATACCTCATCTCGTATGTTATTTGCTTTGGGTACGCGTCAGGAAGCCCCAAAAGTTGTGACAAAAATTAATGGAGCAGGTGTACCGACTTCGGCTGTATTTTTATCTACTTTGGTTGGAGTCGTCTGCTGTGCTGTCAACTATATGTTTCCAGGCCAAGTCTTTGGGTTCTTGCTCTCAACCACAGGCTCAATTGCGTTACTGGTTTATTTGGTGATTGCATTTTCACAATTACGCTTAAGACATAAATGGGAAAAAGAGGGCACAGCTGTATCTTTTAAAATGTGGTTATTCCCATGGTTAACTTGGTTTGTGATTTTAGTCATTATGACCGTTTTAGGTTATATGTTCTTATCACCAGCCTATAGTTATGAAACGACTTTATCTTTGGGCGTAACTTTGGCGGTGGTTGTTTGCGGGTTGATCGTCACGCGAAAGCGTAAAGCAACCAGAGCGGTTGCCATAAATTTAGATTAATTATTTAAAAATTAGCTTCTTTATAATTAAAAAAGAGACCGTAAATGGTCTCTTTTTTCTCTTATCCCAAAATAAAAGTGAGTTATTTCTGAGTTGTATCCACAGAAACTAAAACAGATAAACCAGGACGTAATAATTTAACGTCTTTTTGATTTTCAACAAGTTTGATGCGTAACGGAAGGCGCTGAACAATTTTAGTAAAGTTACCAGTCGCATTGGTTGCAGAGATTGGAGAGAAAAATGCGCCAGTAGATGGAGAGAAGCTGTCTACCAAACCTTTTAATTCAATATTATAAGCATCGACATACACTTTAACAGGTTGTCCGATTTTAATTTGTTTTAACTCAATTTCTCGAAAGTTTGCCTCTACGTAGACTTGATTTAAAGGCACAACAACCATTAATGGATTACCAGCGCCAACAAAGTTACCGACGTTGGCAGACTTCTGACCAATCATGCCATCGATAGGTGCTCGAACTTCTGTATAGCTCAAATTCAGTTTTGCTTTATCAAGGGCGGCCTGTGCCTGTTTAAGGGCAGCTTGTTTCGCTTGTACCTGAATCTTGTATTGGTTGAGTTGATACTGTGCGTCTATTACTTTTTCTTTGCTGCTGTCTAAGTCGGCATATTGTTCGGTCAATGTGGTTTTTGACTGCTGTGTAATTAATCTTGACTCGGCACCGAGCGCCTGTAATTGTTCATACCGCGCCGTATTATCTTTTGTGAGTTTAATTCCAGCTTCTACTTTTCTAAGCTGAGCCTCTGTTTCCCGAATAACTGTCGGTTGTCTTTCAACTGCCAGCATGGCTTCGCTTAAGTCAGCTTGTGCCTTCGCATAATTAGATTCAGCTTCCGCCAAAGCAGCTTGATAATCACGTGGATCAATTCGTGCTAAAAGTTGCCCTTTTTTTACAGTCTGATGATCTTTAATATAAATTTCTTCAATATTACCAGACACTTTTGGGGCAATGGTTGAGTACTCTACATCCACACGCGCATCGTCTGTTTCAATAATCGATGAGGGTAAAAAGATAAGTTTTAAAACCCACAAAATGGATGCTAAAACAATAATGAATGCGATAACCATAACCCAATGCTTTTTGAGATATTGCACCTTTGTTAACTTGGGTGGTTCAGTGTGGGTGGTATCTTGGGCTTCGAGAGTACTCATAAAGATTTTCCTGAGTTATGACTATTCATTAACTTAATGAGAGCAATACGTGGCGGGTAAGTTCTAACGGGCAAAATCAGCATAACAATGAACAAAATTGCGGTAAGTCCGGCCAAAATCAGATATTGATCGCTAATAACTAAAACAGATTGCTGCGCCTGAATCGCAGAATTTAAGGCCGATAAACCACCTGAAACCCGTTCTGCGCCATTTTCAGTCAGTACAGGTGGGGTAAGAGGGTTAATAACAGGGCCTTGAATATTTTGAAAAACATGTTGGGCTGTATTTTCAATCAGTCGTGTTGAGTGATATTCACCACGTACTCGGTTCACCCAATCCAAAATACAAACACCAAGTACGCCACTAATGGCTCGCGGGGTATTAATCATCGGTGAAGCATAAATTGCCATGGTTGGATGTACGCTGTTTGTACCCATCATGAGTAACGAGAGCACTACACAGGTTTGCCCTAAACATGAAATTGCATGCCAAAAATAGAACTGATATTGGTTCCATGTTGTATCGAGTTGGCTTGCACCTAGGCAGCCTGCAATCACCAGAAGCAAACCAAAGCCATGCACATAGCGGCTGTCGACCCAAGCTTGATTTAAAAGCTTAACCACAATGGGAATATAGATAAATTGTAATGCCGCAATTTGTAAACCAATCCACATGGTTTGAGTCGGTTTATAGCCGTGTACAGCACTCAGGTAATTGAGCGGTAATGTACTTGTCGACATTCCAATAATCACAAAACAAAACAGCGCAAAAATGGCATAAGCAAAATTTCGTATTTCGAGCATTTGCGGCTTAATTAATGGGGATGGAGAACGCCATTCATGTATGAAAAATAACGGTAATGTAATGGCGCTTATTAACGCCAATACACTAATCAATTTAGAGTGGAACCAATCTAGATGATTGCCATGCAATAACATGGTACTCAGGCTTGCCAAGCTAATAATCGCTAAAGTAGCGCCTGCCCAATCGTAAGTTTTTATTCTTGAAAAATTTAAAGGATCTTGAGGAATACCAAAATAAACCAACGCAGCACTTAAGGCACAAAAAGGAATGGTTTGAAAGAAAATCATCTTCCAGCCCAGCACATCTAAATAAAAAGCAGAAAGCGCAGCACTTAAGTTGGGAAAGAAAGTCGCAGTTAATGCATAGCAGGCTAAGCCCCATAGTCGAATATCTGGCCCCAGAAATCTGAGCGCACAGGCCATGAGCAAAGGAATGGTTAGGCCATTGGCAAGGCCTTGCAAGGCGCGCAATAAATAAAATATTTCAATATTGGGGCTAAAAGGAATTAAAACGCTAGAGAAGAGGCAAAGCCCTATAGCAAAAAGAAGAACTCTCCGCATAGAGAAAATGACGGCCCAACTGGTGGAAAGTATCATGCCAATAATCATGGCACTGGCATAAATACTGTTGACCCAATAACCCGAGTCGACACTAATACCCATAGCTCCACGTATGTCGACTAAGGTAATGCTGGTGATTCGGTTATTAAATTCGACAGTCATTGCAGCAAATATTGCACCTGCTAAACCGATGAGTGGCTTTGTATTCATCTTTTACCTTAAATCTTAAACATCAATTCATTGCACGGAGCAGATATTTACTGTACTGTACCGATCGGTACTGTACTCTCTAATTAAATTGCCGTCAATTCTCGATTTTGAACTTTTCGATGAGTTACACTAGGAAAGAAATCGCTAAAATTTTTATAAGGTCACTATGTCAGTTACTACTAAAACCAATGAAAAAGATCAAAAAATTCTGGATGCAGCAACAAAGTTTTTTTTGACTCATGGTTTTAGTGGCACCACAACAGACATGATTCAAAAAGAGGCGGGCGTTTCAAAAGCCACCATGTATGGTTGTTATAAAAATAAAGAAGTGATGTTTGCTGCCGTGATTGAACGACAATGCACGAACATGCAAGAACAAATTATTTTAGTCGAGACAAAAGCCGAAAACCTACGTTCTGCTTTAACTGAAATGGGGAAAACCTATTTGTGTTTTATATTATCGCATTCAGGTTTGGCTTTTTTTAGGGTATGTATTGCAGAAGCGGTCAGATTTCCAGAATTGTCTGAAAAATTCTTTCAAGTTGGTCCACAAAGACTCGCTAATATTATTGCGGGTTATCTTGAGAAATCATCAAAAAAGGGTGAAATTGAATTAGAGTCTTCTTCGGATATCGCCGCGAATATATTTTTAGCTCTATTACGAAGTGATGCCCATCTTAAGTGTTTGACTCATCCTAACTATATAATATCGGACAATGAAATTGGTTCGTGGGTTGAATATGCAGTTGATTTGTTTTTGAAAAATATCAATTACAATGAGAAGTTAAAATAATTTTATAAGTATTTCTAATCTCAAAATTGGCAAGTTTTTTCTTTATTTAAAAAGTCTAGCAATGATTTCAACTGATTTAGGTCTAGCAGCACTTGATAGGACCTGAAAATCAAGTGCTGCTTTTTAACTTTATATAAACCAAATTATTCGATGTGCGGGTGTAAATTTGGAGGTTCTAACTTCTAGTCTCTTTAAAAAGTGAGCGTTACGTGAGAAGAGTAATTTTAGCTGCTACATTAAGTTTTGCTGTACTAGGTATGCAAGGTTGTCTTTCTTTACCTAATAAAGTTGATGAAAAACCTGCTGAAAAGAAAAACGAGTATTTTTCAGAAATTATTAAGTTTAAAGGTTTAAGCCAAACGCAAATTTATGATGCTTCTAAAAACTGGCGAAATAATGTTGTGGATTATGTTTCAAGTCGAAAGATTATTCAGGCAGATGAAGTGAATAAAGTCCTGATAATTAAAGGACATGCAGGGCTAAAATTTGATAATTGTATGGACTGTCTAAGCAGGAATATGATTAAGGTCGCAGATGATTCCTTTAATTATATTTTGAAAGTAGAAGTTAAAGATCATCAAGCTAAGCTTACTTTTAGCAATATAGAACCTCGTGACAATCGTAATAATCATTTTTATAAAGATAAAAATGCAGCCATAAAAAATCAATTAAAGAACATTGTGGAAGACTATAAATTTCATATCTTACATCCCAATGCTCAGCCTGTAGGCGCGAGTCCAATGTAGTTTTCTTATATTGGCTTATAAAAATATAATTAAAGAGTCAGATAGACGCATGAGAGATAAATATCTAAGGAAAATACGCATTTATCTTTCCTAAGTAGGTGATATCTCTCTCTTTAATATAAAACAAATAAATATTGCATATAAAAATCTTGAATAAATATTGATTTCCTGTATGCTTAATTTAACTAGAAAAAAGACTTGTAGTAAATCTTCTTTAAGTATCGCAGTTTTAGTCATAATCCTTCGTTTTTTCAGATATTAAGCTCAATTCGTTATTATTTTTTCAAGTTAATTTGTCATTTTTAAATGACTTAAATTATTAAAATTCAAGGATATGTTATGTCTAATACAACTAATGGTACAGTAAAGTGGTTTAACGAAACTAAAGGTTTCGGTTTTATTCAACAAGAATCTGGTCCAGATGTGTTTGCTCATTTTAAAGAAATCGCTTCTTCTGGCTTCAAAACTTTATATGAAGGTCAGAAAGTAACGTTTAATATCGCTCAAGGCCAAAAAGGTCCAAGTGCTGTAAATATTATTCCAGAATAATAAGCGATAAAAAAAGGCCCTGAATATTCAGGGCCTTTTTTATTTATTGTGAATCAACTTCAATCACAATTTTGCCAAATGCGCCTCTAGAAAGATGGTTAAAGGCTTCAATAGCTTCTTCAAATTTATATACATGGTCAATAACCGGTTTAATTTGATGTTCATTTAGAAACTTGTTCATACGTTCAAATGAAACTCTTGGTGCTACGGCTATTCCTCGAAGTTTGGTCTGACGAAAAATAAGTGGCATTAAATTTAATTGGGTGGTTTGTCCAGTTAGAAAGCCAACTTGGGCCACGGTGCCTGCTACTTTTGTGGCTGCAATAGATTGATTAAGACCATTACCGCCCGCAACCTCAATTGTTACATCTACACCTTTACCATCAGTTAATTCTAATACTCGCTCATTCCAATTTGGATGAGTTTTATAATTGATTCCCTCATCTGCACCCAAAGCGCGAACTTTTTCTAAATTTATATCATTGCTTGATGTAGCGATAACTCTTGCCCCATAGGCGTGAGCTAATTGGATTGCAAAAATAGAAACACCACCAGTCCCTTGTACAAGAACATTTTGTTCTGGCTTAAGGTTACCTATATCCATAAGTGAATACCAAGCTGTTAATGCAGCAATAGGTAATGTAGATGCTTCAGCATCAGACATATTATCTGGAGCTTTTACTGCGCTTTCTTCATGCAAAATCATATATTCAGCAAGACCACCTGGTAATGGCATACCTAAACAATATTCCGGTTCATTGGGTCCAGGTTCTTCATCAATCCAGCGAGAATAGAGAGTAGTATTGACTCGATCACCTAATTTAAAACGCGTTACTCCTTCACCCACAGCCACAACTGTACCTGCTGCATCGGATACGGGAATTAAAGGTTTTGGAACCATGTGGGGTTCATAAAAACCTTCAATAATCGCTTTATCTCGATAGTTTAAAGAAACTGCTCCAACTTTAATGAGGAGTTCACCAGCTTTTGGAGTTGGGGTTTCCACTTCCTCTAATTTTAAATTATTTAAACCAAAATCTTTTAGTAACCATGCTTTCATCATCTTTTCCTCTTAAAAGAACTTGATAACTTTCTTACTTAGCTATCATTTGAACTCATCTTAATTTAAGAAAATAATTTTATTAATATGATAAAATTCTAGTCATTGTGGAATAAAATTCCTTAATAGGTGATTTATGGATAGTAAGTTTTCAGGAATACTCGAGTTTGTTACGGCTGTAGAGCAGGGAAGTTTTACTGGTGCAGCAGAAATACTTGGAATTACCGGATCTGCGGTAGGAAAAAGTATTAATAAATTAGAAAAAAGATTGGGTGTCCAACTTCTTCACCGCACAACCAGACGCATTTTTTTAACTCCCGAGGGAGAAGCATGGCTTGTGAGTTGTCGTCGTATTTTGGAAGAATTAGATCAAATAGAAACATTACTTTCGACAGAAAATTCATACCCTACAGGGCGTATAAGAGTTGATCTTCCTACGACTTTTGGCCGTCGATATATTTTTCCGATTTTATTAGATTTAGCTCAGCAATATCCTCAGTTAGATTTATCTGTAACCTTCCAAGACAGAGCTGTAGACATGATTAGTGAGGGGATAGATCTCGTTGTCAGAATAGGTGACTTAGAAGATTCTACTGACTTAATTGCAAAATCACTTGGGCACCAAACACTTTTAATTTGCGCTTCGCCAGCTTACTTAGAAAAGAATGGTTATCCCTCCAATAAAGAGGATTTAAAACATCACAACTGTCTAATCGGTTGGAGAAGAAATTATAAAGGGCAATGGTTTTTAAAAAATGCACTAGGGGAAATGGAAGAGTTCAAAATTAAATATAGACATGAAATTCCAGACGGTGATGCTTTACTAAGCGCATGCACTTCCGGTCTTGGTATTGCACAACTACCAAGTTGGTTAGCTTTTGATGCATTAAAAGCTGGAAAGTTAATTTCTATTCTTCCAGAGATATCGGGTGTAGAAATACCAATTCATGTGCTATGGCAAAAAAGATGGCATTTACAACCCAAAATAAGAGTCGTAGTTGATGAAATAACAAAGTTCACGCATAACAAACCTGAATTATTTTTAGAGTAATTCAGGTTATAAAAAATTAATCTGCGATATGCTTGTCCATTTTTATACGCTCTTTATATCCACCGACGGCGGAACCCCAAAAAAGCGTTTATATTCTCTGGAAAATTGCGACAAACTTTCGTACCCGACCTGAATACTGGTGGTTGAAATATCACATTCTTCAGTCATCAATAAGCGCCGTGCTTCGGTCAGCCTCATTCTTTTTTGATATTGTAAGGGGCTCATTGAGGTTATATCACGAAAATGCTGATGAAAACTTGAGGGGCTCATACCCATTGTGCTTGAAAGCTCTTCAATGCTAAATGATTTTGCAAAATTTGTTTTCAACCATTCAATGGCTTTCACAATTCGATGGCCTGTAGTTCCCGCCGCTACAATTCGTTTAAGTCGATCACCTTGTGGACTCATTAATAAACGATAAAAAATTTCTTTAATAATTAGAGGCGACAAGATTGGAATATCTTGTGGAGTGTCTAATAGTTTTAATAACCGTATAAAAGCATCATTCAGTTCCGAATTTACGACTCCAACAGCCATTCCTTTTTTTTCAGTATTTATGTCTTTAAAAGGGATATGGGCTTCAAGCATGATTTGGGCAAGTACATAGGGGTCTAGTCGTAGCACTATTGAAAGATAAGGTAGTTCAGCCGATGCTTCAAGAACTTGAGCAATCACTGGCAGGTCAATTGCCGTAAAAAGGAAATGATTAGAATCATAGGTATAGGTTTCTTTGCTAAGAATCACCTGTTTTTTCCCTTGAGCAATCATACATAGACTGGCATCCATCATACTGCTATTTGGTTGGGTCAATGTTTCCGCACGAAATAAAGTCAGTCCCATAATAGGCGTTTCAAATGTACCTTTTTCTCGGGTCCATTGATCGACAAGTTGAGCCAGTGTTTCATTATTGCCTAGAGACATATTCGTCATTCAGATTTCACCTATTGTCATCTGTGTTTTTATTGTAGGCATTTCAAATAAGAAAAATAGAGAGAATTGCAACAATTCGGAGGATTAGGCAAATCTGCAAGAGGAATAGAACAACGCCTATCAAGTTTCATTTTTATACTGTTTGAACAATGCTTCATCCTAAGTCCTTTTATTAAATTGAGGACGTTGATACCAATCTAGGAAAAAAGATGAATGTTAAAACAGTCACTTTTGTGACCACTTTATTTATCTCAATGGGAGTACCCGCCATGGATAAACAACCAGTCATCGCATCTCAAACCATCAAAAAGGCCAGTCAGCAACAAGTGATTGAAGGCCCAGACAAGATTTTTACGGGAACTGTAGCAATTAAACCTTTAACTGATGTGACTGAAGGGATAAATGCTGCAAGTGCATATGTGAGTTTTAATGCCAATGCTCGCTCATTTTGGCACACCCATCCTAAAGGGCAATATCTCATTGTGACAGAGGGAGAAGGGCTTGTGCAGGAATGGGGCAAACCAGCAGAAAAGATTTCTACGGGAGATGTGATCTATTGCCCACCAGGTGTCAAACATTGGCATGGTGCAAGTGGGCATTCTGCGATGACACACCTTGCTCTAACTGCATCTGATGAACATGGCAAAAATGTAGATTGGTTAGAGCCTGTATCAGATGAGCAATATAAAGAGGCGGGCCATTGAAGTTACAGTCCATATTTTTAGCTATCAACATGTTAGTGCTTGATCAGCAAATTTATGCGGCTACAGAAATGGTTCAGCTTTCTTTGTCGCACAATAAGGAAATGAAGCAAATGCAAAATTCTTTATCACAACAGCAACAAGCAATCATACCGATTGCTGCATACGCTGCAAATGGTGACCTATCTAAACTTAATCAAGCATTAAAAGATGGTCTAGATCAAGGATTAACCATTTCAGAAATTAAGGAAGTTTTAGTTCAAACCTATGCCTACGCTGGCTTTCCTCGAAGTTTGAATGCCCTCACGACATTTATGCAGGTGTTAGAACAGCGTAAAGAAAACGGTATTCATGATGTAGAAGGCAAGACTAATAGTGCTTTACCGAAAGATTATCAGGCGCTTTTACAAGGCACTCAGAATCAGACCCAACTGGTTGGACAACCCGTCAAAGGCGCATTGTTTGAGTTTGCTCCAGCTATAGATGAATATTTAAAGGCTCATCTATTTGGCGATATTTTTTCAAGGGATGTGTTGAGTTGGCAAGATCGCGAGATTGCTACCTTGGGTATGCTTTCGGCGCTAGAGGGTGTAGAGAGTCAACTTCAATCCCATCTTAATATTGCAAAGACCCAAGGTATTACATCTCATCAATTTGAAGCAATACAGAAAATACTCACCGAAAAAGTAAGCCCACAAGTCGGGCAACGTTTCCAAAACACCTTAGTTGGTTTTCAAAATCAATAGCTTTAAATCAATTCTAAAGACGAATTCGTCTTTATTTACACATTAAACATGAGAGAAAAAATATGACAATTGAAGTTTTAGGTTATGCTGCGCTGTCATCAGAAACTCCTTTAGTTCCGTTTAAGTTTGAACGTAGAACCCCACGTGAAGATGATGTTGTCATTCAAATTGAATATTGTGGTGTCTGCCACTCCGATTTACATCAAGCTAAAAACGATTGGGGATTTAGTGCTTATCCGTTAGTTCCGGGCCATGAAATTGTAGGGCGTGTAACCTCGATTGGTTCCAAAGTCACTAAATATAAAATTGGTGACCTCGTAGGAATTGGCTGTATGGTCGATTCGTGCCGTACTTGTTCTGCTTGCCATTCAGGGCTAGAGCAATATTGTGAAGAAGGTAACATCCAGACTTATGGCGGTGTCGATCGTCATGATCAACGACCAACCTATGGTGGATATTCTCAAACAATTACGTGTAGCGAAGATTTCGTCTTAAAAGTACCTGAAAATCTGGATGCTCAAGCTGTACCGCCATTACTTTGCGCGGGGATTACCACATGGTCGCCTCTACGTCATTGGAATATTGGAAAGGGTAGTAAAGTTGCAGTCGTTGGTTTAGGTGGCTTGGGACATATGGCAATTAAACTTGCAAATGCTCTAGGTGCGGAAGTGACATTATTCACTCGCTCAGCTAACAAAGAACAAGATGCAAAACAACTCGGAGCGCATCATGTTGTGTTATCAACAGATGAAGCTCAAATGAAATCAGTGTTAAATCAGTTTGATTTAATTATTGATACTGTGCCTTATAACCATGACTTGAAGCCTTATATTCCAACTTTAGCTTTAAATGGAACCATTGTGTTGGTTGGATATTTGGGTGAAATTAGCGCAAATTCAGTTCCTATGATTTTAGGAAGAAGATCAATTGCTGGCTCGGTGATTGGCGGGATTAAGGAAACACAAGAGTTACTTGATTTCTGTGGTGAACATAACATCGTTTCTGAGATCGAAATGATTGATATGCAAAATATCAATGAAGCTTTTGAGCGTATGCTAAAAAGTGATGTGAAGTATCGTTTTGTGATTGATTTGAAAACTTTATCTGATCATTAATCTTATTTGATCTTTGCTGTGCATTCTGAACGTAGAGTGCACAGTACACCGAGTTAATACGGATGTGGATGTTATAGTTTAGATGGGATGTATTTACGCATTGCAAGGATGAGTATCGTAAGCAAAATACTAAAACCAAAAACAGGTAAGCTTAGGCCTAACACAATGCCAGCTAGCATTAACAATACTTTTTGCTGACCAGTTGCACGCGTCCAAACAAATAAGCTTTGACCAACAAAGTGACTTGTCATGAGTTTCAAATTTGAGTTTTTAAATGCAGCTTTATATGCATAAATAATCATGAAACAAAGCGCAAGCGCATAAAGCGCAAGAACTAACTGATTCATCAAACCAAATAAAATACCAATATGAGCATCAACTCCCCACCGAGTTAGCTTAGCAACGAATGAGTAGTCTTTAAAGGCAAGTTGATCGATAACTTTGTGTTGTTCCATATCAATTGCGATGCTATCTGCTTGAGTTGGCCATTTACGCTGAATCTCGGCCACTTCCCAAGCTTGATTTCCGCTGGTGGGTGGTTTGATTTGTATTTGTGCCGCATCAATACCATGTGCTCTGGCTATTGAAAGAGCGGTATCAAACTCACTTGAGACAATATTTAAATTAAGGTTTTCACTGTGTGGCATTTCGTGATGTTCATGATGCATCACTGTTGGTAAATTATCTGTCTGAAGAGAAGTTGCTAATGTTGGGGTTTGCCAGTTGAGCCATTGACGAGCAACCCGAATATTATCTCCGGCCCACTCCGACCATGTAAGACCAGTAATGGCGATGATTAATAAGAGTGGAAATAAAAATAAACCAAGCGTGCTATGCCATCTTAATAATTTATTTTTTTGTGTTTGCCTGATTTTAAGATTTTGACGACGTTTCCACCAATTATACAGTCCAGTTAAAGTCAAAATGGCTAACCAACTTGCTGCCAGTTCACTATAAAAGCGACCCCATTTTCCGAGTAATAAGTTGCTATGTAACTGGTCGAGCGTAGTTCGAAACGGTAGAACCCCGCTTGTACCATAGACAGCAAGGTGGCCTTTGGTTTTAAGCGTAAAGGGATCAATAAAAACGGCTTCACTGGTAAAATCATGTAAAGGATCTGAAAAAATGATACGAGTTGTCTGGTCAGCACTTGGGGCGGGTCTAACCTCAATCACCTGTGCAGACTTGGGCATCACTTGCTTTGCGGCTTCAATTTGCTGACTGAGCTTATAGTGTGCTTGGTTCAATGGTTCAACATTTAGAACATCTTTATACATCGCTTGTTCAAGTTGTGGCGTAATCGCATAGAGTAAGCCGGTGATTGCAGCAACCAATATCAATGGTGCAATAAAAATACCAGCATAAATATGAATTAAACGAAAAAGACTACGCCAGAAGGATGAATGGGTCAGCATTAGAAGATAATGTCTATCAGGTGTTGGGCTGGATTATAACGATTTATCTCTTGTGATGTTGATTGAGCTGTAACCTCTATTAAATTATTTGAATAGCCCTTATGCAGACTTTTTAACCCAATAATTAAACAGTTTTTATTACTTGGTAAATTTGGCGTTTTTTTTGCTTACTATCTAATACCTTATCTAACATACTTAATTTGATTGTTGTATAAATGATGATTCAAACTATTTTGCTCTCTTATAGTGTGTTTTTCACATGAAAAATGCACCAAATAGACGCGTCTTTTTATTTTGCACTGTATTTGTGCGTTGGGTGCTGTAATGAAGTTATTGCTTTCAATACTCACTTTACTCATTCTATGTGGATGTTCTTCATCTGAACAAAAGCGAAAAACACAAGAAAAGTTAGCAGCCCATTCGATATGTGTTTTTGATAGTACAAATACAAAAGTCTGTGTAGATAAACCAGCACAAAGAATTGTGTCTTTGTTTGAGTCCAGTTTAGATGGCTTATATATGCTAGGGCAAGGCCATAAAGTGATTGGTATACCAGCTGAAGTGTACATACAGCCTTTATTATTTAATGCCTATTCAAAAATCGATCAACGTATTGCCAATAGAGAGCTTGCTACACCTTCGCAAGGTGCAAATGCCACCAATATTGAAAGTCTCGTGCTGTTAAAACCAGATCTGGTGATTTTGGGGAGCGGACAAACCCAAACAATTGAACTGTTAAGGCAGTTTGGGATTGCTGTATATGTGATGGAGTCTGGCACTTACCAGCAAGTGAAAGAAGAGCTATCTGAAATCGCTGTGCTTAGTGGTGCTCAAAAGCGTGCTCAAGAAATTTTAAGTTTTTCTGATGAAATTGTGGCAGA
Organism: Acinetobacter sp. IK31; assembly: GCF_035615195.1. Taxonomy (NCBI): domain Bacteria; kingdom Pseudomonadati; phylum Pseudomonadota; class Gammaproteobacteria; order Moraxellales; family Moraxellaceae; genus Acinetobacter; species Acinetobacter sp. IK31. Next base: position 578,887 of record NZ_JANBOB010000002.1, on the reverse strand, counting down.
GGTCACAGCTAAAACTGCACGTCAGCCAAATAAACAATCGATTTATTATGCATGGTCAGGTGGACGAATTTTTTCTACCTCGGGACGTCAATCGATTACCAATGACTTTATTGAGCTGGCGGGTGCTTACAACATTGTTCAGGCCAATGCCAATCAACCCAATGTGAACCCCGAGACCTTAATTGAATGGAACCCAGACAATATTGTGCTTTGGAACACCAACCCAAAACTGATTTATGAACGAAAAGAATTACAAGGTTTAAGCGCCGTACAAAACCGAAAGGTCTTTAATTTGAGTCCTGCATTTATATATAACCCACACACCATCAAAATTATTATTACGGCGATTTATTTGAATCACAGTATTTATCCTGAACAGTCCGATTTACCTGTAAGTGCTTTACAACAGCGTATTTTAACTCAGTTGTATGGTGAGCGCCTTGCCAAAGCGTTGGTGCAATGAATATGCAAAAATTGAAATATTATTGGTTTTACCCATTACCAGTCGTGATGATTTTTATCTCGTTGCTCATTGGGCCAACGCAGACATTGAGTGCATGGGACTATTTGCGGTGGGGTGTGCAAGCAGTCTTTGGTACACCATATTTTGATGCTGAACAATTTAGACTGATGCAAAATATTCTTTTGAATGTCAGACTACCCAGAATTTTACTGACCTTTATGGTGGGGGCTGCATTAGCAACCGCGGGTAATGGTTTGCAGGCGTTATTTCGTAACCCTTTAGTCGACTCTTATGTGCTCGGTATTTCATCTGGCGCGGCATTTGGTGCAGCTTTGGCACTTTCTTTAAGTTGGCTTTCACCCAATCTATCCGCCTTTATTTTTGGTGTTTGCGCTGTTGCCTTAACGTATTTATTTGCGCATCAAAAACATGAAAGCCAGACGTCTTTAGTGATGGTAATTTTATCGGGCATGATTGTTTCGGGGCTATTTTTGGCTGGTCTCACGGTGATTCAATATTTAAGTGATCCATTTAAATTGCAAGCCATTGTGCAATGGACCATGGGTAACTTACATCAAGCTTCTTGGCAAAAGGTTCAATATGCCGTGCTACCAATCTGCATTGGCCTTGCCGGATTATTTACGATGCGCTGGCGCCTAAACTTAATGGCACTCGGTGCCGAAGAAGCGCAGGCGGTTGGTGTTAACCCACGCTGGGAACAGCTTCTTTTAATTGCTTTGGTGACTGTATGTACTTCAACTTCTGTGGCTGCAGCAGGCATTATTAGTCTATATGGACTCTTTATGCCGCATATTGTGAGAATGTTGGTTGGGCCAGATCACCGCTACAGTATTCCTGCCAATATGGTGTTGGGCGGTAGTTTTCTACTGATGATTGATAACTTTTCTCGGGTTTTACTGACGTTTGAAATACCGATTGGCATTTTTACCATGCTACTTGGCGCTCCATTTTTCTTATTATTAATGAAAACGCAGAGGACTCATTGGGCATGATTCAAATTGATCAGTTAAATTATGCCTATGGGCACAAACAGGTTCTTAAAAATATTCATCTGGAATTTCCTGAAAATCAGTTTTCCGTCATTTTAGGGCGCAATGGCTGTGGGAAATCAACTCTTTTTAAGTTGATGGCCGGCTTAGAACCCGTAAAAGATGGGTTGATTCGTTACTCTGGAAAACCATTATCGGACTTTAAAGGTAAAGATCGGGCTGCATTACTTGGCTTTTTACCGCAATTTCACAAAACCGTATTTCCATTTTTGGTTAAAGATGTCGTGATTACGGGTCGTGCTGCTTTTAGCCGATATCGTCCTTCAAAATCAGATTGGGAAAGAGTAGACCAAGCTCTATTTGATTTAGACATTGAGCATTTACGCGATCGTCCTTATACCGAGCTATCGGGGGGCGAAAGACAATTGGTCATGATTGCGCGTATTTTAGTGCAAGCACCAAAAGTTATTTTACTGGATGAGCCAACTAACCATCTTGATGTTTATTATCAGTCTTATTTAATGAAAAAATTGCGTCAATTGTCGCGGCAAAATTTTACGGTCATTGCGATTATGCATGATCCCAACTTGGCATTTTTATTTGCAGACCAGCTGTTTTTCATGCGCGAACATGAGGTAGTTAAGCCTGAGTCAAAAACTCGAATCACCGATCCGAAGTTTTTAAAAAGTGTCTACGATGTTGAGTTCCATGAAGCCATGATTCAAGACAAAACCATTGTTATCCCTGATCATTCTTGGCTATAAATATGACATTTCACTATCAGCTAGCGGACAAATCAGACTATGCATCTGCGGTAGAGTTTGCACTTTATACTAGACAGCTTTTATTCCCAGAAATCTATCATGGGCAAGTTCCCAAAGATTTACAAAATTTTGAGCAATATTATGCCAATAACCCATTAGGTTGCTTTATTACGGTAAAAGATAAAAACCGTATTATTGGCACCATTGCATATCGGGCGTATGACCATCGTTTTGATTTAAATCTGCCACCAAATACGGTTGAGGTCGTCAAGTTATTTGTACTGCCTGAATACCGCCGTAGTGGCATAGCGACCAAGCTATGTGACATGTTGTTTAGCCATGCAAAAAAGAATGGAATTGCTACTTTGTATTTGCACACTCATCCATTTTTGCCTGCGGCTGAAGCGTTTTGGACTCTACAAGGCTTTGAAGTCATTAATCGAGAATGGATCGAGACGTATGACACCATTCACATGAGTAAATCTTTATAGTGCTTTATCATGCGCATGAAATTTTTTTTGAAAATGGGTAGGCGGATAGCCCATAATTTTACTGAACATTGCTGTAAAAGCTGCCGAGTGTTCATAGCCCAAACTAAATGCAATTTCAGTAATCGAGATATTCTTTTAATGCATTTAAAGCATAGATGATGCAGACCCGATTACGCCATGCTTGAAAGGTCATGCCAGTTTCTGATTTAAACCAGCGATGAAAAGTTCGTTCACTTTTATTGTGATCATGCGCCCACCAGTGATTGCACTGTTGTGATTGGTGTTGAGCAAAAATATGTCGATGGTCTTCGCATTGATAGCACCGACTACATTGCAAAGGCATTTCACAAAGTTGCTGTGATGTAAGGCTTTACGAATGGTAAATTATTAGGTGAATTAATAAAAAATTTATACGCATTTTCACCACAGGTGGCAGCTGCAGCAGCCTTAAAAGATTTAAAAAATATTTTAAGGCATAACTACTAATCTACTAGTAATATTCTATGTAATGGATATTTTATTCTATCTAGCAGGTTTCCAAAAGAAAATCTCTAAACCAGCGTTGTATAGAATCATGGTGTGTGCGTTCATGCCATGCCATTAATTTATTATAACCACCAACTTCAATCGGTGGTTTTTTGGAGATAATACCTGAATCTTTCTCTAATAAATGATGTGGAGCGACAGCAATCCAATCACTATTTTTAAGAATTTCTGGTAATAAAAGAAAGCTTGTAATAGACATTACTACATTTCTCTTTTTTCCAATCTTCTCCAATGCAACATCTGTAGCGCCAGTAAATTTACCTCCCTCATATGAAACTAATACGTGATTGAAAGAACAAAATGAATCTAGATCAAGCTCTTGATTAGCCAAGGGATGATTTTCTCGCATCATACAAACGTAGTTTTCTTTATGGATTACCTGTGAACGCAGGTTTGAAGGAACTGTTGGTTCACCCACTATCATAAGGTCAAGTTCACCATTCATTAGCATAGCTTCGACATTCCGACCATGAATTGACATGAGGGCTATTTTAACTTTTGGTGCAATCTTATTTAAAGCTAATGTAAAAGGTACGCCTACACAATGCATACCGTTATCTGTCGCAGCAATTCTGAAAGTGGTTTCTAGTTCCGCTGGATTAAAGATAGGCGGTTGTACTAAGAGTTCAATTTCACTTAATATTTTTTTTAAAGGTTCAGCTAAAGCAAGAGCTCTATTTGTTGGAACCATGCCATATGGTGCTCGAACAAATAATGGATCATCAAAACGATCTCTTAGACGATTAAGCATGCTACTAACAGCAGGTTGAGTTAAAGCTAATTTATCTGCTGCACGTGTAACATTCTTCTCATCTAGCAATGCATCTAAAGCTTTAAGTAAGTTTAAATCGAGATTATTGATATTAGCCATATTTATAGCATGTATATATTTTGATAATTATATTTATAACAAAGCCTTTTCTATTATGCAAAGCTCCTATTTGAAAGAGCCATCACAATGATAAAAACCTCATCAAAATTTGTAGGTGATTGTTCATTACCTATGAGTAAACTTGCATTAGGTACAGTTCAGATTGGTTATGACCGCAGAATTAGCTTTGATCAAGCCAAAGAAATTATATATTCAGCATATAGTGAAGGTGTTCGATACTTTGACAGTGCACCAATGTATGGATTTGGGCGGGCTGAATATACATTGAGTACCGCTCTACATGAGTTAGACATCAGAAAGAATGTTCTAGTCAGTACCAAAGTTGGACGTGTTTTAAACTCACAAGGCCTTTATTCTAAAGATCCATCTTGGTACTTAAATTATCCTGATTACTACTATGACTATACTTATGATGGGGTAATGTCATCTTTCGAAGATAGTTTAAAACGTACTGGATTGGATCATATTGATTTATTGTTAGTGCATGATCTGGGGAAAAAATGGCATGGAGATAAAGCTGAACTATTTTGGAATCAATTTTGTGAAAGTGGCTTTAAGGCTTTAGATGAATTGCGTAGGAATAGGGATGTTTCAGCAGTTGGACTAGGTGTAAACGAAACTGAAATTGTTTTAGAAATAGCTAAAGAGTTTAAAATTGACTGTGCATTGATTGCTGGTCAATATACTTTATTAGATCATAAAAACTCATATGAAGATTTAAAAAAGCTATCCGAATCTAATGTAGAAATTTTAGCTGCGGGAATCTTTAACTCTGGTGTACTTGCCTTAGGTAATACTTCACAAGCTAGTTATAATTATAAAAAAGTACCTGCTGAAATCGTCTCTAAAATACAAAAAATTCAAGCCATTTGTCTAAAATACGATGTATCTCTTGCCACAGCAGCTTTGCAATTTGCAGCAAGCCATCCAGCAATTACATCTTTAGTTTTCGGTGCTAAAAATAAAGAAGAAACTATTACTAATATCCAATCTTTCTCGAAAATAATACCTTATGAGTTTTGGGTAGAACTGAAAAGCGAAAACATCATCAGTGAGCAAATCCCTATAACAGCCCTTAATTGATCTTTGTATAGAGTATTAACTGCAAGAGATATTAATGTGATTAATATTGTATATACGATTCTATAATTATATTTATAACAGTGGTTGCTCTAGTATTTTCATAACAGTTGAACGCACATTCTTTTCCAAAGCTGAATGCTGTTGTCTTCGATTGAACTCTCATACTGAAGTAGGAAATTAAAGATGTCTAAACCAACTTATGTGGCTGAATACAATGCAATTGTTGAAGTATTAAATAAATATAATCAAGGTGGTAAACAAGCAGATAGCAGCATTATGAAACCTGCTTTTAATGAACAAGCAACTATCTTTGGTGTAGATGCGGACAATAAACTTGTTGGTGGTCCAATCCAAGGTTTATTCGAAGTGATTGATCGTGATTTTAGCCCATCACCAGATGCCCAAGGTGTAATCGTAAATATTGATATCGTTGGCACTGCTGCAAGTGCACGTATAGATACTAATGATATTTCTGGATTTTGTTTTACAGACTTCTTTAACTTATTGAAAGTAGAAGGTAAGTGGACTGTTGTTAGTAAAATTTATCATACCCATTCAACCAATTAATAGGTGGAGTTGGGATGAATTATTTAGAAAACAAAGTAATCATTATTACTGGAGCTTCTTCCGGTATTGGTAAAGCTTCAGCCAAAATGTTAGCGGCTGAAGGGGCTAAAGTTATAGCGGTTGCAAGAAACCAAGAACGTCTTAATGAATTAGTTAAAGAAGTAACAAAGCATGGTGATCAAATCACAGGCTTTGTAGCAGATGTTACTAACCTTGATGACTCTAAAAAGCTTGCTCAATTTGCCAAAGATACTTACGGCTCTGTCGATATTCTAATTAACAATGCTGGACTTATGCTTTTTTCATATTGGAGCGATTTAGCAATTGATGATTGGAACAAAATGATTGATACCAATATCAAAGGCTATTTAAATGCTATAGCAGGCGTATTGCCAATTATGCTTGAGCAAAAGTCTGGACAAATCTTGAATATGGATTCAGTTGCGGGGCATCAAGTAGATCCTGCTGCGGGTATCTATTGTGCAACAAAGTTTTTTGTACAAGCCATGACTGAGTCAATGCGTAAAGATTTGGGTATTAACCATGGTATCCGAGTTAATACTGTTAGTCCTGGTGTTATTAACACAGGCTGGGCGGACAAAGTCACTGACCCTGAAGGTCGTAAGGCAGCCCAAGAGCTCAACAAAATTGCCATAGATCCAGATGATGTAGCACGCGCTGTAGTCTATGCACTTAATCAACCTGAAAATGTCACTGTGAATGATTTAATCATTTCTCCGACGCGTCAAAATTGGTAATCACTATCATTCTATCGCTTTTCCAATTCTTACAAGATGTGAGGTGGAGAAGCGATGCTTTTTACTCAGGGTTGGATATTAATCACTTTATCATGAAGGTGTATCTATGAATATTCTTGTTGTTGGTGCAAATGGAAGAGTGGGTTCTCATTTGGTCAATACATTGGCAGAAATGGGGCACTCAGTTTATGTGGGAGCTCGCAAAGATTCATTGATTTTTACGAATCCTTCTATCCAGTTTTTTGAATTGGATTTGCTAGCTGATTTGCAAAAAATCATTCAACGTTTTGAATCTGTAAATATAGATGTAATTTACTTCACTGCAGGCTCTAGAGGAAAAAATCTTCTTCAAGTTGATGCTTTTGGTGCAGTGAAAGTGATGCAAGCTGCGAAAGCTGTGGGTATTCGTCGATTTATAATGTTGAGCTCAGTTTTTGCACTACAACCAGAACGCTGGGGTGAGTCATTCTTAGAGAATATCACTGATTATAATATTGCAAAATTTTTCGCAGATCATTGGTTAGTTCATCAAAGTAATTTGGATTTTACTATCCTTCAACCGGGTGCATTGCAAGAAAAATTAGGTAGTGGCCGAATCAAGATTAATGTCTCTGAGCCTCTTAGTAACAGTATTGATAATGTCGTAGAAACACTTGCAGGTATTTTAAGTGCTCCTAATACGATTGGTCAGGTAATTACGATGGCTGATGGTGACATTCCAATTATAGATGCGCTCAATCAAGTCTCCTCGTAAAGTTTTACGTTTCTGTTTAATGCTTTTAAAGCAAAGATGAAGTTCAAAGATTTTTTAAATTGAAGATGAATATGATGAATCCTAAATACTCTCCCTTATTCCAACCCTATACTTTAAATAATGGGGTAACGATTAAAAATAGATTAGTCGTTGCTCCAATGACCCACTTTGCTTCTAATGATGATGGTAGTTTAAGCCATGAAGAACGTGCTTTTATTCAAGGACGTGCAGAAAACTTTGGCTTATTCATTAGTGCCGCGACTTTAGTTTCACCTGAGGGTAAAGCATTTGTAGGTCAGCCTGAGGCCATTAGCGATAAAGGTTTACCTAGTTTGAAAGCAGTTGCTAATTTGATTAAATCTCAAGGGGCAAAAGCAATTTTACAAATTCATCATGGAGGGAAACTCAGCATTGATGAATTGTTGAATGGTGCAGAAATGGTTGCGCCATCAGAAGATCTACAGTCTGGATCACGTGAACTCACACATTCTGAAATCAATAATTTAATTGAAGCATTTGCAAATGCTGCTGATTTAGCTATTCAAGCGGGTTTCGATGGTGTTGAGATTCATGGTGCAAATGGTTATTTAATTCAGCAATTTAACTCAGCACAATCAAACCGCCGCACGGACGAATGGGGTGGTAGTATTGAAAAACGTATGCGTTTTTCATTGTCGATTGTAGATGCTGTACATGCTGTCAAAATGAAACATGGGTTAAATGATTTCATAATTGGTTATCGGTTTTCACCAGAAGAACCAGGAGAGCAAGGTTTAACAATGGCAGATACATTTGCTCTAATTGACGCATTGGTAGAAAAACCAATTCAATATTTACATGTATCTCTTTGGGACTTTTATAAAAAAGCACGTAGAGGGGCAGATGTAAGCTTAACTCGTATGCAACTTCTACATGAGAGAATTGCAGGTAAGCTTCCATTAATTGGTGTCGGAAGTTTATTTAGTGCAGATCAGATATTAGATGCATATGAAACTAAATGGGCTGAATTTATTGCAGTTGGTAAAGCAGTAATGATGAATCCCGATCTTGCAACATTAATTTCGAATGGGCGCGAGAGCGAAATTGTTTTAGCAATAGACCCTCATAAAGCTGATCGTTATCGTATTCCTAATAATCTGTGGCAACAAAATATGAGCCGTTTATCCTATTTACCTCCACTTAAAGATGACTCTGAGTGGAAAACAGTTGATATTTAAATATTGAGCATAATATGGCAATTCAATCTGTACCTTTAGAAAAAGCATATCGCTTATTGAACCATGGACCAACTGTGTTGGTCTCTGCAAAACATCAATCTACTGAGAATGTGATGGCTGCTTCATGGGCTTGTGCATTGGAGTTTTCTCCAGCGAAAGTCACTGTGGTTTTAGATAAAATGGCATTTACACGTTCTTTAGTTGAACAAAGTGGATGGTTTGCATTACAAGTTCCTGTTGCGCAGCAGGCTCAAATGGTTGTAGATGTTGGAAGTGAAAGTCTAAAAGACCACCCAAATAAATTGAACGAATTTGGTGTAAAGCTATTTTACCAAGATGGTTTTCAAACTCCTTTAGTCGAAGGTTGTGTAGCTTGGCTACTCTGTAAACTAATTCCAGAGCCACACAATCAAGAAGCTCATGATCTTTTCATTGGAGAGGTGGTTAGTGCTTGGGCTGATGATCGTGTCTTTAAAGATGGTCACTGGCAATTTGATGACGTACCGATAGAACTGAAAACTTTACATTATATTGCTGGTGGACAGTTTTATGTTATAGGCCAAGGACTTAAAGTAAATAAAGGACCTTAGTCTAGCTGTAATTTTACTGTATTGGCATTTTCTATGTACCAATACAGTAAATATTTTAATCATGTTAAAGTTAGAGATATTAAAGATATTGAAAATAAAATAAAGAAAGTACCAATAATTTTGTTAAATAAATAAAAGATTTTTGGTTTTTTTATTAACACTTTAATCTTTTCACCACCCCAAATGTAGATGAGCATCCAAGAAAATTCGCAAACAAAAAAAGTAAAAATCAGTAATGAATACTGTGAGAGGAGAGGTGAATTTGGATTAATAAATTGAGGGAAAAATGAAATAATAAAAAGCAATGTTTTCGGATTACTAATAGCTATAAAAAAACCATTAATAAATAAATTTCCACGTGTTTTAAATTCGAATGCGTTGTCATGGTTTAATTGTTTTGATTTATATTTTAAGTGTTTTATACCTATTATAAATAAGTAGATAATTCCAAATAAATTAATTAATTTAATAAAGATAGTTTGTAAATTACTTAAAAATAAGAGTGTAAGACAACATGCTGTAATTGATATTAACACTCCAAGTAAACACCCAGTAGTTGATATTAAAGTTTCTTTTAATGTTTGGTTAATTCTCGTATTCAATACGAATACCATGTTAGGGCCTGGTATTGCTGATAGGAAAGAAATAGTGGATAGAAACAGGAGCCAAGTAGATAAGGTCATAGTGGTTCATTAAATTTTAAATTATAGTTTTAAAGTAAAAATATAATAAACAATATTTTTTTATTAGATAGATAGAAAAATATTATATGCATATATGATTTTGATAATCATTTTTATTTGATTAAATTTGTTTTATTTCAATGGCTTGAATTTTGTATAGGAATAATTTGTTAATTTAAAAAAATATTTTTGTTTCTATGCATGCTTTTTTTTATATAGCATAAATTTGTTTAAATGATATAAGCAAATAAGGTCGAATAGATTCTTATTATCTTAAATTCCTATCAGGTATAAAGGATTATACGAGTAAAGACAGAATCTAAATTTTAGATTTTAACTCGAAAAAACCTTTCTATTTTAAATTTTTATTTAAGACAAAAGTCAATTTAATAGAGGTTCCTATGAGTTTAGCACCATTCCATTTAGCTATCCCTGTTTATGATTTACCTGCTGCAAGAGATTTTTATGGTGAAGTCTTTGGTTTAGAAGAAGGAAGATCTAGTGATCACTGGGTTGATTTTAATTTCTTCGGACATCAGCTAGTTATTCATGAACATCCTAAAATGGATTATCAAGAAAAAGTAGTTTCTAATTCTGTGGATGGTCATGATGTACCTGCTCCACATTTCGGAATCATTTTAAGTTGGGAAGATTGGGAAACTTTAGCTGAAAGATTAAAGTCTTTAGGTACAAAGTTTGTGATTGAACCCTATGTACGTTTCAAAGGTAAAGTTGGCGAACAAGGAACTATGTTTTTATTTGATCCGTGTGGTAATGCGCTTGAATTTAAAGCATTTAAAGATATGACTCAGCTTTTTGCAAAATAAAGTAATGAGGGATACGAATATTATTTGTATCCCTTTTTTGAGGACATGTAGAAACAAGGATGATTTATGAAAAGTATTTCTTTGGTATGGCAAATATTAATTGGCCTTCTTTTAGGTATTTTAGTCGGGTGGTATTTTAATGTAAATCCAACTCATCAAGTTTGGGTAAGCACTGAAATATTAAAACCGTTAGGCGATATTTTTATTAATATGATGAAAATGGTCGTTGTACCTATTGTATTGTGTTGCATGATCTTAGGCATCGCAGGAGGAGGTGATAATAAGTCTTTTGGAAAAATGGGTGCGGGTTCTCTCCTTTATTTCTTTACAATAACAAGCCTTGCGATTGTTTGGGGTTTATTATTGGCCAATTTTTTTCAACCTGGGGTTGGAACAGATATATCTGGGATGGCACACTCAGCTGTAGTACTACATACTGATACGAACAAAGGTGCTCTACAGATTATAAAAAATATCGTGCCAGAAAATATTGTGGTAGCCCTATATGAAGGCAAACTACTATCAATTCTATTTTTTGCGATTCTTTTTGGTTTAGCATTAAACAAAATTCCTGAAGAAAAAAGCCAACCTGTAATAAGAGTTTTACAGGGAATATCTGATGCATTGTTTAAGCTGGTAAGTTTAGTCATGGCTTATGCACCGATTGGTGTGTTTGGTATGATCGGCGCGACAGTTGCGACTTTTGGCTTCAGCTCTTTATTGCCATTACTGAAATTAATTGGAGTCGTTTATCTAGCTTTAGCCCTATTTGCTATTTTTGTTTTAGGTACTGTGTGTTTGTATATAAGAGAAAACTTATTTCACCTTATTAAATATTTTAAAGATGAACTCATTCTAGCTTTCTCAACTGGTGCGTCTGCTGCTGTCATGCCGCAATTAATGCAGAAACTCGAAAACTATGGTGTTCCACGCCGTATTGTAAGTTTTGTAGTACCTATGGGATATGCATTTAATTTAGATGGAGCATCAATTTTTCTCGGTGTGGCTACAATTTTCGTCGCTCAATTATATGGAATAGATTTGACTATCTCTCAACAAGCTTTATTGGTTGTGACTATGGTCTTAACATCTAAAGGGGCAGCAGGAGTTCCAGGTTTTGCAATTCTAATTTTATCTGCAACTTTAGCTACAGCTGGTTTACCGCTAGAGGGTGTTGCGTTAATTGCTGGTATTTTTAGAATTATTGAAAGTGGTACTACAACATTAAATGTTCTTGGAAATGCTATTGCACCACTTGTTGTAGCAAAGTGGAAAACGAAACGGTTAGAGTCTTTTAATACTGTAACTGAAAATTAAAACCAAAGATAAGTATCGCACTAAGAGATACTTATCTATATAAATTTAGGAAGTGTATAATTTCTACAAGGATTGGTTTTATCATTTAATGGAATGCAGATAGTATGTTTCATGAGCTCAAAACCCTTATAGCAATTAAAAAATATGGTTCATTTAGTGCTACAGGTAACAATGTGGGGCTTACTCAAGCAGCTGTCAGCGCACAAATCAAATCTTTAGAATCTTATTTGGGGATTAAGCTCTTTGAAAGAAATGGAAAAACTGTTCAATTTAATAGTGAGGGTTTACGCGTACTTGCATTAGCTGAGCAACTTTTTGAACTCGTTGATAAGATGAAACAACCCGAATGTATGGCAGATTTTACGGGTGAGATCAGAATAGGGGCAATTGCCTCGATCCAATCAAATATTTTGCCAGAAATACTTGAAGAACTATTCAAATATTTTCCTAAAGCAAAAATTAAGCTTATACCAGGAGTGTCATTCAATTTATTCCATCAGCTGGGAAAAAATGAGATAGATCTCGCGATTATCATTAAGCCTAATTTTGAAATTTCAGATGACTATTGTTATTACACCTTAAAAAAAGAGCCTATTCTTCTTATTACCCCAATTGATATTCACGAAAAACACCCTGTTGAAATTTTGAAAAATAATCCGTTTATACGTTATGACTATTCTTCATTTGGGGGGAAAGTTGTAGCAAACTATTTAAATAGAAATCAAATAAAAACAAATGACATCATTGAGGTAGATGAAATTGAAGCAATCATCAGAATGGTAGAAAAAAACTTAGGTGTAGCTTTGATTCCAGATATTGGAATGAATAAATTGAAAGAAAAAAATATTAATATTATTGATCTGAAACAACCAGATCTTTATCGTGAAATTATTATTATCCATAAAAAGAATACTGAGGATTCAATTATATCAAGTATTGTTTCTAAAATAGTCGAAGGCGTGGCTATTGGAGATAAGTAATTAAGTCTATTCATTTCTCAACAAAGCATATGTGCTATTGATATGAAAAGATAAACATCCGACATTAAGTCGGATTTTTTATTGCGTAAAGTTAATTGAGATAGATTGTAACAATCTCGAAATATGTGTCAGAAATCTCACATCAAATGTCATTCAGCGATTGCCTTAAAAAGTTTGAAAATTAGACTTGAAATATATAGTGGCTTTGTGCCACTATATATTCATCGAAGGTCATCAGACAAAAAGAGGATGATATGGCTATCCAGCTTTTAGATGCGGCAAGAAATGAAATTCCAGTGAAATTTACGCAGTTTTCTGGTGGAGAGCGTCATGTTCAAATTGATGAGACAACCTTAAGTTTACTATCTGGCACCGTATTGGTTCGTGCACAAATGACCACAAGCCACGATGTGATGGACTATTTACTACTTGAAAATATATTGCTGAATCAGGGTCTAACCGTTGACCTAGAAATTCCGTATTTTCCTTACGCACGTCAGGACCGTATTTGTGCAGCAGGCCAAGCATTTTCACTCGATGTTATGACTAAGTTACTCAACATCAACGCAGACAAAAAAGCGGGAAAACAAGGCAAGGTAACTGTATGGGATTGCCATAGTGAAGTAACAACAGCATTACTTGCCGCCAATACTTCTTTTAGTGAAGTTGTAAATGTCAGTTCAGTCGACATCATCGCAAAGAATGAAGCGCTGAGTGCATTGTTAAAAGATGAAAAAACAGTACTGATTTGCCCAGACAAAGGGGCGAAAGCACGTACACAAATGGTTGCAGATGCTTTTAATCACGAGCGCAAACAACCCATCACTATTGTTCAGTGTGATAAAAAACGTGACCCAGTGACTGGCAAAATTTTAGGTACACATGTACATGCGACTGATTTATCAGGCCTAACCGCGGTAATCACCGATGACATTTGCGACGGCGGTGCAACTTTTATTGGTATTGCCAAAGAACTCCGTCACCTCAATTGCCATAAGGTCGTTCTGTATGTGACCCACGGTATTTTTAGTAAAGGAATTGAAGTTTTTGATGGGCTGCTAGATCAACTGTTTACTTCAGACAGCTTTCCACAACAGCCAACAGACAAAATTTCAGTAATTGCTTTTGCAGCAAAATAAAGAGAATAAAGATGACTATTAAACTTAACCCGCTAAACGCTATCGATTTTTATAAAGCTGATCACAGACGTCAGTATCCAGTAGGCACAGAATATGTGTACGCAAACTTTACGCCGCGTTCATCTCGACTCGCTAAAATGTTGCCTGACTTCGATGATAAAGTTGTATTTTTTGGTCTTCAGGGTTTTATCAAACATTTTTTGATCGATACGTGGAATGAAGGCTTTTTTAAACAACCTAAAGATAAAGTGGTAGCTACTTATAAACGCCGTATGGATACTTCATTGGGTGAAGGTGCTGTACCGGTCGATCACATTGAAGCATTACACGACTTGGGCTATTTACCATTACGCATTAAAGCATTGCCAGAAGGCAGCCGCGTCAATATGCGTGTACCCGTGCTCACTGTAGTTAATACCGACCCGCGTTTCTTTTGGTTAACCAACTATATTGAAACTGTGTTAAGTGCTGAGCTTTGGAAAAGTTGTACTACAGCCACAATTGCCTACGAATACAAACGTTTATTAACGCAATATGCCTTAAAAACTGGCGCACCACTCGATTTTGTATCTGTGCAGGGACACGATTTTAGTAGCCGTGGCATGAGTGGAATTTATGATGCGGCGCAATCTGGTGTGGGTCACTTAACCAGTTTTATCGGAACAGACTCAGTTGCTTCAATTGACTACGCTGAAGACTACTACAATGCCACAGGTGTGATTGGTGTGTCTGTACCAGCGACCGAACACAGTGTGATGTGTATGGGCACAGAAAACAGTGAGCTAGAAACATTTAAGCGTTTAATTTGCGAACTTTATCCGTCGGGTGTTGTCAGTGTCGTGTCTGATACTTGGGATTTTTGGCGAGTGATTACCGAGTTTACAGTGGCATTAAAACCTGAAATTCTAGCAAGACAACCCAATGCTTTAGGTTTGGCTAAATTGGTTTTTCGTCCAGACTCTGGTGACCCAGTTAAAATTATTTGTGGTGACCCAGATGCCGAAGTCGGCAGCCCAGCGTACAAAGGCGCGGTTGAATGCTTATGGGAAGTATTTGGTGGTACAACAACTGACCAAGGCTACAAAGTACTGAATGAACGTGTCGGTTTAATTTACGGTGACTCGATTACCCTAGACCGCGCACAGCGTATTTTGGAAGGGCTAGAAGCCAAAGGTTTTGCATCAAATAATCTGGTGTTTGGTATAGGCAGCTTTACCTATAATTACTTAACTCGCGATACCTTTGGATTTGCTGTGAAAGCAACTTGGGGGCAAGTCAATGGCGTAGGCCGTGAGCTGTTTAAAGACCCAATAACAGACTCAGGTGTAAAAAAATCTGCTAAAGGTCTATTACGCATCGAAGAAAGTGAAAATGGCTTTACCTTGTTTGATGAGCAAACAGCGGAACAAGAACAAGGCGGAGTACTAAAAACAGTCTTTGAAAATGGTAAACTCCAGTATGAGTGTACTTTGGATCAAATTCGTGAGCGTTTATCCATCGCATAACTGAGCTTAGATAAGCCGTTACATGGGTATCGGTTCATCGTTTTCATTGAGAGACTGAACGTGACTATTCAAACTGAACAAGAATTCCTTGCCAGTTATGATCGCCGAGATTATGACGCACCTTTACTGACTGTAGATATGGCTATTTTCTCGGTATTTAATGGTCAGTTGCAGGTATTACTCATTAAACGGCCGAATTTTCCAGCCAAAGACCAATGGGCTTTACCGGGTGGTTTTGCCGATTTAACCCATGATCAAGACTTGATGGCCACGGCTTATCGTAAGCTGGTCGAGAAAACAGGGATCGCATCACCTTATTTGGAACAAGTTGCCTCTGTTGGCAATGGCAAACGTGACCCGCGTGGCTGGGCTGTGACCATTTTGTATTTTGCTTTAATCGATTTTAATGCCTATCAATATCAAGAGTTGGCTGAATACAGCGAATGGGTGCCAGTCACAAAAGCACAAGACTTAGCATTGGCTTTTGATCACAATGAATTGCTTAGCCTAGCATTAGAGCGTCTCACCAATAAAACCCGCTATACCGCATTGCCAGCCAGTCTGATGCCTGAGTTGTTTACGCTGACTGAGCTACAAACCATTTATGAAATTATTCTTGGGCAATCGTTAGATAAAAAAGCGTTTAGACGCCGTATGATAGAAGCGGGCGCAGTTGAAGAAACTAATCACAGTAAAATTGTGGGTAAACGGCCAGCTCAACTTTACCGCTATGCACTCGATTCTTTCGATTTTATATTCCCACGTTCACTCGAATTACCCAGAAATAAAGAGGGTGAAGATAAGCAAAACAATGAGCTTTCTGACTAGCGCATCTTGATGCACTTTTGATTTATAATGCCGCGCTTATGATTAATGTCATGTTTTGATCAGCACTTTGCCTATGTCACACGTTTCTCCCTGCTTCCAGCAAAACCAGTTTTTTGTATTGGTGGAATACCTCACTTCATTACACGAGATTTATCCTGTGAAATATGAGTTTGCGGGATATCCAGCTGCAATGACATTGGCAGATCGCGTACATTCAGATCATGATATTGCGCCGCTTGAGGCCAGCAAAAGTTATCCAGACTCAATCGATAAAGTCTTACACTTTTCGGGTAAGGCCCGAGACATACAAGATTTTGAGCACTTTTTAGAACAAGCCAAGTCTGCCAATATTCAAAACTTATTATTGCTTACAGGCGATAAACTTAAAGAGCATCAGAATGGGCGAGATGGACAGCTTCGTAGTCGATACCTTGAGTCTGTAAATGCCGTAATGGCAGCCAAGCAGCATGGCGGGTTTCGTATTGGGGTTGCTTTTAACCCATTTAAATATGTCGAAGCTGAGCGTGACGCACAGTATTTAAAACTGCATAAGAAAATTAAAGCAGGCGCTGACTTTATCATTACCCAATTGGGCTATGACATTGATGCCTTAAAGCAAGCCAAATCATTTTTAACAAAGTACGGCTATTTGCAGCAAATACTGGCTTGCGTCATGCCTCTAACTTTGGGCCGTGCCAATTTTATGGTGAAGCATAACGTCGCGGGTATTGTAATTACTCCACACATGCTAAAAGTCTTGGCAGATGAAAAACTAGCAGGGCATACAGACCGTGTTTATTTGCGCTGTGCTTTACAGATTTTAATATGTAAACACTTAGGATTTGCAGGGATTCATTTATCTGCTTGCCATAAGCCAGAAGAACAAATTTTGCTTGAAAGTTATATTGAGCAGTACAGACATTTGGAGCTTGAAGCCTTAGAAGAGCTTTGGAATTCACTTTGGCAAGTTACCATAGGCAAAGAGTTTGAACCTGAAATTGCTTGTTTTTCTCGCCAGCCAACATCTAAACAATTAATTAAATATCGTCAGCTGCATGTGATGCATGAGGCACTGTTTGAATCAAAAATTGCCAAAGGGCTTGGACGCTTTATTTTTAAAGCATCTTTTTGGGAAAACACTTTGGTCGCCAAAGTACTACTCAAAACCGAAGTGCTGAGTAAACATAGCCTAGTCGGCTGTGAAAGCTGTGGTCAGTGTCGTTTGGGTGACACTTTATATATTTGCCCTGAAACTTGTCCAAAAGGTTTAGCCAACGGCCCTTGTGGTGGAACAACTTTAGACCGCTGTGAATTTGGTGACCGTGAATGCATTCATTCAGTCAAAGCGAGACTTGCCAAAGCGGTTGAACAAACAGAAATATTAAAAGAGAAACTGATTCCAACCGTACCTCTTGAAGTGCGTGGCACGAGTTCTTGGAAAAACTGGTATTTAGCGACTGAGGGTTAAGTTTTGTACTAACCCTTAATTTGATTTTATTACAAAATCAAACCATATGCTAAACGATTGCGATAATTTAAAAATAACAATTACTTGCCTTAATTATGTTCAATCAAAATGATCACCTAGGAGTATACTTAAAGCAAATCTTTTGCGTTAAAAGGAAAGCTGTCTCAATGAAAAAGTTGGTTGCTGTACTTGCTATAATTGTTGTTTTAATTGGATGCGTTTACGATCCTGTTAATTACGAAAAAATACACGACCAAGAGTTCCAAGATCACCTCAAACAAAACGGTTAGTAATTCTAAATGCTCTCACGTATCTATCCAAAAGAGGTAAGGACGGCGAGAATGTTCTGGTTTTGCTGTGTATTCTGCTAGCAGAACGCACAGCTCATGTGATTAATGCCAAAAATGAATCTTGGTATTTATGCGAAATGGCTTTTTGAATGGTTGTTCTTTAATATAAAGTGTAATTAGGTTTAAATAAGTATTTAATTATAAGTTGTAATTTATATGGATTTTGAAATTAATGGATATTTTTATATTGATAATAAGGGAGATCGTTGTCGTAAATATTTGGATATTACTTTAGAAGGGACTAAATATTCTATACCTCAGCTAATAGTTGTAATGATGAATCCGGGTTCATCAACACCATTAAATCATGATGAGAACGGTCATCAACTTACTCCAGCTGCTAAAGACCCAACACAGAATCAGATAATTGAAATTATGAAGAAAAAAAATATTAATTTTGCTCGTATCCTAAATTTATCAGATTTAAGAGAACCTAGCTCTACTACATTTTACTCAAAAATAAAATATAGTAGAAAAGATACAGAGCACTCAATTTTTGATATTTCAAGAAAAAAAGATTTAGAAGAAATTTTTATTAAAGATGTTCCAGTTATATTTGCTTGGGGAGTAAATCCATCATTAAGTAAATTGGCATATTTAGCAGTTGAAGGGTTAAAAAAGACAACTCCATTGGGGATTTTAAAAAATAATAATAAATATTATCACGCTAGACCTCGATTCAAAAAAAATCAAAAAGAATGGGTAGATAAAATTTTAGAACAAATGGATTCTTTAGAATTTTATTAACTATCGATAGTAGGTAATCAAAGAGGAAAAATTGGTCTTCAAATTTTAAAATTCATTAATCAATTCACTTTGCCAATGTAGAAGAAGTCATCTCAAATCTTGTCATAAAAAGTCATTTATTCATAAATCCTTGAAATAGCCAGAAGTTTTAGTTGATAAAGAGTAAAAATAATCAGATTCAAGTGTTTCACACCACTAAATCATAGGGTACATTATGTATGTTATTGCTTATTAAGTTATTACTGTGAATGACATGACTACAAAAACACAAAATCTTAAACCTATAAAAATTGTTGCTATGCCTGGGCATATAAAAACTCTAACAGAAGCATCAGCAACAAAAGCTTTAAGTGAGCTGATTTGGAATGGCTTTGATGCATCCTCTCAGATTGTTACTGTGACGCTCAACTACAATTCTATGGAAGGTCTTGACTCAATTGTAGTTGAAGATCAAGGAAGTGGCATTCCTTATAAAGATGTCGAATTATTTTTTGGAGGAATTGGTGATTCTTGGAAGAAAATAAAAAAAAATACATATCACCATCCATTACATGGGCAGAATGGTAAGGGGCGTTTTAAAGCTTTTTGCTTAGGTGCAGATCTTGAATGGAAAACCACTTTTGAAGATCAAACTGCTTATGGCACTTATTCAATAATTGGCAATCATAATAAAATTGAAGAATTTAAAACAAGTGCAGTGGAAAAAAATAAAAATGGTAAAAAGGGTACCAAAGTTACTATTTCGAATCTGCATAAAAAAGCAAATGAATTATTAAAAGAAAAAACACGAAATGAACTTACAAAAAGTTTTGCAGTTTTCCTTACTGAATTCCCACATCTGGAGCTAAATTTTAATGGCTCTAAAATTGATCCAAAAAGTGTACAAAATTATTCAAAGGATTATGATTTAACTGAGGATTGTGCTGAAATTACAATGCATCCTGTTAAATTGACTATTATTGAATGGAATATTGAAACTGAGCGAGTAATCAATTTATGTTCAGCAAAGGGAATTTCATTAGAAGAATATGAACCTAAAAATAGGATTAAAGCGAAAGGTTTTAACTTTACTGCATATTTGAAAAGTGAATATTTTCAGGAATTAGAAAATACAGGTGGTCTATCATTAAGAGAACTTGAACCTACAGTAGGAAAGATTCTTGATATCGCTGTTTCTACGATCCAAGAACATTTCAGAAAGAGGATTGCAGAAAAATATAGTGGAATTGTTCAAGAGTGGAAAGACCAAAATATTTATCCTTATCAAGATAAAAACAGTTTCACTTCTGTAGAAAAAGCAGAACAAGAAGTGTTTGATATTCTTGCTGCTAATGTTCAGACATTCTTACCTAATTTTGAAAAAACTGAAAAGACTTCTAAGAAATTTATGTTTAAATTAATCGCTCAAGCTATTACTGAAAATCCAGAATCTATCCAAAAAATTATTACTGAGGTTTTGGATTTAAAGAAAGAGGATCAAGCTAAATTAGCTGAGCTTTTAGATAATACTACATTATCTTCAATTATTTCTTCTGCGACAATTGTGGCGAACAGATTAAATTTTCTTGATGAATTAGAAAGTCTTTTATTTAATGAGCGCACTAAAAAAGTATTCACTGAAAGAGACCAACTACACAAAATTCTAGAAAATGAAGCTTGGATTTTTGATGAAAACTTTACGTTGTCTCAATCTGAGGAACGATTAGAAACCGTATTGAAAAAGCATTTATCATTACTTGGAAATCGTGAAGACTTAATAGAAAATGCTGATCCAGTATTACTTTCAGATGGAAGAACTGGACGTATCGATTTGATGCTAAGTAAAGCTAATCAAACACGGCATGGTGAGTTTGATTATTTGATTGTTGAGTTAAAAAGACCCTCCAAAAAAGTTGATTCTGAAGTTATTGTTCAAATTAAAAAATATGCAAATGCAGTTGCTTCCGATGAAAGGTTTCATAATATTCCAGCTAATTGGACCTTTTTAGCTATTTCTAATGAACTAGATGCTTATGCTGAAGATGAAGCTAACCAAAGAAATAAACCAAAAGGTTTAATACACGATTCGGCACAACAGAATATTACGGTGTGGGTTAAAACTTGGTCTGAAATTATTGCGAATGCACGCGCCAAGTTGCAGTTTATTAATCAGCATCTTCAATATGAAGTAACTCAAGAAAGTTCTCAGAAGTATTTGAAAAAGGCACATGAAAAGTTCATTCCTAAAGTTTAGATAGGGATTATCTTAAGCAGCTTAATTTTTATTAAATATTATATTAAGGTAATTGTAGTGTTTGAAAAATATATAAGTTTTTTGAGTGGTTTCACTAAAGATTCTGAAGTTCCTTTTCCTTGCCCTGCATGTGGAAGAACAACTTTAGAAATATCTTCTGATTCCATTATTAAACAAGAAACTGTGGCTAGTATAAAAAATCAAGAAGAAGATTTTGATATAGAAACTATAGAGGAGGTTTATAAAGGAATTTTTATATGTATGAATAAAAAATGTAATGAGCAGATATACCACGTAGGTAAAAGTTCTTATGACTGGGAGTATTTTGATTATATTGAAATCGATGGCTATGCATCACCATCTCGTAGAGAGCCTTTCAGCTATATGGTGCCAGAATATATAACACCATTTATTAAATATTTTGATATTCCAAATAAGGCACCAAATGAAATCGTTAATGCGTTAAATGAAGCATTTAAATTAACACCGACCTCATATAGTGCTGCTGCTAATAAAGTGCGTATTGCAGTTGAGATTTTATGTTCTATTTTTGGTATCGAGGCTAGAAGAGAAAATGGCTCTTTTATTGTGTTGAACAAACGTTTGGAAAGTATAAAAGAAGAAAATGGACTTTACCCATTTAAAACGAAACTTACTGCAATAAAATGGTTGGGAAATGCTGGTAGCCATGAGGAAGATGATGTCGATATTTACTCGCTTTTTGATTCATTTGAAATAATAAAAAGCATTTTAGATGGATTATATAATAAAAGTGATAGAGTTGATCAGCTAGCAGAATTCGTTATTGAAAATAAAGGTATTTTAACTCCACTACAAAGAAGAATAATAAAAAAAGCACCCTAAGGTGCTTTTTTATTATTCATGAATTTTATATTTTTTAGGATCATGGTTACTATGGTAATTAAGTTGAGTCATAGCTTCTGGAATACCTATTAGGCGAGAACGCCTTGGTTCGGTTAAGTTGCTACTAATATTAAATTTAGGATATTTACCTTTAATCTCGGGATGTAGGTAAGCTGCAACTTCAACATCATTTTCACTTACATATCTGCCAGCCCATTTTTCAATATAATGTTTAATTGGATATAATTTGCTGCATGTATTTTGTATTTTTTTTTGGGCATCAAGCCATGCATATGCAATTCTTACACAATCAGGATGTTCATGTAGGTTATTAGGATTTTTAGAAATTATATTAATTGCTTGTTGAATTTCTTGGTCAGTTAACATTTTTTTCACCGTTTAAAAAACTTCAGATTACAAATTAGCTTCATCAATAAAACTAACCAAAGTTAGCTTTCATTAATTTTGTGATGGATGTATATAATGATCTTCAACTATTCATAAGCCTAATCTATTATTTTCGTTGATTATATCCGTGTAAATATTAAGTTATTTTTAGAAGATTACATTAAAATTTTCTGTGTGACAATTAGTAATTAGTTTGTTACAGTGGGTTAATTTATAACAAACGGTGAAAAATAATGAAACAGATTACATTAATAATTTTATTAACTTTAAGTTCTGTCAGCATTACAGAAGCTGGTAGAGGCAGCCAACCCTGTTCAGGTAGTAAAGGCGGGGTTAGTCACTGTGATGGTAGTAAATTCGTCTGTAAGGATGGCTCAATAAGTGGTTCCAAGAAAATTTGTACTAGATAGGTTTGGCTATGGGATTTAACTTTAGAAAGAGTTTTAAGATTGCACCGGGTTTACGACTCAATGTTGGAAAAAAAGGAATCTCTAGCGTTTCTATCGGTGGTAAGGGCGCTCGTGTAAATCTCAGTAAGAAAGGAACACGAACTACTGTAGGGATTCCTGGAACAGGTTTGTCATATAGTAATTTTAGTTCCCATAAGAAAAAAGCGCCACCTCCATTAAATAGCTACCAACCACAACCATTTATTAATACTTCGATTTCACAAATATCACCAAACAAAAGTGTTTCATTTCTGCTTGGTTTCGGAATCTTTTGGATGCCGTACATCTTTGCATGGTTTACTTTAAGATCTGGCTATTCCAGTTCAGCTCGGTGGATAAGCTTTATTTGGATGGTATTTGTTTTATTGATTGTTATGGCAGATTGAAACAGCTAATTATTAATAATGAGTTAATTTTATGAAAAAGATTATTTTTACTACAGTGTTGGGTTTGATAATTTCTAATTTTGCAAATGCAGATACTCTTATTCCAAGAAGTGTTCAAGGTGATAAAGGAAAATATTATTTAATAGAGAAGAAAAAACAAGGCGATATTATTATTACACTTCACAAACGCATTGGTGTAGAAACTATAGATTACACTCGATTGGAGATAAACTGTAAGACTATGAAAATGCGTGAAATTGGAACTGGTGAGGGATCAATAAAAGCTATAAAAATTAATCCTACTAAGTGGTTCGATTTAGTAGAAGGCTCAAGTAAAAGTGACCTAGCTCATTTTGTCTGTAAGAAATAAAATTTAGCAAAAGCTAAACTTCTAAATCCTCATTTTTATTGATAAGAAAAAGAATTTTTAAAAGCACCCTAGGGTGCTTTTTTATATCTACTTCAATATTTGAAAGATCATCATATAGACCTGACCTTAGAGTCGGTGATCGATCAGATCTCAAGCCCAGATGTACAGGCACTTTTTAAACAGAATATCCTTCCCCAATTAATTCAAGATCAGACTGGTCAACTTGTTCCTGTTTTACCTTTGTATGAAAAAGCGATGAGAGAAGCTCGTCCACAATTGCTGGAACTCTATCAAAACACATTTAAAGCGCATAATTTACATGCTTTATTATTCCCGACATCAGCCATCGTTGCACCGCTAGTAAACGAGCAAGTCAGTTCAATTGAAAATTTCCAGACACTGATTCGAAATACAGATTCAGGAAGTAATATCGGATTACCAGGACTGAGTTTACCCATTGGAAAGGGGGCGAAATCGAAACTACCCGTTGGATTAGAAATTGATGGTTTACCTCATCAGGATAGTGAAATACTTGCGATTGGGATGACTTTAGAAGAAATTTTTAGGGTTTTAAATAAGTAAAAAAATAAACTGATAATTCTCTATTTTCTAAATAAAAAAGAGTTAAAAGTAACTCTTTTTTAAGATTAATTTTATTTGTTAATAATGCTTGGTTTCTTGAAAGGATGTTGGCTTAGGCTTAGAATTTCTCTGCTATTCCACTTAATATAGTTAATCATAAATTTATTAAAATACATCTTTAATAAGTTCTATTTAACTATTTTGATAAATAAGAACATTTATATTTTATGTTTCTATAAATATTATAAAACTTATCTATAACTCTTTTTAAAATTACACATTACCTTAATTAATTCTACATAAGTACTACAAATTGAAGGCTGATTTTTAATATTGGTACAATGAATTTTCCTGTCAATTAATCACTTTAATAAGAAAAATAATTATCTTAAGGTATTGATTGAAATTAATAAATTAAATTTTTAGATAATGGATTATAAATAGAAATTTCAAAAAATATAAAATTACATAATTTTTAAACATATTTTTTATAGCATGCAGTGGATTGGCAGAAATAGAAAAAATATATGTCAAAACGGTCAATGATCTTTAATTGACTTAAGAATGATAATTTGCACTAATTTTACGCTATCACGATTCATTTAATAAAACCTAGTGAAAAGTTACGTAAAAAAGACGCTAATAGTTTATTGGTGTAAATAAAAAATCGAATATTACAAATAAACGGAATGAATATGGATAACGTAGCTCAGCTAGAAACTGATACTAATTTCCAAAGTCGAAAAAAGATAACTTGGGGTGTTTTTAGTGTCCTGCTGTTATTTTTAGTCTCGGGCATTATATATTATTTTTTTGTATACCGATTTTATCAATCTACTGATAATGCTTATGTGCAAGCAGATGTCACTTGGGTGATGCCAAAGATTTCAGGCGAAGTGATGGAGTTAGTGATTCACGATAATCAGTCGGTAAAAAAAGGGGAAACCTTAGCTATATTGGACCACCGCGACTACCAAGCTCGTTATGATCAGGCTAGTTCTGTCGTGAGCTTAAAAGAAGCGGCGCTAGGCGTACAACAACAAAATGAAAAGTCTGCCAAGTCTTCAATTACTGAAGCAAGTAGTGGCGTTGTTGCAGCGCAAGCAGACTTATCTCGCTTAAGAAAAGATTTTGAACGTTATCAAGATTTATTAAAAGATGGCGTAATTACCCGCCAAAACTTTGAAGGGGTTCAGTCTCAATATTTAACGGCTCAAGCACAGCTCAGCAAAGCACAAGCCGCCGTAAATGCAGCAGAAGCTCAGTTGGGTAGTTTACAGGCCAGTAGAGCGCAACTTTTGGCAGATATTCAAAGTGCCAATGCAAACTTAAACCTGTATCAGGTCGATCTTGCTTCATCAAAAGTGGTGAGCCCAGTCGCAGGGAAAATAGGAAGCCTTGCGATCCAGAAAGGTTCGCGTGTTTCTCCGCAAACCCGCTTAATGGCGATCATTCCTGAAAATAGTTTGTATGTACAAGCGAACTTCAAAGAAACTCAAATTGAAAAAATGCATATTGGCCAGAAAGTTAAATTAAAACTTGATGCTTACCCCAGCCTGACTTACAGCGGAACAATTGAGAGTTTTTCACCAGCCTCTGGTGCAACTTTCTCACTCATGCCACCAGACAATGCCACAGGCAACTTTAACAAGGTTGTACAACGTATTCCTGTACGCATTGCCATAGATTCAAGTCCGCATATTGATCTTATAAAACCCGGAATGTCGGTTAGCGCTACGGTTGACCTAAGAACTTAATAATAAAATTTTTAGGTAATAAGAAATGAATAAGCATATTGACGCTGAGTGGAAGTTTCCCGCAAAGACGGCTTGGGCAATTTTTGCTGCCATGATTTTTGGCAACTTTATGGCGATTCTTGATATTCAGATTGTGGCGAGTTCTTTAAATGAAGTTCAAGCCGGCATGAGTGCAAGCCGCTATGAAGTGACTTGGGTGCAAACGGTTTACTTAATTGCCGAAATTATTGCGATTCCAATGTCGAGTATTGTCTCGCGAGTACTTTCAACACGGGTCTATTACACGATCTGTGCAATTGGCTTCACTATCAGTTCTTTACTTTGTGCGTTGGCATGGAACTTAGAGAGTTTATTGGTTTTCCGTGGCATTCAAGGCTTTATGGGCGGCGGGATGATTCCAACCTCCATGACCGCATTGTACTTACTTTTCCCAGAAGCAAAACGTTCATTGCCTTTGGTTATGTTTGGAATGATCAGTACTTTAGGTCCAGCCATCGGCCCAACCATTGGCGGTTGGCTGACTAATAATTTTTCATGGCACTGGATGTTCCTGATTAATATTATTCCGGGCATTATCATTGCCACGATTATCTACACAGGTCCAAATATTGACCGTGCGAATCATTCACTCATCAAAAGCATGGACTGGTTCAGCCTGATTGGCATGGCGATGTTTTTGGGTGGACTGGAATATTTCCTTGATGAAGGTGCACGGCACGACTGGCTTGCAGACACAGGCGTTCGGATTGCTTTTATGGTCTGTGTTGTGGGCGGCATGATCTTCTTCTCTAGAAGCTTTACCCAGCCTAAGCCTTTGCTCGATTTATCAGTATTTAAAAACAAAAACTTTACCTTAAGTGCCATCACAACTTTTGTGATTGGTATGGCGCTTTATGGCTTGGGTTACATGATTCCAGTGTTTCTGGGGCAAGTCCGTGAAATGAACAGTAGCCAAATTGGTCACGTCATGATGGTGACAGGCATTGTCATGTTCTGCTTTGCGCCGTTTCTTGCGTGGCTCATTCCCAATTTTGATACCCGCAAAACTGTATTTGTCGGAATGATTCTGGCTGGTTTTGGTGTATGGCTCAATTCACATTTGAACATTCACAGCGATTATGACTTTATGTTCTGGCCGCAAATTTACCGTGGGATTGGCCTCATGATCTGTCTGATTGTGGTTTCGCATTTAGCCATGAGCACTTTGCCACTGAGTAAAGTTGCCGATGCCAGCGGTATTTATAACCTGATGCGCAATATTGGCGGAGCGGTTGGACTGGCACTGATTAACTCATCATTAGATTGGCTGACTGCGCTTCATGTTACCCAGATTAATCAGTCGATGACCCCGCAGAACTGGATCTTTACAGAAAGACTCGATCAGCTCACGGCGCAATATCAGGAAGTCGGCTCAAATGCACAGCAAATTGCGCTCAGCGTGATCTATCGTGACATTCATTTTCAAGCACTTACATCTAGTTTTAATGATTTATTACGCATGCTCGCAATCATCATGTTTGTGACCGCCTTTTTAACCATATTTATGGATCGGGGGAAGAAAATGAATATGTAGCTATTTAGAAATAAAGGGCAACTTTCAAAGAATGAAAAACAATAGGGCATATCAAAACGTATCCCTTCATAGAAAAAGAACATTTATATGAGTTTTCTAATATCGGTAGATGAGATCGGGGAACTCGCAATTAGAGGTGGAAGGTTAAAGGATTATGATTAATACAACGTATAAACTGATTTCAAAATTGAACCTGAAAAACACGACTTATGGTCAATATTTTGAAAAAGAGCAAATCGATACTGACCGATTAAAAGTGATGTATTCCATTTACGAACAGTATTATGAAAATACGAGATTTTCTATTTTTGTAGATGATTTTAAAAATAAAAGTGGCGCGATCTTAATTTTTGACTCGGCAACAGATGAGATTGTGGGGTTCTCTACCGTTGTTGTGCAGCACTTTTACTTAAACGGTAAAGACTACACCGTGTTATTTAGCGGTGATACGGTCATTTTGAAGAAGTTTTGGGGCACGCGTAGTCTGCAAAGTACCATGCTCAAACTTATGATCAAGCTACGAATCAAATATCCATTTAACGAACTCTATTGGTTGCTGATTTCTAAAG
The DNA here is from genome assembly GCF_035615195.1 of Acinetobacter sp. IK31. Classification (NCBI taxonomy): domain Bacteria; kingdom Pseudomonadati; phylum Pseudomonadota; class Gammaproteobacteria; order Moraxellales; family Moraxellaceae; genus Acinetobacter; species Acinetobacter sp. IK31. The sequence continues at coordinate 550,717 of NZ_JANBOB010000002.1, read as the reverse complement.
GTTATAAAACCTATCTATTACTCGCCAATAACTACTATGTGTACTACCCAAATATTAAAGATGAAAACCAGCACCTGTCCGAAGTGGTCGAGCACTACTGTGAGAAATTCTTTGGGGAATATTATGATAAAGATGCGGGCCTCTTAAATTTTGGAGATGACTATCAACCATTAAAAGGTGAGGTCGCGCCGATTACTGCCGAAATGAGAGAAAAGAACCCAAATATTCATTTCTTTGAACAGATGAATCCAACATGGAGTGCGGGTACTGAATTACCGTGTATTGGTCGATTAGGCTGGAAAGATCTTGCTCGTTTCCCAGTAAAACTCATCACCAAACCCACGAGTAAAGGAAAGTTTGAAGCCTGTGTAACACACAAAACAAAACGTAGAGAGGCCATCCAATGAAACCTAATGAATGGCTAACTTTGGGTTCGCATCTGATTTTAAAAAAATGGTGCGATGCATCTGACCGCAACTTCCAAAAACGGTTTAGTGCTTTAGAAGCAACACAACGCCAAATTCTGCATTTGATTTTACAGACCTCTACATTTGCTAAAGATAAAAAGGTTCAAAACTATGAGCAGTTTGTAAAATCATTTCCTGCGACACGTTATGGTGCATGGCGAGAAGACATTCAACGTTACCGTGAACAAAAGCTTTCACTGTCTAGCAGTAAGCTGGTTCGTTTCCAGCCGACCAGTGGGTCGAGTGAACAAATTAAGTTTATTCCATATACCAAACTGTTTTTAGATGAGCTTGACCATGCGATTGCGCCGTGGATGGCGAGTTTATACCGTAAATGTCCGGAGCTGAGTTCGGGAACGCATTACTGGTCGGTGTCATGGTTACCAGAAAGCCAGCGTGAAGTTTTAAAAGATAAAAACCTAAATGATGATAGTGCGCTACTCGGTGTGGGTAAGCGAATTTTATCTAAGTTTACCCAAGCGGTTCCAAGTAATGTTGCTTTTGCAGCCAATGCCGACGATGCACTCTTTGCCACGATTTGCTATTTGGTTGCAAACCGTAACTTAGCCATGATTTCTGTATGGAGCCCAACGTTTGCATTGCAATTACTCGAACGTTTAGAGTCAATGCAACAGGAAGTTATTGAGGTTTTAGAGACGGGTTTATGGGGGCATCGCCAAAGCTCATTAAAAGAAGTAAATGCACCGCACAGCCCTGAAAGTGCTCAAGCCCTAATTGACAGTTCAAACGGCGAACAGATTGACTTCAAACAACTATGGCCTAAGTTAAGTTTAGTGTCGAGTTGGGATACCGCAGGTTCAAAAGCTTGGGCCGAAAAATTACAAGAGAAATTACCCAGTGTTCAGTTTGAAGGAAAAGGTCTATGGGCGACTGAAGGTGTAGTCACGATTCCCTATAATGATCAATACCCGCTGGCGTATCAAAGTCACTTCTATGAATTTGAATATTTAGAGGGTGATAAACAAGGACAAATCATTCCGTCGTGGCAGCTTAAACAAGGTGATGTGGTGAGCCCACTCATTACTTCGGGGAATGGCTTACTTCGTTACTGTATGGATGATTGTTTACGCGTAACTGGCTTTATAGAACAAATCCCGTGTTTTGAGTTCCAAGGCCGCCGTTTTGGTGTAGATCTGGTTGGTGAGAAACTTGCACCTGAAACTGCCCAGCAATTATTGTCGCAGTTAAATGAAACGGAATCTAAAGCGATTTCTTTACTGGCGATTGATACTGAGCAACACGTTAAACCGTTTTATTGCGTGCTTTTTGAAGGCGAAATTCATCACAGCATTAACAATGAATATATCGACAGTATTTTGCGTCAAAACTTCCATTATGAACTTGCTCGCAACTTAGGACAGTTAGATCAGCCACAGATTCGTCAGGCCAATAATGGTTGGAGCGCTTACAAGAAACTGGTCATGTTTGACGGCATTATCGAAGGCAATATCAAGCCTGAGCCACTCAAAAAAGTCACCCTCAATAGTTTGGAACAACTATGAAAGGGATGAAGCAATTTAATACTCGGTTTTTAACACTCCGACACGCCTTGTATCTAGGCATGTTGCTTGTGTCGAATACACATGCCATGACTTTAGACGAGGCTTTGTCTGCCAGCTTAAGACATGAAAGTCAGCTTGAGGTTAGCCGTTTAAGCGTGAACCAGTCCACCGCTATGCTTGAGCAGGCCAAACAACGTGATGGACTCAAAGTCAATTTAGTCGGGCAACTTGACTATGAAAGAATAGATACGCCTTCACAAGTCCTGTTTCCAACTGAAGGAAACCGTAAAGGTCGAAGTTTGCAATTGCAGGCAGATTATCCGATTTATACCTCTGGACGACACCGTTTAGGAATTGATGTTGCCGAAAACCAGCTCTCTGCACAAAACCAAGGGTTATCAGACCAAAGATCGGAAACTATTTTAAATACTGTCATGGTCTATACCGACGTATTAAAGAAGAAAGCGATTTTAGAACTCAGACAAAAGACCATGGCGAATCTGCAACGGTCTTTATATGAATCGAAGCGCCGTTTTGACGTGGGGATGATTACCCGCGCGGACTTAGCTCAGGTTTTGGCACAAGTTGCCCAAGGACAAGCCGATATTACACAGGCGCAATCTAATTTGACCGTAAGCGAAGCACAGTTTTATCAAGTAACAGGTGTAACACCTGAAAACCTTGCTGCAATTAAGAAACTACCTGCTATTCCCGCTAACTTAGATGAAATTTTAGCTCAAACCAAAAACCATCCAGCTTTAATGCGTAGCAAATATGAAAAACAGGCTGCCGAGAAACAATATGCTTTAACTAAACGTGAACTTTGGCCAACGGTCATGCTCACCAGCCGTGCCGGAAAGCAAGATGAAGCAAGCTATATTGGTTCTGAAAGTAATAACTATATGGTTGGGGTGCAGTTGAATGTACCGCTATACGATGATGGTTTAAATCGGGCCAATGTCAAAAAAGCACAGGCCGATATCGATTTGGCTAACCAAAAAACGCGAAGTCTTGAACTGGATTTGAATAAGCGTACCCGCACGACTTACGCGCAGCTTCAAACCATTCGACAAAATAAAGAAGCACTGGCAAATGCCATAGAGGCAGCGTCGATTGCCTTTGTCTACACACGTAAAGAGTTTGATGTCGGCACCAAAACAACATTTGATTTGCTGAATACCGAGCAGAAGTTACTTGATGTACAAACCCAAAAAACAGTGAATGATCAAGATGAAGTCGTGTTTGTCTATCAGCTACTCGACCAAATGGGGCGTTTAAATAATTTGGTGCCATTACAGACCGCACAACAGGTGAATAATGAATGAAAACAAATCCACCACTTGCTGACAATACCCTCATTACCCGAGAAGCGTCTTTGGCAGACGATCAGGCGCTAAGAGACTTAATCGCCGTACCTATGACCACCAAAGGGATACAAATTAGCTTTCAGCGTGAACCCAGTTATTTTCAAGCTTCCGATATTGTGTATCGACATAAACTGCATGTGGTGATTGAAGACACCGAGAGTCAGAAGCATGTCGCTTGTTATAGCAATGGTCATCGCCCATGTTATGTCGATCGGAATGTTCAAAACTTACGCTATGCGGGTGATTTACGGGTAGATCACAACTATCGAGGGAAATCACTGGTTAAGGTTTTAGCAAAGCATGTAAAACAGACCATGCATGAACCGAATTATAGCCAAATGATTATTTTTGATGATAACCACGCGGCACGCGCTGCCATCCAAACGGGCAAAACGGGAATGCCTGATTATTATGATGAAGGGCTTATCGAGACATTAAGTCTGACCGACACGGGCGCAAAAAGAAAAATCACAGCTTTCTTAAAGCAGGCTAATCAGAGTGATCTTAAAGAGATTCGCACCTGTAACGCTGAAGCTCAGCACGTGAACGCCATGAATCAGTTTGTTGCCGACATGGCGCAGTTTTATAATTTTATACCAGCCTATAACTTTGAAGAACTGGCTCAAGGACATCACTATTTTTCAGGGATAAAACTCTTGGACTTTTCACTTTATTTTAAAGGTGAAAAACTGGTTGGGATGTTTGGCTTATGGGATCAGCATAGCATTAAGCAAACTAAAATTTTGCATTACAGCTCAGTCATTGGAATTTTTAGACCCGTTTATAACTTATTGACTCCGCTAACTAAAGGCATGCGTTTGCCTAAACTTGGCGACTCTATTAAGTACCATGTGCTACATACCCTCATGTGCCATCCACAAGATTTGGCTTTGCATCATAAAATGCTCGAAGATGCCTATAACAAGTCAAAACAGCAGGGCGTTGGTGTGGTGAGCTTTACGCTTTCACATAAAGACCCGCGTTATCAGTTAAACCAGTTTTATAAAGGTGAACGCTTAACAGGAATGCATGGCTTTATTAGTTATGAAGGCGACCCACGACCACATTTTGATAAAAACCTGATTCCATATTTAGAAGTTGGGCGTATTTAACTTTAAGAGATTCGCTGTAGATCATAAATGAGCAAAAATTTGCTCAATTCTTGGGAAAGTTAAATAGGATTGAGCAAATATATGCGCAAAATAGTGAATGTTAGCTAGAGCAAGAATCTTTTTTCATGATCATTTTGATTAAGTTACAAAATCAAAATGATCGTTTTATATTTTATAAACCTAGCTCATTCGACCTTTTCATTCCAACCTATCTTGCGCTGTTGAAACAATTAACATGGTTTGAAGGTAATAATCTACACGTGATTGATTATTTTCCTTATGTGAGTTATGCGCATTAAAAGCTGCATCATGAAGTTTCACGACTCGAGCGATCGGATTCAAACTACAACGAATTAAATATTCTTCGCGTGTTTCAGTTTCCCGTTTAGTTAATGCATCAACGGCATCACGGACATCTTTTCCGAATAAACTTTCGATTTTGTCTAGCGTAAGAGGAGTGTCTTCAACGCTATCGTGGAGAAGGGCTGTAATAATATAGACTTCTGAAAATCGATGCTCAATTAATGAATTGACCACACCTTTAATATGGTAATCAAAGTAATCATGAGAACCATACTTTTGACCTTGATGCGATTCTTTTGACAATTTCTCTGCTAATTCAACTTTATTTTGAGTCATTTTTTGCTCTTATCACTTTAAGTATATTACACGGCCTAATTTGCGAGATTGGTCGCTTAAATAATAATTTTATACTGAATAGCTACTTTGCTGTAAGCATTCTCGTTTGTTTGGAGACTCTCAATTGCTTTTATTTTTTCTGGAAAATGCGATAAGGTTAATTTTAACCTCTTACTTCACCCAAAATTCAACCTTAAGCGTTAGACCAATTTAATAAGGTTTTTGCCAAGTTCTACTAAGGATTATTCATGGATATTTCTAACATTTGGTATTTTATAATTCCTTTTGCTATTGCCGCCGCTATTCCTGGGCCAGCTCAAGGCACTTTAATCGGCCATGTATTATCTCATGGAGGGCGTTCAAGTATCCCTTTCATTTCAGGTATGGTTTTAGGTAATGCTGTTTGGTTAATTGTTGCGATATTAGGATTAGCAGCATTAGCTCTACGCTTTGAGACAGCTTTTATTATTGTAAAATGGTTAGGTATCGCTTATCTCTTATTTATTGCGTGGAAAATGTGGAGTTTAGATAAATTACAGACAAAAATGTCTACTGAACAATCTGTAGGTAAGGGGGTTTTAACTGGATCTTTACTAACTCTTAGTAATCCTAAAGCTGTCATATTTTTTGGTGCAATACTTCCACATGCATTTGATTTAACAGCGCTCTCTTGGACTCAAGTCGTATTTATTACTATTTTAGGTATAGTTATTGATCTATCTATACAACTTCTTTATCTAGCTGCTGCATCTAAAATTAGAAAAGCGATTAAATCAGAGAAAGCTATGAAACAGGTTAATAGAACTTCAGCGGGACTCATGGTTACATGCGCTGGTTGGTTAGCATCGAGATAAATAATAAAATTAATATATTATAAAAGGTCCTTATTGGGCCTTTTATACATCTTTTCTGATTGCTTCAATATTTTATAGAAGAGAGAATGATTCGTGCTAATTGAGCAAAGTTTGACTCAATCTAGACCTTAAGTTTTTGAAATTTTAAACTTTAACTTAATGATATAAAAGTAAATTGTAAATATTACTTAAGAGTTTCCTTAATTATCTAATTAAATGAAAAACAATAACTATTTAAATATTTTCTAGCCAATTTCACATTGACACTTCAAATATTGGAGATTACCATTTGCGGGCTGGCCTACATTGCCAGTCGGTTGTCGCAGACCGTTTAGTAAAGTGCATCAGATTATTCCTTCTGAGGAGTATTCTTGTGTATATCGATCGTCCCTCGCTTGTTGCGGTAGGACGAGTGAGGGACACCCTCGGGTGTGCTGATTCTTTACTATCAGTCTGCGAACCCTTGCTCGTTCTGCCACCATAATTTTAATGCCTGGCAGAACTCCATATTTTAGGAGTTAGCTTTGCACATCCATTATTTCTTGGCAGCCATTGCCAAAAGCTATAACGACACAACTTAAAATTTTAAAGCAGTTTGATCGCCGTTTGGCCTTCAGACTTTAAATCTTTATTACTTAAAATTTAGATCAACAATTAAAACTTGAGATGTGCCAAGCACAGTCTTTACGGCTTTGCTATGCCTTTTTTTCTCCCAAAAGGCAGCGGCTTTTTATATCTCACTTATATACAACAATAATTTTTTAAAAAGGTAAAAATATGCCATATTCAGATCTTCCATTTCGTGCTTTAAGCGTGCTTCATTCGGCAAGATACTTATTTAACAAATACGGCTTTCATAACGTCGGAGTAGACCGAATTATTGAGTCGGCAAATACTACCAAAGCCACGTTTTATAATTACTTCCACTCAAAAGAACGCCTCATTGAAATGAGTCTAACCTTTCAAAAAGATGGACTTAAACATGAAGTCATTTCGATTATCAATGTTCAAAAAGAATTAACGCTAATTGAAAAGCTGCGCAAAATTTATTACTTACACGCCGACTTAGATGGGCTTTACCATTTGCCCTTTAAAGCTATTTTTGAGATTGCTAAAACACATCCCAAGGCTTATGGGACCGTAGTTGACTATCGGAACTGGCTGATTAATGAAATCTATAATTTGCTTTTAAAAAGTAATGAAAATACCTCAAAACAAGATGCACACATGTTTTTGTTTGTGATTGATGGGGCAATGGTTCAGCTTTTAGACCCAAACAAACCAGATGAACGGAAGAGATTGCTTGAGTATTTTTTATTACAGTTGTTGTGACATTTGGGATGTGTACTTGAGAGACACATGCCGTCTTAAACCGCTATAAAATTCTGCTTGGTGATTTTATAATACACAGCAATAACGAAAGTTTAAGCGCCGTGCTAATAAGTAAGATTCAATAGGTACAGCGGTTTTTTTAGACAATAAACATAGAAAATTGAGTACTGGATGCCAAATCAATTTGAAACGCATATTTCAGATGTGGGAACTACCATTCATTTAAAGATGAATGGTGAGCTTGTAGAAAATCTAATAGCTTTGGACTTTCTAGCACTAACTTTTTTTGACATTTTATTTGTGTATGGTGTTTATATAGTGTACGCAGAAAATGATAGTTTCCTGACATTTTTTTTAATATTCATACTTTTACCATTTCTTTTCTACTTACATTCTGAATATAGAAAAAATAAACGATGGATTAAAAATGCCGAGGAAACATTTTTTATTTCCAAAAATAATCTTTGTATTTCTAAAGAATGCCTTGGGAAAAATTTGTTAATACAGGATATTAATACTCAGAAGATTATTGAAATTGTCTACAGACCTTGGAATGGTGGATTAAATCCGCCTTTTTTACCAGATTGTAGCCAAGGTACTATTCATTTAATTGGTTATGATGAGGGTTATTCATTTGGCATTAATCTTAACAAAGACGAAGCGGAAGCATTTATTACTGAACTACGTTCATTAATTATACAACAACAGGAACCTCGACATTTTATTTTTGCCCCGCATCTGCATTTAGCAAAAGATTGAATAGAAATAAAAATAGTTCCAAAGTATTTATTCTAAAAAATATGTCAAATAAATTAATTGGTTATTGAAAAAATGTGAATAATAAGCTCTAATAAAAAATTTAATTTTGATATATCTATTTCATAGTAGATATTGAAGGAATAATAATGGCATTTAGAGTTAACAAGTGTTTCCATGCTGTTGGAAATGGAACTTTATTTAGTGGTCAAATACAAAATATACAAAATTCTGAAGTTTTTAATTGGCTATATGATTGCGGTTGTACCAGTCCAAAAATTATCCAAAATGCAATAACAAGTTTACCAGCTTGGTTTCACTCCCATAATACAGTTGACATCTTGGTGATATCACATTTTGATGATGACCATGTAAATGGCCTAGAAATATTACTAAAAAATTTTTATGTAAAAAGATTAGTACTTCCTTTTACTGAATGGTCTCAGAGCATACGAGAAATATCAATATTAGGTAAAAAGGGTACTACACCTTCAATTGCCTTATTTCAATTAAATCCTGCTAAATGGTTAAAACTAAATGGTTTTGAGAACCGAATAAGTGAAATTATATTAGTAAAAGGAGGAGAGAATCCAGACTCCGATATATTACAGTCGGATATTAATTTAGTATATAACACAGATCTCCCAATAGATGATCCAACGTCAGTCTTTTTTGAATTTGATACACCAGTTCAGTACTCTAATATTAAATTATCGACAATGAACCATTTTCAGTCTTTTCAAGATTCAAGTAAATCTTTTGAGTTTATGTTTTACAATGCTGAAAAGAGTTTCTCAGAATTGGGACTTATTTATGAAGTAGGAGGAAAAAGATACGCAAAAAAATCACGTCAAGAGATATCTATTGTTAAGGCTGATATTGAAAAAACTATTATCTCTCTAGGTCTAGATCAACATATTAATAATTTACAGAAAGATTGGCGTAAAAAATTAAAGAACTGTTATGAAAAACACTTCGGTAAGACTGGTAAGGCTAAAAATAATATTTCTTTATGTATGTATGCCGCCCCTGCAGAAATTAATTCAATTCCATATAAAACTCGTTTTGCAACATTACTTACAGGCGATATTAATTTATCACCTAAAGTTATAGATGATATGGAACTACATTTTGGAAAAAATCGATGGCTGTCTATTGGAGTCGTTCAAGTGCCACATCATGGATCAAAATATAGTTGGACAGTAGGAAATACAGCTAAGCTTATGCCAGCAATATTTGTTCAGTGTGCAAATCCTACAACAAAACATCCTCATCCTGACGTAGAAGCGGATCTTAAGAGTTCCGCTGCAATAGTATTTGAAGCTAATCGTAAATTATCAGTAGATTATAATTTTAGATATTAATTTTATTTATGCTAGAAGTCCGAAATCAAGCTTGTCTGTCATATTTCTTATAAATGAATGATTACTAGCTAATAGTTCGTCCCACATATCTAAGCAATAATCTAGTGTTTCATCATCTTTATCATTTTCTGCTTGATCATATAATTGTTGAATGACTCTCGTGATAGCATCTGTATCCATACGGCTTACTAATTCTTGAGTCTTTAACTTAAGAATATTTTGAATCATGATAATAATAAGGTCACTAAATTGAGCCATATTCATAGAACTTTCTTCTATTGAATGTAACACATTATAAATATTATGATTTAAGGCTTTTGAGTGAACATATATTTTGAAAAACTCCCGAGCGTATCTTTTCGACCAAAACTTTTGATTAAAAAAACGCCCTATATTTTTAAGAATTTCCTCGTTTTCTGAATTAACTAAGATCTCAAAGATCTGTTTCATTTTTGAGTGCTCATATCCTTTGGTATCATCACCTAAGAGTTGGTTAATTACTGAGGCATAACCCAAAAGACTTTCTTGATTTTTAGATTCAAGTCCTTGCTGCAATTCTTCTTTAAATAAACCATTGAATAACCATCGAGCAATAACTTGTTTGTGACCTTCCTTGCTAACATCTTGATATGGAGAATCTAGCATCATTTTAACAAGGGTTATAAATGACTCTTTAAATTCACTACTAAATGCATTATTGAAATAGTAGTAATAGCCATGACTTAAGGTATTTCTAATGTCTTTTTGACATAATTCTATAAACTTTTGAAAAGCATAATTACGTTCATAATTATACATGGGCAGTAGTAAATCAGCAGTTGCCATTCTTACGGCTGCATGTTCATCCTTTAAAGCATTTTCAATAAGATATTTGTGAGAAAGAGCATATTCTTGATCATCCCAAAATTTTTCAGCCAATCCTTTATATGCTCTTCCTCTTGTACAGTTAAGAGTATTTCCAGATAAATCATGGCTTGAAATTTCATCTATTTGATTAGGTTGACCTCCTCTATGAATATTTAATTTATTTGGTAGTGGGTCATCTGCTGATAAAGCAATATCTTCCAGTAATTTTAAGTATTTTGGAGATAGTAATTTAACTCTTCCAGAAAGTAGTTTTTGGAGTGATCTAGAATAATTTAAAGATGAAAAATGATCGATAACTTGTTCAATTAAATCAATAGGACAGGGGATCCATTGTTCTTTTAGATGCTCTGGAACTTGATCAAGATTATTTTCGCTTAATCCTGAATATAAAGCACTAATATAATCTTGATGAATATTTTTCGGTAAGGTCAAAGCAAATTTTGCAAAACGTTCAGGTTCAGCATTCACAGCACTTCTAAAATTACTTGAAAACTGCTGAATACTACATTCGGTACTGTACTGATCAAATTTAAAGCCTTTAAACTCTTTGGGATCTGTCAGTATTAATTTTTTCCAAGCTTTATTTGATAGTTGAAGGTAATTTTTAATGGGAGATCTAACAAATCCTGCCATACTGTTGGATTTATGACAAAAATCATTTTCAGTATAGTTTCCATATTTACGGTTAAGTATGGTAATTAGTTGTTTAGACTTTTTAGAAATACGATATAAATCTAACTTAGGCAGTAAATGATATTGGGTTTTACCCCAATAAGGTATGTAGCGGTTTGTACGTGTAGCTTGTAAACGCCATCTAATTTCTTCTAAATCATAATCAGGGGGAAAATAATAAATTGTATTTTCAAGTTGCTCAAAGTTTTTTTGATTACAATGAGGCGAAAATTTTTCAATTAGTTTACCAGCCAATTTCCAAACAGGTTCTTCGTTATCATTTCCTAATTTGAACTTATGGGTTGGGTTGTCTAACAGCCATTTAATTACAAAATCAGCATGATCTATCTCAAGATTTAAAAGAGCATTACCATATATACGATTAAATATTAGATTGGGATTATTTTTTAATGGGACTAATAATTGAAAAAGTTCAGTAGATTGTAAAGCCATATTCTGAGAAGCTTTAATGACGAGAGTGAACAAGGCTTTGTATATAAAAGTTTCAAACGATGTTCTTGCAGCATATTCTTCAGACCATTTAAAAGCATCAAAATCCTTAATTAGAGATTCAGCAAAATACTGATCTAAAAAAGGTAAAAAAAATCTTAGCACATCTTGTGAATAGTTTTCAGAAAGTTTTTCAATACACTCTGTGTTGTAATCAGCCCATTCTTCTGTTGAGCTTAGTCTTGTATATAATTCTTCATTACACATGAGCTTTAATAGATGCAAAGCTCTCAACGGATACTTTTTAGCTAAGTCATCCCAAAAAATATAGTTACTGTTGACTCCATTTTGAATTAGCTCAATGCGAAGATTAAATAATTCCTCTGAATCATCACTCATATTCCAGCATAAACAGTTGTATATCTTTTGATTCCACTCAGGTGATCGATTCACGAACTTAGATAATTCATTAATTAACAAGTTTGGAGCTTTATCAGAAACTGAGCTTAAAAGCTCTAGAGCTTTAGATTGCATCTCACTATCTTCATCTAACCAATCACTTAGATAATGATTTTCGGAAAGATATTGAACGAGTGTAGAGCAACCGCTACAACTTGATCTTAAAAAATGCGGGAGTAGTTCATTATCTTCAATAATCCTATTTATAAGTTTTTTGAGTGGGGTTTTGAAGTTTTCTATATGCCGTAATGTACTAAAGACTAATGACTTTAAGTGGAAACGAATCTCAGAATGAAAAAGAACTGCCTCAATACAATTACAGAAAGCTCTTTCATCTGCTTCATATAACATCGCGAGTGCATATCTGAGATGCTCTCGTTTTAAAAGGGTTTGTTGATTTTTTGAACCTAATTCATGTAAGAAATCTTCAGATGAACTAAGACCTTGCGAATATAACTTTTTTCCTATTGCATAATCATAGATAGCTTGATGTCTAAAACTAATTTCTCTATTTTGCTCAGTGAGTAATCCAACAGAAATCATAGCTTTCTTAAATTCTGATGAACCAATTGATAATTGAGTTGATGAAACACTTAATTTGTTAGCTTGATTCATCAAATTTATAACTTCATTGAAGAAATTTTCACTATTTGCTGTAGAAATACCATGACTATCAGTGAGTTGTTTAAATCTATCATCGATGAAAGATTTGATTAAATCTAATTTGGTTGTAAATTTAGGAGCGCACCCTAAATCATTGGCTAGATCCATATAAATACCTAGCCATAAAGGAATTTTTAAAATATTCTGTTGCTCATTACTCAACTGATCATAGTCTTCAAATTGGCTAACATATGGCTTAATCTGATCTGGCTCAAACAGTTTTAGTTCCTTCTGTTTGACATCACTATTGAGCTCACTGATCCAATTTCTTAGGCGCACATCATCTTCGAGCTCAAAGTTTCGTGTTGCCATAATAATTTTTATATTGGTATGGGCATATTGACGTAGTAAAAGAATCTCTTTAACCATTTTAATGCATATATCTAATGCATTTGATGAGTGAAGAGCAGTCCAACGAAGAGCGTCTAACTGATCGAGCAAGATGATAATTTCTTGACCCTGTCCATATTTTTCTAAGCAAGCAATAGGTGAATATGGAAATCCTAAATCTTTTCCAAATTGATCAAGATTTTTTTTAGGAACTCGTCTATCTAATCGAATAGGAAGAACAATAGTCCCAGATCGAACAAAATGTTTTTTCAAATCTAATAAGAAAGCACTCTTCCCAACCCCTGCATCCGCTTTAATTATTGTAATTGGATTATTATTAACAGTATCTAATGTAGTACTGAACTCTGCACGTTGAATGTTTTGTTGTGATATTAAATAAGGCTCGATTGAACGATCAAATTCATCATTTAGCGTTGCTATTACATCGGATATATAAGGATGACCCGGATAGGTTTTAAAGGAAAAGTGGTGGACTTCTAAATCTGTTTTAAGAATATGAGATGTAATATGTGTTCTTAACTTACCACATTTAACAGGGTAACTTTGAAGGAAATGAACAAGATGACTAGGAGGTTGATAAACCAGTTTTTCAGCTAATAATATACACAGTTCATTATCTATATCATCTTCATTAAATTTCTTTATTTCAAAACACTTTAGAAAGTGAAGAGCTTTATCTAAATCGTCAGGATTTGATAGATTTAATTCTAATTTTGTACACAATTCACTAAATAATTTACGTCGTTCTTCACTAATATTTTGAATTTGATAATTGTAAAAATCAGAACTTGAACCTGTACTATGTCTAGCACTTTCACAAATATCTTCTAATATTCTAAATCCAATTCTAGATACAACTTTGTAAGATTTGGAGCCATCTAAAATGTGTTGAAAACCTTTTGTTAAAAGTTCTTTGGATTGGAGTGTGGCAAGTGTCCAAGCATCACTTGATCTATCTCCAATCTTGCATTGATGATGTTCTCTAGATCCATCCAGATTACCAATAATAACATCTACAGCATCTTCATCTGGACCAATAGGTTCTACTTGTACATAAGAAATTTTTTCATCTAATAATTTTAAGAGTTGAAATGCTACCCAAGAAGTTTCATAACGATTGCCAAATTTTTCTGTAAAGCCACCTGGTTCTAAAGACACAAATATTCCTCAATTTTTAAAATATTTTTATTATTATAATTTATATATTTTTTTCTAATTTTCCAATAAGTAACGTTGATAATATATTGGAAATTCAATATTTTTAAATTTAATAGGTAAAGATTAAAAATTAGTAAATTTTATTCAAATAACTTTGAGAAGAAATATGAAAAATATTGAAATTTTAGAAATCAATGAAATTGGCAATTATGAAGAAGGCTTATCACTATTGTTAGAAGATTCTATCAATGGCGGAGCTTCAATAGGTTTCTTAGCTCCTATAGAAAAGAACGAGGTTTTAAATTATTGGCGTGAGGTCAACCATAAATTAGCACAAGGTAATAGCCGTCTATGGATTGCCATTCAAGAAGGAAAGGTTGTAGGTAGTGTTCAATTGTCTTTAGTGAGTAAAAAGAATGGAGTTCATAGAGCTGAAGTTGAAAAACTCATGGTTCTGACAACAGCAAGAAAACAAGGAATAGCCACGTTACTACTTAATGAACTTGAAAATTTTTCAAGAACAAATAGCTTATGCTTACTTGTCTTAGATACGCGTGAAGGCGATGTTTCCGAACTTTTGTATAGCAAAATTGGATTTGTTCGTGTGGGTGTAATTCCAAGTTTTGCATTAAGTTCAAATGGGACCTATGATGGCACCGCTATTTATTATAAAAGGCTTGTTTAATTACCATTAAAAACGTATCTATTTGGAAAGTTCCCCAATCGAGAAACTTTCCAATATTTTGTTTAAAGATGCTTTTGAAAGAACGGAATAATTTTTTCTAAAGCTTGAACAACAGGTTCAGGTTGGTCATATAAATCATAATGACTTGTATCTTTAACCACAAAAAGGTTTTTTTCTTTAGAGGCAGCTTTGTTATATAGCTCATAACCATCACGATAAGAACCGAATCCACCCGCTATATCACCAATCACAATTTGTAAGGGTTGAGTGAGCAAGTGATCTGCCAAGTGAAATGCATCAAACCCAACAGCAGCCGCTAAACCTGAAAAACGGAGTTTATTCGGTGAACCTTCTGCCTGACCACGAGGGGTTTTGTAGTAATCAATCGCTTCTTTGATATCAATATCATTGATTCCAGCTTGCTCACGCTCTTGTTGTGAGTTTGGAATGTACTGGGTAATAAATGGTTCAGCACCACGTGCTTCGGCAGTTCGTTGCGCAGCAATTGCTTCTAAAGTCTTAATAGCTGCGTCAGGTGTTTGATCACCTTCACGCATTAAGCGACCATAGTTTGCCGCTACAACGGTCGCCACGGCTTTAAAACGGCGTTCAGTCATAGCCGCATTGACAGCATAACCACCGCCACCACATACGCCTAATACACCAATACGATTTTCATCTACATAATCGAGAGTTGTTAAATAATCGGCTGCACAACGGAAATCTTCTACACGAGTTGCTGGGTCTTCAAGGAAACGAGGTTCGCCACCACTTGCACCTTGGTAGGAAGCATCAAAAGCTAATGTAATAAATCCTGCTTCAGTGAGTTTTTCACCATAAATTGCACCTGAAGTTTGTTCTTTACAGCTACTAATTGGGTGGGCGCATACGATGGCTGCATATTTTTTGTTTTCATCAAAATCTTTTGGAAAACGAATGGTTGCAGAAACATCGATATTTTTATTTTTGAAAGTTACAGTTTTCATCATTTTATCTCTGAGAGAAGAACTAGGTCGATGAAACAAATATAACCGTAGTGATTCATTATGATAATCCACTATAATCAGATAGCACTTATATTGAATACTTATAAATAATGAAAGAAAATTTAAATGATCTGCATACTTTTATGGTCGTTGCTCAAGAACGAAGTTTCACCCGTGCGGCTGCAAAACTAAGAACATCCCAGTCAGCCATTAGCCAAACACTTCGCAATTTAGAAGACCGAATTGGTATAAAACTATTATCACGAACCACAAGAAGCGTAGCGCCTACAGAAGCAGGTGAATATCTACTCAATTTGCTTCAACCTGCAATACAAGAAATAGAGCATGGCATAAATCAAATAAGTGCTTTAAAAAATGATCCAACAGGAACATTACGTATCAGCGCCGATGAATATGGAATCCAAAGTGTTTTATGGCCCGCAGTTGAAAAAGTGATCCAACAATTTCCTAAAGTTTCAGTAGAAATCATATCTGACTATGGTCTTGTGGATATTGTAGAAGGGCGTTTCGATGCGGGACTTCGAAGAGGCGGCTTGGTTTCTAAAGATATGATCGCTTTACAAGTGAGTGAGCCAATACAAATGCTAACGGTTGCCACCAAAGAATATTTAGCTCGTTATGGTCATCCCCAGCATCCAAAAGATTTAGTTGAACATCAATGCATTAATTTAAGACTACCTACACATGGTGAACTCTATCGTTGGCAATTTACCAAACAAGGTAAAACCCAAACTGTTAACGTTAACGCTAAAATTGTTTTTACAACCTTATCTCCAGTACTTCAAGCAGTAAGAAGTGGTGTAGGAATTGCTTATTTGCCCATTGATATGGTTCAGCCTTATATTGAAAATGGTGAGCTAGAAGAAACACTTAAGGACTGGCGACATAGCTATGAACCTTATCACTTGTACTATCCACATAGACGTGAGCAAGCACCTTTATTGAATATCTTAATTAATGCCTTAAAGGAAAATTTTAATAAAATATAGTGCTTAATAAGGTTTATCTTTAAGCACATTCAATAATGTTGCATAGACAGTAAATAGTAACTATTAATGCATTTATATATTAAATATATTTTGTCCGATTTGCGGACAGAAATCTCATAAAGCGGTATTTTCTCTATTCTTTTTATATCCTCAAATAAACTTAAAAATTAGTTTATCCATTACCTAATGGAGATTAATTTATGGAAATCTTAAAAACAAAAATTGCAATTATGGGCTCAGCGCTAACGGGCCTACCAAACAGTGAAATAGAGATTCTAGCGAATAGCGTAATTGAACTATCTAAAAGTATGAATGGTGAGCAAACCGTAGTCGATGGATAGACCTAAGTGCTCAAAGACTGGATGTAAATATATCAACAAGAAGATTGGAAAACGATTATTAGAATTTAAATTATTTTTTGGAGTTAAATATGAGATTTAAAAAAGGATTTTTAGCACTCAGCCTAGGTTTGCTCTTTATAAACTTGGGATGTACAGACAATGATAGTGCTGACAATAACGGTGCTGAAAGTATTTATATTAATGGAAAAATTTATACCGCTAAAGATAAAGACTCTTTTCAGCAAGCCATCGCAATTGCCCATGATGGAACAATTATAAAAGTGGGTACTAATGAAGAAATTAAAAAAATTGCAGATAGCAATACACAAGTTTTTGACCTTGATAACAAGGTTTTAATGCCAGGTTTAATTGATAGCCATATTCATGCTTTAGCTTCAGGTGTAGAGGCTGTATTAGCAACCATGGATAGTGACGATACAACAATAGATATTTCTAAGGTGGAAGCAAAACTTAGACAATCGAGTCTGGATGGTACGGGTGTTGCTGGAGATGTTCTATTTTTAAATGGTTTGTCATCAGAATATTGGGAATTAGCTGACCAACTATCCAATGTATTTAATAATAATGAATGGAAAGATCGCCCAATTGCATTAGTGGGTAGCGACCATCATACGGCATGGGCAAACCAAGCACTCTTGAAAAAGGCGGGTATAGATGCAAATTTCATTCAGCAATTAACCCCAGAGGATCAGCAAAATATTGCACATAATGACAAGTTTGAACCCACTGGTTTTGTGGTCGATTCTGGCTGGGATATGGTGAGTGATAAAATTCCATCTGTATCACATGATCTACTTTATAAAGGTTCTAAAGAAGCGATCAAATACTATAATAGTTTAGGCATAACGGCATGGATGGATATTGCTGCGAATGCCAGTCCCAATAAGGGAATTACCAATATTCATAATACAGAGGAAACCCTCGGGATGATTCCAATGTATAAAGAATTATCTCAGAAAGGAGAGTTAACGGCGCGAGTTTCTGGTTTGCATGTAATCAACTCAAAAAGTACACCTCAAGTTTTTAACATCATTGAGTCAATCAATAGTAAATATAAAAACATAGATAACTTTAATTTAATTGGAGTAAAGGTATTTGCTGATGGCGTATTAGAGTTCCCAGCTCAATCTGCTGCATTACTTGGCCGATATTCTAATAGTAACAAGCAAGGGACTTTATTATTTGATCCAAACACCTTTAAGTTAGTTGTTGATGAAGCTGACAAGCGAAATATGCTGGTTCACATCCACGCCGTTGGGGATAGAGCTGTACAGGAATCTTTAAATGCAATTGAATATGCTCGCTCAAAACGTCAGAGCAATGTCCCACATAGTATTACTCATCTCCAGCTCGTAGATCCTAAAGACTATAAGCGCTTTAAACAAAATAATGTGATTGCTTCTATGCAACTAGCATGGGCCTACGAAGACAGTTTTAACAAAGAACTGGTAAAACCTTATATTGATGCATTATCTTATAACGGGATGTACCCTGCGCATTCGTTGTTGGTTAACGGCGCGACAATTGCAGGTGCAAGCGATGCACCAGTTTCAACCTCCAATCCTTTTGTTGCTATGGCTACAGCAATTACAAGAAAAGGAATTGAAGGAGATGTTTTAAATCCAGCGGAAGCGATTAATCGAGATACCGTATTTAAGGCTTATACGATTAATTCAGCTAAAGCACTTTATTTAGATAAAAGCATCGGCACGCTTGAACCGGGCAAAAAAGCCGATATGATTTTAGTGGATAGAGATATTTTTAATGTTTCACCTGAACAGTTGGCTGAAACAAAAGTGGTTTGGACCATTTTTAATGGGAAGAAAGTCTATCAACAGTAATCAGGCTATTTAGGTTTTAAAGTGGGCTGAGGAAAAATCAGCTCACTCACTGGACTACTGTATAAAGCAATATTAAGCTAAAATTTGCTTCATATTAAAAATATAGTAATGAGCAAATATTTGCGCAAAAATTAGAGATTTAAATAAAAATGCGCAAATATATTCACAAAATCTCTTTTTTATAGTATTTTTGAGAAAATATTTGCGCATTTACTGCCATGAAAAAATTAACAATACAAGCCTTACTAGATAAAAACTGGGTAGATATAGCAGACCTAAAACTGCTAGAACCTAAGTTGGGTTCGACGAGTGGCAGTGAATTAGAATATGAATTGGATTATGCAATTCAATACTTAGACAGACGAGATGAGCATGCCTGTAGTCTATCACTTCCTGTACAAATTCTTATAAAACATGAATCGAACACATGGTTTGGCTTTTTGGATGATATTGTTCCTTCTGGCGCTGCACGCCGTTATTGGGTGAATTATCTAGATTTACAACGTTTAACCTATTCTGAGCAAGAAAGTATTTTGTTAGAAAAAGGGGGGATAGCACCCGTTGGTAATTTACGAATTAAAGAGGCGCTTCCACCTATAAATCCAGAATCAACCTTACATTTACGTTATTTTAGCAAAGAAGATGTTGCTGAGCGTAATATTGATTTTTTGGAATACGCTCAGCAAATGGGTGCCATTAGTGGTGGTGCAACTGGGGCAGGCGGGGAAGCTCCCAAATTACTTATCCGAGTTTCACCAGAACAAAAAGTCTGGATTGATACCTACCAAGAAAATTTTGATCAGCCAGATCAACATTATTTAGTTAAGTTTCCGAGAAATAAACGTAGTGAGATCGATTGCGACATTCTCAGAGCCGAATATTATTACTATCAGGTGCTCAATGAATTAGGTTTCAATACGATTGAAACAACACAAATGAAGCTCATTGAAGGTACAAAGTATCCTTCTTTGTGGCTACCAAGATTTGATACAGAATGGCGTAATCAACAGTGGCATCGCCATGGCTTAGAATCTGTTTATTCGGTGCTAAATAAATCTTCTGGTAGTCATCTTAACCATTTTGAAGTAATTGAAGATCTATGTAGCTTACTGACGCGCATTGATTCAGATTTTGATACTTCACAATTCATTTGTGAGTGGTTACAACGAGACTTACTCAATATTATTTTTGGTAATTCAGATAATCATGGTCGTAATACATCATTTCTAAAAAAATCTGGAAAAATTTCTCTTTCACCTATTTACGATTTTGCACCTATGAAAGCTGATCCAGAAGTTGTGACCAGATCGACGACTTGGGGAAGTCCGTATGAAGAAGGCGGTGAATACCGTTGGGCTCAAATTACTCAAAAACTTGCGCCCTGGTGTGATCCTGATTTATCTCTAGGAACATTAAAGGCTTTGGCAATTAATCTGCTTGGGTTAAAACAGCGATTAGTTGATAAAGGAGTACCGAAAAATATTATTAAAATGCCAGCGCTATCATTTGATTACATAGAAGCTAAATTGAAAAGATGGGAACTGCTATGAATATAAAAAATCAGACTCAAGATCGTCAGCAAGTTCTTATCGATTTATATAAACAATATTTATTTAATGAAATTACGCTAGGACAATTGCTGTCGCATTTGCGAAAGAATGTACTGGGTTTGTCGCAAGAACAATATGCTGTTTTGGTGGGTATAAGTCGTCGAACATTAACTGATATTGAGCAGGACAAAGGTAAACTTACTCAATCAGTGTTAGATAAGGTGTTTAAGCCACTGGGTTTAAAAGCAGGTCTTGTACCTACGCATGAACATATTGTTGGCAAAATTATAAAGCCATCGGAGTGAGTGATTAAATTAATAAACGTTCACAAGGGTACGCTTGTGAACAGTGTTCTGGTTCTTTCCAATAAATTTCAGTTGTTTTATTTTTTCTTTTAAAATTTGGAAATTTACCCAATAGATGTTCCTTTCATTCACAATGCGTTTGAATGAGCTTCACCGTTAAACAATAAAAAATATGCAAAAATTCTAGTCAGGCAAATCACTAATTTGAATGAAATTAGTAATAGGAATGCCATTTATTTTTTAATTTAAAGGATTGAAGTAGCCATGACTAGCTTTTCAAATATTGAGTCTCAGTCACAGCAAGTTGTGCAGAAAGACATAAAAAAATCCTTAATTGCGAGTGGCATAGGCAATTTATTGGAATGGTATGATTGGACAATTTATGCTGTCGCTTCCGTATATATTGCTTCAGCATTATTTGATAAAACTGACCCAACATCAGCATTGTTAAATACATTAGCTGTCTTTGCTGTTGGCTTTGTTTCTAGGCCAATAGGTGGATTTGTATTTGGTCCACTTGCAAATAAATATGGCCGAAAAAATATTATGCTGGTCACGATGGTAATGATGGCTTTAGCAAGCTTAATGATTGCTTTTATTCCATCTTATGAAGAGATTGGAGCATGGGCATCAGGTCTATTACTCATTGCTAGATTGGTTCAAGGTTTCGCTCATGGTGGAGAAACCGCAACCTCATATGCATATATTGCAGAAATTGCTCCACCCAAAAGACGTGGTTTATGGTCTAGCATGTCATTTTTTGCAGTGGGTGCTGGGTCATTATTAGCAACACTTTTTTTAGCATTACTCAATGTGACCTATACAGATCAACAAATGCACGAGTGGGCATGGCGAATTCCTTTTGCTATTGGTGGTGGGCTTGCATTTTTTGCAATTTATCTCCGTAGAAATATGATCGAAACACATATTGAAAAAAATAATGATCAAATGTCAGATGAGGTAAATTGGCCTTTTTCTAAAATTATGAAAGTCGGTATTAAGCTTTTCTTTTATGAGGCAGGTTCAACTTTAACCTTTTATACATGGGTCACTTGTGCAGCTATTTATGCAATCGGCATACAAAAAATGCCTGCAAAAGATGCTTTTATGATGAGCTGTATTGCACAAGTAATTTATCTGATCTGTCTACCATTTCAAGGGCGGTTATCTGATTACATTGGAAGAAATAATAACTCTTTAATCACTTACATTGGTTCATCTTTATTGCTGTTCCCATTGTGGTCATTAATTAGTAATGAGCCTTGGACTTTGTTAGTTGCTCAAAGCATTGGGCTATTTACAATGGGTTTCTTGATGTCTTGCAAACCAGCAGCCATGTCAGAACAAATTCCAACAAAATATCGAACTAATTTTCTCGGCTTCTTCATGTCTTTGGCAGTAACCATTTTTGGTGGTACGGCTTCCTATGTGAATACTTGGCTTTACTCAATAGATAAAGGTTGGATTTTTAATGTTTATCTAATTGTGGTGTCCATAATCGCTTCAATTGCAGTATTAACTTGGAAGAATAATAAAGGCATTGATTTAGATCAGGTTAAGTAAAAACTTAAAAGCAAAGACCGAAATAGAGGTCTTTGCTTTTTTTATGGAAATTTAAAAATATTTAACGGAGTTATAATGCAAAAATTATTTAAGGATAGAAAAGTCTTAATTACGGGTGCTGGTAACGGTATTGGTGCCGCAATTGCAGAGCATCTTGCCCAGTTAGGTGCGACAGTTGCACTAATAGATTTTAATTGCGATCTATTGGTCGCTAAGCATCAAGAGTTGGCAGATAAAGGCTATCACGTCAGTTCATTTTGTGCTGATATTGCTAATTATGAAGCTTGTCAGGCTGCCTATGAATATTTTTATAACGAAATAGGCTTTATTGATACTTTAGTAAACAATGCTGGGATTTCACCAAAGCATCAAGGACATGCCCATAAAATCTGGCAATTATCTCCGGAAGAATGGCAACGGGTAGTAGATGTTAACTTAAATGGATCTTTTAATTTGATTCGTATTTTAGTTCCTCAGATGATTAAACATAAGTTTGGAAAAATTATTAATACATCGTCAGTTGCTGCAAATGCATATCTTCCTGTGGTTGCTTGCCACTACAGTGCAACAAAAGCTGCAATTATTGGCTTAACTCGACACTTGGCTGGAGAGCTGGGTGCTTACAACATTCATGTAAACGCAATTGCACCCGGACGCATAGAAACGCCTATGGTTTTAGAAGTAGGCAATCAAGTAAACCAACATGTGATTGATGATACGCCTTTAGGCCGATTAGGTTCCCCGACAGAAGTCGCAAAAGTCGTAGAATTTCTGGCTTCAAATGACAGTAGTTTCGTCACTGGACAAGTGATTGATATAGCAGGTGGTTGGCTCATGCGATAAAAAAGGGAGAAGTCTCCCTTTTTTCTTTAGCAATAATGATTGGTTTTTATTATTGCCTGTTTCAGATTTTCTTTATTCAGAGGAGGTTCAAAGTTTTTACTATAGTCATTTTGCAGTGTATGCATAATGATCGTTTCTAACATGGAATCACTGATCTCTTGATGATATCCCAGTTCAGCAATGGTGGTCGGTAAATCAACAGATTTAAGAAAATTAATCAGCTCAATAATAAAAATATGCTCTCTATTTTCTAATACAGCTTGAACAACGGTACCATAAGCCACTAACTCTCCATGTAAATTGGTAGCCAGTTCTGGAATGGCTGTTAAACCCCTTATAAGAGCATGTGCTAAAGATAAGCCGCCACTTTCAAAGCCTAAACCACTTAAAAGTACTGTCGACTCAACGACTCGTTCAACTGAAGGGGTAATATGGTGCTGTTTGACATCTTCATACGCTATTTTTCCCCATGTGATGAGATTACTATAAGTATTATTTGCTAATAATAATGCTGTTTCTAAAGGTGGTGTCGAAAATGAATTCAGGCCATGTGAATTTTTACATTGGTTTACTTCAAACATTTTACTAATAGCATCCCCAATACCCGCAGCAAAAAAGCGAGCAGGCGCCTGCACAATAGTATCTAGATCAACTAATACAATATCTGGGTTTCGCTTTGTTTTTTCTACACCTTGAACCTTATGATTCGCATCATAAACAATTATGAGCCTACTTGTAGGGGCATCGCTAGACGCGACTGTAGGGCAAATAATAATGGCTATATTTAATTTTTTTGAAATACCTTTAGTGGTATCCATTGCTTTACCGCCACCTAGTGCAATGATGGAATCGATATCGTGTTGTTCCATAATATGACTAAGTCGCTCAATAGTTTCATAGGTACATTCGCCAGGAAACTTATAGCTAATAAAATCTAAATTTGACTGCTTAAGCGATATAGTGACTTTATCTAAAATAGGTCCCTCAATAGCTGGATCATAAATAATTCCAATTTTTTTAAATTGGTGTCTTGTTGCAATATCACCAATATTTCTTAGAGCATGTTCACCTTGAATATATTCACCAGGAAATCCCATTATTTTTAACATATCTAATCCTTTAATAAACTTGGTTAATTTTCAGTAGTAGAAAAGACAAAATGCCAATCACTTTACGAATTGGCATTTCTTTATAAAAGGCAGTTACTATCGGATGATTTTTTCTAATTCACTTTCAGGAATACCAATATTTTTATAATGTTCTCGTGTGGCTTCTAATTTAGTAAACACATCTTCATAACCTACAGCTTTTCCAAATGGGTCTACATATGTATAGCCGCCATGCACGATAAATAGCGTAATCATTTCAGTAACATCTTCAGGTACGAAAAGAGTATGGGTTTCGCCAGGTGGTTCGTAAGCAAATGATTTTTCTTCTGCAATCCAATCATGCTCAAGATAATACCAACGACCTTTAAGTACGAATGCATGTACTGCTCCGGTATGACGATGTCTAGATAACACACCACTTTTTCGAACACGTAATAAGTTTATGTAGTAACCAGAACTAGTATTTAAAAGCAGAGGTTTAAAACTTACAGAGTCAGAGGTAGGCACCCATAAATTATCGTCTTTCAAAGCCGCATCTAAAACGCCTGGAATTACAAGATCGGGCGACATATAGGGAACTTGTGGTAACTGAAAAGGCATAAGTTCTTCATTGGCTGAGTAATCCGGATTTCTTTGCTGTAGCATCACTTTCTCCTTGAAATAAAGCATTCCGATTGAGTTAGATACTAGCAAAAGCAATTTGATCGTAGATTGCGTCAAATTCAAACTACATGTGAATAACAGGCAAAGTTTATGTAAATTAAAAGCTGTTATATTCAAATTTACTCTAATGATGTTTGAGAAAAATATTATGGACAATTATCGACAACTGATGGCCTTTATCTGGGCATACGAGCATGGAAGTTTTTCAGCAGCAGCAAGAGCAAATGATTTAACGCCATCTGCAATTAGCAAGTTAATTAACCGGCTAGAAAATCGTTTAGGTGTACGACTTATTCAAAGAGGAGCAAGACAACTGACATTGACCGAAGAAGGTGTTGCATATTTAAAGAGTGCACGAAATGTTGTATCTGCAATGAATGAGGCTGACTCTTTAGCTGAAGCATTTCCAACCCGTGTGAGTGGTGTTTTAAAAATTAGAACGATGCCAACTTTTGCACAACATCAAATTTTACCTTGGTTACCTGAGTTTCTAGATAATTATCCATCCTTAAGTGTAGATTTTGAGTTGAATGCGGTATATCAGGATGATTTTGATCGTGGTGTTGATATCGCAATCTATGGAGGAATACTTCCATCTTCATCAAGAATTGCAACTCGAATTGGAGATAGTGAGTGGATAACCTGTGCTTCACCTCAATATCTCGAAAAATATGGAACACCTAAACATCCTCAAGAATTATTACAGTATCGTTGTTTTCATTTTAATTTCTCAAGTAGTTGGAATAATTGGGATTTTGTTGAAAATAATGAAAGTTTTATTGTTCCTGTCAAACCGATCGCATCCTTTTCTCAAGGGACTTTTTTGAGAGATCTTGCATTAAGAGGAGAAGGGATAGTAAGACTAGCAGATTACCATATTGGTGAAGATATAAAACTTGGAAGACTGACACCGATTCTGGGGAATTTTCGTTCTGGAATAACTGAACCTCAGTATATTATTTATGCAAATCGAAAACTTCAAAGCCCTAGAATTAAGTGTTTTATTCAATTTCTACAGCAAAAAACCAAAAATAAACCGTGGCGAATTCACTAATATAAGTAGTAAAAGTTTTGATAGCTACGGTTTCTGTTTGGCTTTTTGGCGTAAGACATACAAATATAAGCTTTCTACTTTTTCACGTGCCCATGGTGTGGTACGTAAGAATCGCAATGATGATTTAACACTTGGATCTATGCAAAAACATCTAATTTCAATTTTACGACTTAAGCCTTCAAATCCACCGTAGTAATCCAATAATTCATCCAAAATGTCAGCAAGTTTTTTGCCGTGTAAAGGGTCATTGGAGGTGTTCATAATAGATCAACAATATTTTGGGAGGCTATTATTATAACCTGAGCTAGTTGGTAAATGAGAGGGTTAGATTGATCTAAACAAGCCCTAGAGATTTGCTTAAATTTGTTGTGAAGCAAATTGAGTAGAGGTTTGATTTACACTTATGTTCACCTTAAGTGATATTTATAAATAAAATAAAAAATAAATTATTTAAAATTAATATCTTAATGTATTTATTATTAAATAATAAAAAATTGAGTTCATGAACTAAGGCATTTGATTAGTTTTGGAACAGTTTTATATGAGTATTTATGCATCAAAGAAGATAAGTTAGGAAGAATTACTAGTAATTTATAAATAAAGCCCTCAAAGAGAGAGCTTTTTAAAAACTCTAGAAGAATTAGTTGAATCTTTTAAAAATTAAGCATTTTGAGCTATACCATGATTAGTGTAATAGGCTCTAACTATATTAAATAAAATCAATTGACCAATAACCAAGATACAACCCATGATTCCAATTGCTTCAAAGCTAATATATTGAACTAAAGTACCCGCTAAAATTGGTCCTAAGGCTGCACCGAACATTAACATTGCAGGAGTTCCAGCAACAGCTCGTCCTGTTGGTTCAAGTCTAGCGAGTAAACCAAAAGCATAGGTATGAGTAAATAAAATAGTGAAAACCATACATGAGCCCGCAAGCGTATAAAGAAAGTAGTTATGGCTGTGGGTAAGAACTAATGAAAATATGGCTTGAAAGATAGGACCAATACAAATAACAGTGAGTGGATTAAAATACTTTTGAGTGAAAGCCGCGATCGGTGCTGGAAAAATTGAAACAATACCGTAAATAATCAATGTCAGTGCGACAGAACTTTCTCCAAAACCCCGTGCAATTCCAATACGTTCATAAAAGCTGACATTCATAGAGTTTGTCATGGCTAATAGAGATATTCCAAAAATACAGCACCAAATATATTTTGAAAATTTAGGACGATGGTACGATTCAAATTGAATATTGTCCTGTTTTTTATTGACTTGGGGATAGAATAACAAAGCAATAAACGCGGCAACTGCCATAATTGAGGCAAGAATCAAAAATAGTGTAGAACCACCAAAATTTCTAATTAAATTTAAAGAACCGGCTAAAAATAAAATAGCGAAAATGCCAAGTGCTAATCCAGAAAATCCAAATATTCTATGAGGATTTATACTTCTTCCCATGGTGCCATGAGTAAAGCTCAAGGCAAGACCAGCAGAAAACCCACCTACCAGATGTAATATTGCTAATACTGAGAAATGAGTATTTTTAGAGGCTAAGTAGAAAGCAAAACAAGCAGAAAGGAACCCAATAAAAACGGGCCATTTAGGATTGAAACGGTTAAAAATAGGCGCAAATATTAAACTTGCCAGCATTGCTCCTAATAAGAACAGCGTAACTAGACCACCAGCTTGTTGAAAACCAAAATGATAATTCGCGATGAGTGTGCCTATCCAGATAGGTAAGGCAACCAAGTCAACCATGCCTGCACAGTGGGAGGTCATGAGCGCAAGCATTCCTCGCTTACTTTCGATTTTATACATAATCCTTATTCCTTTAAATAATCCCTTTAAAGATGAGATTTTTTCTTAATTCATCTTTTTATGAGTGAACAAAAAACACTCTGAATAAAAGATAAAATAGAATTAGTTGATGTGTCAACAATAATTGTTGACACATCAACTAACTTTGTATTTTAATAATTCCAGATGAATTAGAAACCTTTGAGTTTTTAGTTTGAAGTTTCTCAAATGGAGTTGAATGCATGAACATTCTTGGCTTAGAAAGTCTGGTTTTTGGAGTATTAGACTTAGATGCGTGTCACCAGTACTTACTTGATTATGGTTTAAATCTTGTTGAAAAAAATGAACGTGGTGGAACTTACGAAGCTTTAGATGGCGGTACTGTTATTTTTAAATTAGATACAGATCCATCGTTGCCAAAGGCGAATGCTCCAGCACCAAATATTCGTGAAACAGTGTACGGCGTTGCTGATCAAAATGAATTAGACCTTATTGCAGCAGAACTTTCTAAAGATAGAGAAGTGAGTGTTGACGATGAAGGAACAATCCATTCTTTTGATGATAGTGGATTTGCAATCGCATTCCGTATTACACGTAAACGTAAAATAGTTGCCCCCTATGTAGGGATAAATGTACCGGGCCAAGAACCTGGAAGAGCCATTAATGAATGTGGCGTATTGCTTGAAGGTCATAATAAAACACCACGCTCTCTTTCCCATGTTGTTTATTTCGTTCCAGATCATAAAAAGGCTGAAGCTT
This sequence comes from Acinetobacter sp. IK31, assembly GCF_035615195.1. NCBI lineage: Bacteria > Pseudomonadati > Pseudomonadota > Gammaproteobacteria > Moraxellales > Moraxellaceae > Acinetobacter > Acinetobacter sp. IK31. Next base: position 522,153 of record NZ_JANBOB010000002.1, on the reverse strand, counting down.
TTTATGCTGATCGACTTGGTTTTATTACGACTGACCGTTTTATCAATATTGGACCTTTTATGCGTCCAGCCGGCTTAAATGAACACCATTCTTTATTCCTAATCCAAAGTTTTAATCCACATATGGTTGGGTTAAATCATTTTACTTTCCATTTCGGCTCAGGTTACGAGGTTTTAAGAAATGGTTGGGAATTTGCTCAGAAGGGATATAAGAGCTTCTGGGGACCGGGGCGTCATATTATGGGAAGTAATTTCTTTTGGTATTTTAATAGCCCATTTGGTGGAACGATGGAGTTTGATGCAGATATGGATTTGCATGATGACAATTGGACACCACGTGCAATGCCAATGGGAAGTGATACTTCACAAGTGTTCTTATTTGATCAACGTAAAAAATGGTCACCAGGGGAATAATGTTAAATAAAAAAATTTTTATAGCAAAAATTTCGGAACTTAGTCAGAGCAGTGCAAAAGGAATTTCATTAGACGGAGTAAATGATCAACTTTTTTTGGTCATGACAGAAACAGAAGTAGCGGTATGGGTAAATGACTGTCCACATAACCATCGTCCACTGGAATATCAAAAGGATAAGTTTTTATCGGCTGATGGGAAACATATTGTTTGTTATGCACATTCTGCACATTTTGACAAAATTTCTGGAGAGTGTTTTGCAGGCCCATGTAAAGGGAAAAAGTTAAGAAAGATTCAGCATCATGAAGTGAATGGTGAGATTTATGTTGAATCGAAAAGTTTAATCAATCTTAAGGATTAAGAGGTTTTTATGTTTGTTTATTTTCCAAAAAACTATGTTTGGAGTATGTCCACCGTTATTGCTGCAACACATGGTGGAAGTATCGGTGAAATTGATGAGTTTTGCCGTCCATTATTAGAAAAGTCTTCTGATGATGCAGATGTCGGAACTGTCGAATTTCTTCATGCGTGGATTGGCGGTGCAGATAAGCTGGTTAAGATGGCTGAACAAGATCTTGAGAAAAACAGAGAATTGTCTGCCGCAAAAAAATATTATCGTGCTGCCTTATATTATTTAATTGCAGAGCGTATGCAAGAACAAGGTCATCCTGAACGTTTAAAAGTATATAAACGTTATTTAGAGTTAGCTGAGTTATACCGAAAATATAAAAAAGATGATGTTAAGCGAGTAGAAATTCCTTATCAAAATAGCCATCTAAGCGCGATTTATGCAAAAGGAAAAACTACGGATGAAAAGCAGGCCATTGTTGTGATGATGAATGGGCTTGATTCTACTAAAGAATTAATGTCTTACAGCCCCTTAGCTGATGAACTCGTAGAGCGCGGGATATCAGTACTTATGGTTGATCAACCGGGTACAGGAGAGGCGATTCGCTTACAAGATTTGCGTGCTGTCTATAACTCTGAAATATGGGCTACTCCAATTGTCGACTGGTTATGTGAACAACCAGAAATTGATCAAAATCGCATTGCCGCTTTTGGTATTTCTTTAGGTGGATATTATTGCCCTCGAGCTGTTGCTTTTGAACCACGCTTTTGTTGTGCAGCAATTTGGGGTGCAAATCATGATTGGCGAGCAGTTCAACAAGCTCGTCTAAAACGTGAAGGCGAGAACCCAGTTCCTCATTATTGGAAACATGTGGAATGGGTATTTGGGGCTAAAGACCAGAAAGAATTTTTTGAGATAGCAGAGAATATGCACCTCAATGGAGTTCTTGACCGTATTAAAGTGCCTTTCTTAGTAACTCATGGTGAGAAGGATCGCCAGATTCCATTGAAATATGCTTATGAAACTTATGATCAACTAGTTAACTCACCAGATAAAGAGTTATTAGTAATTGATGATGAGATGGGAGGCGTTGAACACAGTTCAATTGATAATCCATTAAATGCCGGTGCGTATATTGCGGATTGGTTGGCAGAACATTTAGGCGGTAGAACCTCAAAGTAAATTGGAGAAACAATATGACAGGGATCGTAGATATTGCCATTATCGGTGGTGGCATAGGTGGCATGTGTGCAGCCATCCAACTTAAAAAGCTTGGAAAAAACGTATCTTTAGTTGAAATTAAAGATACGCTCAAGCCCATAGGTGCTGGTATTACCTTAAGTGCGGCAACACTCCGTGCACTTAAAGAAATTGGGGTAGTACAAGAGTTATTTAAAGTATCTGGCCAGTTTTCACAATTCGATATGTACACTTCAGATGGACATAAGATTGCTGAAGCACCGATTAAGCCAGCAGTTGGTGCAGAAGATTTAGCTGCAAATAGTATTGGCGTGATGCGTACCAAATTTGCCGAAGTACTAGAAAATAAATTACGTGAGCTAGGCGTTAACGTTATTTTAGGTACAACTGTCGATAAGTTGGAAAATAACAAAGATTCCGTCAAGGTCCTATTTACCAATGGGCAGGAGCAACAATTTGATTTAGTGATCGGAGCTGATGGCATACATTCAAAAATACGGCATCTGGTCTTTCCTGAATTACCTGAAAGTACCTTTACCCACCAAGGGGCATGGCGAATTGTTGTACCAAAATATTTTAATAACTTTTCAATGCTGATTGGTAAAACGCTTAAAGCTTCTTTTAGTCCTATTAGTGATTCGCAAAGTTATATGTGCGTATTAGACCGTCATGAAAGTGATGATTTTATTGAACAGCATCTATGGCCTGAAAAGTTATCTGGTTTATTAGCTGAATTTGGTAGCGTTGTTCAGGAAGTAAAAGCTGATATCGATCAAGGAAAAATTAAAGCAGAAGATATTCTTTATCGTCCATTACACACTTTACTGGTCGAAGAATCTTGGCATAAAGGTCGTGTTGTTCTATTGGGTGACGCCGTGCATTCCACAACTCCGCATCTGGCCTCAGGAGCGGGTCTCGCAATTGAAGGTGCTATTCTTTTAAGTGAAGAGTTAGCAAAAGATCAACCCTTAGAAGACGCTTTAAATCTATATCAGCAGCGTCATTTTGATCGAGCAAAAATGGTTATTAGTGTCTCGACTCGTCTAGGTGAAATTGAGATGAGTAATGGCTCACCTGTTGAGCATCGAGAGCTGGCAACAAAAGCATTTGAAGCATTAACACAGCCGCTTAAGGCGTAAAACTTAAAACTGGCCCGAAGCAGTGCAAGATCTTTGGGCTTACTTTTTGAAAGAATAGAGGTTAAACATGAAGTTTGCCACATTAAAAAATGGAACTCGTGACGGTCAATTGGTCTTTGTAAGTCGTGATTTAAGATTCGCTCGACCTATTCCAGAATTTGCACCAACCATGTTGCAACTATTGGAGCAATGGGATGAGTTAGAAAGTAAGTTATATGAAGCTTATGAATTATTTAATGATAATCCTGATAAAAATGGATTTGTATTTGATACACAAAAAACTTTAGCGCCGTTACCGCGCTGTTTTCAGTTTGTCGATGGCTCTGCTTTTTTAAATCATGGCCGAATTATGAAAGAAGCCTACAAAATTAAAAATGAAGAACCAGAAGGAATTCCGATTTTAATACAACGCCAAAGTGATGACTTCCGCTCAGGCGTAGATGATTATGCTTTTCCCTCGACAAGAGATCTGTGCGATTTTGAAGCAGAATTCGCTGTTGCTGTTTCAGATATTCCAATGGGAAGCTCAAAAGATACAATTAAATCTAGCATCAAGTTAGTCATGATTTTAAATGACGTTAGCATGCGAGGTATTTTAAATCGTGAAATAAAAATGGGGTTTGGTTTTATTCAGGCAAAAACCGCCACGATTTTTGCCCCAGTCGCCGTTACACCTGATGAGCTTGGAAAAGCTTGGGAAAATGAGAAAATTGCCTTAAATATTGAAGTCAAACGCAATGATCAGTGGTTTGGGGCACCAAATGGAAAGGAGATGAATTATTCCTTTAGCGATCTTATTTCTCACCTAATTTATAACCGTAACATTAAGGCCGGCACCATTATTGGGTCAGGCACTGTATCAAATAAAGATGCAAAACATACTGGTTCTGCTTGTCTTGCCGAAAAAATTGCTTTGGAAATGATTGAACATGGTGCAGCCAAAAGTGAATTCATTCAATATGGTGAAACCGTCGAAATTAATGTCTTTGATAAAAGTAAGAAATCAATATTTGGACCTATTAAAACAAAGTTTATTCCTTGTTAATGATGACTAGCTTAAATTTTAAAGAGTATCCATCAAAAACAATGGTTGCTTAGTTAATAAAAAAGCTTTATAGAATAACTACCTACAAAGCTTTTTTATATTTTACATTTGATCAACTTTGTTACGCAGTTTTTTTAATAAATTGAATAACTGGTCTTTCTCAGACTCTTCCAGTTCTTCAAGAAGTTGCTTTTCTCTTTCAATTGCAAAATCTGATGCGACTTCATAAAGCTCTTGACCAGCTTGGGTTAAATTAATGACATATATTCGTTTATCTTCAGCATGTCCATTAACTTCAATATACTTTTTTTCCTCAAGCTTTTTAATTGTGCGACTAACGGCTGCCTTGTCTAGGCCCAAAATATCACTAATTTTTTGTACAGAACAATCGGAAGTACCAGATAAAACTGAAATGATCCGCCATTCTGTCATCCCGATACCAAATTTTTGTGTGTACGCGGTACTTGATTTCAACATAAGCTTGTTTGCCAACATGTTGATTTGTGCTGTTGCATGACGGTCAATCTTAATTTTTTGCATTCGATGATCGTAGTAATTAGAGGAGAGAATGAAATTATACAGAATCAATAAATTAAGGATATATTTAACTTTGTAGAAAAATATATCCTTAATATTTATCTTGTTTTTAATCTTTATAAGATAGCAACAGCACGCACAAAACCTGCGGAAGCATGTTTAATTTTATAAGGAAAACACGATACTAAAAATCCATAGTCAGGCAAGCTTTCTAGATTTGCCAATTTCTCCATTTGCCCGTAACCAATATCTCGACCAGCTTTATGTCCTTCCCAAATAATAGAAGCATCTTTTGTTTCGGCAAATCTCTCTTTTGTATATTTAAAGGGAGCATCCCAACTCCAAGCATCTGTACCTACTACTCGAATGCCTTGCTCTAACATCCATAAGGTCGCTTCACGACCAATACCGCAGCCTTTACCTAAATATTCAGGTTGTCCAAAATAAGCCCCAGCTGAGGTATTAATAAGTACAATATCTAAAGGACTAAGTGTATATCCAATTCTGCTTAATTCTTCTTGCACTTCAGATGCTGATACTACATGCCCATCTGGTTTATTACGAAAATCAAGTTTTACACCTGGTCGAAAACACCAATCTAAAGGTAGCTCATCTATTCCATAAGCAGGTTTTCCGCCATCAGTTGTAGAGCTGTAATGCCAAGGTGCATCCATGTGTGTTCCACTATGCGTGGTAATAATTAAACGCTCTGCAGCCCACGCTTCTTCTCCGGGTAAATCCTTTAACTCTAAACCTGGAAACATAGCCTCCATTTCAGGCCAACCTTCTTGATGATCCATATATTCAATTTTCGGGAGCAAAGGAGGAGGGTCCGTATATGGGTTATTCTCTAAAGTAACGGAGAGATCAATATATTTTCGATCTTTAAGAAAATTTTCCATAATTTTGTACCTTTGAAAAAATATTAATTCTTTTAAAATTTGATTGCTGCACTTAGCCAGAAAGTTTGACCTTCAGCTTTATTTTCAGAATCCACATCTTTAATCCAGCTCGCGCTGACTAGTGGACCTTTTCCATTCATAAATTGATATTGGATAGCGGGACCAATAGAAAATGATTTCGTTTTTGAATCTTTAATTTCTTGCCCCTCTAACTCGTCATTTTCAAGTTGAGTGTAATAATATCCAGTCGCCCCGAAGCGCCAGTTATTGCTGTGGTAAGCAAGTAAGTAATCAATGGTCAGTTCATTACCCGTCTTGTAATTAGAATCTGAATTTTTCCAGTTGAAATTAACCATCGGACTTATGGCTGCTTCAAGTCCATTTTCAAACTTATATTTAAGAGCTACGCGTGGTGCGATCGAAAAATAGTTGCCTGCAACATTCACATCATGACTTTTACTATAAGTACCGATGGGTAAAACAAAACCTAAACCAGCAACCATTTGCCATTGTTTCTGTTGTCCTTTATTCCATTGAAGAATTAATGGCTCAAATAAAACATCAGAGAGCCCATCATCATTAAGTTTGACATTTCCATATGGCGTGTGTATTTGATTATTTAAATCAACATAAGTTCCGATAATCTCAGATATCGTAATATCTGATCCTAAAATCTTCTTATCCCATGTGGTTGTAAGTCTTAAAGTTTGTGCAGCCACTTTAAGGTCTTGATCATATTTTTTATTACCATTCTGATCATTAAATTGATCCGCCGTAGAATAACTAGAAATAATTTGAAGATAATTTCCAGTAATTGGAGGAAATTCAGCAATAAAAAATTGGGTGGTGCCGCCAGGCAGAGTAGGGTTACCATTTGGCGCTGCTAAAGTTTTTCCTGATGCTATAAGCAATGAAAGGCTAGCTATCGCAAGTAATTGAGGGTATTTAAAATGAATATACATTGTTTATTCCTTGTTCAATCCAAACAGTCCGATGTTTGGAGATAATCCTGTCATCTAGCTTTTTTAGAGCAATAAAGTTCCTTATCCATCTTTTAGGAAGATGAAAATAAAAATTAATTAATTTAACAACTTAAGTTTTATTTTTCTAAATGTTTACCGATCATGAGCATCTCCTATGCGTTTAAAATTCATCCGATAACCCATTAAATACCAACATTGTTGATATGTCAACAATATGAATATTCTTGAGTTTAATAGCTCCTATAAAAATCCTTACTCAGTAAAGAAAAAATGAGTAACATGAAACCTTAGAAGATTTATCATGCTTATTGATTATATGGAGTAGAGACAAAAGGAGAGAATATGAGGTCATTTCGCTTATCTATGTTCAAAAAGACTTAACGCTGGTTGAAAAGCTTCGTAAGATTTACTTTTTACATGCCGACTTAGATGGACTTTACCATTTGCCATTTAAAGCGCCATTTTTGAGATTGCTAAAACACATCCGAAGGCTTATCAACTTGTAATTGATTACGGCCGTAGTAACAATGCAGAGTAGAAATTGGCTGATTAATGAAATCTATAATTTGCTTTTAACGACTAACGAAAATGCCTCAAAATAAGATGCACGCATGTTTTTAGTTTTAATGTTTAAAAGGCTATCTATAATAAGAAATCTATATAGCAGCCAGTAGTAGTCGCAAAATAAAGCTCGTAAAGATGATGTGCAATTCACTAGGGTAAATATAAAAGTGTAATTACAACTTGCAGGAAGTTGTCTAAAGAATTACTCTGGCTAAAATTAGAAATAGGGTTAAGCCAATTTAAGTCTTTAAGTTTGCCGCGGCTTAGTCAGTTGCTCAAGCAATAGATGCAGTTGAATAAGCTTTTAATAATTCAGTGTAGTGAAGCATAAACGGCCGTAGTAACAATGCAGAGTAGCCAGAGCCTTATATATGGTAGTTTTTCAAATCTTCTATTTAACTTATGTTCACCTAAAATCGAGTTCATAAAGTATTAATTAAATAGTTATAATTAATTCAATAATTAAGGTCAGGTTTTTTTTAAATATAAAAAATTGAATTCATGAACTAATGGAATAGCATCATTTTTTCTATAGTTAGTAAATTTCTTAGAAATTGATATCTAAGGAAATATTTTTTATGAACTAATAATTTAAAAATTAATTGAATTTTATAGACCACTATTGGGGGATTAATTTTAAGTAATCAAACTTGAACAGTTTGAAATTGAAAAATTGTTATTCATTAAATAAAAAATGAGTAATATTAAGACTTAGGGTATTTATCGTGTATAGCGGCTATGAAGAAGAACTCAAAACTTGATCAAGATAAGCTCTTTATTAAATTGTTATTTAAGTCTACCTCTGAAGTGACTGAAGATGAGATTGAGTACTATCGTAAGTACCCTGATCAGATCGATCAAGTCACAGCACCCCTAAACATTCATAAAATATTCTTGTGGGCTGGTGCTTTATTGGGCGTTATCGTGGTGGCCATAGCTAAATTTCTTAAATTTTCCGGTACTTTAGATTTTTTGTCTGAGGGCATGCTGGAGTTTGTTATAGATATTATTTATGAAACGGGCATTGCCTTAATTGGAGCCGCCGCTACAGCCTTTATGCTGGGTGTCTTATTGAATAAGCAACAAGAAAATGCCACAAAATGGCGTGAAGAAATTCGTAGAAGAGTAAAAGAGAGTGAAGAATAACTTTATAACTCAGCGTTTTACTTATCCATTAAAATTTTTATGGTGAAAGTGCTTTTTGAGCCATGATTGCTATAGTGAATAGAACCTTTAAGCGCAACCACAATCGCATGTACAACAGCTAGGCCTAAGCCAGTACCACCAAACTCTTTATTTCTTGATTCTTCTAGTCTAAAAAAGGGTTTAAACAAATCATCTTGGAACTCAGTTGCAATGCCGGGGCCTTCATCTTCAATTTTTAATATCCAGTTGTCTGCAACCACTTCTGAAGAGATTTTAAGTTTTCCTGCATTTGAATAACGAATTGAGTTATCAATTAACGCAATTAAAACTTGCTCAATACGGCGGCGGTCACAAAATACAGGAGTTGTGGTTAAATTAAGTTCTGGCTTTAAGTTTGCTTGCTCTAAGCGGTCTTCAAAGGCCTTGAGCACTTTTTCAATCACAGACTTAAAGTCTAATAACTCATAATTTAATCTTAATTGTTGATTCTCAACTAAACTTATCGTTCGTAAGTCTTCTACTAAGTGAGATAAACCTTCAACTTGATTTAAGAGACTTTTAAATAGAATTTCATCAGGCTTAAAAACGCCGTCAATTATGCCTTGCAGGCGGCCTTGTAAAATTGTGATTGGAGTTCTTAATTCATGCGCTATGGCAGCATTCCAAACCTGTGCATTTTCCACAGAAACTTCTAATTTTTGAGCCATGTCATTAAAATTATGTAAAAGCTCGGACATTTCAGCCGAGTGAATTCTGTTGTCATAAGCTCTAGCAGAGAGATCGCCCTGACTAATTTTTTTGGCTGCTTCGGCTAAAAAATTAATGGGTAGAATAAAACGTTTTGCAAGGTGCATGCCGATCACGAGTGAAATAAGACAGCCACACAAGATGACAGTAGATAACCAAAGCCAATCTACAAAATGAAAATTTGTCCAATCCTCTTGTATGGAATCTAGAGTCAGCCAACCTTTTTCAATGGCATAGTTATAAATTAGGTACCCCAGCAACATAGAAAACAGGGTAACGCTTAAATTAACAATACTGAAAGCAATAAAAAGCTGCTTACTGATACCTAACTTACTTTTCATAAAATATTTCCTAGCCATATTTTTAATATTATTTAGACATCATCTTTTACAGCTAGTGGATTATCCAGTCGATATCCTACGCCACGCACATTAACTAACATGTGGAGTATTCCTTGTTCTTCTAGTTTTTTTCTAAGCTTGCTCACATGGCTATCTACAGTTCGTTCTAGAGCGTCGCTATCATTCATGCAATGATTCATAAGTTCACCACGGGTAAAAACTTTGTGAGGCTGATCAATCATGAAGGAAATAATTTTATATTCAGTCAGGGTGAGATTAAGCAATATTTTCTTGTTTTGAGCATGCAGATAAACACTATGCGTATCTGTATCAATTTCAATATCTTTGTAGACCTTATTTTTATTAAATGGCTTATTTGTTAACTGAGTCCTTCTTAAGACCGCCTGAACTCTAGCGATGACTTCATTTGGGTTAAATGGTTTTACAACAAAGTCATCTGCACCAACTCTTAATGCCATGACCTTATCAATATCTTGATCTAGCGCCGTTAGCATAATCACGGGCGTTTGAGCTTTTTGACGTATTTTATTTAACACTTCCCAGCCATTGAGCTCGGGTAATTTAATATCAAGTAAAATCAAATCAATGGGTTGGCTAGAGTGCAATTCAATGGCTTGCTTTCCATTCATAGCACGAATAACAACCATTCCTTCACGTTTCAAATAATTTTCAATAATGTCACCAATATCATAATCATCCTCTACAACAAGGATAACTTTGTCGTGACAATCAAAAGAAAAAGAACGATCAAACATAGAAAATGGACTATATAAAGTGCTTCAACTCATCATACGCTAAATTATCTGTATTTCTCCACAGTTACTCCACACTTTAGTGACGATCGCTACACACTCATCAAAAATAATGTCAGCATCGAAAACTCACTTGGTTTGGACAGTATGCAAAAGCATCTTTTACTTCCTTTATTTTTATCTATTGGGCTGATATTACAGGGGTGTGGTTCACAAGAAACAGCTCAAGCTGAGCCAGCACCAGCGAAAGTAAGTGTATTAAGCATTCAATCGCAATCAGTTAATTTTAGTGAAAATCTCCCTGCACGTGTGCATGCATTCCGTACTGCTGAAATACGCCCACAAGTTGGCGGAATTATTGAAAAAGTTTTATTTAAACAAGGTAGTGAAGTTCGGGCAGGGCAAGCTTTATATAAAATTAATTCAGAAACTTTTGAAGCAGACGTAAATAGCAATAGAGCTTCACTAAATAAAGCTGAAGCAGAAGTTGCGAGACTCAAAGTTCAGTTAGACCGCTATGAGCAGCTCTTACCAAGTAATGCAATTAGTAAGCAAGAAGTGAGTAATGCTCAAGCTCAATATCGTCAGGCACTCGCTGATGTCGCGCAAATGAAAGCTTTGCTGACTAGACAAAATTTGAATCTCCAATATGCAACTGTTCGAGCGCCTATCTCAGGTCGTATTGGGCAATCTTTTGTCACTGAAGGGGCATTAGTTGGTCAAGGTGATGCTAATACCATGGCCACAATTCAACAGATTGATAAAGTTTACGTCGATGTAAAGCAATCAATTAGTGAATATGAGCGTCTACAAGCGGCTTTAAAAACTGGAGAGTTATCTGCAAACAGTGAAAAAACTGTGCGTATTTCTAATAGCCATGGACAGCAATATAACGTCACAGCAAAAATGTTGTTTGAAGATATTAACGTTGACCCTGAAACAGGCGATGTGACTTTCCGTATTGAAGTAAATAATACCGAGAGAAAATTACTTCCGGGTATGTATGTTCGAGTCAATATTGACCGAGCTTCTATTCCACAAGCCTTATTAGTTCCAGCTCAAGCGATTCAGCGCAATATCAATGGTGAGCCTCAGGTCTATGTGATCAATGCAAAAGGCTCGGCTGAAATTCGTCCTATTGAAATTGGACAGCAATATGAACAGTACTATATCGCCAACAAAGGCTTAAAAGTCGGTGACAAAGTCGTTGTTGAAGGTATGGAGCGTATCCAGCCAAATCAAAAACTCGCAATGACGACGTGGAAAAAGCCTGCATCAGAAAATAGTGCTTCAAATGTAGAAACAAAACCGTCTACAAATCAAGGAGCTCAGCCATGATGTCTCAATTTTTTATTCGACGTCCTGTTTTTGCATGGGTCATCGCAATTTTTATCATATTGTTTGGGTTACTTAGTATTCCAAAATTGCCGATTGCTCGTTTCCCTAGCGTAGCGCCTCCTCAAGTGAACATTGCTGCGACTTATCCGGGAGCAACGGCAAAGACCATTAACGATAGTGTTGTCACCTTGATTGAGCGAGAGTTATCGGGTGTAAAAAATCTACTTTACTATAGTGCGACAACCGATACGTCGGGCACAGCAGAAATTTCTGCAACCTTTAAACCGGGCACAGATGTCGAAATGGCTCAAGTCGATGTTCAGAATAAAATCAAGGCTGTTGAAGCACGTTTACCACAGATTGTGCGGCAGCAAGGTTTACAGGTTGAGGCATCATCTTCAGGCTTCTTGATGCTGGTGGGCATTAACTCTCCTAATGGCCAATATTCAGAAGTCGACTTAAGTGATTATCTGGTTCGAAATGTAGTAGAAGAGCTAAAGCGTGTAGAAGGCGTTGGTAAAGTCCAATCTTTTGGTGCAGAGAAAGCCCTACGCATTTGGGTCGATCCAAATAAATTGGTTTCCTATGGTTTATCAATTAGTGATGTAAACAATGCAATTCGTGAAAATAATATTGAAATTGCACCGGGGCGCCTAGGCGATTTACCTGCAAATAAAGGTCAATTGATTACGGTTCCATTGTCAGCGCAAGGTCAGCTATCAAGTGTTGAGCAATTTAGGAATATCAGCTTAAAAAGCAAAACGAACGGAAGTGTAATTCGTCTGTCCGATGTCGCAAATGTTGAAATTGGATCACAAGCCTACAACTTTGCTATTTTAGAAAATGGTAAACCGGCTACTGCTGCCGCAATCCAGTTAAGCCCTGGTGCGAATGCCGTAAAAACCGCAGAAGGTGTTAGAGCAAAAATTGAAGAATTAAAGTTGAATTTACCAGAAGGCATGGAGTTTAGTATTCCTTACGACACCGCGCCGTTTGTCAAAATTTCAATTGAAAAAGTAATTCATACATTACTTGAAGCGATGGTTTTGGTTTTCATTGTGATGTATTTATTTTTGCACAATGTACGCTATACGCTTATTCCAGCGATTGTTGCACCGATTGCTTTGCTCGGTACTTTTACCGTGATGCTGCTTGCTGGCTTTTCGATTAACGTACTCACCATGTTCGGTATGGTGCTCGCCATCGGGATTATTGTCGACGATGCGATTGTCGTCGTTGAAAACGTCGAAAGGATTATGGCGACTGAAGGATTAAATCCGAAAGAAGCGACATCTAAGGCAATGAAAGAGATTACCAGCCCGATTATTGGTATTACACTGGTATTGTCCGCTGTATTTTTACCAATGGCTTTTGCGAGTGGTTCGGTCGGGATCATTTATAAACAATTTACGCTGACCATGTCCGTGTCTATTTTATTCTCGGCTTTATTGGCGCTCATTTTAACACCTGCACTTTGTGCAACGATTTTAAAACCAATTGATGGTCATCATCAGAAGAAGGGCTTCTTTGCATGGTTTGACCGTAGCTTTGATAAAGTCACGAAAAAGTATGAATTGATGCTACTTAAGGTCATTAAACATACTGTGCCAATGATGATGATTTTTGTGGTGATCACAGGTGTTACTTTTGCTGGAATGAAATATTGGCCAACAGCATTTATGCCAGAGGAGGATCAAGGCTGGTTTATGACCTCTTTCCAATTACCATCGGATGCAACGGCAGAACGTACTCGAAATGTAGTGAATGAATTTGAAAATTCGCTTAAAGACAAACCCGATGTCAAAAGTAATACGACGATTATGGGATGGGGCTTTAGCGGTGCAGGACAAAACGTAGGTGTTGCTTTCACGACTTTAAAAGATTTCAACGAGCGAACTTCTTCGGCAACTGAAATGACAAATGCAGTCAATGCATCAATGGCGAACAGTTCGGAAGGTGAAACAATGGCGGTACTTCCACCTGCTATTGATGAACTGGGTACATTCTCAGGCTTTAGTTTACGTTTACAAGATCGTGCGAACTTAGGTATGCCTGCACTATTGGCTGCCCAAGACCAACTTATGCAGATGGCTGCCAAGAACAAAAAGTTCTATATGGTGTGGAATGAAGGTTTACCACAAGGTGACAATATTTCTTTAAAAATTGACCGTGAAAAGCTTAATACCCTTGGTGTTAAATTCTCAGACGTTTCAGACATCATTTCAACCTCAATGGGTTCAATGTATATCAATGACTTCCCTAATCAGGGCCGTATGCAACAAGTGATTGTACAAGTTGAAGCTAAATCACGTATGCAACTCAAAGATATCTTGAACTTGAAAGTGATGGGTTCGAGTGGTCAATTGGTTTCTTTGTCTGAAGTGGTAACGCCTCAATGGAATAAAGCACCGCAACAATATAATCGTTACAACGGACGACCATCTTTAAGTATTGCCGGCATTCCTAGCTTCGATACATCTTCGGGTGTGGCAATGCGTGAAATGGAACAGTTGATTGCTAAGTTGCCTAAAGGCATTGGCTATGAATGGACAGGCATTTCCCTACAAGAAAAGCAGTCTGAATCTCAAATGACCTTTTTACTTGGTTTATCAATGTTAGTAGTCTTTCTTGTATTGGCTGCACTCTATGAAAGCTGGGCGATTCCACTTTCTGTGATGTTGGTTGTACCACTTGGTATTTTCGGGGCAATCATTGCCATTATGTCGAGAGGTCTAATGAATGACGTCTTCTTCAAAATTGGGCTCATTACGATTATTGGCCTATCCGCAAAGAACGCCATCTTGATTGTTGAGTTTGCAAAGATGCTGAAAGAGGAAGGAATGAGTTTGATTGAAGCCACAGTTGCGGCAGCCAAACTTCGTTTACGACCAATCTTGATGACTTCTCTTGCTTTTACCTGTGGTGTAATTCCTCTTGTGATTGCAACAGGTGCGAGTTCTGAGACTCAACATGCATTAGGTACCGGGGTATTTGGTGGCATGATTTCAGCAACTATTCTGGCTATTTTCTTTGTTCCCGTGTTCTTTATCTTCATTTTGGGCGCCGTGGAAAAGCTAACTTCTAAGAAAAAAATCTCATCTTAAGTTAAATGCATCAGGGGAAATACTCAATTTCCTCTGATGCATCCTATGCTCAACTCATTTTATTATTTGGAGAATACTATGTCGAAAGCGGCAATCGTATCTCGTGGACTCGTTGTTTCTGCACTTTCTGTTGCACTCGTCGCATGTGTAAATATGCAAGCACCACAGCCGACAGTGACTTCTCATATTCCTCAAAATTTTGCTCAGAATTCTTCAGGAACTACCATTGCGGAGAAAAGTTATAAAGAGTTTATTTCTGATCCTAAATTATTACAGGTCATTGAAATAGGGCTAAATAATAATCGGGATTTACGAACTGCTACGCTTAATATTGAGCGCGTACAGCAACAATATCAAATCACAAAAAATAGTCAGCTCCCGACCATTGGCGTAACGGGAAATGCAGTACGGCAGGTTAGCCCATCTATTAACCCCAATAACCCTATTTCTACATTTCAAGTTGGTTTAGGAATGACTGCCTATGAGCTAGACTTTTGGGGCCATATTCAAAATTTAAAAGATGCTGCATTAAATAACTATCTTGCAACTCAAAGTGCGAAAGAAGCTGTACAAATTGGTTTAATCAGTAACATCACGCAGGTCTGGCTAAATTATGCTTTTGCACAAGCCAATTTAAATCTTGCTGAGCAGACCTTAAAAGCACAAGTCGATGCTTATAATTTAAACAAGAAGCGCTTCGATGTCGGAATTGATAGTGAAGTGCCATTAAAACAAGCTCAAATTTCGGTAGAGACTGCTAGAAACGATGTCGCAACTTATAAGACCCAAATTTTACAGGCAAAAAATCTACTAGATTTATTAGCAGGTTCTCCTATTCCTCAAAACTTACTTCCAAGTGATTCAATTAAAAACATTACTCTTGAGAAAAATTTTGCAGCGGGTTTACCAAGTGATTTGCTAAATCATCGTCCTGATCTTAAAGCTGCGGAATATAGCTTACGAGCGGCAGGGGCAAATATTGGTGCTGCTAAAGCGCGAATGTTCCCAACCATAAGCCTTACTGGTTCTACGGGTTATGCATCAACTGAACTTAAGGATTTATTTAAGTCGGGTAATTTTGCATGGTCAATTGGTCCAAGCGTTGATTTACCCATTTTTGATTGGGGAACAAGAAAGGCGGGTATCAAAATTGCTGAAATAGACCAAAAAGTTGCTTTATCAGAATATGAAAAGTCTATTCAAACAGCCTTTAAAGAAGTTAATGATGCTCTTGCTACACATGCACATATTGAAGAGCGCTTAGATGCTCAGCACCGTTTAGTCTCTGCCACATCTGCAACATATAAACTCTCAGTAGCACGCTATAAAGCTGGGGTTGATAGTTATTTTACGGTTTTAGATGCTCAGCGTTCCGCTTATGCTGCACAACAAGGCTTACTTGCGCTTGAACAAATAAAATTAAATAACCAAATTGAAATTTATAAAGTTTTAGGAGGAGGGCTATCTAAAGACTCATAATATTTGTAATTGATATTTCTAGTTGAAGCTTGTTCCAAGCTCTTAAATCAGCACAAAATGAAAAAAGAGTGTCTTCAACTAGAAAACCAAAAAAAATGAGCTGATGAGATACATATTCCTAATCAGCTCATTTTTTCTATACTTATTTATTACTATAAAATAATATTATCTCGCCTTAGGATGGCTCAAAACTTTTGTTAAAAAATTGATTTGCTCATCTAACAATTTTGCTTGCCATGAGCCGCTGTAAAAATCAAAATGATCAATTGGATATTCTAATAATTCAACTTTACCTTTTGCTAAATTAGCCGATTTGCGAGCAGCCTCAGGTGGGGCAACTTGATCATTCGTACCAACTTGTACCAGTAAAGGGCAATTTATTTGATGGGCGAAATTAATTGGTCGATTTCTTGCTACCTCTAAAGCTGTACGAGCACATACTTCGTTACGCCATGTTGGGCCTGCCATTGATGTATATGAGGTTTCTGCTCCAGGTGTGCTAATCATTGCAGCCGTACCAGGTTTCCCAACGATCGGAATAAGATGCGCTTCTTGACCTAACAGTGAGCGGGCTAAGTCTTTTAAACCGTGAGCCACAGCAACGGTTAACTGTTTAAGTCCGCCATAACGTAAGATTTGTGTAAGTGCGGCTAAGCCATCTGTAGCTGGATTCATAGATATTACAGCAGATATTTTGGAATCTTGAGCTGCCACGACCATCACATGTCCGCCCGAATAAGATGTTCCCCAAAGTACGATACGGTTTCGATCTATATTTGGTAGGCCTCGTACAGCTGCGATTGCTGCATGATAGTCTTCACGTTGATTTTTATAGGAAACATTCTGTCTTGGAAAACCACCAGATTCTCCAAAACTACGATAATCAAATATAAATGTATCAAAACCTGCTTTGCTAAAGGGCTCTGCAAAATGTATTAACCCCGTATCTTTTGTACCACCAAACCCATTTGCCATGATAATGCAGGGTCGGCCTCGGGAGCTCATATATTTATCGGATGTAGCAGGGATGTACCATGCCGAACATGTAATTCCTTTACTGGTAAATTTAATATTTTCCATAATGTTTACCTAATATATGAAAGCCTCTTATTGAGCTTTTACACTTAAATAAGAGACTTTAATTCTGTTTGTAGTATTAAGCTTTGATTTTCAATTCATCCGAATTTGATTTCGGAACAACTGCTAATTTTTTCTTAGGTAACATAGCAGTGAATTGTAATGATTTATCGAACACTGGGCCTTTAAGAAGTCTCTCTAAATCAAACTCATAATCATGTTGAAATTGCCATGATCCTTCAGTTCCAGCCATTGGGAACTGTGCTAAACCACGTTGAACATATCCTGGACTCAAATCAACAAAAGGAACACGTTTCATATCTTTATTAATAATAACTGGAGTGAATGTTCCGTACTTATTCTCATCCATATAGTCAAGTAGACGACAGAAATGCTGCCAGACCATATCAACTTTTAATGTCCATGCGATGTTGGTATAACCAAATGCAAAGGCGAAATTAGGTATATCCGACAGCATCATGGACTTATAAATGGTGGTATCTGGATAATTAATTTTTTTACCATCAACAGTGAGTTGAATCTTGCTAAATGCCAGCATATTCAAACCAGTTGCAGTAATAATAATATCTGCTTCAAGTATTTTTCCTGACTTCAGTAATATTCCATCTTTAGTAAAACGATCAATATGATCTGTCACAACGGATGCTTTGCCAGAAGAAATTGCTTTAAACATATCTCCATCTGGCACAACACATAAACGCTCATCCCATGGATTGTATTTTGGAGAGAAATGAGTTGAGACATCAAAATCTTTAGGCAATCTGCGTTTTACATCTGCCATGAGTAGGCGACGCATCACATCTGGAAAACGGCGACTTAATTTATACATTCCTCGACTGAGCGCAATATTTTTCTTTCGAATAATTTCGTAGGCGCGTTGAGGCGAGAGAACTTTATTTAAAGCGAGTGCAATAGGGTCGACACTTGGCATAGCGATCACGTAGCTAGGTGATCTCTGAAGCATGGTGATATGTCCGACTTCTTTAGCCATAGCTGGGATTAAGGTTACCGCTGTAGCGCCACTACCGATTACGACAACTTTTTTACCTGAATAGTCTAGATTTTCTGGCCAGTGTTGAGGATGAACGATTTGACCTTTGAAATCCTCACTTCCCTGAAACTCGGGCGAATAGCCATTATTATAATCATAGTAACCTGTGCCCATAAGTAGGAAGCGCGAACGTAAGGTTACCAAATCTTTTTGATCTTTTTGTTTGACTGTAACAGTCCAAATGCCTTCACTTGATGAGAATTCTGCACTCGTTACATAGCTATTAAATTGAATATGTTGGTCAATACCATTTTCAGTAAGGGTTTCTTGCAAATAATCACAAATCATTTGCGCGCTACCAAAAGTCCTTTTTTCGGTCCAAGGCTTAAAACCAAATGCAAAAGACTGCATATCTGAATCAGAGCGGATCCCTGGATAGCGAAATAGGCTCCAAGTACCACCGATTTTTTCTCGACCTTCAAGAATTAAGAAGGTCGAATTAGGACGATATTTCTTTAAATGATATGCTGCGCTAATGCCAGCAATCCCTGCACCAATAATGAGAACTTCTGCATCTAAAGGCTGAGTAAAACCAGTGTTCTTGTTCATAATATTCACCCTGCTAATTTTTGAGCCATTGCGTGTGTTATGTTCGCAGCAGCTTCAATACCTGACTCTAAAGCACCCTCAATCCCACCCATGGTCATAGTTGCAATATCACCACCAGCAAAATGAATATTTCCATGAGGTTTGCGTATGAGAGGAGCAGCACCTGTTAAATTACCTGGGCGATGATGTACCCAAGTTCCTTGCGCGAAAGGATCGGTGGCCCAGTTATGTGATGCGACTTCAAGTACTTCAATGTCTAGACTAAACATCTGTAAAGCTTTTTGAACAGCTTCAATATCATTCACATCAATAGTTGATTCATCAGAAATGAAACATACTAAAAGTGAATCATCTCCATATTCATATTCAACACGAACGGTATTAATTGGGTTTTGCCCAACAGGTGCGAATGCAACAAAAGGTTCGATTTTTCCACGTACACGTGCCCATAATTTAGCGGTACGCATTGGATGTTTTGCATCAATCATGTCCTGAACAGGTTTATTAACCTCAGGTGTAATTTTGATGTCAGATAAAACATTTAAGGGAACAGCAACCAGAGCTTTTTTTGTCACAATCTTTTCACCCGATTGCGTAGTAATTACAACTTGATTACCTTGATCCTCAATCGCTGCAACTGGCGTAGCAAGTCGTAATTCAGCACCTGAATCATTGTAAATCGCTCTTACCAGTTTTTGTGTGCCGCCTGCAATTGGCCAAGAACCTGCAACTTCAAAGAAGGCTCCCCAATTTCCAAAATATGTAGCTGCCCAGAATAAGATTTGAGCGACACCTTGTTCATCCCAAGAATAAACGAGAGTCGATAACAATCCATCTAAAACGTCACGTTCATAAGTTGATAAATTTAAGGCATCAAGACGATCTCTTAATGTTTGTTTTTCAAGCTCACTGGTATCGATAGCATTTACATCATATGGAAGAGGGAACCATTGACGAGCATCATTAAAGAAAAGTGTCAGTAATGGTTCAGCAACAGCTGCATATTCAGCTTGAGTACCTGTGTGTAATTTACCGTCAGCAAACCAAACCGTTTTATCAACTTCTGTAGGAGGATTTAAACCAATGCCGTAGCGTTGTAGTTCTCTCCAAATATAAGGTTGAGTCCAGTGTGCGTAACCACCACCAAATTCAACTTGTCGGCCAAATGCTTCACCCGTAAAAGTTCGCCCACCAATACGGTCACGTGCTTCTAATAATACAACCGTATGACCGGCATTACTTAAATCACGCGCTGCAACGACACCTGCACACCCAGCCCCAATCACGGCTATATCGTAATCATATTTGTTCATAGTAAACTCTCCACGATTTCAGCACGCGGAGTACCTACACGTTCAAGTGCGGTATAGAAAGCTTCTGGTTCAGCCCAATCTTCTGGGGCAAAAGTCCCGCTACGCTTACCAGTTTCATCAAGAGCTAACACCATAAATGCAGCACAAGCTGTACCTGTAATCGATGCCATATCTTTAAATAAATATGGATCTTGTTTTGCTGTACCCGTACGTCGAATTGCGACAGCAGGTCTACCATTTTTTGTTCCAGATACTCTTGCTAATAACCCGCCTTTATATTGATAAGTTTGCCCAACAGCAGATTTTGTAAGAAACTCAACCATTGCAGCGAATGTAGATTCTTTACGTTTAACTTGGCCCATCATGCCACTGATAGCAGCTTTCCATCCTTTAACCGATCCAAGTCTGTTGTTAAGTAAATCTTCTAGAAAGTCGACGCCTTCTTTAACGGTCATTTCACCACTGTGAACAGCTAAGCCAACACCTCGACCTAATCCATTAAATGGTGCCGGATCAAGACCGCCCAAACAGCGGATACGTTGAGCATTTGGATATTTACGCGGTAAAGTGACTGGCTCTGGATGAGCAGTTTCATATAAAAGGGTATCACTATTACCGCCAAGTGGTGCGTATCCAACTTCGACGAAGGTTTCATGATTTACACGTTTTCCACCTTCCCAAGTCAAACAATCTCCTGCAGTAATATGAAGAAAATGTTCAAGTACGGCACGACCAATCCCAGGACGTTCATCACCTACAAGCCAGCAACAATCAATATTTTCAACGGTATCTAACTGATTTGCTGCATCAACAACTAATACATTTGCCATGCCTGGTGAAGCACCACAACCTACATAGATTGGAATACCAGCTGCTTTCGCTTTTTCATGAAGAGTAAGTGCATGTTCAGTACTTTCAACGTCATCATCAAAATCTAAATAGGGAACTTTTGCTTCTAGACATGCTTCAATAACAGGCGCTGAGGTTCGAATATATGGACCAGCTCCGAGTACGACTAAAGCCGCACCATTAACGACAGCTTGTAGCTTTTCCTTGTCATACAAATCTAAATGTTGTGTAGTTGCCAGACCTTTAGGAAGTTTTTCAATAAGATTTGAAAGCAATTCAGGACGAATGTCACATAGTACAAGTTCCCAATCACCTTCTGCCTTAGCAAAACGTTCGATCGCTAATCGACACATTTCACCCGCTGCACCAATAAATACAATACGACGACTCATTTGAATTCTCCTTAGAATCGGCAACCCATGCCGATTACAACTTTATTTATTTCCATAGTTCCAAAATTCCCTGGAACGATCGTTCATGACGTTTCACTTAGATCAAAATTAGATCGAAGAGAGACGCTGTGAATTATTTTTAAAACAATAATTACACTCTGTCAATGACGTTGTGTAATTATTGTTTTAAAGAAAAAAATATTGTTAGTACTTCTTTGCTTAACGAGTGCAATTAAATTAAGAATAATTTTTATGTTAATAATTTAGATAAATCAGATGGTTATGATTTATTTTTGAAATTGTTTTTAAGCACTAAATATAAATATTTACTAAGGGCGAAATTCAATAAATATGATGATTTCAATGAATTAACTTGTTTGCTCAAGATTGATTGTTCTACACTTACGTTGTGTCAACGAAGATAACGATATTTATGACTACACAAAGAAGACGACCCAAACACGATCCGAAAGAGTCGGAGCGAGAAATTTTAAATGCTGCTGAAAAATTTTTAAGTGAACATCCTTTTCGTGAACTGAATGTTGATGAGGTTATGAAACTTACTGGGCTTAAGCGTCCAGCCTTTTATGTTCATTTTCGTGATAAATACGATTTAGCATTACGCGTTGTAGAGGACATTAGTCAGGAGTTATTTACATTAGCCAATCATTGGTTAAAGGGAAATAATTTTCCTGAAGATTCTCTTCAAGCATTAGAAGGAATCGTCAATGTTTATCAGAAACATGGTGCTGTTTTAAGAGCTTTATCAGATGCTGCGGTAGCGGATGCGAGAGTTGAGCAAATTTATCGAACTTTGATACAGGATTTTATAACTGCCACAGCTCGACACATATATGAAGAACAGGAGGTTGGCCGTATCACTAGAGATATGAATGTTGAAGAAACCGCACGGGCACTTGTATGGTTAGAAGAACGGTATTTATCCGAAGCATTCGGTCGCTCAACCCAATCAGATCCAAAAGTTGTTGTTCAGGTGTTGCATAACATTTGGCTTTCTACACTTTATGGAACTTATTAAAATTTAAATATACGATAAATTTTGAATGTTTAAAGGGATTTTTCATTCATTATTTAATTCATGTAAAGACTTATATACTTGATATTAAAAATATAATATTTTTTCACTATCAATTTTTCTAATCTCTTTTTTTTGAAAATAATCAAAGCTAAGCATAATTTGTTCTATTAATTACACCATGTCATTGACACTATGTAATTAATAGAACAATATATATCCAGCTCTAGTGTTTTTACGTAATGCTAAAGAACAAATTACATTTTCTCAGGGAAGAGATTATGTGAGGGGTTTGCAATGAATCTCTATCTTTTCGAAAGATGGAAAATTGAAGTGTTGCGTATGTGAGCTAAGCAAAATCGAATATCAAAGGAAGGAGCATTAGATGAATAATATTCCACATGCAAATAAGTCATTCTGGTTAGCCCACTCAGGCGAATACATTCCATCACTACCTCTTAAAGGTAGCATTGATGTAGATGTGGTGATTATTGGAGGAGGGTTTACTGGATTATCTACCGCCTATCATATAAAAAAAGCCGATTCTGCTGCATCAGTGGCTGTTCTTGAAGGCGAATGTGTGGCATTTGGTGCCTCAGGCCGTACTTCTGGTTGGGTTGTGCCAGTTCCAGTACTTGATCCCACTACTGCAAAAGTACTTTATGGCAAAGAAAGATTAACAGAGCTTCAAAATTTCGCATGGAATGGTCTGGACTATGTACAGGACCTCATCAAACGCGAAAATATGGATAGCGATTTTGAATTACCCGGTGTGACATTTACGACACTTCGCGGCCATGAAAAAAGATTAGAGCAATTTACTCAATATTGGCACGATCAACCTCGCTCAAAAGACAGTGTCTATATGGATCGAGCTACAGTAAGCCAAGCCCTCAATAGCGATGCATTTTCTGGTGGATGCCGAATGCCACACTCTGGGCAAGTCAATCCTGTAAAGCATTCTCGAGAACTCAAACGAATAGCTGAAGCTGCGGGCGCACAAATTTTTGAGCAAACGCCAGTGCTGGATATAGAAGATAAGGAAAAGTTCTTTATTCTCAAAACCCCAGAGGGTGAGGTTAGAGCTAAACATATTGTATTGGGAACAAATGGTTTTACCCATTTATTGCAACCAGAATTGGGTCTTAAACGCGCACAACTTCCAATGTTTGTATATCAGTTAATTACTGAACCCTTAACTGATGAAGATTGGAAAGCGCTTGGATGGAAACAGGGGCAGTTTTATGACAAAACAACCTATTGTCCTCCAACCTGTAGAACGACTGTAGATGGAAGATTGCAATTTAACTTATGTGATATCTATGTGGGTGAAGGTCGCTCAATGGATGAAGCTCAGAAAATGCAATTTTATGATGCAGCTGAGCGAATGTATAAAAAGATATTTCCTGCATTTCAGAAATTAAAAATTGCTCAACGTTGGAGTGGAGCTTGTTCTATTCCTTTTAACGTAAGGTCCCAAGTGGGCACACTCCATAATGGTCGTATTTCTTATGCCTATGGGTACAGTGGTGCGGGTGTCATGATGTCGCAAAATTATGGCCGAATTTTAGCTGATCTTGCATTGCAGCGTAAAACAGAGCTTACCGAGCATTGGTTTGTTGCTAATGGAGAAAAAGGACATGCCAAATTTAAACGTTTCCCATTAATTCCAGGTCTCATTGCTGCTCTACGTACTTATTTTGAATATGAAAGAGTATCAGCACTTTCTAGGAGAAGACGTCTTGGACTCGATTAAACAATATGATGATGGACACGTATTTACAGCGTGGGTTGCATTAATTGGTACAGTAATGGCAGCCACCTGTTTACTTTGTTTCCTTGCAGTCACAGGTTTTGATTTGCACCAAATATTTAAACCTGAATTTGCATTAACGCTGTCAGCAACGGATCAAGCACTTTTCAGAACTTCAATGATTTCTGATTGTTTTGGATTTTATCTTCCTTTTCTAGCTGTGGGCGTATATCTGTGGCGAAAGTTGCGCTCTTCAGGAGGGTTGTTGTCCGATATCGCTATTTTATTCCTTGTCATTTCAACCATGTTAGGCATAGCTGGGGCTGTTTTACAGGCCTCTGTGTTAGGACCACTTGCTGAAACATATATGTCGGGAAATGAAATGGCTAAACAGGCAGCGGGCACTGTATGGGCCACCATTTCGCAAGGCTCTCAAAATGGTTTATGGCCAATGGAAGGGCCAACAATAGGTTTTTGGGCAATAGTCAATGGACTACTTCTGAGAAAAAACAAATCCGCATTAGGTTTCCCATTAGTTTTGGTTGGGTTGGGATATTTGGGATTTGCTGCGCTTCTTTTCTCAGGCTTTCCTAAAGCGGCCTTACTCCTTGAGCTGTTCTTATTGCCAGTACAAGTGCTTTGGTTAGGGCTTTTTGGGATGAGTTTACTACGAAAATAGATGTAAAAAGTTTTAGAGCCATATTGTGAAATATGGCTCTAAAAATAAAAAAATATTCTAAGGATTTTGGGAATAATAACGAAAAAGGATATAGATATGAATGAGATACTAACTAAAAAGACAAATCCGATTGTATTAAGCATGCTTGGTGTATTTGTTAGCAATATCAGTCATGCTTCGGCACTTGAACAATCGGGCCAATCTATCTTGCCATTTCTTGAAAATGGGAATTATGCAGAAGCAAATTTTTTTGCAGTTGATTCATCTGTTTCTGGCATAGTCAACGATAGAGCCGATCTTGTACGAGATAATCAAAGTCGTGATACCGGCGATATTGCAGAAAGTACGCAATTTTATACAGCCGCTCTAAAGTTACAACTCACAGATCGTTTAAGATTTGGTGTGCTATACGATCAGCCTTTTAGTGCTGATATCAAATATCCAGCACGTTCTAATAACAGTTACTTTGATAATGATGTTAGTCATGAAGGTACATTCGTAAAAGCTGATACTCAAAATTTAAGTATGATCCTTGGTTACTCGCCCGTTGAGCATTTTCAGATTTATGGTGGACCAGTTTATCAAACAGTAAAGGCTAACCTAGGTCTTAGAGGCAATGCCTATACTCAGGCTTTTAATGGCTATAATGCTAAGTTTAAGGAAGAAGGTGAAGTAGGTTGGTTGCTAGGAGGGAGTTATCAATTACCCGATCTTGCATTAAAAGCAGCGGTAACCTATCGGTCCAAAATCAAATATAAATTTCAAGTAGATGAAGATATTTATGGTCAACCATTACACCTTGTTGAAAATGAGAAAACCAAATTAGAGACTCCTGCATCATTAAATATTGATTTTCAAACAGGTATTTCTGAACAATCTCTTGTTTATATGAATTTAAGATGGGTTAATTGGAAGGAGTTTGAAACTCGTCCTCCACAATATGGAGCTCTATCTGAAATTATAATGAAAGAAGCTACTGGGGGTGAATATACCCAAGGTTTTAAGCTCGATTCTTATCAAAAAGATCAATATAGTGCAACATTGGGAATTGCGCGGCAATTTACAGAAAAATGGGCTGCTTCAACAGATGTAAGTTGGGATTCAGGCACAGGAGATCCTGCATCAACTATGGGACCAATAAAAGGCTCATGGTCGCTTGGTTTAGGTATTCAATTTAATCCAGCTAAGAACTATTTTATAGCGGGTGGTGTGAAATACTATTGGTTAGGAGATACTAAAACTGAAGATGGAACTTATTACTTGCCAATAGAAGGAATCAAGTCCTTCGCGGAACAGGCAGATTTTAAAGATAATCATGCAATCGCGTATGGTTTGAAATTTGGATATCGGTTTTAAATTTAAATGGGGTAGTTGATTTTAACTACTCCATTTATTAGTTTTAATATTAAAATTAATAATATTAAAGTGTATTTATAAAATATTTCAGATTATTATTTTTAGTATCTCTATCTTATTATCTAAATTCATTTTAAGAAGTCATTCTATATTGAATATTTCTACTATAAATTACATTTATATCAAAACATTAGTTAAATTCATTTAAATTAAGTGCCGAGATGGACTATAGTTTTAAATTATAGAACAGGTGTGAACTATTTTTTAATTTCTTACATAGATTTTAAGTTTTGGTTTTAAACCTTATGTGTTTATAAAGGAATATTAGGCTATGGGTCTGGAAGACAAATTTCGAGAAATTGGTGGGTGGGAAGAAAAGCCGAAGAACATTCAAGCAGAGCTTAGAGGTGATATTTCTGCCGATGTCGTAATTATTGGGGCTGGCTTAGCAGGATTATGTGCTGCTTTAGAACTTGTTAAAGATGGTTCCAAGGTTGTTGTACTGGAAAAAGAATTTGCAGGTTTTGGAGCAAGTGGACGTAACGCAGGGTATTTAGGAGGAGCCTTAGGCTTAAAATATGAACTTTTTTTAAAGAAGTTAGGAAATAAATCGGCAAAGAATGTTGTTAATTTTTATGAAGAAGGTGTTAACTTCGCCGAAAAAATGTTTCAAGAATATAATATTCAATGTGACTATAACCAGTCTGGCCTAATTAGAGCAGGGATACACCCATCTCAAGAAAAGCAAATCCATGAAGAAATTAGAATTGCCGCAGAATTAGGGTGTTCACTTGAGTTTTGGAACAATTCTAAAATGCGCGCTAAAGGTATTCCTTCAGCCTTTTTATTTGGTAGCTATATTCCTAGAGGAGGAACGCTTAACCCCGGTAAATATATTTTAGGGTTGAGGGAAGCAGCCATACAAGCTGGTGTAAAGCTATATGAAAATACACCTCTAATTTCTTTTACAGAGGGGGCCGTTATTAATGTTAAGACTCCTAATGGAAGCGTAAATGCTCCAAATTTAATATTTGCGAGTAATGCGTTTACCCCTAAAATGGGTGTGCTCGCTAGCACAATAGTGCCTTTGCGCGTATCAGCGATAGAAACAGGACCTCTTTCTCAAGCACAATTAGATGCACTCGGATGGCAAGGCCGTGAAGGCATAACTACATCTCACCATATTATGGAAAGTCATCGTTTGACTGCAAGAAATACGTTGGTCTGTACAACTAAGCAATTACGTTATATCTATGGATCAAATACACCCAATAAGCCGGATTATGTTCACTATAGAGCTTTAAAAAATGCTTTAAATGAACGTTTTCCATTCTTAAAAGATATTTCCATTAAAAGTTGTTGGAGCGGTTATATTAGCTATGCGAATGATTCGATTCCAGTCGTAGGAACTTTGGGTTCTAGCAGTAATATTTATTATGCGACAGGCTGTTCTGGACATGGGTTAGGTACGCAAGGAATGGTTGGGCATATGATTGCTCAAAAGATCCAAAAGAAAGACGAAAATCCGCTACTTTCTTTTTTGATATCTCATAAAAGTCCATCAACACTACCAGAACCATTTCGTTGGTGTGTATTAAACAGCGCATTGTATGCAGCAAGTAGACTTGATGAAAAAGTTAATCAAAAAGTCAAAGGTCTATAAATAGAATTATATTTTAGTAAGGTTTAAAACATGGTTTTTAACCTTACTTTTTAAATCAAATCTGCTTATTTATTCAGGATAAGTTTATAACTAATTTAAATTTTTCTTATTAAACATTCTTGTACTGTACTGCATACTAATTTTTCATTTTGCCAGATTTTTCCATAGTTTAGACTTCTTGCTTCAGAGCTGACAGTCGTATTTAAGTCATAAAGAGACCATTCATCAATTTCAAAATGATGATGAAAATAAATGGCATGGTCTAGGCTTGTAGCCTTAATACCTTTTGTTAAATAGCTAAAGCCATTTTTTAGTAATGAAACGGATAGCAAGTTATAATCTGAGTAATAGGCAGTAATGGCTTGAGATAAAATAATTGAGTCTTTTTTAGTTGGTAATTTACTATATGTTTTGAAATATTCCGCATAGGAAGAAGACTTTGTTGAATTAAGAGGATTAAAGAATTTAACCGGCTTAATTTCAATTTGAAAAGGATTTAAAAATTCAGATCTAAAGTGCTCAGGGATTTTTTCTACAATTGCATGTTTATGATCGATCTCTGATTGTAGTAGTTCAGGAGATTGATAGTTTGGAGGTGAAGTTTGAAACTCTGGTCCTTGCTCAGGATGTGCAAAAGAAATCAAAGCTGTAAAAATTAATTGTCCATTTTGTAGAGCTTTTACTTCTCTTCGGCTAAATGTAGAGCCATCTTGTAACTTTATGACTTGATATAAAATCGGTGCATCAGTTACCCCAGCTTTAAGAAAGTAGGCATGAAGTGAATGCGCTGGACGATTAGTTGTTTTTGCTGCTGCAACTAAAGATTGACCTAAAAGTTGGCCACCAAATAAGTGAGAACCAAATATCTGCGTACAATTTGCCTGAAAGAGCAAACTATCAATTTGTTTCACATCTAATAGAGTAATTAATTCCTGAGTAAGATTATCCATTATTTTTGCTCTATTATTTTACAGATAAAGAGGCATATTTATGAAATATATGCCTCTCCATATACCTATTAACTTATTATCTCAGTTCTTTACGTAAAATTTTGCCAACATTAGATTTGGGTAATTCACCTAAAAACTCTATATATTTTGGTTGCTTATAACCTGTTAGTTTATCTGAGATAAATTCAAAAATTTCATTTTCGGTTAAGTTAATATCTTTTTTTACAATGAATAATTTTGGTACTTCACCGCTTTTTTCATCTATAACTCCTATGGCAGCTGCTTCTAGAACTTTTGGATGTCTACTAACGACTTCTTCAATTTCATTTGGATAAACATTAAAACCTGATACCAGAATCATATCTTTTTTACGATCGACGATTTTAACGAAACCAGCTGAATCCATTACCCCAATATCACCGGTACGGAAGTATCCATCGTGTGTCATCACTTGGGCTGTTTCTTCAGGACGATTCCAATAGCCTTTCATGACTTGAGGGCCTCTAACTGCAATTTCACCTTCTTGGTTTAATGGAACTTCCTGTCCATTATCATCAATAATCGCAATTTCGGTGGAAGGCAGTGGAATACCAATTTTTCCAGTAAAAACCTTAATATTTGGAGGATTAACAGAAACTACAGGAGAAGTTTCAGATAAGCCATAACCTTCAAGTAACGGTTTCTTGGTTAACTCATACCAAGCTTCCGCTGTTGTAGGTAATGTTGCCATTCCACCACTCGTTGCTAATTTTATATGACTAAAATCAACTTTATGAATATCTTCATGATTCACTAATGCATTTGTAAGCGTATTGACTGAAGGGAATAGCACAGGAGGGTGCTTAACCATTTCATTTATTAGGCTTGGGGTATCTCTTGGGTTTAAAATTAAGACACACGCAAATCCAACATATTGAGACACCATGGAAAGCTGAAATGCAAAAATATGGTAAAGGGGTAAAGCACAAATCATATTTTGCTGTTCTTGTTTTCCACCTAACAAGATAGGCCCAAAAATAGCGTTATTCTGTAATAGATTTGCCACCAGATTGAGATGAGTCAATTCAGCGCCTTTGGAAACCCCCGTTGTACCACCTGTGTACTGTAAAACAGCTGTGTCATTTAAAGTGAGTTCAGGTTTAGTGTACGCTGATAAAGGAGATGCTAAAGCCGAACTAAATAAGATGAACTCATCATTGTTCGTTTGTGCAAATGGTTCAACTAAAGATTCATTTATACTTGTTACGATTAAATGTTTAACCGCAGTGTTAGAAGCAATTTGCTGAAAAACATTTTTCAAACTATCAAGAACAATAATAGCTTCAGCACCTGAGTCTTTTAATTGATGCTCGAGCTCTCTTGGCGTATATAAAGGGTTTACATTTACTAAAATTAATCCTGCTCGAAGAATACCCATCACTGAAATAGGGTACTGCAAAATGTTTGGTAGCATTACAGCAACACGAGAACCTTTTTTTAGTCCAAGTGATTGTAAAAAACCAGCAAACTTCAAAGATAAGTGATCAACTTGTTTATAGCTTAATTTTTCATCTCTAAAAATGTAGGCAGTTTTATCCGTAAATGCTTTGCTGTTTCGTTCAAAAATATCAATCATTGAGCTACTAATTGGAGGCAAGCTGATCTCATCAGGGATACCAGCTTCAATATATGTTTTTTGCCAAACTTTACTCATTTTTAATTTCCGTCTTCCATGAAATTAAATGAGCTTAATGCTTTTTATAGAATGAATAAAATGAATAAGATAGATATTAAATTATGCATCAAACGAATCGTTTTAGGGTGCAATAATTACTTCTTCTCACTCAAACTTGCTTGTAAGTTATTCATCACTTCAAGTAATTGAGTCTTACACCATGAAGTTTCTTGCTCGTTTGTTTTTTCTTCATCCCAATATAAATTCATTTCATATCCTTCAATGTTCACAGGAAGAGGATGGATTTTAATCTCAGGATGATTTTTTTTAAGATACAGTGCTTGGCAATAGGAAATGGTAAGCAAATAGTTTGATTGCGTAAGCATACTTATCGCTGTTTGGTACTGTTGGCATCTGAGTTTAATTGATCTTTTTAATCCTTGCTTTGACAATATAAAGTCTTCAAAGACCCTTCCTGTAGGTCGAGCTGAAACTGTAATATGTTCCGTTTTTAAATAATTTTCTATATTTAAGCCTAATTTTAGGATGGGATGTTTTTCATGGCACATAATAACAAATTTATCTTTCATACAAGTTTGTTGAGCAATGCCTTCTTCAATTGAATGAGTAACATCGATTGCAAAATCAATTCTTCCGGATGCAAGTTCTTGACGTAAATTTTTACGATCAATACGTACACTATTTATTTTTAATTCATCATTAAAGTTTGAAAAATGTTGAATGATTAGAGGAAGTAAGATGGGTTCAAACTCATCATTCATTGCAATCGTGATTTTCGTTAAGTCCCTTTCTGGTTGAAAATCTAATGTACTTTGAATAGCCTCATTTAGTAAAGCAAGGGATTGTTCAATGTTTGGCCAAATACGTTTTGCAACTTGAGAAGGCATTACCCCATGTCCATCTCTAATAAACAAAGGATCATTGAAGTGATCACGTAATCTAGCAAGCGCATGACTTACAGCAGGTTGGCTAAGAAATAGCTGTTCGCTAGCACGTGTTAAGTTTTTCTCTTTATAAATTGTTGCGAAGACTCGAAATAAATTTAGATCAATTCGAGCTAGCGATGCTACTTTTTCATTATCTTTGTGCATGATTTACTATAAAATTAATTCATTTTATTCATTATACAAACTTATGTACGCTTGGCAAATACCAAGAAACAGAGTTAAAGATAATGGATTTTGAACTTAGCGCAAAAGGTAAGGCGTACTTAGAAAAAACTAAACAATTTATGGAAAATGAAATTGTTCCAATTGAAGATGACTTCTGGAAAGAGGTACATCGGACTTGTGATCCGGAAGATTGGACAACGTGGAAATGGCCTAAAGCTTTACAAACTTTAAAAGCAAAAGCAAAAGCAGTTGGTTTATGGAATATGTTTTTACCAGATGAAAAGCTTGGGGCTGGATTGAGTATTCAAGAATATGCACATATTGCAGAACAAACTGGACGTAGCTTTTTAGCACCAATGGTTTTCAATTGTAGCGCGCCAGATACAGGAAATATGGAAGTTCTGTGGCGTTACGGTAGTGAGGCACAAAAAAAGCAATGGTTAGAACCTTTATTAAATGGTGATATCCGCTCTGTATTTTGTATGACTGAGCCAGAGGTTGCTTCAAGTGATGCAACCAATATGCAAGCTACAGCTATTGTGGATGGCAATGAAATTGTTTTAAACGGTCGTAAATGGTGGTCATCAGGTTTAGGTGATCCAAATGCGAAACTTTTAATTTTCATGGCTCACACTCCTGATTCACAAAAAGGAAGACATGAACAGCACTCTATGGTTCTTGTACCTATCAATACACCAGGGGTAAAAATTGAAAGAATGTTACCGATTTTTGGTGATATCGATGCGCCCCATGGTCATGGAGAAGTAAGTTTCACAAATGTTCGTGTGCCCATTGAGAATTTTATTGGTGGTCCGGGTGAAGGATTTGCAATTGCTCAAGGACGTTTAGGGCCAGGACGAATTCATCATTGCATGCGATGTGTAGGCGCGGCAGAACGCGCTCTAGAGTTAATGATTGATCGAGGCATGAGTCGAATTGCATTTGGTCAACCCATCTTAGAGTTAGGTGGAAATAAAGAGAAAGTAGCGGATGCACGAATTGCTATTGCTCAAGCACGCTTAATGACTCTTTATGCTGCATGGAAAATGGATACTGTTGGGAATACAGCAGCCATGACAGAAATCTCTGCCATTAAAGTCATTGCACCAAATGTCATGCAGCAAGTCATGGATATGGCAATTCAGATGTATGGTGGAATGGGCGTAGCCAACGATACACCTTTAGCACGCTTCTTTGGTGCTGCCCGTACTTTACGATTGGCTGATGGTCCTGATGAAGTACACAAGCGAGTAATTACAAAAATCGAGCTTAAAAAACGTGGTTATGGCCGCACGACTCAGCCATTAAAAGGAAAAATCGCGTAATGAGTATCATTGATGTGGGAGGAGCTGTCCGCCGAGGTGAGGAACTGGATATTAAAGCGGTTGACCAGTGGTTGAAGGAACAGGGAATTGTTCTAAATGGTACGCCGCAAGTTACCCAGTACTCAGGTGGGGCTTCAAATTGGACATATCGTATTCGTTACGATAATCGAGATTTAATTTTACGGCGCCCTCCAGCTGGAACGAAGGCAAAATCTGCACATGATATGAATCGTGAATATAAAGTTCAGAAAGCGCTTAAGCCTTTATACCCGTTAGTTCCAGATATGGTTGCGTTATGTACTGATGAGAGTGTTATTGGTTGTGATTTTTATGTCATGGATCGGATTGAAGGTGTGATTCCTCGAGCTGACTTGCCAGAAGATTTAAATTTCACACCTAAAAAAGTTAATCAGTTGTGCATGAACACGATTGATGCCTTAATCGCACTTCATAAGGTGCCTTATCAAGGCACAGATTTAGAAGATTTAGGTAAAGGTGATGGCTATTGTCGTAGAC
Organism: Acinetobacter sp. IK31; assembly: GCF_035615195.1. Lineage (NCBI taxonomy): Bacteria > Pseudomonadati > Pseudomonadota > Gammaproteobacteria > Moraxellales > Moraxellaceae > Acinetobacter > Acinetobacter sp. IK31. The sequence goes on along the minus strand of NZ_JANBOB010000002.1, from coordinate 488,778 downwards.
AGGTCGAAGGCTGGATTAAGCGTTATGAAAAAGCGAAAACACCAGATGTACCGAGTTTTGAAGCTATACGAACGTGGCTACTAAACCATATACCTCAAGATGTTAAAACATGTGTGATTCATAATGACTGGCGGTTTGATAACGTCATTTTAGATCCTGAAGATCCGACTCGTCTCATTGGCGTATTGGATTGGGAAATGGCAACCTTAGGAGATCCATTAATGGATTTAGGGTGTGCACTCGCATATTGGATACAAGAAGATGATAGCGTTTTGTTGAAATCGACAAGACGCCAACCAACACATTTAAAAGGAATGTTTAGTCGCAAGGAAGTCGTTAAATATTATTTGCAGAAAACAGGTCTACAGACAGATAACTGGAACTTTTATGAGGTTTTTGGATTATTCCGTTTAGCAGCGATTGTTCAGCAAATTTATTATCGCTATTACCACAAGGAAACACAGAACCCGGCTTTTAAAGATTTTGGAGTTTTTGTGGAAGCTATGTTTGCGCGTTGTTTACAACTGACTTGGCAGGCTAAGTGAAAATAAGGAGATAAAATGGCTTTGATTACTTTCGTAAGGCATGGACAGGCGTCGTGGGGAACTGCTAATTATGACCAACTCTCTGTAAAAGGTGCCGAACAAGCTAGAGTTTTAGGTAAAGTTTTTGATGATCAGGCTAAATCTTTCGACAGTGCGTGGAGAGGAGAAATGGTGAGGCATCAAGAAACAGCCCAACATTGTTTGGCAGAAATGCATTCATCTCTCATTGCTATACCGCATGAAGGATTAAATGAGTTTGATCATGAACAAGTTTTATTAAATTTGGATAAGAAAAAATATCCAACTAAAGCTGAAATTCTAGAAGTAATTAAAAGCTCATCTCATCCTACAAAAACCATGGGAGTCATGTTTGGTGAGGCTGTAAGCCGCTGGCAAAGTGGCGAATATGATGCTGACTATAGTGAAACATGGAAAGAGTTTCAGAATAGATGTGTCAATGCCTTTACAGATATTGTGAATAGTTCAAAAGGAAAAAATGTTGTTGTTTTCAGTTCAGGTGGCGTGATTTCCGTAATTATACAATCTCTGTTGGGATTAACTGATAAAGCTACTTTTGAAATGAATTGGTCAATGGTGAATTGCGGTATCACACAAATTCTAAGTGACAGTAAACGCCATAGTATTTTAAGTCTAAACGAGCACCAGCATTTCCGTGAATATGGTGTAAATTTATTAACTTGGCATTAATTTACTTAACTGAAATATAAAGGTTTATGTTTTCTAAGAATAGAAAATTTTATTAGGACACATAAAAGAAAAGGGAAATAGGAGTATAAAAGCATGGCTACGAATCTTTTTGATTTAACAGGAAAAATAGCGCTGGTGACTGGAGCTAGTCGAGGCATTGGTGAAGAAATTGCTAAGTTATTAGCAGAACAAGGTGCTTATGTCATCGTTTCAAGCCGAAAAATTGAAGACTGTAAAACTGTTGCAGAAGAAATTATTGCCTTGGGTGGAAAGGCTGAAGCCTTTGCATGTCATGTTGGAAAAATGGAAGACATAACTTCTATTTTTGAACATATTCGTAATAAACATGGCCGCTTAGATATTCTTGTAAATAATGCAGCAGCAAATCCATATTTTGGTCATGTTTTAGACACAGATTTAGCAGCCTACAACAAAACGGTAGAAGTGAATATTCGTGGTTATTTCTTCATGTCTATTGAGGCAGGGAAATTGATGAAGTCACAAGGTGGCGGTGCAATTGTAAATACTGCATCAGTAAATGGTTTACAGCCCGGCGATAAGCAAGGCATCTATTCAATTACGAAAGCTGCTGTCATCAATATGACCAAAACTTTTGCAAAAGAATGTGGCCCGTTTGGTATCAGAGTGAATGCTTTGGTTCCTGGTTTTACTAAGACCAAATTTGCAAGTGCATTGTTCAGTGACCCTGAATTATATGAGAAATTAATGGCTGAAATTCCGTTACGCCGTCATGCTGAACCACGTGAAATGGCGGGAACAGTTTTATATCTCGTTTCAGATGCCTCTAGCTATACCAATGGCGAATGTATTGTCGTTGATGGTGGATTAACGATTTAAAACGACGAGTAACTATATTTTTAATACATATAGTTACTACTCATAGCTTAGGTAGCAAGGCTAAAGTGTCTTGATATTCCTGATAATTATATTAATGGATTAAAAAATGATTGATTTAAAAAATCGAGTGGCAATTGTGACGGGTGCTGGTGCAGGTTTAGGAAGAGAACATGCTTTGTTATTAGCTCGTCTCGGTGCAAAAGTAGTAGTGAACGATTTAGGAAGTGATGTCAATGGAAATGGCGGATCAACAAATGCGGCTCAGTCAGTTGTTGATGAAATTGTAAGTGCCGGTGGAGAAGCATTTGCAAACGGCGCATCAGTTACTGACGCTGCTCAAGTAGACGCAATGGTAAAAGAAACGATTGAGCGCTGGGGACGAGTAGATATTTTAATTAATAATGCCGGAATTCTACGTGATAAAACCTTTACCAAAATGTCTTTAGATGATTTCCGTACGGTGGTAGAAGTGCATTTAATGGGCGCCGTGAATTGTACTAAAGCGGTATGGGACATTATGCGTGAGCAAAAGTATGGCCGTATTGTAATGACAACTTCTTCATCAGGCTTATATGGAAATTTTGGTCAGTCTAATTATAGTGCTGCAAAAATGGCATTAGTGGGTTTAATGCAAACTTTGTCACTTGAAGGTGAGAAACACAATGTACGGGTCAATTGTCTTGCCCCAACCGCTGCAACACGTATGTTAGAGGGTTTATTACCTGAAGCATCTCTAAAAGCGCTTGCTCCGAGTGCGGTAAGTCCTGCGGTTGCAGTACTTGCTAGTGAAGATGCGCCAACTCGAATGATTTTATGTGCAGGTGCAGGAAGCTTTGAAGCAGCGCATATCACGATGACACAAGGCATTCATATCGGAACTGGTGACGACACATGCCATACATTGGCCACAAAACTATCAGAAGTTTCTGATCGTAACGGTGAATTTATTCCTGCAACGGGTTTTGCTCAAGGGAACCTCGAATTGAACAAAGCTGGCTTACAAGTGGGAGAATAAAATGGTTGATGTCCTAACACATAAAACTCCACTTTCAATTGCACAGCTTTTTGATTTACAAGGTCAAATGATTGGTGTTTCTGATTGGATTACGATTGATCAGGCTTCTATTAATGCCTTTGCCGATGTGACTCGAGATTGGCAATACATTCATGTAGATGAGCAAGCTGCAAGTCAAAGTCCATTTGGCGGCACGATTGCCCATGGATTTCTGACATTATCTTTGTTATCTGCTATGGCGGCAGATGCGATGCCTCCCATTAAAGAATTAACGAGTTCCATAAACTATGGCATGAATAGCGTACGCTTTCTTAATCCTGTACATAGTGGAAAACGAGTACGAGGGCATTTTTTATTAAAAGCGCTTACAGAAAAAGCTGTCGGACGTTATCAAATGACGCTTGAAGTGACTATTGAAATCGAAGATGAAACGAAACCAGCCCTTGTTGCTGAATGGCTCTCACTTCTAAATTTATAGTAGGTATATATCATGACAGATGAACTTATTCTCTCTCGTAATGATCTAGATTTTTTGTTATTTGATTGGTTGAATATTGAATCGCTAAATCAGCGCCCACATTTTTCTGGTCAGGATCGTTTTGACTATACGTCAGTTTTAAATGTTTATGAAAGTTTAGCTAAAGATCTATTTGCTCCTCATAATAAGAAGAATGATAGTAATGAGCCTTCTTTTGATGGTGAGAAAGTCACAGTAAATCCTGAAGTGGGAGTTGCTTTGCGTGCTTTTTCTGATGCTGGGTTAATGAGTGCTGCATTTCCTCCTGAATGGAACGGAATGAGCCTGCCTAGTACGGTTGAGCGAGCAGGGATGGCATATCTTTTAGCTGCAAATACGGGCACGGCGGGTTATGCATTTTTAACAATTGCAAATGCGAACCTTTTGATCGCTCATGGGGAACAGGACAAAGTTTCTCCTTATGTAAATGCAATGGCTGAAGGAAATTGTTTTGGAACAATGTGTTTATCTGAACCTCAAGCAGGTTCTAGTCTAGCTGATATCCGTACACGTGCAGTCCCGACGGGTGATGGTAGATATCGCTTATTCGGTAATAAAATGTGGATCTCTGGCGGGGATCACGATATATCCGAAAATATATTACATTTGGTTTTAGCTAAAATACCAAATGAAAACGGTCAAATACCATCAGGAGTACAAGGAATTTCATTATTTGCAGTTCCACGTAAAGTACTGGATGAAAATGGCAAACCGAGTGAACGTAATGATGTTGTGCTCGCTGGTATCAACCATAAGATGGGTAATCGGGGCACAGTAAATTGTGTATTAAACTTTGGAGAAGGCCGTTTTAAACCTGAGGGCGAAGCGGGAGCATTAGGCGAGATAATTGGTGAACCTGGGAAGGGCTTAGCCTACATGTTTCATATGATGAATGAAGCACGCATCTCGGTGGGTTTGACGGCAGCTGCGTTAGGGTATACAGGGTATTTACATGCTCTTGATTACGCTAAAACCCGATTGCAGAGTCGTCCACGAGCTGACCGTAATGTAAACTCACCTCAAGTTCCAATTATTCAGCATGCCGATGTTCGTCGAATGTTATTAGCGCAAAAATCATATGCTTCAGGCGCTTTAGCTTTATGTTTATATGCAGCACGTCTTGTAGATGATATCCATTCTGTTGAAGACGAGAGAGAACGCCAGAATATTAATGCATTACTAGACTTATTAACGCCTGTGGTAAAAAGTTGGTCTTCTCAGTGGGGGCTTGTAGCAAACGATTTAGCCATTCAGGTTCATGGCGGATACGGTTATACCCGTGAATATAATGTAGAACAGTTCTATAGAGATAATCGACTTAACCCAATTCATGAAGGAACCTTTGGGATTCAGGCTCTAGATTTATTGGGTCGAAAAACTCGAATAAATGATGGGCTATCTGTAAAGCTGTTGGATGAGAAGATTTCTGAAACAATTAAGCAAGCTCTACTAATAGATAAATTACAGAGCCATGCGAATAAATTGGATCAGGCATGGAAAGAAATTCTTCGAGTGACTAAAAGTTTGCACAGTCTAGAAGATTTAGAAGTGCAATTAGCCAATGCCGCAAACTACTTAGAGGCATTTGGTCATTTAGTTGTAGGTTGGTTATGGTTAGATCAAGCCATAACAATTCATAAAACTATCGAGACATCATCAAACAGCGATTTCTTAAATGGAAAACTCGCAGCTTGTGATTACTTTTTTGGCTGGGAAATGCCAAAAATATCCAGTTGGTTGGCAGTGCTGGATCCAGTGGAAACAACTCCTCTGAATATGCCTGAGCAATGGTTTTAGGGATGCATTGACCTTTTAGCTATATATAAGTGATGTGTTTTTTGAGAATACAATATGACTTCTAATCGAAGCCCATTCTAGATAATGAAGTCATAATTGATCCCATAAATCTTCCTATTTCTAATTAATCTTGGAGTTCGTAAACCTATAAGTTTCGTCATAAAACGAGGCAATGGATTTGCTTTGCCTAAAGTTTATAAAAGACCTATATGTTTAGAACTACTGATGTGCGGCTAAATATCATCACTCCCTAATTCCATTGCAATATTTTTATTTATTTCATTTTTACAAGTACAAGGAAGACCCATGATTGATGCAGTAATTGTTTCAACAGCTCGTACACCGATTGGTAAAGCATATCGAGGCGCTTTTAATGCGACTCATTCGCCTACAATGTTAGGACATGCCATTAAACATGCGGTGGAACGAGCAGGTATTGAACCAGATCGTATTGAAGATGCTGTTATTGGTTCTGTTTTAAATGCTGGCACTGCTGGGAATAACGTCGCAAGACATGGTTTGTTCGCGGCTGGATTGCCAGCAGTAATTGGTGCTCAGACCATCGATCGTCAATGCGCATCTGGTTTAATGGCGATCGCTACGGCGGCAAAACAGATTATGTATGATGGCATGCAAACTGTAATTGCGGGTGGTCAAGAAAACATTTCTGCTGTGCAAAATCGATACATGGAGTGGGTTAAAGCAGAAATGGATCCTAATGTTTTAGCTGCCCATCCAACAGCGTATATGCCAATGCTAGAAACAGCAGAATTTGTATCACGAAAATATGGAATTTCCAGAGAACTTCAAGATCAATATTCATTAGAGTCTCAACTGAGAACAGCACGAGCACAAGCCGCTGGAATTTTTAATAATGAAATTGTACCCATTACCACTCAGATGGTGGTGACTGATAAAGCTACAGGAGTAGCCTCACTTAAAGAGATAACTTTGAGTCAAGATGAAGGAAATCGTCCGAGCACAACATTGGAATCATTAAGTAGTTTGGCTCCTGTGATTGAAGGTGGTGTAATCACTGCCGGCAATGCGAGTCAATTATCGGATGGTGCAAGTGCATGTGTCGTCATGAACGGAAAACTAGTAGAACAATTGGGTATTGAACCTTTAGGTATTTATCGTGGGATGACGGTCGTTGGAAATGCACCTGAAGAAATGGGTATTGGACCAGTCTATGCGATTCCAAAATTGCTTAAACAACATAGTCTTTCAGTAGATGATATTGGATTATGGGAACTCAATGAGGCATTTGCGTGCCAAGTTTTATATTGTCGTGATCATTTAGGAATTGATCCAAACAAATACAATGTGAATGGTGGAAGTATTTCAATAGGCCATCCATATGGGATGACAGGATCTCGACTGGTTGGACACGCATTGCTTGAAGGTAAACGACGTGGTGTGAAATATGTCGTAGTTTCAATGTGTATTGGTGGTGGTATGGGCGCTGCGGGATTATTTGAAATCGCCTGATGTCCAAAGAATAAAAAAGCAGTCTATTTTGACTGCTTTTTTATAAAACAATTTTATTAAATAGTCATTTCTACAGGAGTATGTAGCCCACCAGCTAGTGCTTGAATGCCATGGATCGCATGGATAAAACGGGCTGCTGTTCCCGGGTAAGGATCAACAGGACGGGTAGTATCAATTTTAATTTGAGAACCATCTCCACCGATAACAGTAATGGTTAAAGAGGATTTGAAACCATGGTAATTTGCTGGAAGACCTTTCCATCCTAACTTTATTCGCTCTTTACCCTCAGAAACAACACTGGCAGTTTCATCAAAACCAATACGATCACCTACATTAACCGGAATACCAATTACTTCTGTTGCGATGTCCGATATTACAAAACCTCCACTACGTTCAGGCATAACATCTAACCCTAATACTTCAGCAATCATTAACGCAGATTCTTGCAGTATGCCCCCAATAGGTCCAACCGAATCTGGTTCAGGTGGATGACCTACACCGATCTCATTTGCTAATACACCATACCCCCACGTGGTTATATCTGCGCATGATTCTCCAATTACAGAAACAGGAGCGGGTAAGGCACTCGTAAATAGAGCAGGAACAACATCTAACCAGAATCCCGGTAACATACCTGTTCCAACAATACGAGATCCGGTCACTAAAGCTTTATCTTGTATTTGTCTATATAACTCTGGAGAGAGTCTGAGTTTAGGATGAGCAAAGCATGCGTGGATTAAATCAACTCCAGCATTCGCACATAAAATCATAGTTTTATATAATGTCTCGCCACCTAAGCCTGCATAAAGCAAAACATTAAATTCTTTAGAATTAATTGAACTTTCAAGATCAAGCGTTGCTTTAATACCTAATGGCTTACCGCCAGTTAATGTGCCTATATCTTCACCATCTTGTTCTTTTAAAAAAGCAATTGCAGCCGTAAGACTATGCGGGCTATTTTCTAAGGCTTTGATAATTTGAGAGGCTGCTTTACCTGTGCCATAAATACCTATCCGTTTTGCTTGTATCATAAGAAATCCTCTTAATTTCAGTGTTTAAACAGTAAAATTAAATTCTGAATATAAAAAATGGGAAGCTTTCTTATGAATAGAAAACTTGCCATTTCTTGAGTTAAAAAGTCTTTTTAATACCAAATACTACAGTGGCTGAGCATTTGTCTCCGAAAGCCATGATTTGTGTACATTCAGAGTTCGTTAAGTCTGTATCGACGTAAGTTAAGGTATAGTCAATTCCGTTATATTTTTTCCCTAATTCAACTTTACGCGTACTGTAATTATGTCGGATATCCCCATCTTCATTGATCAATTGCATGCCTAAATCGTTATAACCATAACGCATATCGAGCCATACATTTTTTGGGAAATTATATTTATAGCCAATATAACGGTATTGAGCATCTGAATATTTCCCCCAATCATAGTAATAATTAAAGAAAGCTCCATATGCATTCGCGCTAATAAACCATTCTGTGACATTACCATCAGCCCAATTTGGTAAGACTGTCTGGCCGATAGATGAATACACATAAACTTTTTCAGTAAAAGGATGAAAATAACCAACGGTATAGGCGATTTCATATTTTGCTGGTGTAACGGTTACATCATAGTTTGAAACCTGTGCAGAAATATCCCAGCCCGATTTGTGGGCAAGTGATACAAGACCTTGCACGACTGGTTTACCATCACTCAAATCAAAACCTGAGCGACGATATTCAGACATTGCTGTGGCAGTAAAATTTAAATTCAAATCTTTATTAATTTCAACTGCTTGAACTAAGGTTGAGTTTGCAATACAGCTTAAAACAACAAATGGTAGAATTTTCTTTGACATGATTTTTTCCTTAAATATCATGAAATTAGACTGAGTTAATCCAGCTCACGATGAAAAAATCGCAAGATTTCTAACTGATTTAATTACGAGTGGGTTTTATTTATCGCCTAATCCTTGACGACTAACTGTTTCAAGAGTGCGGTTCGTTGTGAGTGGACCAAAGAAAATAACGGGAAGAGCAAATAGAATATAAATCGCTGCGGCTGTAAACATAACGCCTTGAATTCCAGCCGTTGTAAAGAGCCATGCGCCTAACACACCAGAGACAGCACCGCCAAAGCGACCTAATGAAATAATGATTCCACTTCCAAGTGCTCGTAGCTTAGTGGGTATGGTTTCTGGAATATAAGTGTAGTATCCATTAATCACCATGCCTGTGAGAATTGAAGTAAGACCGCCCGCAGCGATTAATATCCAACTAGTCGTAGAGATCCCTAATGCGATAAGAGGTAATGCAGCTAATGCAGACATTGCTAAAATCATTGATTTACGTTCAAAACGATCTAATACAATCATAGCAATGAAAGGAGTTACGCAATAAATGACGTTCCACATAAAGAAAATATAATAGGCTTTATCTTCACTGTATTTCAGTCCGTAGACTAAAGAGTAAATGCCCCAGTTCCCGAATAGGTAATATGCTAAAGTTGAGCCAAAATAACCTATGCCAACAATCGCAATTGTGAATAATACTGCTTTATTTTTTAATAGTTCTGAAAATGTTGCTTCTTGAGAGTTTTCTATAACAATGACTTCAGGCGTTTTCAATATTTGATTACTTGAAATAGCTTTTTGCTCAAGTTTGAAAACTAAGTCTTCTGCTTGTTTATATTTGTTTTTAGAAATATACCATCGAATAGATTCAGGCAACCCAAAACGAATGATAGGCGCAATTAATAAACCCACGCTACCTACATAAAATAGGTGACGCCAAGCATCCTTGCCACTATTCGGTAAATAAAATAGTGCCAATGCAGCTGCTGCTACACCTGAGATAACAAAACCAAAAGTAACTATTGATAAAAAACGACCACGTGTATGGCTTGGAAACATTTCTGCGATATAGACTAAAAGTACAGATGTAGCCGCTTGGACTCCAATTCCTGTGATAACTCTTGAGACTAACATCATTTCATAGTTTGTAGAAAGCGCAGTAAAGAGAGAGCCTACAGAATAAAGGAGAGTCGCCCAGAAAATAACTGATCTACGTCCAAATTTATCTGAGAGTCTACCTCCTAGGAGTGCCCCGATAATCATCCCTACAAAAAACATGCTGGAAATAGTTCCAATTTGTTCGGTACTATAATTTGTATGCGATTTAATAATCGGTGCGGCATACGCAAAAATTGCGTTGTCGTAGTATTCCAACATTAGATTTACGGCAAGTAACGCTGCCCAAAAATAATGTACTTTCATTACTGGTAGCCGATCCATACGCGCGATTAAGTCAGCGGATGAGCTTAAATTGATAGAAGGTTCAGAATTGCCCATATATTTAACTTCCTGTTAAATTTTTATTTTTTTAAGACCAAATTAAAATTTGAGTACAGCTAAACCTTTTTGCATATTATTAATATGCAAAAAGATAGCTTTGAATATTTGGTCTTTCCTTAAAAAATTAGCTTTGTAGTTGAGTGTTATTTTGCCCCACATCCTACAACGGCAATAACACGGATTTCGATTTTAAACTCAGGGCGGGCTAGCTGAGAAACGCCTACACCTGTCCATGCAGGATAGTTATCTGGTAAATATTTATCTTTTACAGAGATAAACTCAGCTATTTCTCCGCGTTGGTCGGTATGGAATGTCATAATTTCAACAATGTCTGCCATGGTAGCGCCAGCGGCTTCGAGTACTTCTTTAACATTTTCGAAAGCTTGTTGAGCTTGTTCTTCCATGGTGGTGCCAATCACACCTGTTTCAACGTTTGCTCCCACACAGCCAGATACCCAAACCATATCCCCAACACGTGTTGCTGACGAAAAGTGCAGTTCATCGTAGTAACGTTGTTTACGAACACCCGGATTGATGAGTTGTTTTTCCATAATAATGTCGTCCTTTATTTCTAATTATGCAATTTGCTGAAAAATTGGCGAACGGAATAAATCTCCATCATTGAGTTTGGCCATTTCTTCTCTAAAGAGTGCGCCATTACGTGCATAACGTTCATTTGTTTCAGGTAAACAACGGAATCTTGCGTCATCGCCAAAGAAACGGAATACAAAAGTATGGCGAGTTGGGAAGTCTTCATCTACTCCAGCTCCACCATGAAGAGAGTGTGGATGAAGGAAAAGAACATCACCCGGCTCAACTGCCCAAGATAAAACATCCCATGAGTTAGGATCTTGCTCTAGGTCTTTATCGATGTGGGGTAATCGAGGCAAAGTTCCATCATCGTAAACCGGATCAGTTGGGTCATCTGCATTACTAAAACTTGCGCCGTCGTATTGAATACCATTACGCGAACCACGAATAATTTCTAGAGAGTTTTTCTTTGGAACAGATTGGAAAGAAATCCATGCATTGCCCCAATGTTTTCCAGTAAATGGCATAACAGAGCTATCTTGATGCCATGGTCCACGACCACTTTTTCCACCTTCTTTAGCGAATACTTCTTCTGCGTAATACCATACATGCTCTGACCCCCATAATTCCTGAAAGATTTTGCCAAAAGGGAGAGACTTAACAAGTGCGTCTAATTTCTCTTTAGCCATAGGGTTTGCATTATCAATATGTGTTTGTAATTTAGTTCCTTCTAAAGCACGAAAATTAAATGGACCTGGATTTGCTACATTCCATTTAAAAGCTTCATAACATGCTTCTAACTGTTCCTTTGTAAGACAGTTCTTAAAAAGAAATGCGCCGTCATTTCGAAATGCTTCAATTTGTTCTGGTGTTGGCTTAAGTTCCATAAAATTTTCCTTTAATATCCATGTTCACACAAAAGATTGTAATTAATAACTATAAAAGAATTAACTTATTGAAAAATAATTAAAATCTTTGGAAATTTTCATTTATAGGAAATTAAGATTTTACTTTTTCCAATGCGACGCTAACTCTCTTAATCCTTAGCTTCTTCTGAGCTTAACTAATTTTTTATAATGAATAAAATGAATTAAATAAATAATTAAACATGCACACAAGTTATTTTTAATGTTGTTTTTTTGCCTATATTTTTACCCAAAACCGCCTATTTCAAATCATGAAATACTTTTGAGATGATCACTCCTCAGAAGATGCGAATAGGAAAATGGAATCAAGAATTTAAAAGGTAGGGAATCAATATGCCAAGTTATATATCGCCACTTCGTGACATCAATTTTGTTTTTAAGGATTTATTGGATTTTGAAAAGCTCTATGCAAAATACCCTGAATCTAAAGATAAAATGACCTCAGAAATCGTAGAGCAATATTTAGAAGTTGCCTCAGATTTCTGTGAAAATGAATTGCTTCCCTTGAACGCTATTGGTGATCAGCAAGGCTGTAAAGTTCAAGATGGAGTTGTCACTACACCAGATGGCTTTAAAGAAGCTTACCAAAAATATGTAGAACTTGGATTTCCATCCTTAACAGGTAATGAAGAATATGGAGGACAGGGGGTTCCATCTTTATTATGGATCGCTATTTCTGAAATTTTAACTTCAACCAACTGGGCATGGGGAATGTATCCCGGCTTATCACATGGTGCGATGTCTACAATTGAAAGCCATGGTACAGACGAGCAAAAAGAAAAATATCTTCCTAATCTAATCTCTGGCATTTGGACTGGTACGATGTGTTTAACAGAGTCACATGCTGGTTCCGATTTAGGTTTAATCCGCACTAAGGCAGTTCCTAATTCAGATGGTAGCTATAGTATTACTGGAGAGAAAATTTTTATTTCAGCTGGAGAACATGACTTATCCGAAAATATTATCCATATTGTTTTAGCTCGCTTACCTGATGCTCCATTAGGTACCAAAGGAATATCCTTATTCATTGTGCCTAAATTTAATTTAGATACAGATGGAAATATTGCTGAACGAAATGGCGTGGTTTGTAGTGCTTTAGAGCATAAAATGGGTATCCATGGTAATGCGACATGTGTACTAAATTTCGATAATGCCAAAGGGTTTTTAATTGGACCAGAAAACCGTGGTCTGAATTGTATGTTTACTTTCATGAATGCAGCACGGATAGGTACCGCTATACAAGGCTTAGCTGCTTCAGAAACTGCTTATCAAGGGGCACTCACATATGCCAAAGAGCGGTTAGCAATGCGCTCTATCTCTGGCATTAAGAATCCAGATTTACCGGCCGACCCAATTATTGTGCATGCACCAGTGCGGAATATGCTACTCACGCAAAAAGTATTTGCAGAGGGTTCACGAGCATTAGCATATTATCTATCTACATATGTAGACATTGCTGATCTTTCTAGTGATGAGTTAGAACAAAAAAATGCTGAAGATAAATTAGCGTTACTTACTCCCATCGCAAAAGCATTTATGACTGAATTAGGCGTCGAATCTGCAAAACATGGTATGCAGGTTTTTGGTGGTCATGGCTACATTTCTGAACACGGAATGGAACAAATCGCACGAGATGTTCGTATTTCTACACTCTATGAAGGTACTACTGAAATTCAAGCAGTTGATTTGCTAGTTCGTAAAATAATAGGTTCAAAAGGAAGTTTACTTCTGCTATTAACAGACGAAATTAAAAACTTTTTAAACATAAATCAAGGAAATGAAGTTACACAGCCTATGCTTTCAAAGTTAGATCAAGTCGTAAATCAATGGATTGATTTAACCGAAGATTTAAAAAACAAAGTCAACAATAATCTGGATGAAGTTGGAGCAGCGGCTGTTGATTATCTCTACTTTTCTGGTTATGCGGTTTTTGCTTATCTGTGGGCTAAAATGGCGGTAATTGCTCAAGAAAAAATTGAACAAGGCACCAAAGATGAATTTTATTTCGCAAAAGTTTCTACGGCACAATTTTATTTTGAACGTATTTTACCGAGAACCTTAATGCATGCAGCTTTGATTCAGGCAAACTCTGAGTCATTGTATCGTCTTAGTCCTGAATTGTTTAAGTTCGATTAAGCCAAATGTTTAAAAGGGCTGTCGGTAAAAGCTTTATCGATAGCCAAACCTAAAGTAGATATTTTAATTTCTGAAGCTTTCTATAGAGTAGAGACAAAATAATATATGAAGAGAATCAACTTCTTTGCTCTTTAACTATTAATCTTTACTTAAGATTTTCCTTAATTGTGTAATTAAATGAAAAACAATAATTAATTAAATATTTTCTAGCCAATTTCACATTGACACCTTAAATATTGGAGATTACCATTTGCCTGCTGGCCTACATTGCCAGACGGTTTTAGCAGACCGTATACGACCGCATCAGGATTATTTCTTCTGAGGAATAGTTTTGTGCGTAAGCTCCTCGTTCCCTCCCGTAGCGGTAGGACGGGAGAGGGACACCCTCGGGTGTGCTGGTTGTCGTACCAGTCTGCTAACCCTCTTTCGTTCTGCCACCATAATTTTAAATGTCTGGCAGAACTCCATATATAAAGGAGTTGGCTTTGCGCATTCATCATTTCTTGGCAGACATTGCCAAAATTCACTATAACGACACAACTTAAACTTTTGACAAAGGTTTGATCGCCGTTAGGCTTTTCAGGCTTTCATTCATTTCGACTAAAAACTTAATCAACAATAAAACTTGAGATGTGCTGGGCACAGTCTTATGGCTTTGCTATGCCTTTTTTTCTCTCTAAAAAAGGCAGCAGTTTTTATATCTCATTTATATACAACAAGAATTTATTTTAGAACGGTAAAACTATGCCACATTCAGATCTTCCATTTCGTGCTTTAAGCGTACTTCATTCAGCAAGATATTTATTTAACAAATACGGCTTTCATAATATCGGCGTAGACCGAATTGTTGAGGCTGCAAAAATCCCGAAAGCTACCTTTTATAACTATTTTCACTCAAAAGAACGTCTCATTGAAATGAGCATAACTTTTCAGAAAGACGGCCTTAAACATGAGGTCATTTCAATTATCCAGATTCAAAAAGAATTAACACTAATTGAAAAACTCCGCAAAATTTATTACTTACACACCGATTTAGATGGGCTTTACCATTTGCCGTTTAAAGCTATATTTGAAATTGCGAAAACCCATCCAAAGGCTTATCAGGTCGTAATTGATTATCGAAATTGGCTGATTAATGAAATCTATAAACTGCTTTTAACAACCAATGAAGAAGCCTCAAAACAAGATGCGCACATGTTTTTATTTGTGATTGATGGCGCGATGGTTCAGCTTTTAGATCCGAACAAACCAGATGAAAGGAAGAGGTTGCTTGAGTATTTTTTATTACAGTTGGTGTGAGTATTTGAACTGTTATTGAAAAGCTTAAGCGCCGTGTTAAGCTGGTTGTACATAAAAATTAAATTTCTAATAATTAGTTAATATTGGAGTGTTTATGAGCCAAAAAATACTTAACCGATTTGAACAACTTCTAAATGATGGAGTTGAACTAAGTTCGTTAATGCATACAGTTCCAGCAAGTAATACGAATATAGAATATGAAAGTTTAGGAAAAGAAGGAGACTCGATATATATAGAATGGAAAATCAAAATCAAGCATCTTTTAAAATTAATTTGTGGAATTAATTCAATACATTATGAAGCTTTTTTAAGTGCTGAAAAATATCAGTTTTATGATACAAATGCTCTTGTTTTAAACAGATTATTACCTGTAATAAAAGCAACATATGACGATTTATATAATGGTTTTTTAATAACATTCAAACAGATAGTACAAGCTGAAGTTTTTGATAGCGAGCTTGAACAGGCTAAATCACTTTTAGAGAACGGCTATAAAAATGCTGCAGCCGTAATTGCTGGAGTAGTTTTAGAAACGGCAATTAAGGAATTATGCTTAAACAATAACATAGATACAGAACGTAAAAAGTTAACTCAGTTAAATGATGATTTGGCAAAGGACAGTGTCTACAACAAACTACAGCAAAAGCAAATTACAGCTTTAGCTGATATCAGAAATAATGCTGCTCATGGAAATTATGATCAGTTTACTAGAGAAGACGTGGAAAGAATGATAAGTGATATAGAAAGGTTCTTATTAAATTACGCTTCATAAGAGTAGATCGATAGGGTTATGTGGATTTAAAAAACTTAGAGAGTCACATAAGCTTGTTGAGATGCAAATTTATTATCTTGCATCTAGTAAGTAGATACCAAGCTAAGAATTCACCGTAGTAAAGAATTAAGTGCCGTAGCAACAACACAGAGTAGCCAGAGCCTTATATATGGTAACTTTCTAAATATCCTATTTAACATAATATACATTATACGAACAATTATATAATTCCTTATTATGTGTTTAGTTCTATCAAGCTTTAGCTACATTTTCTTCTTGCTGTTGCCTTACCATCACAGTTGTACGATAAAAAATATTGCTGCCATTGATGACAACGTCACTGGAATAAAGATTTCTTTATTCAGATAATATTTATAAAACTCAAATAAATGTTGATGATCTTCATGAAATTTAACTATCTGCATACATGACACCATTTGCTCAACTCCATGATCAAATTTCTGTGACTCTAGAATTAAACGAATATTCATTGTGCTTTTGTCTCCAGCACGTGCATCTACTTTGAGTAATTTTCCTTTAGATGTTGTATTTGAATACTACTTATCAGTCCTTTTCTCTAGCCCATATTTCTACCTGATATAGTTTTATTTTGAAAAAAATATACACATTTATATTCCAAGAAGAATTTTAAGAAGCCTTAGAAAGCTAAAATTAGCTTTTGCACCTTAATATATTTAAAATGTGTAATAATTTTTAAATTATGTCTATGTAGTGATCACTTTTGAAAAATAATTTAATTTCCACTTTGTAATTAAAAGGTGTAATTAATCACATTTTAAATAAAATTAGCATCTTACTTCTCTATAATTTATTTTAAATACAAATACTAAAATTATGAAAAATAAATTACATATTTATTAAATATTTAACCATATATCATTTTATTCTTTTATAAAAGTGAAATTCTTAAATTTATATAAATATCAATCATTTAGTTTGATATTGATGGTTTTTGTAGCATTATAATTATTATATTTATTAATAATATTGTAAGAATTTTAACCATTACCTTATTTAAGGTAGTTAATGTGATTTATATCACATGGAAATTAATAATTTTTATTGGTTTAAAGTTAATGATTGTTTTTAAATTAAAAATATTGTATCAAATATATATAAACTATTTTATAAATAGGCATATAAAATGAAAAATAATATTTTTAAACTTCTTATTCTGATGGTGCTTTCTACTTCCCCACTATTTTGTTATGCAAATAACACAATAATGATAAGAGGAAATATTGTTGAAGATACATGTTCAACAGAACGTAGCGAGATAGAATGTGTTGAGGTAAATAATTTAAATATTAAACTTGATAGTGAATATTTAAACAAAAATAGTCTTTCTAACTTAGCTCAACATACTGAGAAAATGGACACTAGCATTGAAAGCATAGGTTCTAACCACAAAGTCGTGGTTATCAACTATCATTAACTTATTAGGCATAGCACTTAAGGCTATTCCTATAATAAGCTTCATTAAAGAGTGATTTGTCGAACTCATCGCATATTTTGATGAAAAATAGATAAATCACTCTTTTTCTATAAAAAGTGACTATTTGTATGTTTTTTCTGTATACATATTCATAATTTATTCTATATAATTGTATTCTAAGAATTTAAGCTTATTTTTCACATAAATTGTTCAATTCTTTTCTCTTTACATAGTGTTCTTATGTAACTTGCTTTTTTCCGTAATGTCTCTTTTTTATAAAATAAAAAAACTTTTATAAACAGCTATATAAGCTATTTCTTCTCGTTCTATATACCAAATACAAAGTGTGATTCAATTAAAATTATGAAAAAATAATGTGATCTGGTTTGCATTTTGTTTGAGAAGTGTTAAGATCGCCGCATTACTTTTCAAGATGTCAAACACTGGAAAAGTAAGGAAATAAACTTTTATCCAGACTTTTGAGAAAACACTATGAAAAAACTTGCTTTGATCGCTGCTCTTTCGGTTGTAGGGATTGCGAATGCTCAAGCTGCTGATGGTACAATTACAATTAATGGTTTAGTTACAGACAAAACTTGTGACATCGTTACCCCAGCTGGTAAAGACTTCACAGTTACTCTTCCAACTGTTTCTAAACAAACTTTAGCTGTTGCTGGGGATGTTGCTGGTCGTACTCCTTTCCAAATCAACTTAGCGAATTGTTCTGAAGGTAAAGTAGCTACTTACTTCGAACCAGGTGCAACTGTTGACTTTAATACTGGTCGTTTACTTAACCAAGACGCTACTGGTGCTAAAAACGTTAACGTTCAACTTTTAGGTAACAACAACAACTTCATCCCAGTACTTGCTGCGGGTGCAAATGGTGCTCAAGCTAACTCTCAATGGGTTGACGTAGCTGAAGGCGCAAGTGCTGACCTTAACTACTATGCTGAATACTATGCAACTGGCGCTTCTACTGCTGGTAAAGTAACTACTTCTGTTCAATACACAATTATCTATCAATAATTAATTGATAGCGGGGTTTCTATGTTCGCATGGAAGCCCTGTTTTGTGTAACACCTTCCCGAATCTTTCTTGGTTGAGAACTCGAAAAATGAAATTGAACAGTTATAATTTTTTGTTAGGTTTGGCATTTGCTTCAGCGGTTGTCGCACCTGCTACTCAAGCAGAAATTGTAATTCATGGCACTCGTGTAATTTATCCGTCGGATGCTAGAGAAGTTACGCTACAAGTTAGCAATAACGGTTCAAAGCCAGCACTTGTCCAAGCTTGGATTGACGAAGGTGATCCAAAAAGTACACCAGACCAATCAAAAGTTCCTTTTATGATTGCACCTCCAATTTCTCGTGTTGAAGCTACAAAAAGTCAGACACTTCGTATTACTGCTTTGCCAAATGCTTCTCAATTAAATCAGAAGCAAGAAACGGTTTTGTGGTTGAATATTTTAGATATTCCACCTAGACCTACTTCAAAAAGTGAAGATACGACACCTGATAATTTCCTGCAACTTGCAATTCGTTCACGCATTAAATTCTTCTATCGTCCATCATCGATTAAAGAAGATGCGAATTTAGCATCAGATAAGCTTCAATGGATTAAATCTGGTCAAAGTTTAACGGTAAAAAATCCTACCCCTTTTCATATCACGTTGACTTCTGTTTACCAAAAGGCAGGTGATAAAAAAGTTGATTTATTACCTCAAGGGCTAATGATTAAGCCTTTTTCTGAAGCGTCAGTTCAGCTTAAGAATGGCAATCTTCAAGATATGAGTTTTATTAATGTCAATGACTACGGTGGTCGAGTCGAACACCCAATAAAACTTTAGTAATCAGATTTATCTTTTTAATAAATTTAAGCACCTATATGTGTAGGCGGACTTAGCTATGCCAAAAAAAAGGCAAGAATCTTATAAATTATTAAAACGCCATATTTGTTACTACTTGGCTTCTGGTGTTGTCACAATGACAATGCCTGTATTCGTGCATGCGGAAGAAACAGCTACGAGTGCTCCCGTAGAGGCTGAATTCGATTCTGCTTTTTTAATTGGGGATGCACAAAAAGTCGATATTTCTCGTTTTAAATACGGCAATCCTGTTCTACCAGGTGAATATAATGTTGACCTATATGTAAATGGCCAATGGTTTGGCAAACGTCGTATGTTTTTTAAAGCATTAGAATCAAATAAAAATGCTGTAACCTGCTTTACGGGAAATACTCTTGCTGAATATGGTGTTAAACAAGAGATTTTAGCGCAACACGCTCCTGTTCAAAAAGAAAATAGTAGTTGTTATAAAATTGAAGAGTGGGTTGAAAATGCATTTTATGAGTTTGACACATCTCGTTTACGTGTAGATATTTCGATTCCGCAAGTTGCTTTACAAAAAAATGCGCAAGGCTATGTCGACCCAAGTATATGGGATCGAGGCATTAATGCTGGTTTTCTATCTTATAGTGGTAGTGCCTATAAAACATTTAGTCAGTCTGGTGACCAAAGCGAAACAACAAACGCATTTATGGGCGTTACAGCTGGACTAAATGTAGCAGGTTGGCAATTACGTCATAATGGCCAATGGCAATGGCAAGATACCCCGGCTGAAAATCAATCTAAATCTGATTATCAAGAAACAAGTACATATTTACAAAGAACCTTTCCTAAATACCGCGGTGTTTTAACGCTAGGTGATAGTTTTACAAACGGCGAAGTATTTGACTCTATTGGTTATCGTGGTATTGATTTCTCAAGTGATGATCGAATGTTACCAAATAGTATGTTGGGCTATGCCCCTCGTATTCGTGGTAATGCAAAAACCAATGCAAAAGTTGAAGTTCGTCAACAAGGCCAACTTATCTATCAAACAACTGTTGCGCCAGGTAACTTTGAAATTAACGACCTTTACCCTACTGGTTTTGGTGGCGAGATTGAAGTCTCTATTATTGAAGCAAATGGCCAAATACAAAAATTCTCGGTTCCGTATGCTTCAGTTGTACAAATGTTGCGTCCGGGTGTAAACCGTTACTCTTTAACTGTGGGGCAGTTCCGCGATCAAGACATTGATATTAATCCTTGGGTTGTTCAGGGTAAATATCAGCAAGGGATTAACAACTATCTAACAGGTTATACAGGCATCCAAGCAACGGAAAACTATGCCGCTGTGTTATTAGGTGCTGCTTTTGCTACACCAATTGGTGCTGTTGCGTTAGATGTTACCCACTCTGAAGCCGACTTTAAAAAGCAGTCATCACAATCTGGGCAAAGTTTCCGTTTAAGTTATAGTAAATTAATTACTCCGACCAATACAAACTTAACCCTTGCTGCATATCGTTACTCAACAGAAAACTTCTATAAATTACGTGATGCTTTGCTTATTCGTGATTTAGAAGAAAAAGGCGTAAATACCTATGCTGCTGCGGGTCATCAGCGCAGTGAATTCCAAATTACTTTAAACCAAGGGCTACCTGAAGGTTGGGGTAATTTCTATGTAGTTGGCTCATGGGTTGACTACTGGAACCGTAGCGAAAGTACTAAACAGTACCAAATTGGTTATAGCAATAACTACCATGGTTTAACCTATGGTTTATCTGCAATTAATCGTAAGATTGAGTACGGTTCAAATGATACGTCGCATGATACTGAATATTTAATGACGCTTTCATTCCCAATTAATTTCAAGAAGAACTCAGTCAACGTCAACGTTACTGCTTCTGAAGATAGCCGTACTGTTGGCGCAAGCGGAATGGTGGGTGATCGCTTTAGTTATGGTGCTTCTGTCTCGCATCAGGACTATGCAAATCCATCATTTAACGCAAATGGTCGTTATCGTACTAACTATGCAACTGTTGGCGGCTCTTATAGTATTGCTGATTCTTACCAACAAGCAATGGTTAGCTTAAGTGGTAGTATGGTTGCACATTCAGAAGGCATTTTATTTGGACCTGAACAAGGCCAAACGATGGTGCTTGTGCATGCACCTGATGCAGCTGGAGCTAAAGTTAATAATACCGTTGGTTTAAGTGTGAATAAGGCAGGTTATGCGGTTATTCCGTATGTGACTCCGTACCGTCTTAATGACATTACTCTTGATCCACAAGAGATGTCGAGCCAAGTAGAACTTGAAGAAACGAGTCAACGTATTGCACCTTTTGCTGGTGCAATTGCTAAAGTTGATTTTGCAACTAAAACTGGTTATGCAGTTTACATTAATAGTAAAACTGCTGAAGGCAACAGTTTACCGTTTGCAGCTCAAGTCTTTAATCAGAAAGATGAAGCTGTGGGTATTGTTGCGCAAGGTAGTATGATTTACTTACGTACTCCTCTTGCTCAAGATCGTCTTTATGTGAAATGGGGCGACGAAAGTAATGAACGTTGTTCGGTTGAGTACAACATCAGTAATCAGTTGCAAAATAAGCAACAAAGCATGGTAATGACTGAGGCTGTCTGCAAATGAAAAGGATATTATTAACAGGTTTCTTATTTACTGCTGGTCTTGGTGTGTATGGCGAAGCTAATGCTGCATGCCGCATCTATAACTATGTAGCAAATGATGTTCGGATGGCCGTAGGACGTGTTGTTGTACGCCCTAGTGATCAAGTCGGTGCAATTTTAAGAAAGGCAACTTTCCCTATCGATCGTACTTCTACAGAAGCACGTTCTTGTGATAGCAGAGACACAGTAATTGCTGCATTAACCCAAGGGTACCCTTTAAGCTCTTTGGGCAATAGCATCTATACGACTAATATTCCGGGGATTGGTATTCGTTTATACCGTGAAGCTGAGAATAATGCCAATTTCTCGGGTTATTACCCGTATGAACGTGGTGGAATCTCAGGTACCCGTTATTTGGGGGCTGGTTATTTTGTAGTGGAAATCATTAAGATTGCTCCACAAACAGGTTCTGGAACGTTAGTACCAGGTAGATATAGTAGCTATTATGTCCGTGGCTTTCCTAATCAACCTTTCTTAACAAGTACTGTTGATGCTAATGCAATTACCATTGCATCATCTTCATGTGAAATCCAAGGTAACATCAACAAAGTTGTACAGCTTCCTACAGTTACAAAGGCTGGATTCAAAGGCATTGGTTCTACTCAAGGCGAACAAACCTTTGATATGAACATTTTATGTAATGGTGGTATTAACCCTACTGGCTATGAAGAGAAAAACCTGATTAGTTTAACTTACGACTTTACCCAAGATGGTACTAACAGTCAGGTACTTGCAAATACTGCTCCGACATCTGAAAAAGCAAACGGCGTAGGTGTACAGTTACTCTGGAATTATCAAAATAAGAATCAGGTCATTAAAAAAGGTGACAAATTAGCCTTAGGTACATTGTCTTCTAACCAGACACTTCAATATAACGTACCGATGACTGCCCGCTATTATCAAACAGCAGCAAATGTTACGCCTGGTAAAGTTCGTGCAATGGCTACTGTAACTATTGAATATGATTAATCATATTCAATAGTTTATAAAACTAATAATTTCAAACATTTAAAATTAATAATAAATTCTACTTTATCAATACTTTCTAAAAATTTAATACTTAACTCGATAGGAATATTTTATGAAAAAAATAGGTATAGTTGCTGTTAGTGCAATTACATTATGTTGGGCAAGGTATGAGGTATCTACTGATAATACCAATACAGTAACGCATAATGAGTCAAGCCAAAAAGTCGCATCTAAAAGCATTTCATCAACTGCAAAGAATCAGAAAGTAGCACCTCAAATGCTTTTGGCTCAAACTACCTCCCTTAATTCTTCAGCCCCAGTCTGCAAATATAATTTTGATGTAACTCAAGAAGATTATGATCTATGGAATGGCGAACATACTGACTATTGGCCAATTAAAATATTCCCATTGATAATTGGCCAAAAATTTAGTCTTAAAGTAGAGCCTATGCCAGAAAATGAATATGGTACTGTAGAGTATATAGCTAGGAGTAAAGCTAGTCTTAATTCTACTAATGACATTGGTGATTTAATAATACCTCACACAGGTGTTATTGCATTTGAAATGGAGCTTAAGATTCCAAACTCAGCTCTTGGGAACTCATCACTTGGAAATTCTGCTTATTACTCCTCTGGCATTGGATTTAATGGTGTAACAAATAATGGCTATACAGTTAGATCCAATTTTGGGTTTGATATGGGGACTTATGATCCAGATTTTGGTGAGAATCCTGCTAGATTAAGCTATTCTGTAGCTTACCGACTTAGTGATGAGACTGGCCCTGACAGTCGATATTCTAAAGGTCAAAACATGACAAATAATGCAAATGGATACCAAAGATTAGGTATTTATATTAATCAGAACACTAAGCAAGTTGGCTTTATTATAAATGGTGTTGATCAAGGATATAAATCTACTTTGCCTGCTCCACTTGAGAATATACGCTTTTTTGTTTCAAGTGATATATCAATATATGCTGAACAATTATTTGGACAAGAGTTGTCTAATGAACTCATTACTGACCGTAATGCACTACAGTTTAACTACCCTCAGGGCACAACTGACATGTGTGGTAATTCCATCTAAGATATAAAGCTATAAAATAAAAAAAGGCTGAATCACAGCCCTTTTTCTTTTTTAAAAATGAATGACAGTACGAATTGATTTACCTTCATGCATTAAATCAAAAGCTGTATTAATGTCTTGTAGAGGCATGGTGTGAGTGACAAAAGGTTCAAGTTGAATCTCACCTTTCATCGCATCTTCAACCATTTTTGGAAGTTGTGAACGGCCTTTTACCCCACCAAAAGCAGTTCCTAACCATTTACGACCTGTAACTAGCTGGAATGGACGAGTCGAAATTTCTTGACCGGCACCAGCAACACCAATAATGACCGATTGTCCCCAACCACGATGCGCACACTCTAGAGCCGAGCGCATAACATTGACATTACCAATACATTCAAATGAGTGATCAACGCCCCAGCCTGTCATTTCTACAATCACTTGCTGAATAGGTTTATCGTAATCTTTAGGGTTTAAGGAATCTGTAGCACCAAACTGCTTGGCAAGTTCAAATTTATCTGGGTTTGTGTCGACCACAATAATTTGCCCAGCTTTCGCTTGACGTGCACCTTGTACAACAGCCAAACCAATACCGCCTAGGCCAAATACTGCAACAGAGTCACCTTCTTGTACTTTTGCTGTATTATGCACGGCGCCAATACCTGTAGTTACACCACAACCTAGTAAGCAAACTTGCTCGTGATTCGCTTCAGGATTGATTTTTGCTAAAGATACTTCTGCAACTACCGTATATTCACTAAAGGTTGAACATCCCATGTAGTGGTAAATCGGTTCGCCATTATATGAAAAACGTGTGGTGCCATCTGGCATTACACCTTTACCTTGAGTTGCACGTACTGCAACACACAAGTTAGTTTTTCCAGATTTACAGAATAAGCATTCTTTACATTCAGCTGTATAAAGTGGAATAACGTGATCACCTGGTTGAACGCTTGTTACGCCCTCACCGACTTCAACCACAACACCTGCACCTTCATGACCTAAAATTGCCGGGAAAACACCTTCTGGATCATCACCAGATAATGTAAAAGCATCGGTATGACATACCCCTGTATGGGTAATTTTTATTAAAACTTCACCCGCTTGAGGTGGCGCAACATCAACTTCAACAATTTCTAAAGGTTTTCCTGGGGCAAAGGCGACAGCTGCACGAGATTTCATCTTTGGGTTTCCTTTAAATCATTCGGTATTTATAGTCGAGCAAAATAGATTATGTAACAGTAATACAAGAGCTTAATTTGCTTAAATTAAAATTGGCTTTTATGACAAGCTATCACAGCATAGCCAGTCGGATACGTCTAAGCAAGCCCATGTTTCAAAAAGAAGGAAACCTCTTGCTTGAAGAGGTTTCTTATCAAATCACTTATCTTATAAACGGCTTATATTTACTTATAGGTAAATATCTGGTGGATATGGTGTGTTATCACTAATTGGAGAATAAAGCGTATTTTCTACAAAAAAGCCATTTGGGGCTTGAGTAGTATCGATGGTAATTGAATCAAACATGACTTGAGGGTATGCCCAGATAAATTGCTTCATTAAACCCAAAGAAACATTATTTTTCATGTCACCAAAAATTCGTTGCCAGATGGGTGTTCGATAAGGTTTTGTTTTATCAAATCCATAAATATAGGCAATAGATGCATCAGGAACGAATCCGGATAAATAAACGACTTTATTTGCAGGATAGCCCAAACCTTGTATAGGTATTTGGGAAACTGCCTGATGTGCTAAGTCTAAGCGAGCTTCTAATAGCCAGTCATAGGCTTCCGTCATCATGTAATCAAAATTAGGATATGAATAGTGCGTGCTTGGATAGTTAATATAAGTTGCTAGTGTCTGAATTGGAGATTGAATAGAAGGAAAGAAAATGAGTGGGCTAACTTTTGCACTGGAGTATTTGGCTTTGATAACGGTGCGAATGTTTTGACAGGTTTGCCCTAATTTATTTCTAAGCCATGTTTTAAACTCATCATACGGCGTTCCTGTTTTACTCATTGCCTCATAAATTGTGCCTAAATCTGGCGCATATAAACCTGTGTCTGCATTAAAGGCCAGTTTTGTTGGATAGTCATACACACAAGGTAAATTTGTGCCAGTGTTATACCACCACCACGGCTCACCAATCTGCATATTTACAGCACATCCTCCTACAACCATTGCATCTGCAAACTCAATAAAGACTTTATGTAGGTAGGCCAATGCATTTTGGTCACTTAAACTAAAAAAATAGCTCGGTGGTTGGTAGCCTGTTTTACCTAAATTACTATTCCAGTCACGCTGTGCCCAAAACTCGTTGGCGCCCAAGGAATACATTTCAAAACTTACCCCAAAGATGGGTTGCATACTGGCGTTATGTAAAGCCTGAGCATATTTCTCATGCCATTTACGTGTACATGAGTTAACAACTGTCTCACCCGTCACCAATGTATCTGGTATTTGCCATTTATTAATATCACTTTTCCATTTCATTTCAGGGTAATGCGACATTCCACAATAGTGGTTAACCAAACCTTGATATCCCAAAGCAGCCATATTGTTGACTAAGCGCTGCGGGTTTAAATCGTAATGGTCGTCATAGCTGGTACAGATGCCATAGCTATGCTGAGGCACAACAACACGACTCAGATTTAACTTTGCATTTGTTCCGGTAACAACCGAGTTGGTTAGGCGAATGTAGCCATCTTCAGGCTGGCTTAAAGGTGTGGCTGATTGGCTATTATAATGGCTAGTGAAACCGGAAAATGAGATCCGCTGAATATTGGTGACTGGGAAGCTATCTGTAGCAGAAAAGCCGGCTTTTACTGTATCCCAGTTAATATGAATATGCGCTGTACGAGATGAAGGATTATTTGCGTATCTAAATAAGACAACATAGGCAATTTTATCTACACCATTTTCATTATAGTATACCGTTAAAGTTGGCGTTAAACTTGGATTGTTCAGCACTGGCATCGTGGCAGATAACTCAATATCGAAGTCCCAAACTACCCCTGCATAGCTATATTTGGTTTGATAAGCTAAAAATTTATGGTCTTTAGTGTCATAAGAATCCCACGTAATTCCTACCAAATCATTTGCCATCCGCGCTCTAAAAGATGCTTCAAAACCATTTCCATAATTAGTAATAGCAAAAGACATCGTTTGTGGACCGTCTATTCTCCAATAGATAGGACTAAACCGATCAATAAGTGTATTTTGAGTGATGGGATGTAGTGATGAATTAGAATTATTTTGTATATTTTGTGGGTTAGTTATCATGTCGTCATTCTCTTAATGTATTAAGAGGTTTTATATTAAATAATAATTCTTATTTTATTGTTCAGATAAGTAACAATGAGGTTTAAATTATTTACAGTTAATATTTTTATAAAGCTCAAAATAAAGTTAAACAATAAATTTAATATTATCCTAAAATATTTTTTGCACTGAGGAGATAATAAATGACAAATTTTATTCAGCCTATAAATTTTAAGGCATTGTTTGTATTTACTCCTCTTGTGTTTGCACTAACAGGTTGTAGTGAAGTTTTACATACCCAAAGAACTATACCAATAAAGATATCTTCAGAAAGTATCGCTTATCCAGAAGTTGATACAGCTTTAGGGGAAAAGTTACAGCCTAATGAGGAAGTGTTAGCCCAGAACATAGCTCAAGTCATTGAAAAGTCAATTCGTGAACAATATACGGCGGGAAATGCTTTACGTGATGCCCATCCTAAAGCACATGGGTGTGTTCGAGCTGAATTTCATGTCTCAAAAAATATACCGACTCAGTTTGCTAAAGGGGTATTTATCCCCGACCAAAGTTATCAAGCATGGATTCGTTTTTCCAATGCTTCAAATGATGCCACTAGTGCTGACATTGAGAAAGACGCACGTGGCATAGCGATAAAACTTTTAGGTGTATCTGGAGAGAAAATTTTAGAAAGTGAAAAGCAAGCAACCACCCAAGATTTTATTATGATTAATCACCCAGTCTTTTTTGCGAATGATGCTAAACGATACCTTTCTTTTATGAATGATGTGAATAGCCATAATATGATTAGAAAACTTCATATTCCGTTTGCCTTAGGCTTTAAAGGAACAATGAATGCACTTGGAGCACGTAACTCACAAATTGCAAATCCGCTCCATGCACGTTACTGGTCTATGGTTCCCTATCAGTTGGGGGTTGGTAATGATCGACAAGCAGTTAAATATTCAGTACGTGCTTGCTCAGTGACAGCAAACAATCTACCTAAAAATCCGAGTCATGATTTTTTAAGAGAAGCTTTAAAGAATACTTTGCAAAATACTGATGCATGTATGGAGTTCCTTATTCAGCCGCGGACCTCAAATAAAATGCTAGTAGAAGACTCGATGACAGAATGGGATGAGAAAGCGGCCCCTTTTTATCAAGTAGCGACTATTCATATTCCAAAGCAGGACTTTGACACACCTGAGCAAAATAAGTTCTGTGAAAATCTATCTTTTACGCCATGGCATGCCTTACCCGAACATAAGCCATTGGGGGCAGTAAACAGAATGCGTAAAATCATTTATGAAAATATAAGTAGAGTTCGACACGATATGAATTCAGCGCCTAAACAAGAAACTTGAAAGTGATCTTGTCTTACTAGGATCTTTCTCATTTGATGGCTGTTTTGCTGGTATCTACGGTGATTCGATCAATAAAATCTGCTAGCCATAAAATAAAGTCATCTTCATTTTTATGTTTTGGAATCAAACTCATATCTAATTTAATGGGTAACTCATTTTTTACACTCACAACCGTACCTTCGAAGTTCACAAAGTTATATAAAAATTTTAATTCTGTACCAGTAATGGCTTTTTTAATTTCTATAATGAGATTATTTAAGTTTTTAAAGTGATTGTTTGAAGACTTACTTTTAATATTTTTATTAATTTTTTCTGCTAATAATAAGTATTTTGGCATATTTATCTCCTTATTCGTTGTTTAAAAGATATAAGTATAAGATTTCAGTTATAAAAATAAGTTTATAATTTTTATTAAATTGTTGCTGTTTTTTAATTTTAATTGATAGGTTGTGTATAATGCAACTAGTTATTTTTTTGAAGTGTGATGGGGTTTGAATTATATTCTGATTAAATTGATTAGTATTTTAATTTCATCTAAAATCCATCGATTCAAGTTCTATATTAAATAGGCTCAATATTTAAAATATTAAGCCTATTTAATTTTTAATCTTCACTTATGTCTAAAAGTACTAACCTAGATATTAAGTGAATTTTTGGGAACTCTTCACTTTGTGAATTTTTCCACATTTTCTGCATTCTTTAATTTCGTCATGAGCAATATCAAAATCATATTCCCAGATGTGAATACAGAAAACCTGTCTAAGATTGTGGAGCATAGACACCTCCTTATAAAGAACCAACTCAGCAGTAAGTTCTCTATGAATATACTTAGCTTATTTAGAGGAATTTTCCTCTTTAGCCTTTTCTTCCTTGTGTCTACAGCAGTAACCGAAAACAGCACCCGCACTAAAGAAAAACATAGCTTTGAACATATATATCTCCAAAAGGTAGTTAAGTAAATTTAAAACTAACATTGAAGGTTGTATCTGTTTTTAGTCTAATGAATCTGATTCTGTGCATTATGCAAACTTTTGTGAAAAGTTATAACAATATATTTTATAAGAATAAGGCGAGTTAAATTAAAAAACCGCCCCAGAAGGCGGTTGCTGAATTTACGGCGACATATAGAAGTGTAGTGGACGATCACTTCTATATTTTTTAAACTTATTTTTCTTCTTTTATAATTTTAGTGAAGGCATCTGATTTGAAATAATTAATAATCATCTCTCCATCATCACCTTTCGATGACACTTTAGGAGGCTCTTCATAGTTAAACTTAAAGTCTGGAGGAATAAATTTTGAGATCGGAGGAAGCTTAGCCTCTCCTCCTGTGGTAATTCTTTCAATAAAGCCGGCGAGCCAAAGTATATATTCATCTTTATTTTTATGGTTGGGCATGAGACTCGTATCCAACTTAATCGCGCACTCTTCTAATGGCTTGGTTAAGCACTCTTCAAAATCTATAAAATTATATTTAAGTTTAAACTTGGTTCCTTTAATTTCCTTACGAATTACACCAACCAAATGATTTAAGTTCTCTGCTGAGTTTTCTGAAAATAATTTTTTGTCCTCAATCTTTTTGTACACATTCTCAGCAATGATTAAATATTGTGGCATCTTATTTTCTCCCTTTTATTGTCCAGCTACTCATTCAGCTTTTTAAGGAAGTATGATAGATATTATGTTTTATAATGTAATTATTGTATTACTATTTGTAATTAATGTGTTTTTATGAAACTTAAAAGCATAACCATCCGAAAAAATTAAAGTTAATGCAAATTAAGTACCTTTTTAAGAGAAATTATTCTAATCAAAAAGTATTCTTAGTTCATGAATATAAACCCTTTTCACTTAACCAGTTTGAAATCACGGAGGCCAATGCCTTAGATTGTTCAATTGGAATCATGTGACCAGTATTCTTAATTATCTCAAGTTTTGCATGTGGTAACTGATCTAATAATTCAGTTGCTTCCTCATTTGAACGCAGTTGGTCGTTAGCACCAGAAATAATTAATGTTGGGCTGGTTATCTTACTCATATCATAAGAGCTTCTATTTAACATAGATTGTTTAACAAACTCTTCATAACCTAGAGTCTTACCCATCTCTTGGATTCTTTTTACAAGTGTTCTATTTTGGGCATTTGATGGATGAAGTGTTTTTTCAATAGATATCGAGCTCAGCCCACTGAAATAAAATCACTATATAAATTAAACAGTATTAACTCTAGAAGAACACCAGACTATAAATGATCTTCTCTATCCTTTAAGGAGATATAAATGAAAATTAGAGCTTCACGTACATATTCTGCTGCTTCAAATATCTATTTTATTTCAAAAGAATATAACTGTACTGTTATTCCTGTAAAAGGTATGTGTTTTACAGATATGGGTTTAACTGAAGGTGGAGTAATTCAACCTGTAGAAATTACTGAGGTGACTATAGAGCCTGAGAGCAATTCGTATCATGTTCTTTTAGGGCACGATACACGTGAATATGAAAAAGAAGAATTAAAAAGAAAGTTTGAAGATATGAAGTCTCATGGTTGGGAATACATAGAAGATTTGCTTTAAAATATGTCTATACCTAATATTCAGTCAGATTACCGACTAAAGTAGCCCTCATCCGAGGGCTTTTATATAAATCTACATATTCACATCAGTATTGAGAGATTAATTATTTTTCCTCAATACTGCCAAAAGCTTTTCTCCAAGCATGAGGACTTGTGCCATATTTTTCACGAAACGTTTTTCTAAACATAACCGTATTGTTGAAACCAGAGAGCTCGGTTATTTGTTCTATAGACAGTTTCGTTGTCTCCAATAATTCACAGCTGTACCTAATTCTTTCTGTGTTGATCCACTCTACCAAAGTCATTCCAGTCGCTTTTTTAAAATGCCGTGTAAATGTCCTACGTGTCATATGTGCTTTTTCAGCTAAAATTTCAATACTATGCTGCTGAGCTAAGTTTTTTCTTAAAAAATCGAGTAGGACATTAATTTGCGCATCTTGACTTGAATTCGCCACAGGTTGTTCAATGAATTGGGCCTGTCCTCCTTCTCTATGTGGAGGAATGACCATAACTCTAGATACTTTATTCGCAATTTGTGCGTTATATATTTCACGAACTAAGTATAAACAACAATCAAGAGCTGCTCCTGTACCAGCAGATGTAATAATTCTCTGGTCTTCTGTATAAAGAGCATCTGAGTCGAGTCTAATATCAGGAAATCTTTCGTTAAAATCTTGTTCGGCCAACCAGTGTGTAGTGGCTTTTTTATTGCTTAACAAACCAGCATACGCTAGTGCATAAGTGCCATAGCATAGACCAACAAGTTTATTCCCTTTTTGATACGCTTGTTGAAGGCTTTCAATAAGAGAAGGTTCTGGCTTATGGTTAAAATCATCCCAACCAGGGATAACGATAAGATCACATTCTGGAATTAGCTCTATTCCGCCATCAGGAATAATGACCATTGACTGTTCTGTTTTTACAGGTTGTCCATCCATCGAAAATATTTTTAGCTTAAATAAGCTCTTATCCTCAATTTTTATATTGAAAATGATATGAGGAATAGAAAAATGAAATGGATTTATATTGGGATAAACAAATAACCCAATGACTGGTATTTCCATACAAATTCTTTAGCTGTGAAAAGTATAAATATAGCATTTTGTCCTAATAGTTTCGATAGTTGTCCTTAAGGACAATTTTTTATATTTATCTCTTTCCTCATAATTTCAATATCAGTAAATTATCTGGAATTAGATATGAAAAAAATCTTAAATAGTTCTCTTATCGCTATTACTTTAGCAACTGCTTCATTCAATTTATATGCGAATGAAAGTGTCCAAAGAGATACGTCAAAGATAACTCACCTACAAGAAGTTCGTAATGCAACGGTAAAAATTACGTATGCAGATACCACTTTTTTAGTTGATCCAATGTTTGCAAAAAAAGGTTTTTATGAAGGATTCCCAAATACTTACCGAAGTTATTTACGTAATCCCTTGGTAGATTTGCCTATTAAACCTGAAACGATTTTGGAAGGTGTTGATGCCATTATTGTTACACATACTCATTTAGATCATTGGGATGATGCCGCACAAGCAGCTATACCAAAGAACATGCCTGTTTTTGTACAAAACAAAGATGATCAAAAGACCATTCGGTCTCAAGGTTTTAAAGATGTACGTATCTTAACTCAGACCACATTTGAAGGTGTCAAAATAACTAAAATCGGTGGCCAACATGGTACTGATGAGATGTATCGCAATCCTAAGCTAGGGGCTGCTTTAGGTGAAGCCATGGGTATGGTTTTTGAAGCAGCTGGTCATGAAACAATTTATGTTGCTGGTGATACTATTTGGCGTCCCGAGGTCGATCAAGCTATAGAGAAATTTAAACCAGAAGTGATTGTATTAAATACAGGTAATGCTTTGATGGAAGGATATAAAGAATCCATTATTATGGGTAAAGAAGATACTTATCATGCTACTCAAGAAGCACCTAAGGCTAAAATTGTTGCCGTTCATATGGATGCAATTAACCATATGTCTGTATCACGTGCCCAGCTCACTGAATATGTAAAAGAAAAAGGTATTCAAGATAAAGTATCGATTCCTTTAGATGGTGAAACCATCTCTTTCTAAGTTTTAATACTCGCGTTAAGCTTACATTGGAAAGCCCTGATTGTTCAGGGCTTTTTTGACAAATTGTTTTTGATGCTATGTCACCAAACATACTTTCAAGTTTATTAATCTTGATGCGAATTGTTTCTTTAGATTTTAACTTTACGTCATTTTCTAAATAATATTTCTCTCAGTGTTTTTTAATGAAAAATGCAGCTTACCACCTTTCTCTATTTCGGCCTTGCCAGATTTTAATTCAAGTAGTTTTAATGCTGCCCACTGCTCACATTCCTTTGCTGTATCCCGAGTACAAGAATATCTTTGTTTGTTAAAAGTCACGCTGATACGGTAAGTTTCCTCACGTTTAATAGGGTTTGGTAGCTTCATTTTTCTGGTGTAGATTTCTTTTTACTTTAACAATTTTATGCCAAAAATAGCTATATAAATAACCTTTTGGCGTACATATAGATGTCTATAAGATGGGTTTTGAGTAAAGATTATTTAACTAACATACTGTTTTTTAATTAAATTATAATGGATGAAAATAAGTATGCTTAGAATTCATCAACTCTATCAGCAATATAGTAGTATGGCATTAAATGCTTGGTGCTTTACAAATACACCTTCGTATAACGATACATACGACCCTGATGAGAACGATACAGTGACGAATAGCTTTAATTGGTTAAATGATGAGCAAGCTACGGAAAAAACTAAACAAGGACTAACCGCTTTTGTAGCACTAGATGATGCCTTTATCAGTATCGCTTCTCGTATGTATCTCATTAGAAATGCAAAAGAAAAAATCGATTTACAATATTATATTTGGACAAATGATTTTGTTGGAAATTTAATGCTGCATGAGCTACTTACGGCAGCAGATCGTGGCGTAAAAATCCGGTTACTCATTGACGATCAAAATGGCGTAAAGCTTGATGGTGTTCTCAGAAGCCTTCTCCACCACCCTAATTTTGAAATTCGCTTATTTAATCCATACAAATTCAGATATATAAGAATTTTAGACTATATTTTCCGTTTCAAAAAAGTAAACCATCGAATGCATAATAAATTAATTATTGCAGATGGAGTAATTGCAGTAACAGGTGGTCGAAATATCAGTAGTGAGTATTTTGATGCAAGTAGTGAGTTTCAGTTTACAGATCTGGATATTTTATTTTATGGGCATACAGTACAGCATGCTCAAGCCGTTTTTAATGATTTTTGGCAAAGCGAGCTAAGCCAAAACGCCACTGAGCTGGTCGGAACTTGTGCTGCCCACCACTTGCAATCTTTACGACAGCATTATCATGATCTACTTCATGAAAGTGAAAATCATACTCAAACCGAAGATAAGCTTTACGATGCACAAACTTATTTAAAAGAGCTTTTAGAAAGCTATCCAATTCAATGGTCAAAAGCGTATTTTGTTGCAGACTCACCTAAAAAAATTTTAGAAGTAGCTTCTAAAGAAGAGATGCTTTATGGACAAGTTATGGCCATTATGGGTGAACCAAAGCAACATATAGAGTTAGCTTCAGCTTATTTCGTTCCTACCCAGCAAGGCACTTACTATTTAAAACAGCTAAAAGTACAAGGGGTTAAAGTCAGGGTTTTAACCAATTCTTTTGCTGCAAATGATGTGGCAATTGTGCATGCTTTTTATAGTCAATATCGAGTTGAAATGCTCAAAAGTGGCGTAGAGTTATTTGAGTTTAAGCCATTTTTAGAACGCAGACGTAGAACATGGTATGAGGTGGTGACCGGAAGCGTTATCCCCGCAAAAGGTAAAAATAAATCGAGTTTACACGCCAAATTTTTTGATGTAGATGGTAAAGTATTTATTGGTTCATTTAATTTTGACCCACGCTCGACTTACTTAAATACCGAGGTTGGTCTTGTGATTGAGTCGAGTCAATTACAGGCTCAAATTTCTGTGATGCTCGATCAGCACTTACCTCAAGTCGCCTATCAGCTTAAGCTAAATAGTGAAGGGAAAATCATTTGGCTAGATTATCAATCGAATGGGAAAGTTGTTGAATATGAAAAAGACCCAGATACGAGTCTTTTCCAACGTACAATGATTAAAGCCGTTTCATATTTACCAGTTGAATGGATGATGTAAGGACGCTTCAGTTTTATTTATAAAATACCAATCTCTTTAAAGAATTTTTGATAAGCCTCAGCTTTCTTCTCTAATGCCAATGGATAAGCTCTAGAGGAAGATGGTAAGCGATATAAATTAATATCTCTTCCTGCAAAATAAGTCGATGTAGACATTCCTATAAGCGGCTTTTCGGTGTTCTCTGGTAAAACTGAAATTAAAGTGTCAGTTGCTTTATCACCTGTAGTCATGATGGTTTGACATAACGGAATCTGTTGAAGTAGAACCGCAAGATCTGTTGGCGTTACTATTTCAAGAAATTTATCGGCGGCATTCCCCTTTAATCGCTTAATTTGGTAAGCAGTATCAAAGATCGCAATACCTGTTTCAATCAAGAAGTTTCGGATACGTTCTTCATTAAAATTTTTTTGGTTTTCACTTAAAAAATAAGTTTTGTCTTGAAAAAAAATTAAACCAAAAATTCGCCACATATCATTTTGAAAGTTCGGATAGTAAAAATCCATTTTCCATTTATTACGAGGTGGTGGAAAACTACCTAACATTAATAGATGTGCATTTTTAGGTAAAAATGGTTCTAGTGGGTGTGTTTCTATCTCAATTATCATAAAAAATCAGTGTTTACTTAAAAACTTTATAAATAAATTAACCTATTTCTTAGCTAATCACGAGTCATGAAATGCAATTTATCTTCATTAAAGCGTTAATATAAGAAATTAGCTCTGAGTTAAATGCATTGAAGCGACACTTTTGGAAGAGCCGCTTCAATAATTTAAAACTTGCAAAGTGGATTGGTGGAACTAAAACTATTAAGAGTTCAGGACTTTAAACACCTTGCCTGTTCTTGGATGAGCAAAGGTATTATCTTGATCTAAATTAATAACTTTATCTGAAATCACAATTTTAGAAAGTGGCAACCAATTTTGCTCCCTCTCAGCTTCGACAAAGTTTTTTTCATAAATATTTTCATAAATTTGTTCAACAACAATTTCCATACCACACATACTTTTAGCGTTAACTTCTTTTAAAATATGGCGCTTTGACATTCTAGTCTCCATTTTTATTATCCGCATCGATAATAATAAAGACTCCACTGATACAGTATGTAAATTTTAATAATGAAAGTGTTTTTTTTGTTTTAATCATACTTTTGTAATAATTAAATGAATAGTTGAGTAATTATTTGAGTTAAAATAATATCTTTAAATTAATCTATTTAAAATAATTATGAGTTTTAATAAAAATTAAAGGGTTCAATTGAACCCCTTTTTATTTAAATTTAAACTTGTACAGTGTGATCCAGTGAACCATTAGTTTGATTTTGAGTCCTGTCTTTACTAGTCACTGAGTCAGTATCACTATCCGTGTTAAAACTTTTACTGTTCTTTTGCTTTTTCTTGTACATAGACATCCCAATCGCAATACCTGTACCTATTACTAAAATTGACTTTAACATTTTGCACCTCTTCGACTGATGGAGTAAATTTTGATAAATCAACTTAAATTAATAGCACATAATTTGTTATTTAACGGCTTTCATTTGCGCCGCTTTTGTAAGGTGTTTAATTTTTATGTTAATTGAAGAGTCCAATAATTAAAAAGAATAAATTTTGATACAAAGCAAAAAGCCTACTCAAATGGGTAGGCCTTTTACTGTATTTCAGGACTAAGCAGTATTATGAATTACTTTTAAGTAATTTTATTTATCTTTAAATACACTACAAATGTATTTAATGCAGATCTTTTAGTCAAGATAGGATTGAGAGAATGCTAATAATTAGTGATTATTGTGATTACTATCACGTTTATTTGATTGAGATAAGAAAAAACCCATTTCTACTTCTCATGAAGAAATGGGTAATGTGAAAACCACAAAAGACCTGAAATACTAAATGTTCTTACATTCAGTAAGGTTGAGTTTAGTGAATTTAACGAATGGTTGACAATTAAACCAATTGTATTTTTTTAAGTCATTTCGGCCAATCAAAAAATGCAAATAATTAGTTATTTTTAATATGTTTAGCTCTAAACTTATTTACCCAAAATTTGGTAAAGCACTTTTTTCCAATTCGTAAAACATAGTTTTTCAATGAGTTCGCTTGAGTAGGCTCGCTGTTGCATGTGATGAATAAGTTTATGTAAGCCCATAACATCTTCAAGCTCGGCCCCGATGAGTGCGCCGTCAAAATCAGAACCAAAACCCACATGCTCTTCGCCAAGTCGATCCAACAAATAATCAAGATGGTCTAAAATTACATCTATAGATGTATTTGCATTACGTTGTCCATCAGGCCTTAAAAAAGCAACATCAAAATTTACTCCGACTATGCCCTGACTATTTCGAATTTCTTTGAGTTGAGAATCAGTTAAATTTCGCGCTTGGGGACACAAGGCATGTGCATTAGAGTGTGTTGCTACGATTGGCTGTTGCAATAGATCTACAGTATCCCAAAAAGCCCGTTCATTCATGTGAGAAACATCAATTACCATTTTTTTATCGGCACAGCGCTTTACAAAGTCTTTGCCGTCTTGTGTAAGGCCTGCTCCTGTGTCGGGTGAGTGAGGAAACTTAGCATTTAAGCCATGTCCAAAGCGGCTTGGTCTATTCCAAAGTGGGCCGATACTACGAAGACCTCTGTCATAAAACACATCAAGTAAATCGGGGTTTTGTTGTAAAGCTTCTGCACCTTCCATATGCAGCACAATGCCCAGTTTCTGCATGTCTACACAACTCTGAATATCCTGAACTGATGTGCAAATTTGAATGTCTGTAGAACCTTTTGCGAGTTGGTGTGCTATATCGAGTTGCTCTAAGCAAATCTGTTCAATTTGCCGCTGGGTAAAATCAGAAGCATTTTGATCAAATAGTTTATTGGGATGATGCTGTTGAACATAGCTAAATGGAGGTAAAAAAATGGCAAACATTCCACCAATAAAACCTGCTTGCTGGCAGCGTTTTAAATCAAGATGGCCCTCTAGGCGTTCATGAATAAAAGCATGTACGGGATCTGCATGATCACTTAGCCATAGACGCGTTAATGCATCATTATGTCCATCAAAAACTGGAATATTGCTAGGCTTCATGAACATTCCTATTGCTTGCTATTTATCGGTAATTGTGTGGACTGGAATATTTTGTGTAGCACTTAAAGATTTAGAGTTTCTACTGTTCCGAAAAACAAGCTGTTGTAGTGGAGCGGCTACATGACTTTCTGCCCGTGCTTGCTCAATCATTTGATGATACGGCGATTTACCACAGACAGGATCGGCATTAGCCGCATCGCCAGTCAACATATAGGCCTGACAACGACATCCGCCAAAGTCACGATCTTTATCAGGGCAACTGCGGCAGCCTTCAGGCATCCATGCGTCACCACGGAAATGATTGAATCCAGTTGATTTGTACCAGATATCTGACAATTTATGTTCACGGACGTTTGGAAATGAAATTGGTAATTGCCGTGCTGCATGGCAAGGCAGCGCCATACCATCTGGAGCAACTGTAAAAAAGATTTTACCCCAGCCATTCATACAGGCTTTTGGTCGTTCTTCATAATAATCAGGCACTACAAAAATGAGTTTGCAGGGATGATTTTGCGCTTTTAATTTTTCTCGATATTCATTGGTAATACGTTCCGCACGTATCAGTTGTTCCTGTGTTGGTAGCAAACCTTGACGGTTTAAAAAAGCCCAACCGTAAAACTGACAAATTGCTAACTCGACGGTGTCTGCATTGAGCTCTAAACAAAGATCAATAATTTGTTCAATCTGGTCAATGTTATGCCGATGGATTACAAAATTGAGCACCATCGGATAATTATATTTCTTAACCAGTCGGCACATTTCATACTTTTGTACAAAAGCATGTTTTGAACCTGCCAAGGCATCATTTACCACAGGATCACTAGCTTGAAAGCTCACTTGAATGTGATCTAGCCCTGCTTGCTTTAGATCGGCAATGCGTTGTTCGGTGAGTCCCATGCCCGAGGTAATCAGGTTGGTATAAAACCCTTGTTGGTGAGCATGTGCAACCAGTTGTTCTAAATCTTGGCGTACCAATGGCTCGCCGCCAGAAAAACCGAGTTGAACGGCGCCCATCTGGCGGGCCTGATCAAAAACATCAAACCACTCTTGAGTGGTCAGTTCATTTTTATGCTGGGCGTAGTCCAATGGGTTTGAGCAATATGGGCATTGTAGCGGACAACGATAAGTGAGTTCCGCTAATAACCATAAAGGTAGGCCAACACCTTCTATCATACTAAATCGATCCAGTGTTGCTGCTTTGCGACCAGCATGTAATCCACTACATCTTGATCAATCTCAGCAATCTCACCAAATTTTTGCTTTAACTGGGCAATAATTGCGGAAACATTTTGCTGACCATCAATATATTGCCCGATTGCCCCTGCACTTTCATTTAACTTGATCATGCCTTCCGGATATAAAATCACAAAACCATTTTGAGCTGGTTCGAACTGAAAACGGTAACCTTGTCGCCATGTCGGCACAAGGTTTAAATCAAACTGCTCTTTATTCATTTAAATAGTCCTTTGTGCCAAACCCGTTTGCTAGTCACACTGTGATACGGTGCTTCATTGTGAACATATGCCAATGTTAAAGCATCTAAAATGCTCCATAAAATATCCAGCTTAAACTGCAATATTTCAAGCATTCGTTCTTGTTGCTCATGAGTCGTAAATGAATCAAGCGTAATCGTTAAGCCATGTTCAACGTCACGGCGTGCCTGACTTAAACGTGAACGGAAATACTCATAGCCTTTATCATCAATCCATGGATAGTGCTGTGGCCAAGACTCTAGACGTGATTGATGAATTTTTGGGGCAAAAAGTTCAGTTAAAGAACTACTTGCTGCTTCCCGCCATGAGGCACGGCGTGCAAAGTTCACATAGGCATCTACAGCAAATCGAACCCCTGGTAATACCAGTTCTTCAGAAATCACTTGTTCACGACTCAAGCCCACAGCCTCGGCTAACCGTAACCATGCTTCTCGGCCACCACCATCAGGATTTTCACCATCTTGATCGATCATGCGTTGAATCCATTCTTGACGAACGCGTTGGTCTGGGCAATTCGCCATAATGGCTGCATCTTTGAGTGGAATATTAATTTGATAATAATAGCGGTTTGCAACCCAAGCCTGAATTTGCTGTTGAGTTGCGCGACCTTCATACATCATCACGTGAAATGGATGATAGATATGATAATACTGGCCTTTATCAATAATCGCTTGTTTAAATTGTTCGGTCGTTAAAGCATCAGGTGTTTGAGTCATGGTTCACCTTAGAGTTCAATCTGCATGCCATCATAGGCAACTTCTATATTGTTTGCTTTAAGCTCAGCAAATTGGCTAGAGTTTTCATTTAAAATTGGATTAGTGTTGTTAATATGAATAAGCACTTTTTTAGGTGTACTCAGCTGATTTAAATAAGACAGCGAACCACCTTCACCACTAATATATAAATGCCCCATTTCACGGCCAGTTTTAGTTCCAACCCCTGTTTGTTGCATTTCATCATCTGTCCAGAGCGTTCCATCAATCATGACGCAGTCTGAACTCTGCATAATTTGCATGATGTGATCATCGATTTTTCCAAGACCTGGTGCGTAAAATAACTGTTTTTGTGTTTTATGGTCTTTGATAATTAAGGCAATGTTGTCGCCGTCATGTGGATCATTTCGATGTGGTGAATATGGTGGCGCAGCACTTTTAATAATTAAAGGTAAAAATTCTAAATTTTCAAAACCATCAATTTTAAAAGCTTGTTTAGGGTTAATCTCGTGATATTGAAGACCACCATTCCAGTGTTTGAGCATATTAAAAACTGGAAAGCCAGTAGTCAGGTCCTGATAGACCATTTCTGTACACCACACATTCATTGGACAACCTTCACGTAAGGTTAAAAGCCCAGTGGTATGATCTAACTGACTATCCATTAAAATAACGCTAGTGATGCCTGTATCACGCAATTTACGCGCTGGTTGAGCTGCTTTAAATTCGAAAAGCTGCTGGCGAATGTCTGGTGATGCGTTTAATAAAATCCAATCTATTCCATTTTCAGAAACAGCAATTGAGGATTGAGTCCGTGCTTTAGCTTGGATTGTACCTGTGCGAACACCATGACAATTGGGGCAATTACAATTCCACTGCGGGAACCCGCCTCCGGCAGCTGAGCCTAAAACATGAATATACATAAAATAATATCTTATTAGAAAGAGATAAGCCCTAGAACAAGACTAGGGCTTATGACACATTTAGATGAAATTGATTAACGTGCTTCGAAGTACATAGTCACTTCAAAACCAATGCGTAAATCAGTAAAAGCTGGTTTAGTCCATTGCATAAATTATCTCCGGTTCATATTAATCTTATGAAATGAATCACTTGATTAAATTTGATAAGGCAATTAAAAATTTATTCTAAATAAAAAATTGGGATTTGTAGACAACTTCTAGCTAAGATATTGTTCGATAATTGTGTTTTTTGTCCAAATTTTAATATTTCTAACCCATCAGCCTAGTTATAGGCTAATAAAATAGAACTTTATTAAAATGGTAAATTTTTTTTATTACGCTAATTTGGCTCGATCATTAACTTTTTTAATGTTTTTCTATTTTTTATCATCTTCATTTTTCATCAAATATTCATACTAAAAGCGTATTTTTTTATCCGTCTTAATTGATCAAATGATAAAAAAATGAAAAATTCAACAACATTATTTAAAGTAACATCGCTTTCTCTGGCGATGATTGTATTGGCTGGGTGTAATGACAATGATGATAACGACACAGCACCACCTGCCCAAAGAAGCAATCAGACCGTAAATATCTTAGCTTTTAACGATTTTCATGGAAATCTTGAGCCACCAAAGCGTTATGTTGAAGCACCTAATCCAAACGATGCAACGCAGTCGGTTCGGGTTCCTGTGGGTGGAGTCAGTTACTTTGCCGATGCAATTAAAAAACTTAAAGCAGAAAATCCAAATAATGCTGTGGTTTCGGCAGGCGATTTAATTAGTGCTTCTCCACTTACCTCATCTTTATTTTTAGATGAACCGACCATTGAAGTGATGAATGATATTCAAATTGACTTTAATGCTGTAGGAAACCATGAATTTGACCGTGGTACAGATGAGTTACGTCGTTTGAAGAACGGTGGATGTCAGCAATACACGAGTACTACACCTTGCCAAATTAATAAAAACTTTAGCGGTGCAAAATTTGATTTTCTTGCAGCTAACGTAG
Organism: Acinetobacter sp. IK31; assembly: GCF_035615195.1. NCBI lineage: Bacteria > Pseudomonadati > Pseudomonadota > Gammaproteobacteria > Moraxellales > Moraxellaceae > Acinetobacter > Acinetobacter sp. IK31. Next base: position 446,208 of record NZ_JANBOB010000002.1, on the reverse strand, counting down.
CAATGAAAAATGATGCGAGCAAAACAATCTTTCCTGCCTATAAAGTCAAAACTTACGGCGGTATTCCAGTCGCATTTATTGGTTTAACTCTTAAAGCGACCCCAAGTATTGTTTCCGCTGCTGGCATTAAAGATGTTGAGTTCCGTGATGAAGCAGATACGGTAAATGCATTGATTCCTGAGTTACAAAAACAAGGGATTGAAGCAATTGTGGTTGTAGTACACGAAGGTGCCGCACCAGGTACTAAGTTTAATGAAAAAACATGTGATGGCTTAAGCGGCCCGATTTTAGGTATTTTAGATAAGCTTAATCCAGCGGTTGATATTGTTGTTTCGGGGCATACGCATCAATCTTATATTTGTGACTATGCTACAAAAAATCCGGCAAAACCGTTCTTGCTTACCTCAGCTGGACAATATGGCACGCTTATCACTGACATTAAGGTTGAGCTTGATGGTAAAACTGGTGATGTGATTAAAAAGGATGCTAAACAGGTTCCTATACAAAGTGAAGCCTACACATCTGGTACAACCACTGTAAGTCTTACAGATCTCTATCAAAAATTTAGTAAAACGCCAAGCATTGAGGCCATTTTAGATAAGTACCGCCAAGCTGTGACCACCATTTCAAGTCGTGTGGTTGGAACTGCGACAGCAGTTGTAAGTCGTACTCAAGTCGAAAGTGGTGAAAGCCCACTAGGGATTATGATTGCCGATGCTCAGCAAGCGTTTGCCTTAAAAGCAAGTAACCAAGGTTCTGACTTTACCTTAATGAACCCAGGTGGTGTACGTGCAGACCTACTCATTAATAGCAGTAACCAGATTACCTTTGGCGATGTGTTTGCAGTTCAACCTTTTGGTAACTCTATTGTGACTTTGAGCTTAACAGGCAAACAGATTCGAGATGTGATTGAACAGCAATGGTCTGGTGCAAATGCAAACTCAGCGAGAATTTTACAGCCATCTAAAGAATTAAGTTATCGATATGCGGCAAATACTTCTGTTTCACCGCGGGCAAGTAATATTATGGTTGCTGGTTCACCATTGGTTGACAGTAAAGTATACCGTGTGACGGTAAATAGCTTCTTGGCAGATGGTGGCGATAACTTTACGGTATTAAAAGAAGGTCAAAACCGTGTAGGTGGTGGTCAAGATATTGATGCCCTTGAAAGCTATATTGCTAAGAATTCACCGTTAATTATTCCAGCTACAACTCGAATTAACGTCATCAAATAAGAAATTTAATAAAAAAAAGGACAGTTCAGGCTGTCCTTTTTTATCTAAAATTTTTATTCTGTATAGAGATTAAGCTCAATACTACTAATATCTGCTCCAGTATTTGCAAAAATAATTTCCATGACTTCATGAAGTAATTCATTAACTTTTTCATGCTCATAACTTGAAGCTTCTGATGTTTTAAGACAAATCAGATTACAGCTCATTTTATCTTTTCTGATTTTGTAGATGCTTTTGCTTTTTCCTAAGAATACTCTTTTGATGAGTTTACGATTTTCAAATTCAGATAAAATTCTATAGATCGTTCCTAACGTTATTTTATATTCATTTTTAATTTGAGCATAAATACTGTCTGCACTTAAACCTTGTGGATTCTGATTTAAGATTTCAAAAACGTGTATTCTCGATTTTTTTATCGGTAGTCCGTTTAATAATGATTTTGAAGTTGCCGTCATGATTAATTAGCCTGAATATTTAGAAGTATAGAAATTCTTAAAATTATTTTGTCTATACTTGCTTGAAAATTATGGGTATTTATTGATTTAAAAAACAAAGCTTATTCCCCTATGAATAAGCTTTGAGCTTAGTTTTACCTTAGAAACTATAAGTCGCTTTTACAAAGTAATTGCGCCCATAGAGTTTGGTATTAAAGGTTTTATTTTTATCTTCAAGGTCAACATCGGTCAGGTTTTTTACACCATAATCCAATGTTAAACGTGGTGAAAGTGGTGAAGTAAAGGTGACGTCATAAGTTGTATAGGCTGGTAACTCTTTAGTTGCTGAGTACATTTGTTTACCCACATAACTTACGCCTGCATTTACACGGAAATCTTCAACGGGTGCCCAAGAAATTGAACCATTAGCGAGCCACTCTGGTCGTTCAGTTAAATCTTTACCTGTAGTTTTGTTTTTTGCATCTAAGTAAGTTGCATTTGCTTTCACACCTAAATTATCTGTGAAGTCATAACCACCAGTGAGTTCAACCCCTTTGAGTTCTGCACGGCTTACATTGGTCCAAATTTTTCTAAAATCATCTTCTAAACGAGGGTCTCCATCACTTAAGGTAATCGCTTCAATCAGGTTTTTCACATCATTTTGGAAAACCGTAACTCCAGCATTCCAATTTGGTCGAGTCACAATTAAAGAAGCTTCATAGTTGGTGCTTTCTTCGGGATCTAAATTAGGGTTACCTCGAATATGACAACTACCGCCACATGAGATCATTGAATAATTTATATCTAGCTGAGCTGGGGATGGGACCTTATATGCCTGTCCTACCCCACCTTTAAGGATAACTCCTTCTGCTAACTCATATGTTAAATAGGCTTTGCCTGTTGATTTGCCATCAAAGTCATCAAAATCGTCATAACGTCCACCTAAAGTTAAGGTCAGCGCATCGTTAATGTGGGTATCATTTTGAACAAATACACCGTAGCTCTTCTGCTGGTTTTTTCCAGTGCCGATATAACTCACAACATCGGTAATTTTCTGATCTTTATAATCAAAACCAGCGGTGGCGTTATTCATGAGCCAATCAAAGTTAGCGAAAGCACGGCCAATTAAATTTTCTTGCTTATATTGACGACTTTGCGGTGCGTCATACTCACTGTCGTAGTCATAAATCTTGGCTGTTTCTTTACCAATGTATGCTTCTGTTTTACCCCATCCCCATTTTCCGCGGTGCGCAATCCCCACATTGGTACGTTTCATTTCTGATTCTTGAATTGAAGTTGCGGCATCTTGGGTAAGAGGTCGTTTATCGTTGTTATAACCCAAATCTAGGTCTAAAGTTTGTTGATCACTAATATTCCAACTTAAAGTACCATTTACATTTTTAGTGTCTTTTTCTACAAAGTACGCCCCATCTGGATCTGGCTTACCATTTCGGTACCATGCATCACGGTTATAGGCATCACCTGCCAAAGTAAAACTTAAATTATCGGTTAAACCGCCATATAAGTTAAACCCGTAACGGAATTGATCCTTACCATTGCCACGGTCTGCTCGGTTATATTGCCCAAAGATCGAACCATGAAGCTGCCCATCTTCGGCTTTTTTGGTAATAATATTGATTACCCCACCCATGGCATCTGCACCATAAAGTGATGACATTGGCCCACGAATGACTTCAACACGTTCGATACTATTTAAAGGAATTGCACTCCAGTCAAAGTCATTGCCTCGCCACATTGCTCCGTTTGATGACATGCGTTTGCCATTAAGCAAAATTAAAGTGTAGTTACCCGATGTGTTGAGCATTCCTCGGATAACAATCTTATCTTGTCCACTATTGTAGTTATAAACCCCAGCTTGTTTTTGTAAAACATCAGCAAGACTGAGTGCTGCACTACGTTCAATCTCTTCACTAGTAATCACACTAATCGATGCAGGTGCTTTATCAACATCTTGTTCTTTTAATGCTGCTGAAACCACAATGGTTTTAAGTTTTTGAACAGGTTCATTTTTATCAGATTTTTCTGTGTCCAAATTTGCTTGAGCCGCAAATGGAAGTAGTGTTGAGATGGCGACCACCAGCGCCTTTTTGGTTAATGTCATTTCTCGACCCCTCTGTTAAATAACGATTACCATATGATAATAATTATCATTTGTAATGATGGGATGCATCATATCCTCATGGCTTTCAAGGTTCAAGATAAAAATAAGTATTAATAATATAATGATAATCATTATTGTTTGTGGTGTAAAAAAGCGTTAATATTATACTTGCGTGTGCCTAAAAACCTATTTAAAACAAGCTTAAAGTAGACATAACAATGCTCTCTCGTTTTTTTATTTATCACCCTATCTTTGTTTCTGTCATTGCAATCACGATTCTTATTTTTGGTTTTTTTGCGACTTTGGCCATGCCTGTTGAACGGTATCCAAACCTTGCACCACCGAGTGTTTCTGTTGTTACCAACTACCGTGGTGCGGCTGCTGACACTGTAGAAGAAAGCGTGACCCAAATTTTAGAACAACAAATCAAAGGTCTGGATAATTTGCTTTACTTTACCTCCTATAGTGAATCATCGGGAACGAGTAGCATTGATATTCACTTTAAAATTGGAACAGATATTGATAAAGCACAGTTACAAGTACAAAACCGAATTAATGGTGCGTTAAACCGTTTGCCAGAGGAAGTTCAAAGGCAAGGCGTAAACATATGGAAAACCACGGGTGATATGCTGCTTATTGTTGGGCTATATGATGAAACAGGAAAAGCCAGCAATATTGAGTTGTCTGATTATATGGTGAATCACTTTGAACAACCTTTAAGTCAGTTACAAGGAATTGGTGAGGTTGATGTTTTTGGTTCAAGTTATGCCATGCGAATATGGTTAAATCCAAATCAGCTTAGAAATTACCAACTTGTGCCGAGTGATATTGAACAGGCCCTCGAAGATTATAATACCCAAATTGCTGCGGGTTCGATTGGTGCAATGCCTTCCGCTTCTGACCAGAATATTTATGCAAAAGTAAAAGCAGGTTCACGTTTAAAAACAATAGATGACTTTAAGTCTGTGGTGGTTAAAGCAAATATTGATGGAAGCCTTGTTTATTTAAAAGATGTCGCGAGAGTCGAATTAGGTGCAGAAAATTATGAAAGTATTAATACGCTTAATGGTTATCCATCGGCAGGCCTAGGTATTTCTTTAAGCCCTGATGCCAATGCAATTGAGACTTCTGCTCTTATTAAAGAAAAAATGGCTCAGCTTAGCCAGCATTTACCAGTCGGATATAAAATTGTCTATCCAAGAGATAATACCCCCTTTATTGAAGAGTCAATTAAGCAGGTCATTATCACTTTGCTTGAAGCGATTGTGCTTGTCGTTATTGTGATGTACCTCTTTTTACAAAATTGGCGCGCAACACTGATTCCAACCATTACGGTTCCTATTGTAATTAGTGGCACATTTGTTGTGTTGTATTTGTTTGGAATGAGCATTAACACCCTTACCCTATTTGCACTGGTTTTAGCGATTGGGCTGTTGGTGGATGACACGATTGTAGTGGTCGAAAATATTGAACGACTTATGCATGAACAACAGCTGAGTGTACGTGAAGCTTGTTTAATGTCGATGCAAGAGATTAGCGGTGCATTGGTCGGTATTACACTTGTATTAACCGCAGTATTTATTCCAATGGCTTTTTTTAGTGGTTCGACGGGTATGATTTACCGTCAATTTTCTATTACCTTAGCGGCAGCCATGTTGTTATCGCTATTTGTTGCCATGACTATTACGCCAGCAATGTGCGCAGTTTTATTAAAAAAACATAATACAAAGCCAAAATGGGGACAAGCGCTTGAGCTTGCTCTTCAAAAAGTCAGATCAACTTTTAGTTTTTTATCCGTTCGCCTAATTCAGTTCAAAGTTTTTTCCAGTTTGTTAGTTGTGGGCATAGCGGTTATTTTATTTATGATTTACCGCGGCTTGCCTACAAGCTTTATCCCTAACGAAGACCAAGGGCTACTTGCTGTTCCCTATAGTTTGCATAATAGTGCTTCGATGAGTCAGACCGAAGAAGTTGGAAAGCTCGTCAATAATTATTTTTTTGAACATGAAGCCAAAAATATTAATACCGTACTTGTGGTGAATGGACAAAATTTTTCAGGAAGTGGGCCAAATCTAGGCATGGCGTTTATTTCGCTTAAACATTGGAATGAGCGTAAAGGCGAAGCCAATACGGCGAGTGCTATTCGTGAACGCGCTCAAACTTATTTGCAAAAAAACTTGCCAGCCAAAGTGATGGTAGGAATGCCACCAAGCGTATCTGGTTTGGGGCAGTCTGATGCTTTGGAACTTTGGCTTAGAGACGTAAATGGTCAAGGACGCGATGAGTTAATCAAACAATATAAAGCCCTAGAAAAAGAATCACAGAATTATTCGGCCTTTGAAAATTTAAGTCCCCTTGTGAGTGAAGATAAAGCCGAAGTATTTATTCAACTCGATCAAAATAAGGCAAAAATGCTAGGAATTGATCAGCAAGCGATACGTTCAACTTTATCTACCGCTTGGGGTGGAAACTATGTTGGTGATTTTGTTGAAAGAGGTCGAATTAAAAGAATTATTATGCAGGGGGACTCTGAATTTCGCTCTAAACCCGAAGACTTAGCTTACTGGCATGTACGAAACAATACAGGTGGAATGCTTTCACTCGCGCATTTTGCTCAAAGTCAGTGGACTGGTGGACCGGAAGCTTTAACTCGCTTTATGGGGTTAGCTGCTATACAACTTGAAGCGAATATCAGTCCAAGCTTTAGTTCAGGACAAGCCATGCAAGAACTTACGGATATGGTTGCTAAACAATCTGGTGTAGACGTTGCTTGGAGTGGCCTCTCGTTACAAGAGCAGCAATCTAATCGGCAGGCTATCTTTTTATATGTCATTTCTATTTTGTTTATTTTCTTATGTTTGGCAGCTTTATATGAAAGTTGGAAAGTCCCATTTATTATTTTATTAGGCCTACCTTTAGGAATTACGGGCACTATTATTTTTGCCAAGGTCTTTAACTTACCGAATGATGTTTATTTTCAAATTGCTCTATTAACGGGTATTGGCCTGTCTTGTAAAAATGCCATTCTCATTGTGGAGTTTGCGACCCAAGCACTCAAACAAGGAAAAAGTAAAATCGACGCAGCAAGTGAAGCGTTAAAGTTGCGGTTACGTCCAATTTTGATGACTTCCCTTGCTTTTGGTGCGGGTGTTATTCCTTTAATCTTTGCAACAGGTGCAGGTGCTGCTAGCCGTTATGAAATTGGCATGAGCGTATTTGGAAGTGTTGTATTTGGCACTTTACTTGTACCGCTATTTACGGTGTTTTTCTTTGTTATAATTCATAGTGTGCCAAGTTTTCAGTGGTCGATGAGCAAACTTAGGTTTACTCGAACTTTGAAACTTAACCGCCGTATTAAAAAAGATAATACCTCTTTCTAATTGTTAAAATAAAAAAATGGCAGATATTAAATCTGCCATTTTTTTATTTTTTAGATTTAGGCGACAAGCTTGTCAATCCAAACTTCAAGTGTTGGTTGTTCGGCTAAATCTTCAAAGCTCACCTGAGCGCCGTAAGCCTGCCATTTACCTACCAGTGTCATGAGGCGTACCGAATCAAGCCCAAGCATGAGTAAATCATCATTTAACTGAATGTCTGATGCAGGAATCTGTAGCTGTTCACTCACTGCCAAGACAATACCTTCTTGAGTTAATGGCGATGCGGCTTGTTCAAGTTCCCAAGCTCGTGTGACTTGTTGGGTCGTCATGACTTGTGCGCATCTTGTACTAGCATATTTCAAAGCCATATCGTGTTCTTCACGGCTAAAGTCAGCGAGTGCATCACCACATAAAAATGGTTGAATATTTAGCATAAAGGCTTCTGCAGCACTCATGAGACAGCCAATATGTGCATAGACACCACAAATAATGAGTTGATCACGGTTTGACTCACGCATAAGTTGCTCGAGTGGAGAAAACTTAAATGCGCTATAACGCCATTTTGTTAAAACAGTATCATTTTTCTGAGGCGTAATTTCCGGCAAAATTTGGGTGATATTTGGATCATCTTTTAGACCATTTCCCCAGAAATCAGTTAATAACTGGCGATGTTCTGGCGTCTGGTTACCAGGCTGGGCGGTATAGACCACAGGGATATTAAACTTGCGTGCAGTTTCAATCAGTTCTTTGGTGTTTTTAATGAGCTCTGGAATAGGCGCTTGAGTCTGATCATAAAAATCTAGAAAATATTGCTGCATATCATGAACCAATAAAACAGCACGATTGGTATGTAACTGCCAATGTGTTTTATTCGCCGTAAATTCGTGTGCTTGGGGCATGCTGTAACTGGCAATCTTTGGAATACTCATCAAATTTTTCCTTTTTTATCTTTAAGCAAGAACATTGGTTTTAGTTTCAAGTTGTTGACGCAATCTTTTTTTGTCGATTTTTCCAAAGGCTGTGTATGGAAATTGCTCGATAAATTCCACGCGATCTGGAATTTTGTAGGTCGCAAGTCCATAGTCTTTAAGGTGTTGGCGTACTGACATCGCAAGACGAATTGGACTTGGATCATCGCTTTGAGATTGCCATGCAACAAAGGCACAGCTTTTTTCACCCATAACCTCATCAGGCATAGCAACCAGTGCTGCTAGGCGAATTTGAGGATGGGTTAGTAGCGCTTGTTCAACTTCTTCGGTGGCAATCTTTTCCCCAGCACGATTAATTTGTTCTTTAGAGCGGCCTTCGACAACAATGCAGCCATCTTCACGAATACGGACTAAATCACCAGTACGATAGAAACCGTCGGGAGTAAAAGAGCGCTCATTGTGCTCTGGTGCTTGGTAATAACCGCGAATGGTATATGGACCCCGTGTAAGCAAATGCCCCACTTGCCCAGCTTCTACTGGTTGATCGTTATCATCTAGCACTAAAATTTCATCATCTTCTGAAATTTTTAAGCCTTGGGTATGGATAATCTGCTCTTTGGTCATATCAAAACGGGTGTAGTTCACCAGCCCTTCAGCCATTCCAAAGACTTGTTGCAGATTGACCTTAAACTCATCAATTAAACGTGAGGCAACTGCATCAGGTAATCGCGCCCCACCCACTTGTAAGCAACGCAATGTCGATAATATTGGGTCTTGATCTTTTGCAGATTTATCCATCCAAGGTCGAACTAATGCAGGAACTAGGCAGGCATCGGTAATTCCATGTTTTTTTATTAATGGAAATGCCGTGTCAGGACTTGGATCGGTTCCTAAAACGACCGCTCCACCTGCATAAAAAATACCTAAAGAACCAGCTGAGCTCATTGAAAAGTTATGCGCCGCAGGTAAAACCATGAGTAAGCGTGATGACTGGTCCAGACAACAGATTTTTGCGCTCTCACGAACACTGTAGAGGTAGTCGTCATGGGTACGTGGAATAAGCTTAGGAACCCCAGTACTTCCACCAGAAAGCTGTAAAAAAGCAACTTGATCTGCCGTAGTCGGCGAGATCGCCTCATCCAAAATTTTTGTTTCTTTTAAGAGGTCTTGAATGGCAGCAAAGTTACCAGCATTTCCAAGTACAAATACATGTTGTAAGCAAGAAGCTGTTTGCTGAAGCTTTTCGGCAAGTTCTCTGTAGTCAAATTTTTGTGCACCAAAATCAGCACAGAAATAAGCTTTTGCTTGAGTCTGTTTGAAAAAACTACTGAGTTCTGCATAACGATGTGCAGGCAAAGACATTACTGGTAGTGCACCAAGCCGAATAAGTGCAAAAAATAAAACATAAAACTGATAGTGGTTCGGCATTTGTACAACTGCTTTGTCACCCGCACGTAAGCCGTGTTGATATAAATGGCTTGTACAGCAATCGACTAAATAATCAAACTCAGAGTAAGTAACGGCTTTTTCACCATCATAGATTGCAATATTTTTCGGGTACTTTTGAGCACTTTCTCGCAAGAAGTCACTCAAGTTTTGCCCAATCCAATAACCTTTTTTACGGTAAATCTCAGCGAACTCTGCTGGATATGGCACAGCACCATCCAAATAAACTTGTGTTGTCATATGTTTGGTCCCTGAATTGGCAATTGATTGGGTGAAATGTGGAATCCGTCCAGCACAGTACGGAATTTTGCGGCAGTTTCAGCATGTTCAGCTTGCGGACGAGAAGCTTCCACAATACCTGCACCGGCAAATAAACGCGCAATATTTTGATAAATTCGTGCACAGCGAACGGTCACCGACCATTCACCATTACCTTGTTCATCTGCCCATCCCATGGTTCCTGCAAAGAGTTCACGATTAAATGGTTCAAGTTGCTGGATTAATTCTTTAGCAATTGGACTAGGTTCTCCACAAATTGCAGGTGTTGGGTGTAAGCGTTCAATTAAGTCAAAAACATGAGTATCAGCTTGCTTAAGTTCACCAGTAATGTGTGATGCTAAATGCCAAAGACGTTTGGTACGAATGAGAGATGGTTGTTTAGGAACATATAATTGTTTGCAAAAAGGTGTGAGCTCATCTGCAATCATTTCGATCACAAGTGCATGTTCATGTTGATCTTTTTGTGAGGCAAGTAATGCTCTGGCGTTATTTTGATCTAGAGTCGGATCATCATCACGAGCCAATGTACCCGCAACGGGTTTACTCCAGATTTTTGTATTTTGCTTTGCAATTAATAGTTCTGGACTTGCACCTACAAACCAACCTTCACTTTGAGGATGTCTCGCAACAGCGTAGTTATAACCTTCAGGATTATGTTTGGCTAAATTGAAAAATAAGTCTGAGACTGGAATATTTTGTTCAAATTCAAGTTGTAAAATGCGGGCTAGAACGGCTTTATCCAGTTTCTTTGCCTGCATTTGCTGAACTAGATATTCAACTTGCTGCTGATAATGTTCACCTAACGGGAAATAATCAGCCTTGTTTAATCTTAAAGAATTAAGATCTATATCAGATTGTGCGTAGAGTACCTTCTGACATATTTTTGCATTTTGCATGAGCATTAAATTGACATCTGCTGCCGAGCAAAACGGCAGTCCACCCATAATCTTGACGTCTTTATAACCGTCGGTAATTGCTTGCTGTAGTTGAATTCGAGCTTCTTGTAGCCAATCTTTTAAAAGGCTATTTTTAGCGACCTGAATATCTTGTAATTTCTGATGACTATTGATGGTGTATTCTGGTGTGGTAAAAATAAAACCCGCCTCATGTCCACACTTTAGAACCTCTTGAGCAAGTGCAACGTGGCTTTCAGTAAAATTTTCTCGTTGGATAAAATACGGATGTTGTGCCGACATCTCGTGACTCCTTATACCGTTATTTTGTTGTAATGAATGAGTGTTTAAACGCCTAAAGTGGCTCCCCCATCAACCACAATTTCTTGCATGGTAATTTGTGCTGCCTGATCGGAAAGTAAAAAGCTGACCGTATTTGCAATGTCTTCAGGCTGGGCTAATTTTCTTAAAGGAATGCCTGTTCGGTATTGGCTTAAATCGCCATCAATTACCGCTGGTGGCGGTGTATTGTCCGTCCACAACTGCTGTTGCATTTGAGTTAAAGTTGAGCCAGGTGAAACAATGTTGAGTCGTACCTGATGCGGTGCGATTTCAAGCGCAAGATTACGACAGTAGTGGCTGAGCGCAGCTTTACTAGTTGCATACATGCCCAGTTGTATTCGTGGTATACGTGAACTATTTGAGCTAATCGTGACAATACTTCCCTGTTTTTTTTCACAAAAATATTTGGCAAGTTGCTGACTAATCGCAATAGGTGCCATGACATTTACCGCAAAAAGTGTTTCCCAATCTTCTGTTTTTGCTTCAAGCATAGAACACATAATCAAGACACCTGCTGCGTTCACTAAACCTGTAATGTTGTGCTTTTCTAAAAGATCGGCAATAAGCTTTTGAGTAGCTTGTTGCTGTGTAATGTCCTGTGAAATGCCTTGCCAACGTAAACATTCATCTGATGTCAGATTTTTGCTGATTTCCCATTGTTCTGGGTTTTCCTGCCGGTCAATACCGATCACTTGATACCCTTGTTGCAATAATTGCTTTGCAATAGCAGCTCCGATACCTCTTGCAGCGCCTGTGACTACGATGGTAGAGCTCATGTTTTACTCCCGTCTGATTTGATCACTAAATTGCACAATATAATTGCAAATAATTATCATTATTATCAAGGGCGATAAATATCAAACATCAGATTACAATCTAAATTAAGTTATTTATTAACCATAATTTTAAAGTAAGCTATTGTTTTTAATTAATATTAATAAAAATCATCTTTTTTTATTGATTATAATGATAATTGTTTTCATTTACTAATGAGAATCATTCTGATAATTTGACCGCGCTTTCTTGTCGATATGGATTCAATCATGAAGCCATTTTCTATGCCCTTACACCCCTTGTTTCAACAATCAAATGTTGGATGTGAAACTTGGTGGAATACCGTTAAAAAATTAGGTAATCCCCTTGTTAGTGTGCAAACAAAAAATAAAACTTCTTGCACTTTTGTTTGGCGCAAACCCCAGCACGAAGAGTGTTGCTTCGTTTATATCGATGTCTATTCACAAAGCCCATCTATCTATCAAAAGTGGAATCGTTTTAGCCATATAGCTGGGACAGATGTGTACTTTTTTGAAATAGAGCTCCCTGTGGCGTGGAACGGTAGTTATGTTGTAGTTACAGCTAGTGAGGAAGCACCACAAACAAATTGTGCGGCAACGCGACGATCATGGTGGCAAACCCAGCTTAAACAAAATGCTCAGATTGACTCATTAAGTCATCAGCAGTTTTATAGCGGACACTTGGCTCGTTACATTAATCAAGTTCAACTCGAAAAGACAAAACAATTACTCGCCACTCCTTGCTCTATTACAAAGACTTTTCAGTGGTCAAGTGTGTTATGTGAACAAGACTATTTAGTTGATATTTTTATTAGCGGTCAGGTAGTTCCAAAGCCATTACCACTCGTTATTTTTCTTGATGGGCAAGTCTGGAGTCGAGAGCTTTCAATTCTTTCCGAAATTCGAGATTTAACCAATTTAAAAAAACTCCGTCCAGCTGCATACGTATTTATCCATAGTTTAAACAGCCAACAACGTATAAAAGATTATGGTTGCCATGATGGATTTAATCTGGCGCTTGTAAATGAATTATTAGAAATTCTTTTAGAACAATATTCATTTATTTCAACAATAAACATCACTTTATGCGGTCAAAGTTTAGGTGGTTTATGTGCTTTGCATAGTGCATTACTTTTCCCAAAAGTTTTTACATCCCTGATTTTGCAGTCTGGCTCTTATTGGTGGTCAGATTTTTCTAACAGCGCTTTGGGACGAAACCATGCAGGTAACCTTTTAGAACTACTCAATTTATCTCATCCATTACCAAAAACAACTCAAATTTATATCAGTGCAGGCACGTATGAAACCGATATGCGGGACGATGCCCACCAGCTTTATCAACAATTGCAATCATTCAATCAAGTGAGTTTTCAAACTTTTTCAGGCGGCCACGATGCGGTGAACTGGCGTGCAGACTTGCTTAAGGCATTGCAAAAAATTCTTTCACTATAACCATTTGTTTCATCAAGGATAACAATATCATGAGCAACTTACAGGAAAACTATATTAATCCTTTCGATAATGAAAGTTTGTCTTTTCAGGTTTTAAAAAATCAGCAAGGTGAATTCAGTTTATGGCCAGCCCAACATCAGGTGCCATCAGGTTGGGAAGTTCAACATGGTCCAGATACACGGGCTTCGTGTATTGCGTATGTAGAAAAGCACTGGGTTGCAATTAACCCCTTTCAGCAAGCGTAAAGGAGTATTGTCATGAATCAGGCATTAAATAATGAATTTACTTCCGATATTTCACAACCAGCTCGTTTTGAATTGGCCTCTACCCAGCTCGGTATTTTTCTTGCCGATCACTTAAGTTCTATTGAAGATTTATATACGATTGCACACTGCTTAGAATTACCAAAATCTATTGATATTTCAGTGTTTAAGCAAGCAATTCAAATGGGTTTAAATGAAGCTGACACTGTGATTGCTTCATATTCATCGGATCCGGCACAGCCCTTTATTGAACTTAATAAGCAAATGCAGATTCGAATCGAAGAATTTGATTTTTGCCATTTAACCCCTCAAAAAGCTCAGCAACGGTTATGGGATTGGATGCCATCTGACCGCCAATGCGCTAAATCACTTAAAGCTGGTGAATCTCAACTGTTCCGTCAGGTGTTATTTACTACACACGACAAAGTGTATTGGTATCAACGTTATCATCACATCATGCTTGATGGTTTTAGCATGATTAACCTCACAAAACGAATTGTTGAGTTATATCAACAATTACAAGCTGGAAAAGACCTTAGTTCTTCACCTTTTATTGATATTAATGATGTCATCTTAGAGCGTCAGGCTTATGAAAATAGCCATCAATTTAAAATAGACCAAGCTTTTTGGAAGGCTTACTGTGAAGACTTGCCTAGTCCTATTAGTTTAAGTACACACCACTTAGCCTCGAAAACAACAGCCCAATTTGTTAAGCACCAGCTGCGTTTTTCTACAGGAATTTTAGAGCAAATTCAGGCTTTAGCAGCACAATTAAAATTAGCTTTGAATGACATGATGATGTCATTGTCATTACATTATATTTACAAAATGACAGATAAAGCCGAGTTGGTTAACGGTATTCCATTTATGCGCCGTTTAGGCTCAAAAGCAATTCGCTCAACATTACCGACCGTAAATGTATTGCCTGTGAAGTTTAATGTGGCTGAAAAAGACAGTTGGGTGAGCTTGGCTCAACATGTTCAAAAACAATTACGACAAATTCGTCCGCATCAGAAATATGATGCTGAACAAATTTTAAGAGATTTAAATAGTATCAATATCCATGAACGAATGTATGGTCCTATTTTAAATTATAAAGCTTTTGATCAAGACTTGGTGTTAGATGGTGAAAAGGTCAAAACCCATCATATCTCAACAGGACCCATTGATGATTTTGAGTTTTCTTTTATCGTTCAAGATCATGAACTCATTATCGAATTACGTGCGGATGCGCAGCGTTATACTCAAGATGAGTTACTCATGCATGGTCAGCGTATAACGCTGCTATTAGAGCAGACTTTATTACAACCAGAGCATCCATGTAGCAATTTTAATATTACGACGCCACAAGAACTTAGTGCGCTCACAAAAAGCGGTATAGGCCCTCGCGTTAACCATCCTGAACAATATAATAATGTTCTAGATCTCTTCTATGAACAAGTTCAAAAGTATCCGGAACGTATTGCAATTATTAGTGGTGAACGTCCGAATCTACAACAACTTAGTTTTTCTGAACTTGCAATTCGGGTGAACCAACTTACCCGTTTTTTACAGGAAAATGGCGCAAAAAAACATACGGTTATTGCGGGTGCTATTCCACGTTCTATCGATTCAGTTGTTGTGATGCTATCGGTATTAAATTCGGGTGCAAGCTTCTTACCACTCGATTTAGATTACCCAATCGATCGTATGCAAATGATGTGTGAAGATGCCAATCCATTGTTTGTGCTTACAACACAGGCGCTGTCAACCCAATTGCCTCAAAATATTCAGCAAGTACATCTTGACCATATTGATGTTCAAAAGCAGATTCAAAAACAAGAAACGAGTGATATTCCTACCCAGAGTCGTAATTTCGATTTTCAGGATGTGGCTTATGTGATTTTTACATCAGGCAGTACAGGGCGTCCGAAAGGTGTCATGAACACGCATGGTTCGCTACTCAACCTAATTTTATCGCATAAACCTACAATTTATTGGCCTGTACTTAATGCTGTAGAGCAGCGTTTTCCTGATCGTCCATTACGCGCAGCACATACACACTCTTTCTCATTTGACTCTTCTTGGTTGCAAGTTTTCTGGATGCTATGGGGACAAGAGCTACATATTTTTGATGAAAACATGCGCCGTGATGCATTTGGTTTGGTGCAAGAAATTCAGCAACGACAAATCGATACATTAGATTTACCGCCGTCTTTTTGCGCGCAAATGATTACCAATGGCTTATTTTCAGATGGTCAACATCATCCAAGTCTGATCTTGATTGGTGGTGAAGCTGCGCCTTTAGCTTTATGGCAACAGCTTAATGCTCAGCCAGAGCTTTTTGCACATAACTTATATGGCCCAACAGAGTATACGGTTGATACTTTCCGTGCAGAATTAAAGCACACATCACGTCCAGTCATTGGTAACCCAATTGGTAATACTCAAGCATATGTACTTGATCGACATTTACAGCGATGTGCCACTGGCGTGATTGGTGAGCTTTATATTTCTGGCTTTGGTATTGCTAATGGTTATTTAGGTCGTGCTGACTTGAGTGCTGCTCGTTTTGTTGCCAATCCATTTGAACATGGACAGCGCATGTATCGTACGGGTGATTTGGTGCGTTGGAATACGGCTGGCAAGCTTGAGTTTATGGGGCGCTGCGATGACCAAATTAAAATTCGTGGTTATCGGGTTGAAATTGGTGAAGTAGAAAATGCGCTTTCCGTTTTACCTAATATTGAAAGTGTTGTCGTCATTGCAGAGCCAATTAATAACAGCCACCGTTTGCTCGGTTACTGTGTTGTCAAAGACATTGAACTCGATGAAAAAATAAGTGAGCAGTTAAGTCAGCAATATTTAAGTCAGTTACGTCAAAACTTACCTGAATATATGGTGCCTTCAGCCCTCACAGTCATGGCTGAATTTCCCCGAAATGTAAGTGGTAAGGTTGATAAAAAAGCCCTACCGCGTCCTAAAGTTCGCAGTCATAGTCGTATGGCAGAAACACCTGAACAGAAGCTTTTATGTCAGATTGTCGCATCGGTGCTGAAACTAGATACTATTGGGATTGATGACGACTTCTTTATGACAGGTGGTGATAGCATTTCTGCCATCATGGTGTGTACTCAACTACGGCAGTATGGTTACAGCTTAAGACCAAGTGATGTATTCCAATTCAAAACTGTTGCTGCTCTGGTACCCCATCTGACACGTTTAGATGAGCAACAAACGGCTATTTCAAAACCATTATTTTCAGCAGACCTAGAACAAAAGGTTCAAGAAAAATACGGAAAAAATAGCACGATTCTGCCTTTACTTCCTTTACAAAAAGGCATGCTGTTCTTATCTCAAGTAGAAAATCAATCGAACTATAATGCCTTTACCCGTCTTAGCTTAAATGGAGACATTGATCCGGTACGTTTACAGCAAGCACTGATTACCGTATTAAAACGTCACCCTCAATTAGGTGGACATTTTGATAGCGAATTAGCTGAAGAACCTGTTTTTATCTATTCATTGCACCCTACTCAAGCTTGGCCAGTTCAGTTTTGTTCGGTTACTCCCGATCTGCTTGAGCAAACCATTCAAGAGGTATTACAACAACCGATTCACCTTGACCAACCCTATGGTCTGATTCGGGCAACTTTAATTCAACATGCTCCTGAACAATCAGAACTATTGATTATGGTGCATCACTTGCTAACTGATGGCTGGTCAACTCCACTGTTTTTACAAGACTTTATTAAAGCCTATCAGCAAACTAACCAACAACTGCCAGTACTTAAACATAGCTATGAAACGGTGATTAAAGCCTTATCTGGACGTAACCATGAAACGTCAAAAGTAATATGGCAACGTGATTTAGCTGATTTGCAGCCACTTATTTTATTTAATCAACCCCAGCAAGCCGTACAGGAAACTTCTTATCATTTAAGTGCTGAGTTGGGTGCGAAACTTCAACACAAATTACGCCAACAAGGCATCACGCTCAATGTCTTCATGCAAATGATCTGGGCAATGACTTTAAATATTTATGCTCATCGTGAAGATATTGTGTTTGGCACCCCTGTTTCTGGGCGTTCAGCACCTATCAATGGTTTAGAGCAACAAATCGGATTGTTTTTAAATACGATTCCGGTACGTGTACAGTTGAACATGCAGCAAACACTTTGGGAACAATTAGCTCAGTTACAGCAATTGCATGTTGAACATTTAGAACACGATGGTTTAGGACTGGGTGCAATTCAGCAATTAATGGAGCAAGGTAATCTTTTCGATAGTTTGTTAGTCGTAGAAAACTACCCTGATAACCAATATTTACAGCAAAAACTTGGCGATGCGGCTGTTTCTAAGCTCACAAATCGCGGTTATAGCCATTATCCGCTTGCGTTGTTAGTCATCCCTGATCATCAAATTGAATTACTACTCGAGCAACGTGGTGTAATCGATCAGCCAGAACATTTGCTACAGAGAATGGTTCAATTTATTGAAATTGCACTAAATGAACCAGAAACTGCTTTAGGCCATTACTGTCTACAACTTGCTGAAGAGCGCGATTTAATCCAGAAAACAAATCAAACTCAATATTATGTTCGTTCAACAACATTACAGCAATTACTCAGAGAGCAAGCTCGAATTACTCCTGAACAAACGGCGTTATGTGATGAAACTCACCAGCTAAGCTTTAGGGAAGTCCGATTACAAGTTTGTGCTTTAGCACAGCAATTGCAACTTGCAGGTGTACAAGCTGGAGATATTGTTGCCGTTGCCCTACCAAGGTCGGTCAAACTGAGTATTGCTATTTTAGCGGTGATTGAAGCAGGTGCAGCTTATTTGCCACTCGATTTACAACATCCGACTGAACGTATCAAATTTATGTTGCAAGATGCTAAATCTAAACTTTTGATTGGTGAACAAAAAGATCTAACCGCTATTGCTCAACCATCAATAGCCACCTTTGCTTTCGATCAATTGTTTGATGAAACAAAGGTTGATTTAAGTAGCTATAAAACGACAGTCATTACCCCACAGCATCCTGCCTATTTAATTTATACCTCTGGTACAACTGGCCAACCCAAAGGTGTCATGGTTTCTCACCAAGCCATTGTGAACCGTATTTTATGGATGCAATCAGAGTATCCAATCTCAGCAGCCGATACGATTTTGCAAAAAACACCATGTACTTTTGATGTTTCTGTATGGGAATTTTTCTGGTCGTATCTGGTCGGTGCTCGATTGGTTATGGCACCTGTGGATGCACACCGTGACCCGTTGGCATTATTAAATCTCATTCAAAAATATCAGGTAACCACATTACATTTTGTACCATCAATGCTGGCTGTCTTTGAAAATGCAGCAACAGAAATTCTGTCACTTGCTCAAAGACAAAGTTTGTCAATTCGCCGAGTGTTCTGTAGTGGTGAGGCATTACCAACGGCTTTAGCAAAATCATTTACTGAGCACTTTAGCTGTGAGTTGCATAATTTATATGGACCAACGGAAGCTGCGGTAGATGTGAGTTATATGGATGCAACGTTGGGATTACATCCTGAAGAAAGTAGCGTTGCAATTGGTTATCCGGTCTGGAATACGCAGCTTTATATTTTAGATCAATATTTACGCCCTGTTCCTGTTGGAGTGGACGGTGAGCTTTATTTAGCAGGTAACCAACTCGCCATGGGTTATTTACATCGAGCAGACTTAACAGCAACACGCTTTGTGGCAAACCCGTTTGTCGCAGGTCAAAGAATGTATCGCACCGGAGATATTGCCCGTTGGCATGCAGATGGCAGTATTCAATATATGGGCCGTGCAGATGATCAGCTAAAAATACGAGGGCAACGGATTGAACTGGGTGAAATTGAGCAACAGCTACGTTTAGCCAGTGGGTTAGATGATGTGATTGTCCACCCTATTTCTTCTGAACAAAATAAAGCTGATGTTCAGTTGGTTGCTTATTTGCAAACAACAGCACCTGTGGACATTGAGCAGTTAAAGAAACGTATTGCGAAACAGCTTCCTGCTTATATGTTGCCAACACACTATATGTTAGTTGAGCAATTCCCCCTAAGTCATAATGGTAAGCTGGACCGTAAAGCACTACCGCGACCACAAACTGAAGCTACAAATACAGAAAAACAGTACGCCACAACTGCTTTTGAACATGAACTGACACGTATTTTCCAGCAAGTTTTAAATACAGAACAAAATATTGGCATAAACGAAGATTTCTTTGCCATTGGTGGACATTCCATTTTGGTCATGAAGCTTGCAATTGAAATCCGAAAAGTATTTAAGCGGACCATTCCAATTGGTCAGTTAATGAGTCATGTGACTATTCAGCGTTTAGCGGCTTTGCTTCTTACACAAGAACGTTTAGAAGAAGTTGAGCAAACTGGTATGCAACCTGTTTTACCAATCCGTTCTGGCTCTGGGCATCCACTGTTCTGTTTCTTCCCAGGTTCTGGTTCGGCATGGCAATACACAGTACTCAATCGTTATCTGCATTCTGATTTACCCATTATCGGGTTGCAGTCACCTCGCCCAGATGGACTATTGGCAAATAGCGCAAATATGGATGAGTTGGTTGAAAAACAACTTGAGATTATTCGCCAGCAACAACCAATAGGACCTTATACCTTATTAGGTTATTCACTAGGCGGCACAGTCGCTTATACAGTTGCAGCAAAGTTAAAAGAACATGGTGAACAGGTTGATTTTCTAGGCTTGTTAGACACTTACCCTGCCGAAATTCATCAGTGGTTAGATTTATCTGTAGAAGAAATGAATGCTGAGGCTGAACAGGAACAGCTTCAATTCTTCAATGATATTCTGGCCGATGCAGATACGGCACTAAACGAAGAAACTCGCCGTTTACAAGAGGATATTTTTGCAAACTATCGTGATGCAGTCCGTTTATTAAAACCTTATAAAATGCCGCACTTTGAAGGTGAACTACATTTAGTTGTTGCTGAAAAAGATTTACTTCCATATATCCAACCAGAACAACAATGGTCGCCTTTAGTTAAAAAGCTCAATATTGTTCGCCTAAGTGATGCAGACCATACCGATTTATTATCTCCGCAGCAGCTTGAAACTCTTGGCCCAATTTTAAATCGCATGATTTGTCAGGCACGTGGTTTAGAGGAGCAAATGCCATGAGTTTTAAATCAATATTGACCGATTTCAGTCTTTTAAAACGTAATGCTCATTTTCGACATGTATTTATTGCCCGTACGCTGTCATTGCTGACGATTGGCATGCTTGTGGTTGCCATTCCAAAACAAGTCTATGACTTAACCGGTAGTTCGTTAAATGTTGCTGTTGCAATGGCCTTTGAAGGCGTTGCGATGTTTATTGGGTTGTTACTCGGTGGTTTGTTGTCAGACCGCAAAGACCGAAAATGGCTGATTTTATTGGCGCGCAGTGTTTGCGGTTTAGGTTTTGCAGGGCTTGCGATTAATGCCATGTTTGAGCATCCTTCGCTCTATGCCATTTATTTTCTTTCAGCATGGGATGGTTTCTTTGGTGCTTTGGGTGTAACCGCAATGATGGCGATTATGCCTGTGATTGTAGGACGTGAAAATATCGTACAAGCCCGTGCGATCAGTATGGTATCTGTACGACTTGCTACCGTTATTTCACCAGCAATCGGCGGTATTTTAATTGCAGTCAGCGGTGTTGCAACGGTGTATTGGGTTTCAACGGTGGGCACCTTACTCACCGTGTTTTTATTGATGGGGCTACCTGCACTTAAACCGCAACACACATCAAATGGTGAAAGTCCTCTTCGTCAATTAGCTCAAGGGTTTAAATTCGTTTTTAAAAACAAAGTGGTTGGCAGCACGATTTTAATTGGAACATTGCTTAGCTTTAGCAGTGCTATTCGCATTATTTTTCCACAAATGGCAGATGAAATCTTTCACGGCGGCGCGTTTGAACTCGGTCTTATGTATTCGGCCGTACCTTTAGGTTCAACCCTAGGTGCCTTACTCAGTGGATGGACAACACGATTACTGCGACCAGGCTTAGTCATGCTCTACACCTGTTTAGGCGTCTTTAGCTGCATGATTATGATTGGGCTTTCACCATGGTTAATCATGACTTTGCCCATTTTATGTGTGTTTGGATATTTGATGTCGATTGCCAACTTGCTTCAATACAGCATTGTACAAGGACATACACCTGATGAATATTTAGGCCGTATTAATGCAATCTGGCTCGCGCAAGATGCGTTAGGTGATTCGATTGCCACAACAACTTTAGGACTTTTAACGCGGTTTTTACCAATATCAGGAAGCATTCTCTTCTTCGGCATATTAAGTTTTGCGGTAGGATTTATGTTCTTATTCAATTCTCAAGATATGCGTGAAACGGGATTTCAAGATCCTAAACTACAAGAAAATTAAGTCATAACTTAAAAGAAGGCAATTCGTTGCCTTCTTTTGTTTTTAAGCAGAATTTTCGGCTTGAAAGACCCAAGTCATAATGTAGTCTTGTTCCACTTTCCAGCCGCCTTGATAGTGTTCTAAAAGTTGATAGCGATTTCGTATTTCTGATGTAAAAGCCAAAGTTAATGTTTGGTTTTCAAAATCAATATCGACTACAGAAGCTTCTAAAAAGTCGATGTATTGTTTAGCTAGAGGATATACAGCTTTATATAAGCTTTCTTTAACAGAAAAGATTAAGCTCACAAATTGATAAAAATCAAAAAACTCATAGGCTTTAATCTTCCAAAGTTCCAATTCAGAAGGCGTTAAAATAAGATGTGCACTCTCTTGAGCAAATTTTGAGGTCACCCAATGCTCGATATCAATTCCTAAATAACTGGCTTTGTCGGATAGCGCAACGATCAACTTATTTTGTGAATGACTAATACTACCCAAAACATGAGTTGGCCAGACGGGCAAATGTTCATGCATAGAAGTTATTGGCTGATCTAAACCAAAATGATGCTTTAAAACAGCTTGAGCCAATATCCTTCCACATAAATACTCATGTTGGCGTTTAGGATGCGCTTGAGCAATCAGTTTTGGGGGTTTTAGCTGCTGATCTATATGTAAATGCAATGTTTTTGATAAGTCTAAACCATAACAATAGAACGGCATTTTAAATAAAATTGGTTTAGAAATTTCGAAAACCAACCCACAAAGAGATTCAGGAATATATAAATAATCACTTACAGCATTTGACATCAAATAAAGATTTTTTAACGAGTTATCTCCTATCTTATCGTATGGCAATAAAGTGATAAATAATTATATTTATCATTTGATAATAATTATTATTTACTTATACTATTGGATAAATTTTCCCCTTAATTTATTTAAAAATATTGATCATGAAACTTATAGGACTTTTTTTGACCCTGTTGGGAGCATTCAGTATCTATTGTAGTCATAGCAACCAAAACCTGTTATCTCAGCATCTTCCCACTCTATTTAAGTATTTAGGCCTATTGTTTTTAGTCATTGGATTAATTGCACTCTTTGCCAGCTTACCCAAAGTTGTTGCCGCTTTTTGTTGGTTCATGCTTATCATTTTTGCATGGTCGTTCCTTCCTTTTATGGCGCTTTTTAAACGGAAACTGGTTTCATGAAAGCTAAAATTCAGTCTCCTATTCAGCCAGATTGGTGGAGTAAAACTTTTGCTGGTGGTGTTCTAGGGCTAAGCCTTGCCATTGCTTTTGGCAACCTGATTGTTTTATTAGGTCAGCCTTATATTTCAATGGACCTTTTGGCCCAATTAGGCATGTGGAGTATTCCTTGGGTTTGGATGCCAATTATGTTTGGCACCTATTTCTTTGTGACAGGAAGACAAGCAATGGTTTATTTATTTGTTGCCAACGTACTGGCTTATAGCTGTGTGTTTCTAATTCGGGGTTAAATAATGAAAGTACGTTCGGATATCATGAAACTTGCAAAAAGCATGCATACTTGGGTGGGTGTATGTGCAGGGATTTTACTTTTTATCTGCTTTTTTGCTGGCGGCCTCAGCATGTTTCAGCACTATATTAGTAAGTGGGCCACACCAACGCAGCAAGTTTTACCTAAAGTCTCACCCGACCAATATAATGAGCTGATTCAGAAAGTACAGACTGCCTACCCTGCAACCCAACAAGGCTTTACTCTCAATTTATCGTCGAATGAATTTCACTATGCGCCCATTACGTGGAGTGAACATGGACGTGGAGATGGCTTTAATGCTGCTCAGTCCACGTGGATGGCCAGCTTAGATGAAAAAGGTCACTTAATTGTTGCTCAAGAAAACTTATCTAAAGCGGGCTGGCTGATAGAACAGTTACATGAAACAGCAGGCATACCGGGCATGGCAGGCCATCACGGATTGGGTCTCTATGTGATGGGTGTAGTTTCGATTTTATATTTTCTTGCCTTGCTTTCAGGAGTCATTATTCTTTTACCAACCTTGGTAAAGGACTATTTTGTCATTCGTCCTGGTAAAAATAAAAAGCGCTTTTGGTTAGATGCGCATAACGTGATTGGAATTACCAGCTTACCTTTTCACATCATTATTAGTATTAGCGTTATTGTCTTTGCTTTTCATGACTTTTTTTATGATGCGATTGGACAACTTGCTCTAAAAGGACAGCCTGTTTTTCAACGTTCGCCTCCTGCGCTTATTCAACCAAAACAAACACAAATTGATGTGCAGCAAATATTAGCTCAAGCCAAAAAAGTTACGCCTGAATATTCAGTTGACTATATCCAGTTCAATGGTCTCGATAAACCTGAAAAAGCCAATGCACGAATTGCCCTTTATAGTTCAGATCAGATGTTGCGCGGTGCGAATCATGACTTTATGCGCATGAACCCATATGCAGTTGAGCACTTTGATCATAAAGGCATTAACACGCGGACGGATGCTGGTAATAAGTTAATCAATGCCATGTTTAGCCTACATTTTGGAAGTTTTGGTGGTACGGGCGTACGTTGGATCTATTTTGTTTTAGGTGTCGGTGGTGCTTTCTTATTTTATACGGGTAATATTCTTTGGGTTGAAACTCGTGCACGTAAGCAAAAGCGTGCTGAAGACCCTGTTCCTGTTCAACGTAAAGATGTGGTGTTCCTTGCGAATTTAACTATTGGTGCATGTTTAGGATGTGTTTTAGCTGTAGTGGGCACCATGTTGAGTAGCCGTTGGCTTTTCGCAGCATTCAATATTGAAAGCATGAATCACCTTTTTATGTATGGTTATTATGCGATTTTCCTACTGACTTTGATTTACACCTTTGTCATTGGCTATGCAAAAGCTTTACCACAACTGCTTTTAACCTTAGTTTTGGTGTTATTTGCAATTCCTCTAACCTCTCTTACAGCCTACTTAATTCCACAAAGTGGTTTATGGGTTCATGGTGGAGAAATTTTGGTGGTTGATTTCTTAGCTGTCATTTTTGCTTTTGCTTTTTGGCGTTTTTATCAGCAAGCTCAAGATCGTCTAAAATCTGCTCCACTGGGCAGTTTATGGGCTGGCTAATACAATAAAGCCTAATCAACCAGACTGAAATAATGTGTGAAATTTGAAGAATTATAAAATCCACATTGTTTCGGTCAGTTGTTTAATTTCTTGAATATCATGACTCACATAAATCATCGGAATTTTTATTTCCTCTTTTACTTTCTGAAAAAAAGGAATAATTTCAGCTTTATGATTCGCATCTAATGCTGATAAAGGTTCATCAAGTAATAACAGCTTTGGTGAATATAACAATGCTCGACCTAGTGCCACGCGCTGCTTTTCCCCACCTGAAAGTTTGATAGGCATACGTTCTAGCAAGTGCTCTAACTTTAATAATTCAATAATGTAATCTGCTTCAAAGTGACGTTCTTGTTGCGATAGATGCTTAAGACCAAATAATAAATTTTGCTTTACCGTTTTATGCGGAAAAAGCTGAGCATCTTGAAAAACCAGTCCAACATGCCGCTTTTGGGTGCTCAAATTAATTTTTTGATTTGAATCAAACCATGTTTGGCCCTGTATCTTAATGAGTCCACTACGCGGTGTGTTCAGGCCAGCAATGGCATGTAATATTGAAGTTTTACCAGAACCAGATGCACCGAATAAACCAATAACTGAAGCATCCGACTGAAAATTGGGTTCGATAAGAAATTGACCCATGTGTAGCTGAAAGTGGCAATCAATTAACATAATATTACCGCCCTAAGCGCTTTTTTTGATAGCGATGAAACCACTGTGCAAACCATAATGCTAAAAAAGCGACACTTAAAGATAGGACTATCAGCCTTTGAATAGCTGCTTCTGTATCGGGTTGTTGCATCAGGCTATACATAGCTAATGGTAAGGTTCTTGTTTCATCTGAAATATTGCCAACAAAAGTAATAGTGGCCCCAAACTCACCTAAACTACGACAAAAACATAAAATGGCACCAATTAAAATGCCACTACTGGCAAGTGGCAACGTGACATGAAAAAATGCCCCTAAAGATGAAGCACCTAATGTCTTTGCTGCCATTTCTAAACGCTGATCGACCAGCTCAATTGCGAGTCGAATGGATTGCACCAAGAGTGGAAAACCCATCACTGCCGAAGCAAGAACTGCTCCTTTCCAGTTAAAGGCGAACTCTAATCCTAAAGGTGCTAAGTATTGCCCAATAATGCCGCGGTTTCCAAAGACTTGTAATAGCAAATAACCCGGCACAACTGGAGGTAGTACCAATGGTAAAAACACCAATGTTTCAATGAATGACTTTCCCCAAAACTCTTTACGTGCCAATATCCACCCTACAAAAATTGCAGGCACAAGGCTGACAATCAGGCAACTTGCAGCAACCTTACAAGAGAGTTGAAGAACGCTAAGCTCTTCTGGGGTTAAAGAAAACATCATGGTTTTGCTGGAGTCAATACACTAAAGCCATATTTTTTAAAAACGACTTTGGCTTGGTTACTTTGTAAAAATTGATAGAACTTTGTTGAGTTCGGATTCTTTTTAATCATCCCGACAGGATAAATAATTGGTAAGTGCGTATTTTCTGGAAATACACCCACCACAGTTACATCTTTACTAATCGCTGCATCGGTTGCATAAACAATGCCCACCTGACATTCACCACGTGCAACGAAATTTAACGCCGCTCGAACATCTTCTGTTTCGACTAATTTTGGCTCAACACGGCTCCACCACCCTAAATTTGTAAATGCTTGTTTGGCATATTTGCCTACAGGCACACTTTTAGTATCTCCAGTACAAATCTTCCCTGTAAACGCTTTATTCGGATCAGTAGTTTTATCTAATTTAACCTTTAATGATTGTCCTTTAGGTGTAATCAGTACCAATCGATTACCTAGTAAGTTTAAACGGTCATTTGCTGTGACTAATTTTTTATTTTGTAGATAATCCATCCATTGCGTATCTGCTGAAATAAAAATATCGGCTGGTGCGCCAGCTTCAATTTGTTTAGCTAATGTCGATGAACCTGCATAAGAGGTTTTAACCTCTACTTTATTCTTTTTTTCGTAAATTTTTTCTAAATCACCCATGGCATTGGTCAAGCTTGCTGCTGCATAAATCGTAACTGATTCTGCATGTGCTGAGTTATTAAATAATAATCCTAAACTCAGCATAGTACTTAAAAGCGTCATTTTCTCAATCTGGGGAGCGCTTAACATTATTTTTCACCTTCTTATTGATTTATGCAGCGATATATATCCAAGAATATAGCGATAAGCATAGCTTATGAAAAGTAGAATTATTTAAAGATAGATGACTAAAATGCTCATAGAAAGTGCATCTTATATTTTTGAGCTATATTGGAGCAAAATATAAAAGAACGATTTTATGTTTAGATTCTATCTAATATCCATCTATGTTTCTTTTTTAGCATGATTTAGATAGGTTTTATGGTCATCACTACATCAAAAAGATAATAGCGATGACCATAAATATCTGTAAACAGATCAGTCGTTTATGCCAGCCACTTTTTTAGATACGCAATAAAAACGTCTATCCCAGACCATCATTTAAGATAGTGCAGAATAGACGTCTTTGTCTGTGTAACTGAAATTGCAGCAGTGCTTTTTCAGCGAGCATTTTTAAACTAAGCAAAAGCCATACCAATCTATTCAATCTATATAAGTTTTTAATCTATTTTCTTTAAATAACTACTCATGATTTGATAATCATGTTCCAAAGCTTGCCTAGCGTTTATTTCCATTTGTCGGTATTGCTCTAAAACTTTCTGGCCCAAAGCTGTGACTGCTGCCCCACCGCCATGTGTTCCGCCCGTTTGAGTTTCAACTAAAGCTGTTTCAAAGCACTGATTCATGGTATCGACCAACTGCCATGCACGGCGGTAGCTCATATTCATAGATTTTGCCGCTTGTGAGATCGAACCAGTTCTCTCAATTGCTTCAAGTAAGTCCGCCTTTCCAGGACCAAATGCAATATTTCGCTCTGAAAGAATTCTGATTTGTAATTTTAATTTATGTTCTTTCATAGACTTAACTCACAAGGTTTTACTTTATGCTCTTTAGGATTATAGGGAAATTTAAAAAGATAGGACATATACATTTTTAAAATGCGATTTCATCTTAAAAATAGTGTGATTAAAAAATCAAAACTGCACAAAGTGGATAAAGATCTGGAAAAAACGGATAGAGCTAAAGGTCTAATCGCGGTTCAATCAGTTAAAAGCTGAATGAATAAAGGATTGAGCAAATGACCTCATCTAATTTAAAACAATGGAATGATTTTGTAGATGGATGTATCGACTTCCGTCCTAAAGATAGCGTGTTTCGTATCGCCCGTAATATGTTTACCGAGCCTGAGCTATTTGATTTGGAAATGGAACTTATTTTTGAAAAGGTTTGGATTTATGCATGTCACGAAAGTGAAATTCCAAACAATCATGATTTCCTAACCGTTCAAATTGGTCGTCAGCCGATTATTGTCAGCCGTGATGGTAAAGGCGAACTGCATGCCATGGTCAATGCTTGTGAGCATCGCGGCGCGACATTAACACGCGTTGCTAAAGGCAATCAGTCAACCTTTACCTGTCCGTTCCATGCATGGTGCTATAAGTCAGATGGCCGTTTAGTCAAAGTCAAAGCACCGAGTGAATATTGCGAAGATTTCGATAAATCAAGCCGTGGTTTAAAACAAGGCCGTATTGCCAGCTATCGTGGTTTTGTATTTGTAAGCCTTGATACGCAAGCAACAGATACTTTAGAAGACTTTTTGGGCGATACAAAACTGTTCCTTGATTTAATGGTTAATCAGTCACCAACGGGTGAACTAGAAGTTCTTCAAGGTAAGTCATCTTACACCTTTGCAGGTAACTGGAAACTACAAAATGAAAATGGCCTAGATGGCTACCATGTCAGTACCGTTCACTATAATTATGTCTCTACAGTCCAACACCGCCAACAAGTGAACGCATCTAATGGTAGCGATCTCGACACCCTTGACTATAGCAAGTTGGGTGCGGGTGACTCAGAAACTGATGATGGCTGGTTCAGCTTTAAAAATGGCCACAGTGTTTTATTCAGTGATATGCCGAACCCAACAGTTCGTCCGGGTTACAGCACAGTTATGCCGTATATGGTTGAAAAGTATGGCGACAAATATGCTGAATGGGCAATGCACCGTTTAAGAAACTTAAACTTGTACCCTAGCCTATTTTTTATGGATCAAATTAGTTCGCAACTTCGTATTATTCGCCCTGTTGCGTGGAATAAAACAGAAGTTATTAGCCAGTGCATTGGGGTTAAAGGTGAATCTGCTGAAGCACGCCGTAACCGTATTCGCCAGTTCGAAGATTTCTTTAACGTGTCAGGACTTGGTACACCAGATGATTTAGTCGAGTTCCGTGAACAGCAAAAAGGCTTTCAAGCGCGACTTGAACGTTGGAGCGATATTTCTCGTGGCTGCCAGTCTTGGGAATATGGCGCGACCAAAAACTCACAAGATTTAGGCATCCAACCAGTCATTACTGGCCGTGAATTTACCCATGAAGGACTCTATGTAAACCAACATGGACACTGGCAACGTCTAATGCTTGATGGCTTAAACAAGAAAGCATTGAAAATGCAAGATATTACTTTCGAAAACAATGTCGTAATGGATGAGGTATAACCATGTCACAAGAACTATATTTTGCTGTATCTCAGTTTTTGTACAAAAAAGCAGAACTTTGTGATGCTTATGACTGGGATGCCTATTTAGAACTTTACGATGAAGATAGTGAATATCATATCCCCCAGTGGATTGATGACCATAACTATGTTCAAGATCCGAATCAGGGTTTATCTTATATTTATTATGCGGACCGTACAGGGCTTGAAGACCGCATATTCCGCATTCGTACTGGTAAAGCAGCTTCTGCAACACCATTACCACGCACTTTACACAGCATGAATAACATTCGAGTTAAAACACTTGAGGATGGTCTCATCGAAGCAAAAGTTGTATGGCAAACGCTATATAACCGCCAAGGCTTAGAAGGCTGTTTTTACGGACATGCTACTTATCTGTTACGCCAAACCGCCGATGGTTTCCGTATCCGTCGTCAGCACAGCATTTTGCTCAATGACAAAATTGATTCCGTTTTAGACTTCTATCACGTTTAAGGGGAATGAAAATGGGACATTCAGTTGCACTTAACTTTGCCGATGGCAAAACCTTTTTCATTTCGGTAAATAACGACGAATTATTGCTCGATGCAGCAGTTCGCCAAGGAATTAACCTACCACTAGACTGCCGCGAAGGTGTTTGTGGTACCTGTCAGGGACAGTGTGAAACTGGTATTTATGAACAAGAATATGTCGATGAAGATGCATTAAGTGAACGTGATTTGGCCGAGCGAAAAATGTTAGCTTGCCAGACACGTGTAAAATCTGATGCCGCTTTTTATTTCGATCATGATTCTGCCATTTGTAATGCTGGCGATACCTTAAAAATTGAAACCAAAGTGACCGCTGTTGAACTGGTTTCTGAAACGACAGCAATTTTGCATCTTGACGCGAGCAGTCACGCTGAACAACTTCAGTTTTTACCGGGTCAATATGCTCGTTTGCAAATTCCAGATACTGAAGATTGGCGCTCATATTCATTTGCCAATAGACCGAACGCAACCAATCAATTGCAATTTTTAATTCGTCTATTGCCAGATGGTGTTATGAGCAATTACTTGCGTGATCGCTGTCAGGTTGGACAAACTCTATTCATTGAAGCACCTCTAGGTAGTTTCTATTTGCGCGAAGTAGAACGACCACTGGTTTTTGTGGCAGGTGGAACAGGATTATCAGCTTTCTTGGGAATGCTTGATAACTTGGTTGAGCAGCCTAACTCACCTGCGGTTCAGTTGTATTACGGCGTAAATAATGAAACCGATTTGTGTGAACAACAGCGTTTACATGCCTACGCAGAACAGCTTCCAAACTTTAGTTATCACCCGATTGTGACTAAGGCAACGGAAAGTTGGCAAGGTAAAGCGGGTTATATTCATGAGCATTTAAATAAAGATCAATTGGCTGAACAAGCTTTTGATATGTATTTATGTGGTCCGCCACCGATGATTGAAGCCGTAAGAAATTGGTTAGATGAGCAATCTTTGCAAAACTATCGTATTTACAGCGAGAAGTTTTTACAGAGCAATGCATCGCGATAAAACGTAATAGCCATTACCTAGACATAGAGAAATTAAATCAATTCAATATGCTCTGTAAGGAGTGTATTGAATTTTTTGTATAAAACAATAAAGTTAATGAATTTCAATATTTTAATATAAAAACAAAAATGATGCTTTTTATCTAATTTGGAAAAAATGGATGAAGATTAGGACTTATTGGATAGTGACTACTGGCTAAAAATAGTTCAATCAAAGTCATGTAATAACTTTGATTACATAAGAAAAGCCCAGCCATTTTCTAAATTAAGGCGTTTTATTTATGCATCGACCATGGCCAATTTATGGACAACAGAAAACGTTAATGCTCATCAATATTTTATGTTGCAGTGCATTTTCTACTCAGGCTTATTCAGCGGATGAAGAATGGAAATTTACATTAAAAAATGCATATATAGATAGAAACTATGACAATCCAGATGTAAAAGACACGGGTAGCTGGTCGCAATCAGTTTCTCTATTTTATAACTCCAATATGCATGACACGCCGTTAGAGATTGGCGGAAACCCGATTCAAATTGGGGCAAATGCTTCAGCACAATATGCGGTTCGCTTAAGCCAAGATAAACATGTTGCAGATACCATATTACCTTTTGATAAAGCAACTCAGTCCCAAGCGCCCGATTATTTAAAATATGGTGCAACATTAAAATTAGGCTATAACAAGACTCTACTAAGCATTGGTGAATTATGGCTGGATTTACCCGTAACCACTGTAGATGCAAGTCGTCAGCTACTGACCTCTTATTGGGGAACCAACCTTAAGTCTCAATTAAACGATAAGCTTTTTGCTGAAATTGGCCGTATTGAAAAAGTATCGCCACGAAATGAAGAAGACTTTCACCGATTTTCTTTTACTTCAAAAGGTGTGACTGGCTACTCCGACGGCCTTAACTACATAGATCTACGCTATCAAATCACTCCTACGTTGAAGGGCGAATATTACTTTGGCAATATGGAAGATTTATATAATAAACACTATGTAGGAATGGACCACATATGGAAAAACTCCGATTTTTCAGTTAATTCAAAATTCAAATATTTCAATGCCAAAGATAATGGAAATCTTTTTGATATAGATGCACAAAATGTAGGCTTATTAGAAACGCTTAAAG
Source organism: Acinetobacter sp. IK31 (assembly GCF_035615195.1). Classification (NCBI taxonomy): domain Bacteria; kingdom Pseudomonadati; phylum Pseudomonadota; class Gammaproteobacteria; order Moraxellales; family Moraxellaceae; genus Acinetobacter; species Acinetobacter sp. IK31. The sequence continues at coordinate 413,879 of NZ_JANBOB010000002.1, read as the reverse complement.
TAAAAAATCACAGCTTTGGCTTGGGTTATCAACAAATTATTGGTGAGTCTGCCTACCCGCTACCAGATGGTTTCTTGCCTGAAACTTATTTTATTAACTGGAATACAACTGGTTTCTTCAAACAGGATGAAAAATCTTATCACTTCATCTATGGCTATGACTTCAAAGATTATGTTCCTGGTTTAAATACGACTTTCAAATATGTATATGGCGATCACTTTAAAACAGCAGATGGCTTAAAAAACAAAGAAAGTGAAGCAAACGTTATTGTTAATTATGCCCTTCAACAGCCTTTCTTCAATGGTTTAGCCCTTCAGTACATCTTTATTAATTACGACATTAAACATGGAAATGATTTCTCTGAAAACCGTTTCTTTGTCAATTACAGCAGAAAATTTTAATGAATTAAGGAATACATATGAAAACGATAGATGCAAATACGATTATCAACCGCGAAAAACTATCCCCCTTACAATGGACGGTTTTTATATTGGGCTTTTTTGTCTTCTTCTGTGATGGCTTAGACACAGGGATTATTGGTTTTATTGCTCCCGCTTTACTGGATGACTGGGGAATTACCAAGCCTCAACTTGCTCCTGTTTTAAGTGCAGCTTTAGTCGGTATGTCAATCGGGGCAATCATTTCGGGGCCTTTGTCTGATAAGTTTGGGCGTAAAGGCGTCATTGTTTTTACGAGCCTATTATTTTCAATATTTACGATTTTGTGTGGTTTTGCCGACTCGACTCAAGATTTAATGATTTATCGCTTTATTACAGGTATAGGTTTAGGCGCAGCTATGCCAAACATCAGTACCATTGTCTCTGAATATATGCCTGTAAAACGTAAAGCATTCCTTACCGGTCTTGCTGGCTGTGGTTTTATGCTGGGTATTTCTTGTGGCGGTGTGTTATCAGCTTATCTGTTAGAAAGTTATGGTTGGGCTAAGGTCATTATTATTGGTGGAAGTATTCCCCTCATTTTAGTGGTTGCCTTATTACTTAAATTACCTGAATCAACTCAATACTTAATTACGCGCCAACAACAAGATAAAGCACAGCGTATTTTAGAAAATATTCAGGGCCATTCATTTCAAGAACCTGTAAAACTTGTTTTAACTCAAACAGAAAATGCCTCAGATGAAAATCCGGTTAAAATCGTTTTGGGGAAATACCTGTGGGGTTCAAGCATGCTTTGGCTGTGCTGCTTTACCAGTCTATTGGTGTTTTATCTTTTAACAAGTTGGATGCCAACAATTTTAAAAACAGCAGGTTTTAGCACACAACAGTTTAGTTTAATTGCAGCGATTTTCCCTTTTGGTGGCGTGATTGGCGCAACTATTATGGGCTGGTACATGGATAAACTAAACCCAACCACAGTCATTAAATACTCTTATTTAATTGCTTTCGGCTTATTTATTGTTGCTGGTCTGGTAAGCTCAAATATTTTCTTGTTAGGGCTTACTATCTTCTTAATTGGTGCATTACTCGCGGGTGCTCAATCTTCTTTACTACCGCTTGCAGCTATGTTCTACCCAGCAGTGTGCCGTGCGGTTGGCGTTTCGTGGATGCATGGTATTGGTCGTATCGGCGCAATTATAGGTGCTTTTTTTGGATCACTCATTTTCACGTTTAACTTAAGTTTAAGTGGTATTTTCTTCATTCTCGCATTGCCAACGTTCATCTCATTTATTGCCCTTAGTCTTAAAGTCATTCATGAAAAATCAAAAAGTAAACAAGTGTTGAAGCTTGAAGAAAGTATATAAATATTAATCGATAAATAAAAAACTGATTTAGGCAACTAAATCAGTTTTTTATTTGGAAAATTAAATATCAGAAAATTTTGCCTTTAGTTTCACTTGGGTTTTCGCCAAACTCTTCACGATATTCTTGAGAAAAACGACTTAAGTGGTTAAAGCCCCAATCATAAGCAAGCTTTGAAATAGAAATTTTTCTATCTGCTCCTGTGGTGCTCAAAATCTTATAAATTTGTTGGAGACGATATTTTTTCAAATAGGACATTGGACTTGTGCCGTAGCACTGTTGAAATTCGTCATACAACTTTGATTTTGAAACCCCAGCCAGACGTTGCAAATCTTCTGCACGGATTTCTTCATGGGCATGCTCAATAATAAAATTACGAACCTTACGAAGGTAAGCTGGTTCATCCTGATGTGAGAGTAGTTTTAACGCTTCAGAATAATTATTTTCTTGAGATAACAGTAAAGCTTTAATGACAAAATTTTCATAATCTTCAGACAACATCTGCAAACCATAAAAATTGCTATATTGCGATTTTAGCTGTAAAAAATTCTGAATATTTTTCCACCATGCACCAATAAGTTGCTCAGAATCTAGATGCATTTCAGGATTAAAAATGATGGGAGTTTCTATGGGTTTATTCAGTAGATCTGCAAGAACAATTTGCATACTCCGCTCAGGAATAACCACCTGAAATTTTCTGCAATCTTTATCAATCACTAAATCTTGCTGATCGTTATTTGAAACAATCAGACCTCTGTTTTCATCAGATTGATAATGAGCGCCACGAATGTTGAGAACTTGTCGCCCCTGTATCGGCAAACTAATGCTATAAGCTTTTAAATTTGAGATATTAATGGCTACATTTGCACCATAACTGATCGTGCCAATTGCCATTTTTTTATTAGGCAGGCGCATTCCATCATAGTGAAAATCGAGAGTATCTTTGTAAATTGTGTCTAGACGGTGTTCTCCACAAATCGTGGACATCAAATTCTGCGCAAATTCAGCCTTACGCGAATAATGATTGAGTTCCATCTGTTGGCTGAGTGATGTCATATCCTTTTCACCTAGCTAAATAACTTATTGCTAAAAAAGCAACTTATATGCCAATTAATATCCTTTAATTGACGAATTTTCTTGAAAACCATCATATCAAGAAAGAGAGTAAAGATTACTTTCTCATACTCTATTAAATTTTAAAATTGGAAATAAGTTAAATACCTTTAAAGTATAATTTCATACCTTAACAAACTTATTTTATTGGATTTTTTATAAGCAACTATAGTAGAGATAAATCATCGTTTTGAACACTAAACTTACTTATCTTTTTATTCACAAAAAACCGCCTATTAAAAAATAAGCGGCTTTTATAAAACTCTAAATTATTGTGCTGTGTAGCCACCATCCATAACAACAGCTTGGCCTGTTACCCCGCCCGCTTTGTCACTTGCAAGGAAAATTGCATAATCAGCAATTTCTTTAACCGATAACAAACGCTTTTGAGGAACCATAGCCAAAATTACATCTTCAAGTGCCCTGTCTAAACTCACATTACGAGTTTTTGCCAAATCTGCGATTTGACCACGAACCAATGGTGTGTCGACATAACCTGGGCAAAGTGCATTTACGGTAATACCATCGCGTGCGCATTCTAATGCCGCAACTTTAGTCAAACCAATTAACCCATGTTTAGCACTGTTGTAACCGGCTTTTCCAGCAAAGCCAATCAAGCCATTAATTGAAGCCATATTAATAATACGACCTGATTTCTGAGCTTTCATGATTGGAAAAACATGTTTAATACCAATAAATGAACCAGTGAGCATGACTTGAACTAGCTTTTGAAAAACAGCCGTTGGAAAGTCTTCAATTGAAGAAACGTGTTGGAAACCAGCATTATTAATTAAGATATCAACCGTACCAAAAGTCTTTTGAGTGAGCTCAATCGCTTGTTTATAAGCATCTTCGTCAGTTACGTCACATGGTGCAGATAATGCTTCAAAGCCTTGTTCTGTTAGCAGCTTTGCCGTTTCTTGGCACTTTTCGGCATTCATATCAGAAATGACAACTTTTGCACCTTCTTGAGCAAATTTCTTGGCAATCTCTAGACCGATACCACTTGCAGAACCTGTAATAAAGGCTACTTTTCCGTCTAAAAGTTTAGTCATTTATTTACTCCTTAATTATAACGTGCTGATTTAAACAATACCTGTCACGGTAAAGACTGTAATCACCACAAATACCGCTAATGTTTTAATTACGGTGACTGCAAAAATATCTTTATACGACTGTTTATGGGTTAAGCCAGTAACCGCGAGTAAAGTAATGACAGCACCATTATGAGGAAGCGTATCCCTTCTATAACGATATACTTTCCTTCATAAAAAAGACCTTCAGTACTTGTTTCTTTTAATTTGCAATAAATCGCAATCGGATGTGTCAGTTTTCTATTTTCTTCACTCGGAACATGAGTAATCCCAGATAAAAAATTTGAGTTATTATTTTCTAAATTCCAAGAAGTACCACTGTCTTTATGCCATTTGCTATTTGGATATTTAGAATCTAACCATTCAATACATTGCTTCATTGTTGAAAATTTTTTTGTTTCCTCTTTTTCAATTTTTGATGCTGCACTTACCGAGGCTCCAAACGTTAAGAATAAAGCTCCAATTAAAGTTTTTCTCATGAAAATACCCTTTATTATTAATAATTAAAATTTAAGAACTTAAGATATAAAAAAACCACCCTTAGGTGGATTAGTTTTTAGGAAGAGTTTTGTTAATTTCACCACCTGAAGTTTCCTAAAATTTTAATAAGTTGAAACTTTCAAAGTTAGCGAAAATACAAAAAAGAAGAGCGACTAGCAAAATTAGGGTAATCTTATTCATTACATTTTACCTTAGAGATTTTAATTTTTTTTAATCTCGCAATGGTACATGAATATACTATAAAAACCTTAATTATTAAGAATCTACCACAATTTATTACAAAAGCCGTTTGTAATACTTAATTACCTTTTCTAAATCTCTTAATAGCCATGTAACTTGCGAATCAACAACAATGACCAGACGTAATTCTTGTACCATTTTTACATTCATTCAAGCAATAAAAAAACGACTGCTGGTTTATGAAGATGATTATCTATAATTCTTTAGCGCACTTCAATGAAGCTGCCTTTAAGTCATTATCAGCTTTGTAAACCATATTTGAATTAGAGGCACTCAGAGTTATTCTAGCTTCGAGTATATCTTTGTTTAAACGCTTCACTTCTAGAGTCATACCATTTTGAATGTAAATCATATTATTTGCATATTTAACTTTGTTGAATACAACATGCCCATTAGTATCGTCACAAAGTATTCCATTGCCATCTGAATCAAGTTTTATTGTTGATATGCTTGGGCCAATCGAAATTGTCCATATCCCTGATACTGAAAGTGTTGAAGGTTCTACTTCACTAAATTTATTATTAATCATTTGATTAGTTGGAGTTACACACCCACTTAATAAAAAAAACAGGCTCAATGCAAATATCTTTTTCATGAAATTATCCATTTTAGTTATGAGTAAAATTTACCAGATCAGAAAGTGGAAAACTACCCGAAGGTGATTTAAGTAGTTCTACACTTTCTTTTTCATAATTTTTTGTCAAAAAACATTATATTAGACAAATTTTCGTATAAATTACCCTTCTAGGTGAGCTGAGCAATCTAAAGGAATGAAATGACGCTTAAACAATTAAAAGCTTTTTTAGCTCTTGCGCGTACACTTAACTATGCCAATGCATCTTTAGAGCTACATCTAAGCCAATCTGCTTTAAGCCTCACCATCAAAAGCCTAGAAGAAGAATTAGGCGGTAAATTGTTTAACCGTAATACACGTCGTGTTGAGCTTACCCAAGAAGGCAAATCCCTCATTCCCTATGCTAAAAAATTACTCGCCAATTGGGAAGAAATGGAAAACGATGTTAAACAACGCTTTAAGCTCAATCGTGGAACATTAAGTATTGCCTCTATGCCATTTGTGACTCATGCAATTTTGCCAGAGGTGATTCATCAATTTTTAGCACTTCATCCCAATCTGAACTTTTCAATTCAAGATATTCCCAATGAGACCATTATCGAAAAAGTACAAGATGGTATTTTTGAACTTGGTATTTGTTTTGAGCCTGATCTTACCGAAGGCTTAGAGTTTAAACCTTTGTTTGAGGAAGATTTCTTAGCCTTATTACCTAAAAATCATCCTCTTGCCGATTCTGCCTCTATTACATGGCAAGAGCTTTGTTCAAATCCATTCGTTACATTGCAAAAGCCTTCAATTGTTCGATATTTAGTTGAGCAGAATTGTTTGCGAAATAATATGACGCTTGATTTAAAAGTTGAATGCCATCAAATTTCATCGCTTTCGAGCTTTGTTGCTTACGGAATTGGTGTAAGTGCGATTCCAAGGCATTTTGCGAAACATATTGATAAAGAACATAATGTATTAATCGAATTAAAAGACGAAACTATTCGTAAGACCGTTGGAATTGTTTATAAAAAGAATTTTGAAATTTCAAATATTTCTACTCAATTTATTGAGGCATTGATTCAATATAAATTTTAAAAATTAAATACTGAATTTTAAGATGAGATAAGCTTGCGGCTAAGGTGAATTTATTAATTATTATATTTTTCAATATCCTAAGATACTTTTTTAAAAGATTTTAGCTTTATATGCTTCTGATCTTTTGTTGTTAATTTGATAGCATTCATTGATTATACTTATTAATCCTTTAAAAAAATTAACTTCTATAATACAAATTGAGATGCTAAAACTAAGATTACTAAAGGATATAGGAAAATAATAGAATGAATAAAGTTTATGCCAATGCAGAGGCAGCACTAAAAGATGTTATTGCAGATAATCAAACACTTGCCGTTGGTGGTTTTGGTTTATGCGGAATTCCTGAAAAACTGATTGTTGCAGTTAAGCAAAGTGGTGTGACTGGTCTCACTTGTATTTCGAATAACGCTGGTGTAGATGATTTTGGTTTAGGTATTTTGCTTCAAACTAAACAGATTAAAAAAATGATCTCTTCTTATGTTGGTGAAAACAAAGAATTTGAGCGCCAATATTTAAATGGTGAACTTGACGTAGAACTCACCCCACAAGGGACCTTAGCTGAAAAGTTACGTGCTGGTGGTGCTGGAATTCCTGCATTTTATACTCAAACTGGTGTAGGTACACTGATTGCTGAAGGTAAAGAAGAACGTACCTTTAAGGGCAAAAACTATATTTTAGAAGAATCATTAACAGCGGATATCGCACTTGTTAAAGCATATAAGGCAGATAAAGCGGGTAATTTAGTGTTCCGTAAAACTGCTCAGAACTTTAACCCTGAATGCGCAATGGCTGGAAAAATTACAATTGCTGAAGTTGAACAGGTTGTTGAAGTTGGTGAGTTAGATCCAGATGAAATCCATTTGGCAGGTATCTATGTAAATCGTATTGTACTTAATGCATCACCTGAAAAGCGTATTGAACATAAAACTTTAAGCACGGAGGCGGTATAAAATGGCTTGGTCACGCAATGAAATGGCACAACGTGCTGCAAAAGAACTTGAAGATGGTTTTTATGTCAATTTGGGTATTGGCTTACCTACCCTAGTTGCCAACTATATTCCTGAAAATATTAATGTTTGGCTTCAATCTGAAAACGGTTTATTAGGTATTGGCGAGTTTCCAACTGAAGAAACTGTTGATGCCGATTTAATTAATGCAGGTAAACAAACGGTTACTGCTCGCGCTGGCGCTGCTTTTTTCTCAAGCTCAGCTTCATTTGCCATGATCCGTGGCGGCCATGTAAACATTGCAATTTTAGGTGCAATGGAAGTTTCCGAAAATGGTGACTTGGCTAACTGGATGATTCCGGGTAAGAAAGTCAAAGGTATGGGCGGCGCAATGGACTTGGTTGTTGGTGTCCAAAAAGTTGTTGTTCTAATGGAACATTGTGCAAAAGACGGTACGCCAAAAATTGTGAAAAACTGTAGTTTACCTTTAACAGGTAAAGGTGTGGTTCACCGCGTAATTACTGACTTAGGTGTAATGGACATTACCCCACAAGGCGTTGAACTGATTGAACTTGCTAAAGATGTCACTCTTGAACAGATTCAAGCTGTTACAGGTGTCGAATTCTATAAAACCTTAGTCGCATAAATTTTAGTTTTTAGTTAGCCCTATAAGACTTAAGTCAGAAAGTGAGCTTAAGTCTTAACCCTTTTAAGCACCGGATGTGCTGTCTATAAATAAGAACGAGAAGGATTTTTTCAGCTATGGAAAAACAGCAAGGAATTTTTGAAAGATTTGCCCTTCGGATTAGTGATTGGTCTGAAAAGTGGTTTCCAGATTCATATATTTTTGCACTACTCGGCGTCATTATTGTGTCGATTGCCGCTTTGGGTATTGGTGCCCCAATTCAAGATGTAGCGACTTCTTTCGGTAATGGTTTCTGGAGTCTTATTCCCTTTACTCTACAAATGACCATGCTCATTATTGTGGGCTATGTCGTTTCTGTATCTAAGCCTATAAAGTTTCTGATTCAAAAAATGGCGCGTATTCCCAATTCTGGGCGCGGTGCTATTGTTTTGGTTGCGACCGTCAGCTTGTTAATTTCGCTGGTCAATTGGGCGGTAAGTACCATCCTTACTGCGCTTTTAGTGATCGCATTAGCGAAGCGTAAAGAGCTGAATATGGATTATCGTGCTGCCGCAGCGGCTGCAATTATTGGTATGGGTGCAACTTGGGCATTAGGGATCAGTTCTTCAGCAGCACAGCTTCAAGCGAATAAAAGCAGTTTGCCTGAGTCGATTTATAATCTGACCGGTGTTATTCCATTTACCGAAACCATTTTCCTTTGGCAATCCATTGCAATGACCATTATTTTGGTGATTGTTTCAATCGCAATTGCATATTGGTCAGCGCCAAAAGGCAATAATGTTAAAACGATTGAAAGTTTTGACATTCAGTTTGAAGAAGAAAAGCCACATGAGGAAAAATCTACTCGTCCGGGTGACTGGTTAGAAAACTCGCCTATTTTAACGATTATTGTGGTGGCTTTAGGCTTAATCTGGATGTTTTTTGAATTTTCAAAAAGTAATCCGATCATTGCCATTTCAAGTCTGAACACCTACAACTTTGTCTTTTTAATGCTAGGCCTAGCGTTACATGGAACGCCAAGAAACTTTTTAAATGCTGTTGCAAAGGCAGTTCCAGCAGTATCAGGCATTTTAATCCAGTTCCCGTTGTACGGAAGTATCGCCTTTATCATGACGCAAGCGTTAAACAGTCAGGATTTATCGCTGTCGCACTACGTTGCCGAGTTTTTCGTCTCAATCGCTTCAAAAGAAACCTTTGCAATTGTGATGGGAATTTACTCTGCCATCCTTGGGTTCTTTGTACCTTCTGGCGGTGGAAAATGGATTATTGAAGCCCCATATGTGATGCAAGCAGCAAATGATTTAAAAGTTCATTTGGGCTGGTCTGTACAGATTTATAACGCAGCTGAAGCTTTACCAAATTTAATCAATCCATTTTTCATGCTTCCAATGCTAGGCATTTTAAAATTAAAAGCAAAAGATGTGATTGGTTTTACAGTCACTCAGCTCGTTGTACATTTTCCTTTAGTTTTATTTTTATTGTGGTTCTTTGGAAGAATGCTTAGCTACACCCCACCTACTTTTTAATTTACGGGCGCCTTTAGTCTCGGCTAGAGGCAAATTTAGCAAATACACCAATAAGAGATATTAAGATGAGTTCAATTGTTATAGTTTCAGGTAGCCGCACTGCAATGGGCGGTTTTCAAGGCAGTCTATCCACTTTAACTGCACCAGAACTTGGCGCTGCTGTCATTCGCGAATCTATTCAACGTGCAGGTGTTGCACCTGAACAAGTAGATGAAGTTATTTTTGGTTGTGTATTGAGTGCAGGCATAGGTCAAGGGCCTGCTCGTCAGGCTATGCGTAAAGCTGGTGTACCTGATCATGTAGGTGCAGTCACCATTAATAAACTTTGCGGTTCTGCCATGAAAGCAGTGTTAATGGCATCAGACACCTTAAAAGCTGGTAGTGCTAACATTATTGTTGCGGGTGGTATGGAGTCCATGAGTAATGCTCCATATATTTTGCCAAAAGCACGTGGCGGCTACCGTATGGGCCATGGCGAAATTAAAGATCATATGTTTTTAGATGGTCTTGAAGATGCTGAAACGGGTCGATTGATGGGTTCTTTCGCTCAAGATATGGCAAATACCAAAGGCTTTACACGTGAGCAAATGGATAACTTTGCGATTTCTTCACTGAAAAAAGCGCAAACTGCCATTACACAAGGTTACTTCAAAGAAGAGATTGTTCCTGTTGAAGTAAAAACTCGTAAAGGTACCGAAGTTATCGATCAAGATGAGCAACCATTAAAAGCGAATCTTGAGAAAATCCCAACATTACGCCCTGCCTTTAGCAAAGACGGTACAATTACAGCTGCAAACTCAAGCTCAATTTCTGATGGTGCTGCTGCATTAGTACTCACTACTGAAGAATACGCAAAAGAGCATGGTTTAAATACTTTAGCAAAAATTGTTGCAACTTCGACCCATTCACAGCATCCAAGCGAATTTACAATTGCTCCGATTAGTGCGATTCAAAAAGTACTTGAGCGTGCTGGCTGGTCTGTTGACGAGGTAGATGCTTGGGAAATTAATGAAGCTTTTGCAATGGTTGCAATGGCACCAATTCATGAACTCGGCATTGATGAAGCAAAAGTTAACATACATGGTGGTGCATGTGCTTTAGGACACCCAATTGGCGCAACTGGTTCAAGAATTATCCTTTCTCTTATCTATGCTTTAAAACGCTTAGGTAAAAAGAAAGGTGTTGCTGCGTTATGTATTGGTGGCGGTGAAGCTACAGCAGTCGCAATTGAAATCTAAAAATTCAAAACAAAGAAGATGTAAGAGTTTTTCTTACATCTTCTTTTTTAGACTTTAAAAAGTTCATAACAGGTTTGACGGAACCATTTGTGGCTACTTTTATGATGGCAAGACATATGCCAATGTTGTTTAACATCATAAGTTGGGAAGTCGAGAGGTGCTGGTAAAATCTGTAAATTTTCTCTCACCAATAAGACTTGGCTCAAATAGTACGGCACAGTTGCAATCGCATCTGTCTCTTGAACGACTAATCCTACCCCTAGATAACTTGGTAAGCGAATTAGAATATTTCTGTCTAATCCTTTGTTCTGTAATTCATTTTTAATATGGTAGTGACCGATCCCTGCATCAATATCGATATGATATTCACGCATATAGTCTTCTAAAGTAAAATTATTTGGATCTAAACGAGGATGGCTCTTTGAGCTAATCACAACATAATGTTGTTTGAAAAACTTCTGTTGATAAAAGCCTTCTTCCAATTGGGGTAAAAAGCCAATTGCAAGGTCAATTTCACCATTTGCCATTTGATAACTAGTTTCTGGTGTAATCGGCCGAATATTCAAGCGAATTAAAGGAGCTTTCTCTTTTAAATAGTTTGTTAATTGCGGCAATAAGACCAGATGAGATACGTCAGTCATCGCAATAGTAAAAAGTTGATCCGAAGTAAGTGGGTCAAAGTTCACACTAAAGTTGTTAATACTTTCAACTTTATCAATAACTTCACTAATGAGTGGAAAGATTTCTTTAGCCAATTCGGTTGGAATCATTTCATTCCCAACACGAATAAAAAGCGGGTCATTAAAATGCTGACGGATTTTGTTCAGTCCATTACTAACACTCGGTTGTGTGAGGCCAATCGCATCAGCAGCCATTGAAACGCTTTTAAACCGATAAATGTGATAAAAAATATTTAGTAATCTACTATCTAGATCAAACAAAATTGTCTCCGTCTGGATCAAATAATCCATTCAAAAGGAATGAAATCAGGTACAGCATATAAAAAATGCTCACTAGATTTTTGAATTATTGATATATGGTCTAAATTAACAAAGAATCTAGACCATGAGCAATGCTTTATAAAGCCTTTCATCATAAAGACAAAGGTATGGGCACTTTAATTGATTACTTTGTATGTAAATATGTTGAATACAGCTCATATCATTATAAATTTTTTTAAATTTAATCATGTTGAATTTGAAAGCCTTTCCAGATTTGTTGGACTGCTTTGTTATCGCTCAAATTATTTTTAAAAATGTAAATATCTTGGGGAAGACAATACTCATGATGATCTAACATAACCAATTTTCCGTTAGCAAGATCTTCTTCTACATTGATTTTTGGAATCCATGCGACACCTAAACCTTGTAATACCAGCTCTTTCAAATTAGTTGCATTATCAGTTTCGTATAAGGTTTTATAAATCAGTTTACCTTCGATCAGTTGGTCTACTAATTTTCGCAAATAAGCATGTTTACTATAAGCAAGCAATGAAAAATTATTCTGAATTGTATGCTTAGGCGTATGGTTTGCTTCAGTAGCCGATACAGGAACAATCTCTGTTTCAGCAATCTTGATTCCACTTAAAATATCATCACCAACACGGTTAATATGAGATCGGTCTGCATAACAAATCATAAAATCGCAGGCACCTTCTTTTAAAAGAGATAAACCCTCGCCACTATTTGTCGCTACAATTTCGATTTTTAAATCCCGCATAAACGTTGGAAATTTTTTCAAAAAAGTCGTTAAAAAACCAGAAGCTAGTGAGTGAACGACACAAAAACGAATAGTAGATTCGGTTTCATTTTTAATATTTTTAATCAGCTTAGCGGTCTCTTCCACCTGCTTCTCAATATTTTTAGACATAACCAGCATAATTCGCCCGATGTCTGTAAATTCAATATTATTTTTATTATTTCTAATAATAACTTCAGCTCCTATCATCTCTTCTAATTGCTGAATTCTACGCGTAAAAGCAGATTGACTAATAAATCGTTTTTCTGCTGCTTTTGAAATAGAACGCTCTCGCTCTAATGTCAAAAGATCTTCTACCCAACGTACTTCTAAGTTCATTTTATGCATTCCCTTTTTATAGTTATGTCCTTAATTTATCTTGTTGGGAAGCTGAAAAAATAGCTGAATAGATGAATGAAAAATATAAAACATGGGAGTACCTGCAAAAATGCGATGGAAGAATGGCAAAGCCAAACGATAAAAAGTATGTATTTAATAATTCTGACATAGAAAAGAGCGTAAGAGAATAAAAGACTTTGATTTAACTCTACAACTCATACAAATATAAAATTCTTCTAATAAAAATTATTTTAAATCAATAATTAAATTAGACATAACGCTAGTAAATGAATAATTCAACCTTAATAAAAAATAAGAATAGTCCGATGATTTCTTCATGTTTTAATTTTGATAAAAAAAGTCCGCATCTTGGGGAAGAATACGGACTGTAAAACTTAAATATTACTATTTTGATCATTTCAGGATTTAAGCTTTCTGACCTAATGAACTCATTCAAATCAGAAGATATATTTGCAGTATAATTCCACTAAAGAAACCTGACTATTCTACTAAAGTATCTATCTCAAATCGGACCGAAACAAATTTCTAATATTCACCAATGAGATAATATAGCTTTCTTGAAATTTCAACCATCATGTTAGAAGTATATTGAGTAATTTCAAAAACTTGCTTTTTCTGTGGATTAAATACCATATTATCTTTTTCATCGCTAAAAAAGATATACGTGGTGTATTTATCCATTTGATGGATATGCTCTTTTAAGCTTACTTTTTCCCCAGAATTGGGATCATAGGCGATAAACTTCATTCTCATGAATTTTGTCTCTATACATACAGTCTTTTACCTAAAATTTAATAAAACTTAGATAAAACAATATTTTGATGGATAATATAAAATAGTTAAGCTGAGTAATCGTAGCTATTTATAAGATATGGCTACGATATTATTTGCCTTGTTTACAGAGGTTTCTGCAGAGGCAATAGACTGCTCAGCTTCTTTAAGCAGACGAGAGGTTTTAGACTCACTCTTCTCTTCACCATGGAAAAGTACATAGTATGTAAAACTACCCAAAATAATTAATGCAGCTGTGACTTTTAACATAAACTTAAAAACTAGGATTTTTTTGTATTATAGTGCCTTTTATGTGAAATGCATCACATTTTTATATAAATTTGTTAGATAAGCTACACTCTCTGTGCTATTAGCCTCGTTAATTTACTTGATATTTCATTTAAATTAATAAGTCTAAAATTTTGTATACAGTTATTTTTTTAATTACATGATCATTTAGTTCATTCAGTAATTTTATACATTAAATTTAACTAAACAGTAAGCCATTAATTTAAAAAATAAAATTTAGATTTAATTAGCAAAGAAAAAGTTTTTTTATTTTTAGGTTTAGAAAAGAAAAAATTTGATATGCAAAAAATGCATAATTAACTTGATAAATGCATTAGAAGTGAAGCATTTCGAAATCTAATATGAATTATCTACTCTACTAATTCGAAGTTTAATGATGAACGCTGAAATTACCACCCGTATTGAGAAGGATCTTATTGGTTATAGAGAAATCAATAATAATGATTATTACGGAGTTCAAACATTACGTGCTCTAGAAAACTTTAACTTAACTCAAAGCAAAGTTGGAAATTTCCCTCATTTAATTAAAGCGTTAGCAATGGTAAAACTTGCTTGTGCTGAAGCAAATCATAATCTTAAAAGCTTAGATCAAACTAAATTTGAAGCAATTGAATATAGTTGTAATCAACTTATTCGCGGTAATTTTCACGATCAATTCCCGATCGATATGTTGCAAGGTGGTGCTGGTACTTCAACCAACATGAATGCAAATGAAGTATTGGCGAATGTTGCTTTAGAATATATGGGACACGCAAAAGGCCAATATCAATATTTACACCCTAATAATGATATCAACATGTCACAGTCTACAAATGACGTGTACCCTACTGCAATTCGTTTAGGCTTATTATTAAATTTAGACGAATTGAATCTCCCTTTTAATAACTTAATTTTAAGTTTCCGTAACAAGTCTCAAGAATTTGCTCACATCTTAAAAATGGGTCGTACTCAGTTGCAAGATGCTGTACCAATGACATTGGGTCAAGAGTTTGGAGCTTTTGCAGTAACCTTACAAAAAGACCTTGAGCAAATTAATACGCTTATTCCAAATGTTTTAGCTTACATGAACCTTGGTGGCACAGCGATTGGTACGGGCATTACCACTGAATTTAACTATCGCGAACTTGCGATCCAAGCGCTTGCAAAAATCTCTGGTAAGAAAATTAAGTCATCTCCTGATTTAATCGAAGCAACTTCAGATATGGGCGATTTCGTTCTTTTATCCGGTTTATTAAAACGCACAGCAACTAAGCTATCGAAAATTGCTAACGACTTACGTTTACTTTCAAGTGGACCCCGTACCGGCATTAACGAAATTAACCTAGAAGCACGTCAACCTGGTAGTTCAATTATGCCAGGTAAAGTAAACCCAGTTATTCCAGAAGCGATGAACCTTGCTTGCTTCCAGATTATTGCAAATGATTTAGCTGTAACTTTAGCCGCTGAAGCTGGTCAATTACAGTTGAATGCAATGGAACCACTTATTGCATTCAAACTATTTGAATCGATGGATTTGCTTGGTAACGCGATGACAATGTTCCAAAGTAAATGTATTGATACGGTTACGGCGAATCCTGAGCATTGTAAAGCTTTAGTTGAAAATTCAATTGGTATTGTGACTGCACTTAACCCATATTTGGGTTATGAAACTACAACTCGTATTGCTAAAACTGCAAACGAAACTGGACAAAGTGTATTGGCACTCGTTCAAAACGAAGGCTTATTATCAGCACAAGTGCTTGATGATATCTTGTCGATTAATAATATGGTTAAACCAAAAATGTCGGCTTAATTCCTGAAATAAAAAAGGAGCTTTTATAAGCTCCTTTTTTTGTTCTATAAATTTTAAAAACTAAAGGTTGTAGAGAATTGAGCTGTACGAGGATTACCCAAGAATAAGTAGTCATCCCCCATAAATGCGCCTACATCACGCCAATATTTCTTATTAAATAAGTTGTCAATATTGAATCTAAACGTCGTGTCATGCCCAGCAAAACTTGTTTTATAGGCAGCACCAATATTAAAGACGCTATATCCACCTACTTTTGCAGTTGCCTCTTTGTTTGCATATTTACTACTACTATATTGCATGCCACTTAACAGTCTTAAACCTTCAACTGAAGGTACTTTATAAGATAACTGAGCAGTTGCCCGTAATTTTGGTACATTTTGAGTTTGGTGGCCTTTATAACTGTCAGTATCAACATCAACAAGGCGAGATTTGATATAGGTAATACCTGAGCTTAGGTCAATGGTATCTGTTAATGCACCTGTTAAACCTAATTCAATACCTTGATTGTGCTGTTCACCTTGCTCAATAAAATCGAAAGTTCCATCGGCATTGACTTTGCTATATTGATTATCCTGTTTTAAATCAAAAATAGCAGCTGTTAGCAAGAAGTTTTGTACTTGTTGCTTAATACCAAGTTCAAATTGTTCAGAATTTCTAGGTGATAAAATTTCAAGAGCATTATTAGCAAACCAAGGTGCTTCACTACCATCCGATAAACCTTTGGCATATGAAGCATAAAGATTAGTTGCGGCAGTTGGACTATACATGAGCGCTAATTGTGGTAAGAACTTATTTAAATCCGTATCTCGGCTTTGCTGCCCATCTGAATTATAAGCTTGTTCATCAAGATGAATAAATTTTCCACCTAATAAAGTTGACCATTGCTCGTTAAATTGAATTCGGTCAGATATGGTGAAAGCAGTCTGATTGCTTTCTAGAGCTTTGTAACGATCGCCTAATCTTTCTGATGATGGGATGTAGTCAATCGTATCTTCATAGATATTGCCTGTTCCTACCGCTACATTCAGAGGTGTATGGTGCTTTAAGGTTTTATAAGTACGTTGTAATTCGAAAGCAACTTGATGCTGAATGTTGCCAGTATTGAACTGTCCATTTAAACCAGCAGCAAATTGATTGGTAATACGTGTGTCATCTGGGCTACGGAAATCGTAAATATCATAATTACCGTGTTTATCAAAAGTATTGCCTAAACCAGTAACTTCACAAATATCGTTATAACATCCCCATGGGAAAGCACTATTATCATCAATCACAACACGGCTTTGCGATGCACTTAAACTGCCGTTCCACTGATCATTAAAGACATATTGATATTTCAAGCTGGCATTTACACTGTTATTGACAACAGGCTTACTCCAAGACTGATAACCCAATAAACGGTCTTCATCAACATTTGTGGGGACTTGCCCATCAAGCAGTTGATACCCCGGCACTGAGCGTTGGCTTTGATGCTGAGCTTCAATATCAAACAATAGTTTAGAGCGATCATTAATTTTCCAGTCTAAAGCAACTGAACCAAACTCACGTTTACCATTTGCGTGGTCAACATTTGGATGAATACTTTCATGGGCTAAATTAATTCGATAGCCAAACTTATCATTCAAAAAGCCGCCTACATCCGTTGCAAGTGTATAACCACCTTCTGAGTTTGCATCTACGGTAATACTCTTAACATCAGCAGGTCGTTTGGTTACATAGTTGACAACACCACCTGGAGTCGACATTCCACTTTGAATAGCAGAAATTCCTTTTAAAATTTCTACCCGCTCTTTATTTTCTAAAGCAACGTTTTGTTCACCACGAATGTTATGGCCATTAATAAGATAACTTGAACCTAAATCGAGCGAAAAACCACGAGCTACGAAATTTGGATAATAGCCAATTGCAGCGTAGCCATCCCCTAAAGATGAATCATTTTTAATAACATCAGTCAGTGTTTTTGCGTGTTGATCTGCTATGCGCTCAGATGTAATTGTTGTGATAGAGGCAGGAATTTTTTTAATATCGCCTGTTTGAAAACCAGATAAATCAACTTTTTTTGAGGAATATAAAGCATCAACGTTTTGGGTAGCATTCACGGTAATGGTTGGGAGCTGTGAAACCTCCGCTTCATTTGCATAGACTACAGATGTCATCAGTGCAATAGATGAAGCCAATGCTGTTTTAGAACATGTTATGAAGTGAAGATTTAACGAGTGTCTGTCCATTGAATAACTACCTATCCTACAGTGCATAATATAAGTGTGCTAAAAGTCGGAGATCTTCCATATTTTTTAGCCTCGAAAGAATACAGGGACAGATATCCAGAAACAACAAATTATATAATTTTTAGATCAAGTGAATTTTATGTAATAAAGCGTGATCATTATATGAATTTTATTTATTTTCTTTGAAATTGAGACTATAACTTTTTAAGTATTACCAAATAGTCAAAATAAAACTAAGCTCAAAATAGGACTAAAACTAAGGAGGAATACAATAACGAATATGGTGGATAAATTAGATGTTTGATTTTAAATAAAGTTTATGGTGCGATGATCATCTAACAAAATTAAGGAAATGTTCGATAATCGATAAAAATATCTTTAAATCGAACAAAAGATCATACAATCACTAGAATGGAAATTTAAAATTATAAAAAATGCATGGAGAGGAATTCTAAGGTAAGTACTCAGGATTGAGTGATATTTAAAAACTCTTGCGATTTCCTGCTCATTACACCTAAAAATTTCTATTTTTTTCTGCTAACTGACGGAATATATATGACATACACTAAGGAAGAAAAACGTAGCAGAATACGCGGTATTGTTGGTGCGGCCTCTGGTAACCTTGTTGAATGGTTTGACTTTTATATCTATGCAGTCTTTGCGGCTTATTTTACACAAGCCTTAACTGCACCTGACATGGATAGTTCGACCAAAGCTATTTATGTCTGGGGTGTATTTGCTGCAAGTTTTTTCATGCGTCCTATTGGTAGCTGGATATTTGGGCGTATTGCAGATCGACATGGTCGAAAAAAATCAATGGTCATTTCTATTTGTTTAATGGCATTGAGTTCCTTCTTATTTGCTGCCTTGCCTACTTACGATCAAGTCGGATTATTTGCTCCTTTTCTTTTACTCGTTGTCCGCTTACTTCAAGGCTTATCAGTCGGTGGTGAATATGGTGCCGTAGCAACCTACATGAGTGAATTAGGATTAAAAGGTCAACGTGGTTTTTACTCCTCTTTTCAATACGTCACACTCTCTGGTGGTCAATTACTGGCAAGTTTGCTCGGCGTAATTTTATTAACGTTTTTGAGTGAGGAACAATTACTTAATGGTGGTTGGCGTATTCCATTTGTTATTGGTGGTATTGCTGCAATTGTATCTTTACTCGCTCGTAGTCGCTTAGAAGAAACGCTTTCTCATCAAGACAGTGAACGTGCGGGATCAGGTAGTTTAAGAGAACTCTTTAAAAAACACTGGAAAACCTTTTTATTGGTGGTTGGTTATACCTCTGCTGGTTCATTAACTTTTTATGTTGAAACCGTTTATTCAAAAACCTATTTAACGAACTTAGGTATGGATGGAAAAACCGTTGGTTATATAATGACCTTCGCGTTGTTTGTCTATATGTGTGCTCAACCTGTATTTGGTTCAATTTCCGACCGTATTGGGCGACGTTCTTCAATGTTGGCTTTTAGCTTATTATCTGCGATTTTTATCTATCCCGTTATGGCAATCGGAATGCCTAATTATATAGATTCGCCGATCATCATTACCTTGCTCCTCATTTTTATGATGTTGATCTTGAGTTTCTATACATCTATTAGTGGTTTAGTTAAAGCCGAAATGTTCCCTCCATATGTGCGTGCATTGGGCGTAGGATTTTCTTATGCAGTAGGTAATGCCATTTTTGGTGGGTCGGCACCTTCGGTTGCATTACAGTTTAAAGCTGCTGGAATTGAAAACACCTTCTTCATCTACGTCATTGTTATGCTTATTATCTGTTTCTTATGTAGCCTTGCGCTTCCGAAAAAACCAGATTATTTAGAACATGACCATTAAATAAATGAGATGCCTTTTGTCCCAAGCAAAAGGCATCCTTAACACTTAACAAACTCTTTTAAGAAAACCCAAGGATAAATTCCTTTGTCATGTCCATCACTAAAACAGATTTGGGCACCATATCCTTGGTCAAACATTGCGGTAATTTCAATTTCCGCCTGTTCAATTTTTATTTGTTTCATACGTTTTGACCTGCAAAAACCGCACGGACAAATTTCTCTAAGATTTTGATGACTCAAGCATAGGCTTGAACCATCACTCCAAATAAAATGAACTTGTTTATTTAAAATATCTACACGGATATCAGGTCTGAGTTGCATACGCCCCCTCCGTGATTTGAGTTAATCCAATACGAATTGCTTTTCGGACTTCAGGATCAGGGTCATGTTGATGCTGCTCTAATAGCATTTGAGCTTCTTGTGTGCCAATTTCACCAAGTGCTAAAGCAACTTCTTTGCGTAAATTGCTAATTTCATGTTTAAAATTAACTACTAAATCTGTAACGGCCAAACTCGATTTTAATAACCCTAAACTGCGTACAGCTGCAATTTGTACTTGCCAGTAAGGGTCAGATAAAGCGCTAATTAATTGCGTTTCAAGCTGAATAATACGTAATTTTCCAATAGTGAGTGCCGACTCAACTCGTAGTTGCCAACTTTTAGCACCTAGCGAATATTGAAGTGCCTGAATTACATCGGCCGATATAGTTTTACTATAGGCAAGACCACCTGTTGCTATTCTACGTACTTCATCATCTACATCTGTTTCAACAATTTTTGCCAATATTGCAATGGCTTGATCTTGTTGCAACCAGCTTAAAGTACTCACAGCTTCACGGCGTACAAGAATATCTTGATGCTGTACCAAAGCTGATATTTCTACAAAGAACTGCTGTGGTCGTAAAGGTTTTAATGCACGTAAAATTGCGCTTTTTACAAAAGTATTTTCATGCTGTAAATATGGTGCAAGTATATCAGCTGATGCAGCTTCTTTGATTTCACTTAAGCTCTGACTTGCTGCTTGACGAACATCAGCATTTTCATCTATCAATGCTTGAGCAAGCACATGTAAGCTCGCTTCATCTTCCCAACTTTCTAGTTTTTTAGCAGCTTCTTCACGGACCAAAGCGGAAGGATCATGTTTTAATGCGTCATGTACCCAAGGCAATAAATCTGGATTTTCTTCATCACCAATATTCATTAAAGCAACAAAACGAACCTTTTCATCTGGTTGATTTAGCTGGGCGAGAAATTCCTGATTATATTCATCTTGGTCGTCTAAGGTTTGATAATAAAAACTCATTCGTATTCCTTGATTTGTGCTTTCTTTCCAAGCCCCAACGGATTTAAGCGACTTAACTCTTCTTGTTGAGTGGCTTCCTTTAAAGTTTGCATGCAATGTTTTTTAATGGTTGTAAATTCGCTACTCGTAACAAGTTCGATATCCCGTGGACGTTCAAAATCAAGGTTGATTTCCTCAATAATTCGGCCCGGTCTATGACTCATAATCAGTACTCGATCTGCCAGAAAAAGAGCTTCATCAATATCGTGGGTAATAAATAAAACTGAAGTTTGAATTTCTTGCCAAATTTCGAGCAATAGCATTTGCATTTTTAAACGGGTTTGAGCATCAAGTGCTCCAAAAGGCTCATCCATTAATAAGATTCGAGGCTCATTAATAAGTACTCTCGCAATTTCAACTCTTTGCTGCATACCGCCAGAAAGTTCGGCAGGAAATTTCTGCTCAAATCCTTTAAGCCCAACCAGATCAATCATCTTTCTGGCTTGTTCTATACGGCTATGCTTGCTGATTCCTTTCATCTTTAAACCAAAAGCAATATTTTCTAAAACGCTTTTCCAAGGAAATAAAGTATGCTGCTGGAAAACCAATCCTCTATCCGGATGCGGTTCAACAATAGACTCATTGTCGACTATTAAAGTTCCTGAACTAATGGGTAAGTGTCCTGCCAAAGCCCCTAATAATGTTGACTTTCCACAACCTGAAGGGCCAAGTAGGCAAATAAACTCACCCGGTTGTATTTCAAAATTGACCCGATCTAATGCTTGAAAGCGATTTTTACCTTGCCCTAAATGTAGTGATAGATTTTGAATGCGTACATGGCCTTGTGTAATTGACATTTTAAGACTTCCTCAATTGATACCATGGGGTAAATCGATTTCCAATCACACGGACTAAGATACTACTGAACATACCCAATGCCCCGATCAGCACCATGCCAACTACAATATTGCTGTAATTTTGCAAGGTGAAAGATTCCCATGTGAAATAACCAATTCCGTGTTGGCCTGAAATCATTTCAGCGGTGACTAAACAGAACCAACAAGTACCCATTCCAATGGATAAACCCGTAATAATGTTGGGTAATGCACCCGGAATAATGACTTCACGGATAATGGCGAGATCAGAAGCGCCTAGACTTTTTGCTGATGCAATTAATCTTGGGTCGACTGCACCGACACCATGGACTGTGTTTAATAGAATCGGAAATAAAGCGCCAATAAAGGTAATAAAAATCATGGAAGCTTCTGATGATGGAAAAATCAGAATCGCCAAAGGAATCCATGCAACTGCTGGAATTGGGCGTAGTACTTCTAATGGCGGCATTAAAAATGCAGCAATTTTTTGATAACGTCCAGCCAACAATCCAATGCCTACACCAATCAATGCAGCCAATAAAAAGCCAATTACAACTCGAAAAATACTAGATTCAACATGTTCAAATGCTGTGCTGAGTTGAAAAAACGACCATAGCGCATGAATGACATCTATAGGTGTCGGTACATTGCTAAAGTTCACAATACCTAAATTTATTTTAAACTGAGCAAGTCCTTGCCAAGTTACTATCCAGAAAACTATGGATGTAAAAGCGATTCCATAATTTTTAAAATGTGTTTGATATGACCTCAACACCTGAAAAAACTTGAGTAAAAAAATGCTTTGGTTCTTGGGTTTTGTCTGGGCTAAACTACTCATTCGGCACCTCCTGCTCATTAGGTAAAACAACATCAACCATGGGTCACGAGCTGAATGGCTTTAAAGTCATATACTTTTCCACCTTGTTGTTTAGCCCATTTTTCAGCATCATCTTTTAATAAAAAGGCCTGCACTTGACCTACTTTATCTGTGGCATACCATGCCAAATTGGCAAGCAACTTAATGTCGGATTGATGATCTTGGCTATAAACCGCACGGACTTTTTTACCTACCGCTTGAATTTTCTTTAAATCAGAAAATGCATGCTCAGGTGTTTCATAGCTGCGAACCTTTTCTTCACCCTTTACCCAAATTTGAGTCACCCGATCAAATGTTTTGATGGGTTGACCAGTTAAAGCGTCATTTGCGACTAATGGTGATTTTGCATAGTCAGCCAATTGCTGGCTGTAATTAAGCCCAGATGCCTGAAATGCTTCTTTAATGTATTGGTCATCAATAAATTTATTTACATCGAGACTACCATCGTTTTTGCCTAGAACTTTTAAGGTATCTATGGCAATTTGGGTTGCTTTTCGATATTCAGGTTTCCAAGTCAAATCACGAGTTTGTAGACCTAATGGTCCATGAAACAGATAGACCACCTCGGCAGGAATACCCGTTTTTTCTGCAATCAGTTCACTATATTTTTCAGGTTGTTCCCGAATCAGACGATTTGCTTCAATAGTCGCTTGTAAGTAAGCTTTTATGACTTCTGGATGTTGCTGTGCATAATCCTTGTTCGCAAGTGAGCCATGAAATGTCGGTGATTTTGCTTGTGAACCATCATAGATTTTTTTGGCAAAACCTTGGTAAGCAAATAACTCTCCAAAGGGTACAAAGTCAGCATGCGCAGCAATCTTATGACTTTTTAATGCAGGTCCTGCAACTTCAGGAGCCTGAGCAATCACTTTAATATCTTTATCAAGTTGCCAACCTTCAGCTTGAATGGCACGAAGTAACAGCCCATGAGCAGTTGAAGCAAAAGGTACAGAAATGGTCTGCCCTTTTAACTCTTTTAGAGAGGTTACTTTTGAGTCAATAGGAACAACAATCGCATTACCACTGCCATTAATGCTGCCGGATAGAGGCGCTAAAAAGATGCTTTCTTTTCCGGCCTTTTTAAATGCCGCTAAATTATTAACAGCAGGAAAGTCGGCCATTGCGCCTAGGTCTAAACGTCCGGCTACCATTTCACTGGTTAGTGGTGCACCAGAGGTGAAGTTTTTCCATTGAATGTCGTATTTAACATGCTTGTACTCACCATCTTTAGGTAAATATTTTGGTAATAAATTCAACTCACGAACAAGTAATCCACCACTTGCACAGTTAATGGTTGTGTCTTGTGTACCAATCGCTACACGAACAGTTTCTGTTTTACTGCCGCACCCCAAAGTGCCAAGTACAATGGCACCAATTAAGCTACTGAGTAATAGTTTTTTATTGATCAATTTATTTTGGCTCATGTTGAGTATTCCAAATTAATTATTTGAGTAGGTATGGGATATTTACTTTGACTGCATCTGTTGGGCAGTCCTTTTCACATGGCATGCAGTACCAACACTCATCAAATTGCATATAAGCTTTTTGAGTTATAGGATCGATTGCCAATAAGTCCATTGGACAAACATCTACACAGACTGTGCATCCTTTATCAGCAATACATTTATCTTCATCGATAATGACGGGAGCGATAGTACGGTGCTGAATTTCTTTAAAAATAAAAGCCATTGTTTGAATTCCTGATTTATTTAGTCTGTAAGAGCAACATCTTTTTGAATACGTAAACGGTCATAAGACACAGCTTCATCTTGGTTAATCGGAACCACATAAGGCTCAATTGTTTTTTTGAAACTGGTCATGTTGCCGTTTTCATCTTTTTTCAAATGTGCATGACAGAACCATTCCGAGTTATTCTTCTGAGGAAAATCTGCACGATAATGATAAAGGCCCCAACGGCTTTCTTGTCTAAACAATGAGGCTCTGGCCGCCATTTCTGCACAGTCTCGAATAAAAGATACTTCAGCGGCGCGCATGAGTTCATGCGGGTTTTGTGCAGAAATTCGGGCAATATCCTGTTTTATTTCTTCAAAACGTTTAAGCCCAATTTCCATTTTTTGGCGCGTTTTAGGTGGCTGCAAATAGTCATTTACAAAACGGCGCAGCTTATATTCCACTTGTTCTGCGGGTAAACCTTCAACGCAATTAAGTGGAGCAAAGATTCGTGCTTTCTCTGCCTCTATTTCAGTTTGGTTCAATTCACTATCTACAATTTCGCTCACATATTGTGCTGCATTTACTCCAGCAAACCAGCCATAGGTAAATGCGCCAAGCATATAGTTATGTGGTACGGCAGCCATGTCTCCTGCACTATATAAACCTTTAACTGAAGTTTCTGCTTTTTCATTTACCCATACACCAGAAGCACTGTGTCCACTGCAAAAACCTATTTCTGAAATATGCATTTCCACCATATCTTGACGATAATTGGTTCCTCGACCTTCATGAAAACGTCCACGGCTTGGGCGCTCATTGGTATGTAGAATCTCTTCAATGGTTTGAATCGTTTCTTCAGCCAGATGATCTACCTTTAAATAAACCGGACCGTTACCGCTTTCCAGTTCTTGGTAAAATTCCCACATCATTTGACCACTCCAGTAGTCACATTCAATGAAACGTTCACCTTTACTATTGGCTGTATAACCCCCTAAAGGACCTGTCACATAGGCACAAGCTGGACCGTTATAATCTTTAATCAGCGGGTTGATCTGGAAGCATTCTAAATTGGCCAGCTCAGCTCCTGCATGGTATGCCATGGCATAACCATCGCCAGCATTGGTTGGGTTCTCATAAGTTCCCATTAAATAGCCTGAAGCTGGCAGACCTAAACGCCCTGCTGCACCACAACATAAAATGGCAGCTTTAGTCTTAATGACATAAAAATCACCACTACGGCAGTCGAAGCCTAATACCCCATTAATCGCACCTTGCTCATTTTTTAAAAGTTTGGTCGTGACAATCCGGTTATTGATTTTGACTTGAGCACGTTTTAACTGACGATATAGAACCTTTTTTACATCATGGCCTTCAGGCATTGGTAAAACATATGCGCCCATGTGATGTACTTTTTTTACAGCAAACTCACCCGTTTCATCTTTTTCAAATTTAATGCCCCATTGATCAAGTTGTTGAATAGTTTTAAAACTGTGTTTGGCATATGCATATACAGTTGTCTGGTTAACCACTCCATCGTTGGCAATCGTAATTTCTTTGGTGTATTGCTCTGGTGTTGCATACCCCGGAATAATGGCATTATTAAGCCCGTCCATTCCCATTGAAATAGCACCACTACGCTTTACGTTAGCTTTTTCAATCAGTAAAACTTTTAAATTGGGGTTTTCCTGTTTTGCTTTAATTGCTGCCATTGGCCCAGCAGTTCCACCACCAATAACGACAATGTCATATTCAAGATATTTAGTTTCCATGGTTGTATATTCCTTATTTTATCTCTGTTATTAACGATGAATACGTAAACGGTATTGGAACGTATCACCTGAAAAATAGAGATATTCATAGTCAATCGGTTGCCCATTTGCATCGTGGGTCAAGCGTTCTACGCGTAATATAGGTGTACCTAACTCCACTTGGAGTAAAGCCGCTAACTCTTCATCAGCTACTGTGGCATCAATGCTTAGATCAGCATGCCCCAGTGGGATACCGCACTCTTCTTCGAGGGCTTTAAAAATATCGGTAGTACGTAAATCAATCGCTTTCTCTTTAAGTTTTAGCCCAATATGTTCTGGTAAATAGGTCAACTCATAGGAAACCGGCTGGCGGTTTAGCAAACGAACACGTTGAATTTCATATACATTGGCTTTAACAGGTAGTTTCAATTTCGGTACGACATGCACAGGAATTTGCTTAAGCTCAGCCGAGATAACCCTGTTCAAAATTTCATGACCCGCAGATGACATTGCTTCAGCAAAGCCTTGTAAATTTGAGATGTTCTGGAAGGTTTTTGGCTTACTTACAAAAGTTCCTTTGCCTGGAACTTTGAAAATGTAGCCCTCTAACTGTAATTGAGTTAATGCCTGACGAACTGTAATTCGACTCACACCAAACTGTTCAGCAAACTCATTTTCAGATGGAATTTGGCTAAGAACAGCATATTCACCATTTACGATTTTATTGAGAATGAGTTCCCTTAACTGATCGTAAAGAGGTTTATGATTTTTTGAATCTTGGGGGAGCTGGCTCATGCTGCACAACCTGTTATAACAACTTGAGCAAATAATGTATAAAATGTTTCTGTAGTGGAAATAATTTAAAGCGATAACTTTAGTTGAAAATATAATTTTTATTAATTTCAAAGTGTTGATATACATAAAAACGTAAGATTGAAAAAATGATCATCAAAAGTACATCTGGCTTTGCTATGCTGTTAAAAATAATTTGGCCTTTCTAAAGCAAATATTTTTATAAATTAAGTTCTATTTTAAAGAGATGGATATGCTACAAAAAGAAGAAACCATCGCGGATGGGCCAGTGGAAAATATCAGTTTCTGGCAAGCTTTTTTATTTTGGTTGAAATTGGGTTTTATTAGTTTTGGTGGACCAGCGGGACAAATCGCAGTCATGCATCAAGAGCTGGTTGAGCGAAAACGCTGGATTTCTGAGAAAAGATTTTTACATGCACTTAACTACTGCATGTTACTACCTGGCCCCGAAGCACAACAATTGGCGACTTATATTGGTTGGCTCATGCATCGAACGGCGGGTGGGCTGGTTGCTGGTATTTTATTTGTATTACCCTCTTTATTCATTTTAATTGGTTTATCTTGGGTTTATATAAAATTTGGAGATGTACCTGTTATTGCTGGAATTTTCTATGGAATTAAACCAGCCGTAACTGCAATTGTATTTCATGCTACTTACCGTATAGGTAGCCGCTCTCTTAAAAATAAATTTTTATGGGGAGTTGCAATTGCTGCATTTTTTGCCATTTTTGTTTTAAAACTTCCCTTTCCTCTTATTGTTTTATCAGCTGGTATTGCAGGCTACTTAGCCAGTAAAAAATATCCTGAGCTATTTTCTTCAGCGGCGGGTCATAAAGCCAGTCAAAAAGATTATGGCCGTGCACTTATTGATGATGATACGCCCACGCCAGAGCACGCTAAATTCCAATGGTCGCACTTAGCTAGACTTATTTTTGTGGCAATCACTTTATGGTTATTACCCCTCTTAGCTTTAGCTTCATATTTTGGATGGCATCATTCTTATACTCAAATGGCATGGTTTTTCACTAAAGCAGCCTTGCTTACTTTTGGTGGTGCATACGCCGTTTTACCTTATGTCTATCAAGGCGCAGTGAATAACTTTGGTTGGCTTTCACCTACTCAAATGATTGATGGACTCGCTTTAGGTGAAACTACACCTGGCCCACTGATTATGGTGGTTGCTTTTGTTGGTTTTTTAGGAGGTGTGAATCATGCATTACTTGGCCCAGAACATCTATTTTTTGCTGGAGCACTGGGTGCAGTCATTGTCACTTGGTTTACTTTTCTTTTTTCATTTGTCTTTATTTTTGCTGGTGCGCCCATTATTGAATCTACCCATAATGAAATTAAATTTACGGCGCCCCTTACTGCAATTACCGCGGCTGTGGTCGGTGTGATTTTAAATCTGGCATTATTTTTCAGTTATCACGTGCTATGGCCCCAAGGTTTTTCTGGACCCTTTGATGTTGTTGCGGCTTTAATTACAGTCGCAGCATTTATTGCCTTATTCCGTTTTGAAATTAATGTGTTATACGTGATTTTTGCATCAGCACTGGTTGGATTGCTGGTTTATCTTTTATAGAAAATTGAACATGAGTCTTTTAACGTAACTGTGAAGGACTCATGCCATAAAACTGTTTAAAGCGATGGCTCAAATGGCTAGCCGAACTAAAACCACATACCAATGCAATATCTTGTAAAGAAAAGTGTGAAGATTTAATAAGTCCTTTCGCCTTCAACAACCGTCTTTGCATGACATATTGGTGAGGTGCCATATTCATAGATTGTTTAAACATATGAGCAAAATGATATTCGCTTAAATTCACAACATTTGCTAAATCAGACAAAGTAAGTGCTTGATCTAAATGATCTTCAATCCAATCTTGAATATATTTAAGTTTATGAGGTGCAAGTCCACCTTTAATGGCAGGCTGTTGCCATTGAACATTGCTATATTTTCGAATTAAATGATTCAGCAATAAACTGGCTGTTGTGCTCATTTGCAAATGATTTGAAGAATCTTGCCAGTCACAATCTAGCAAGAAAAACTGATATAACGCGCGAATCCGTTCGTCATCACTAAATGTAACTTCATTAAGTTCAATTTGATTAGGTTCTTTGTCCCATATTTTTTCCGCGACATCACGCAAATGCTGGTCGGTATAATACAAGTGAACGAATTTAAGCCCACCTCTTATATCCCAAGTCGACTCCTGATGTTCTGGCAATAAGCAAAAACGCCCCGGCCCGCCGCCATTTTTCCAGCCCACAGGTGTTTTTTGATAGCTTTCATAACCATCTTGAATATATAAACTTAAAGTGTGGTGGTCGCTACAGACACTTACACGATCTTGCTGATTAGACCAAAATGCAAGTTGCATATTTTCATCAAGCACCACGGTTTCGTGAAGCTTGGCTTTAGATTGCTGTAGCTGTTCTAAAGTTTGATAGGCCATGCCAATTTAAAACGAATATCATTGAACTTAAGTTAACCATATTCAGCAAAATTGAGCTAGTTTAGATCTATAAAAAACGCAAGATCTTGCATGTACAACACAAGAATATATACGTGAAAAATGAAACATTCCTCGATACTTAAGCTTGGTAATCGAGGATGAATTTATGAATATTTTACTCTATGTTGCAGTGGTGTTGATTTGGGGAACAACATGGATTGGAATTGCCATTCAGAGTCATTATGCAACACCCGTCGTCGCAATTTTGTGGCGTTTTGCCATTTCGGCCTTATTACTTTGGGTAGTTTTACTATTTTCAGGAAAATTACAACGAATTGCTTTTAAAGATCACTTGTTTTGTATGCTGCAAGGGCTTTGTGTTTTTGGGCTAAACTTTATTTGTTTTTATACCGCCGTTAAATATGTAAATAGCGGTTTAGAATCCGTTATTTTCTCGATGGCTGTCTTCTTTAATGCCATTAATGCCCTTATATTTTTTAAACAAAAACCTTCACAAAATTTTGCACCAGCTGCAATTTTAGGCTTAATTGGTATTGTCTTGCTCTTTTGGCATGACCTCATTAATAGCCAGTTTAACGCACAGTTATTAATGGGTATTGGGCTGTGTGCGATAGGTACTTATGGTTTTTCTTTAGGGAACATGATCAGTGTGAGACACCAGAAACGTGGCCTAAATATTTTTTCTACAAACTGTTATGCCATGACCTATGGTGCATTGGTGATGTTAAGTCTGGCTTTATTTACTGGCCAAGATTTAATGCCTCCGATGAATTTTCCATTTTTAAGTTCAGTACTTTACCTAGCTGTATTTGGTACGGTTATTGGGTTTTCAGCTTATTTTTCATTGGTTGGGCGAATTGGTGCTTCAAAAGCAGCTTACAGTACTTTGCTCTTCCCCTTAGTTGCTCTTTCAGTTTCTACGTTCTTTGAAGGATATGAATGGACACTAAATGCTTTAATTGGAATTTTATTCATTTTGCTTGGTAACTACTTAATGTTCAGCAAATTTAAAATTGGTGGAAAATTATTTACTACTCAAAAAAGTTGTGAAAAGCAGGCCTAAAAGCCTGCTTTTTTAAATATTTGTTAAATTAACAATCTTAACTACCATATAAATTGCGACAGCAAACACCATTAATGCAAAGACTTTTTGTACAATTGCAGCTGGAATAAAACGAATGGCTCGACGTCCTAATAACATTCCAGCAGCACATGCGAGAGCAAATGTACTGGTAATGCCTACAGGATAGTGAAAACCCTCTGCAATATGCATCACAATACTCGTTCCACTAATGAGAAAAATAATCATGAGTGAGGTTGCAACAATACTATGCATGTCGAGATTAGTGACTTTTCTAAGTGCAGGTACAATCACAAAGCCGCCACCAACCCCTAACATTCCTGTTAAAAGCCCTGCAATAATCCCGATGCTCGCAAGAACGCTGCCAGTTTTTAAATTCCAGATAAAACGTCCCGTACTTGGGTTCACCTGACACGGAGGATTGTGAAAATCCGATACTCGGTTACTGATGAGTCGATAGCCCACTGTAAACATAACTAAGCTAAACATCAGCATGAGCCAAACAGGAGAAATGGTGTTGGCTATTAAAATTCCGATATGTGCCATAGGTGCGCCAATAATTGCAATCCAGATTGCAGCACGATAACGGACCATCTTTTTAAATAGCCCTTCAATCGTTCCAATCAGTGTAGACAGCGCAACCGCCAATAAACCAATCGGTGCTGCCTGAGCCACGCTCCAGCCTTGACTGGTCATTAGTGCAGGTACAGCAAGAATACCGCCACCGGCACCAGTTAGACCAAGTAAAAAGCCAATCACGATACCTTCAACGACAAGTAATAACATATCAGAAGCCTAAAATTTCATGTTTTGCATTTGCAGTGAACTGCTGTATTTGATGTGGTAAAGTTATTCCTCTCTGCAAGGTTTTAACCACCTTTCAGGGTAAATCTTTGTTGAACTATTCCACTTGAGTACAGCTTTCATCTTCTTGAAAAGCTTTAGCAGCTTCTCCAGACAAAGCGTTGCTTTACTTATCCTCTTCCGCTCAAGCACAGCTTTCGCCTTGCGCTCGGGTAAAGCGTTGCTTTGCTTAACCTCTTCCGCTCAAGCACAGCTTTCGCCTTGCGCTCGTACAAAGCGTTGCTTTGCTTAACCTCTTCCGCTCAAGCACAGCTTTCGCCTTGCGCTCGGGTAAAGCGTTGCTTTACTTATCCTCGCTCAGGTTTGACCATCCATTCGCGGCCTTTGAGCATGCCTTGCCAGTAAATCGGCGGTAAAATCTGTTCTTTAAGTAGCCATGCCAATCGAGATGGTCTTTGCCCATCAATCACCCACTTCGGAAAACTCGGAAGTAACTTGCCGCCGTAGCCAAACTCAGCCAGAACGATTTTTCCTCGTTCTACGGTCAGTGGACATGAGCCATAGCCGTTATATTCACAAAAGTTTTGCTCACATTTAAGTTGTGCTAGAACATTTACAGCCACTATCGGAGCTTGGGCACGTGCCGCAGCAGCAGTCTTGGCATTAGGCGCATTCATCACATCACCTAAAGCAAAAATATTGGCATGCTGTGTGTGTTGTAAGGTTTGAGGATTCACACTCACCCAGCCTGCGTCATCTGTGAGGGTACTTGCACGAATAAAATCAGGCGCTTGTTGTGGTGGAACCACATGCAACATATCGAAATCGGTCTCGACCAATGCTGCATTTTCATCATTCACAACTTTGAACCATGCTTTTTTTGCAGGTCCATCTACTTTGACAAGTTGATAGTTAAAGTGCAGTTCAGAACCATATTTTTCGACATATTGCATCAGTGCAGGTACATATTCTTTCACACCAAATAAAACACCGCCGGTGTTATAAAAGTGAATTGAGATATCTTTAAGTTTGCCTTGCTTTAACCAATAGTCGGCCGAAAGATACATCGCTTTTTGAGGAGCACCAGCACATTTAATCGGCATAGGTGGTTGGGTAAAGATTGCTTTTCCGTGGTTTAGTTGTTGTACCAGTTCCCATGTGTAAGGTGCCAAGTCATAGCGATAGTTAGAGGTCACCCCATTTTTACCAAGGGTTTCGACTAGGCCTTCAATCCCATGCCAATTCAGTTTTAAACCGGGACATACGACCAACGCTTTATATTGAATGGGTTGGCATCCTTCCAGAATAACCTGATTGTGGTCGGGGTCGAATCCAGCAACAGCAGCTTTCATCCATTTCACTTTGGATGGAATCACACTTGCCATTGAACGTGCTGTTACTTGCGGCTTAAAAATACCGGCCCCTACCATGGTCCAGCCGGGTTGATAATAATGCGTATCTGCCGGATCAATAATGACAATATCTAAGTTTGGTTCACGACATAAGAGACTAGATGCAACAGAAATTCCAGCTGCTCCAGCACCAACAATCACAACGCTATAGCAAGGAATCGTTGCTGATTCATGATCACGTTTTAAAATACGTGGCACTAAGCCTTTTAGGTTAAATCCAAGTTTATGACCTGTTTCGACTAACAGAGCTGCATCTTTTGGGTCAACTTCGGCCAAAGCCCATAAACTGATTGCACGCATGCCAGAGCGGCAATACGCTAAAACAGGTTTCTGGGCATTCTGATAAAACTGCTTAAAATCGTTCACTTGCTGATCGGTAATTTTGCCACTTGTCACTGGCTGATAAATGACTTGTATACCTAACCTTTGTGCTGCTTCTTCAATTTCAATCACATTGGGTTGGTCTGCACCTTCTCCATCTGGACGGTTACATATCAAAGTTTTTACTCCCTGATTTGCAATTTTTGCGACCTCATCGGCAGTGATTTGACCAGCAACATAAAAATCTTGATTAATTTGTTTGAGTTCCATATTGCCACCTTAAAATTGCGAAGTTGAGCCACAAGCTTGATTGGCAGGTAATGCTTTATCGATCTGTTTTGGATATGGCAGATTTAAATTATTCATCAATTTAATAAAATCTTCACGCGAGCGATTCTGTCCTAAACGTGAATTCTTTAAGCGCTCATTACCAATAGTCGAAGACAGGCGACCTTTATAATCATGTCCCGGATAAACAATAGTATCGTCAGGCAAACTAAAAAGTTGTTTATGAATACTGTCATAAAGTGTGCCAGTATTACCCGCTTGGAAGTCAGTTCGACCACAACCATCAATTAATAATGCATCACCAGTAAAAACCATATTTTCAACCAGATAACTCGTACAAGCATTGGTGTGACCTGGTGTATAGCGTGCTTCAATATTGAGATTGCCCAGTTTAAGCATGCAACCATCTGTAATTAAAATATCTCCGCAATTTACACCTGAGTTTCGATGTAAAACCGATTTGCAATGGAAGCGTTCACGCAGCAAATTCGCAGCCGTAATATGGTCGGCATGAACATGGGTGTCTAAGGTATATATGAGTGTAAATTGAGGCTGCTCTAATTCTTTTGCATAAATCTCTATATCTGATGCGACAGGGTCAATTAAAACGGCCTCTAATGTTTCTTCGCATGCAAGCATATAGGTATAAGTCGAACTTTCTTGCTCAAAAAACTGCTTAAAGAACATGGTTTATAACCCCAATAATTTATTTCTTTCCTATATTTTGCAAATAAGATGCCAATTATTTTAATTTAAATAATAAACATAAAAATCAAAAAGTTAAAATAATAAATAAAATTAAAGTTAGAAAATAAACTCAGCTTGATGTTCCTATGAAACTCAAGTATGTTTCAATGAAACGATTATGAAACACAGATAATGGCAAAGTTAAATTTTGAGTCAGAACAAGATTTTTTTATTCTATTTGAGCAATTAAAAGCTTTATTCCCAAATGCGAGCCTGTTTTTAGCTGATATCACGACTCAAGCAATTCACTATAAATTTAATACGGATGATATTTCTGTCGAGAGCATAGCCGCACTGACTCAAGATCATCACAATCAATATCTTGAAATTAATACTCATAAAGTTAAAAAACGATTTATCTATCAAGAGCATGATATTTATATTAAAGAGAACCATTTTATTGGGAAGCTACATATTTTACAGCCAGTTGGCATAGAAGAAGATTTTGCTAATCAAGTGCAATTAACAGAGCAGTTACAAGACTTAGCCAAGGTTTTTAATAGTTGCTCACCAGAAATGACCCGAATGTTTTCAATCATTCAAAGAGTAGCCATTACCGAATTTCCAGTGCTTGTCCGCGGTGAATCTGGTAGTGGCAAAGAGCTTGTGGCAAAAGCGATTCATGATTATAGCCAGCGTAAAAATAAGATTTTTGTAGCTATTAACTGTGCAGCTTTAAATTCTAATATTTTAGAAAGCGAACTGTTTGGGCACGTTAAAGGCGCTTTCACCGGAGCAATTCGCGACCATAAAGGTGTGTTTGAACGTGCAGCAGGCGGAACTCTTTTTCTTGATGAAATTGCCGAGATTCCTTTAGAACTTCAAGCTAAATTATTACGGGTGTTAGAAACAGGCGAAGTTACCCCAGTCGGCGGTGAAAAACCGATTCAAGCCAATGTCCGCATTATTACGGCAACGCATAAAGCTCTGCGTGAGGAAGCTAAGGCTGGGCGTTTTCGTCACGATCTACTCTATCGGTTACGTGTGATTCCAATTTTTATACCGCCACTTAGAGAACGAAAAGTCGATATTCCACTCATTGTCGATCAGATTTTAAAAGAAAGCTCAACTCAACTCGACACAATGCCTCGTCACGTCAATCAAAAAGCCATGCAAGTTCTACTGAATTATGACTGGCCAGGGAATGTTCGTGAGCTTAAAAACACCTTGCTTTATGCGTTAACAATGGCCAATGGTAAGGTCGAAATTGAAGTTGAAGACTTACCAAATGAACTCTTAAATGCTGAGGATTACGTTAAATTGCCAGAGACAAATACGGAACTTAATCCGGAAAATGTGCAAGCAGCTTTAGAAAAATATAATCACAACCTGAATATGGTTGCCAATATTTTTGGGATTAGCCGTACAACACTTTGGCGTTATCGACAAAAACATAAGCTTTAGGGAGGTATTTATCTAATCTAAGGCGTATCATACTGCTCTTGGTTAGGTTCGTTTGTTCAAAGGCTTTATATGATTGTCCGTGATAAAAGCAATGTATTTAAATTATTATTTGCTTGGAAAGGAACGATTTTGCCGAAGGTTCTGCCTGCGCTGAGCATTGTTATTCTTATTTCAGCATTGATCGTTTTTCTTTCTTTTTATCATGTCATTCAAATTCCGACAGTTCCCGCAATTGGATTTACCATTTTTGGCGTCATTCTTTCTATTTGTACGGGCTTTAGAAATAATGCGTGTTATGACCGTTGGTGGGAAGGACGAAAACTCTGGGGTGCTTTAATTGCAAATGCGAGGCATATTGTCAGAGACAGCCATGTTTTATCAGATGAACAACGTGAGCATTTAATTCATCAGGTACTAATTTTTAGCAATTTATTACGTGATCGACTCCGTCAGCAAACTGTTGAACCGACCCAATTTCTTGAACATGCCTATTTAAATAACTCTTCACTTGATTATTTAAATGAGCATATTAATGCCCCACAATTTGTCTTAGAAAATATTCAAAAAGATTTGGTTAAAGTGCTTAAAAATGGCGAGATTAGCGATATTATCTACAGCACACTGAATCGTCATATTGTGGAGTTAGGCAATATTCAAGCAGGTTGTGACCGAATTGCTGGGACACCTTTGCCCTATTCATATTCTGTCTTACTCCACCGTGCAGTTTATTGCTTTTGCTTTATTTTACCCTTTAGCTTAGAAGCAACTTTAGGCATCTGGACACCGCTTATTGTTGGCCTTATCGCTTATATGTTTTTAGGTTTAGATGCCTTAAGTGCCCAAATTGAAGAACCTTTTGGTTTGCAAGAAAATGATTTACCGCTTGATTCAATTGTTCGCCTGATTGAACGAGAATCTTTAAGCTCTTTAGGGCAGCCATTACCGCCTATTATTGAAGCCAAAAATAATAATTTACTTTAATAAAAAAGAGCGAATCATCGCTCTTTTTTATGGGTTTATCATTTCATTTATGGCTGTACAATAATTTTAACCGCCGACTCATTATTATGAATTAAGGTCTCAAAACCTTGTGAAATCAAATCGTCCAGTTGAATACGCTGAGTGATGAAAGGCTCTAAATTTATTTTACCCTCTTCGACCAGTTTAATGGTTTCTTGATGGTCATTTACGTAGGCAATTGTGCCTCGTACATCAAGCTCCTTCATTACTACACTATGCACATTAATTGATGCTGGATGGCTCCAAATCGAAACAATCACAATGACTCCAGTCGGTCTAGTTGCAGTCACCAAAGTATCTAATACTTTATTAACGCTACTACATTCAAACGCAACATCGACGCCATCACTATTGGTGATCTTCATAACCTCAGAAACCACATCAACTTCTGACGGGTCTAAAATATAATCTGCAACTCCTGACTCTTTTGCTTTTTCCTTACGTTTTGCACTCAACTCGGTAATGATAACGGTAAGACCTTTCGCCTTTAAAATTGCCGAAAGTAGTAAACCAATTGGCCCTGCACCACCAACCAGAGCAATATCACCAGCTTTGGCCCCACTTCGTACAAAAGCATGATGACCAACCGATAACGGCTCGATTAAGGCAGCTTGATCCAGTGGAATTTTATTGGAAATTGGATGTACCCAACGACGCTTAACTGCAATTTTTTCCGACAAACCGCCACCACGACCACCTAAACCAATAAAGTTCATATTTTTGGAAAGATGATAATTATCTCCCGGTCCAGTCGGAACATCCTCGCCCACAATATAAGGCTCTACGACCACATGCTGACCTACTTCAATATCATCAACACCTTCACCTACGGCATAGACGACACCTGAAAACTCATGTCCCATGGTGATTGGAGCAGATTCGCCTGAAATAGGATGAGGATGTCCACACGGTGGAATAAAAATCGGTCCTTCCATAAATTCATGCAAATCTGTACCACAAATTCCACACCAAGCAACCTTAATACCTACGGTGCTGGGAGTGACTTCTGGTTCTGGGATATCTTCAATACGGATATCACCTCTGTCATAAAAACGTGCTGCTTTCATTATTATCTCCCTCAAATCAGGATGTCGTTTTAACGATAGACAATTCCGCCGTCCGTTAAAATCGATTGACCCGTAATGTAATCTGAATCTTCACTTGCCAGAAAAGCAACTAATGCAGCTACATCCTCTGGCGTTTGGGCTCTACCTAAAGCAATGCCTTCTACATATTTTTTATAGGTCTCACCTATAGCCGCACCGGTAATTTCAGCAAACCGTTTATCGATTTCAACCCACATGTCGGTTCCGACAATTCCAGGGCAATATCCATTTACCGTAATACCTTGACTGGCATATTCTTTTGCGGCGGCTTGGGTAAGCGCACGTACTGCAAACTTGGTAGCAGAATAAACACCCAGCAAAGCAAACCCATTGTGGCCTGCAATTGAGCAAGCATTAATAATTTTACCTTTATGTTGGCGTTGTTTAAATTTTGCAGCAGCAGCCTGTATTCCCCACAGTACACCGCCAATATTGATATCAACGATTTTATGAAATTCATCTGGTGTGGTATCTGCAATCGCCTGAACCTGAGCAATACCAGCATTATTAATCATGACATCAAACCCACCAAGCGTTTGCTCAGCATGATTTATAGCGGCATACACTTGCTCGCGGTCACTGACGTCGGCAATAAATGTGCTCGCATTTACACCTAAAGCCTGAATTTCCTGTTGCACATCATTCAGTCGATCTTGTTTCATATCAACTAATGCAATGTGTGCTCCTTCTTGCGCTAAGCGTAGGGCAATCCCACGGCCAATGCCTTGAGCTGCCCCTGTTACTAAAGCGACTTTATCTTTTAATCCCTTAACCATGTTCAACTCCTGTAAATGCAGAATTTCTACATATGAATCGCTCGTTGCATTGAAGCCAAAATGGACTCATGCATGGCTTCTGATAATGTTGGATGTGGGAAAATGACTTGAGCTAGACTTTCATCAGTCGCTTCTAGATATTTAGCAATCGCAAAGCCTTGAATATGTTCGGTGACTTCATGGCCCACCATGTGTGCACCAAGTAGCTCGCCCGTTTCTGCATGTATCACTGTTTTAACGAAACCTGACGCATCTCCAATTGCCAAAGCTTTGCCATTCGCTGATAAAGAAAATTTACCAATTCGTACAGGTAAGCTCTGCGCTTTGGCTGCATTTTCCGTTAAACCAATGCTAGCCACTTGTGGATGAGTAAAAATACAACCCGGTATTTGGCTGCGGTCGAGTGAATGCACACTTGCCACGCCAGCAATTTTTTCGACACATATCATGGCTTCATGACTTGCTTTATGGGCAAGACACGGCGCTCCTGCCACGTCACCAATTGCGTAGAGACCAGCCACATTGGTTTTACAATAGTCATCAA
Organism: Acinetobacter sp. IK31; assembly: GCF_035615195.1. Lineage (NCBI taxonomy): Bacteria > Pseudomonadati > Pseudomonadota > Gammaproteobacteria > Moraxellales > Moraxellaceae > Acinetobacter > Acinetobacter sp. IK31. The sequence goes on along the minus strand of NZ_JANBOB010000002.1, from coordinate 374,870 downwards.
TTGCCACAAAACCTTGCGGAGTGAACTCAACGCCTAAATATTCAAGTCCTAAATTAGTCGCGTTAGGCTGTACACCAATTGCCGAAAGCACACGGTCAAAAATGATCGTTTGAACATCATTTGCAGTTTCAATTACACAGTGGACCTGACCATTTTCAATTTGAATGCTTTGAATTACGGCACCCGTTAGGACCTTCATTCCTTTTTGTTCAAACTGTTTTCTGACAAATTGAGCAACTTCTGCATCTTCAGTCGGTAAGATTTGTTTAGCTAAATCAATAAGTGTGACCTGACACCCTAAGTCTTGATAGAGGCTGGCAAACTCACTACCAATTGCACCCGAACCAACGACGAGTAAGCTTTTTGGCAGTTCTTCTGGAATAAGTGCTTCTTTATAACTCCAGACATACGTTCCATCGACAGGAAGTTGAGGAATATGTCGGGCTTTTGCACCAGTTGCTAAAATAATATGTGGTGCACTTAAAGCCTGACTTTTACCTTGAGCATCGGTCACTTCAATTTTTTCTTTAGCCGTAAGTTGGGCGCGACCATTAAATACAGTGACCTGATTCTTTTTAAGCAAGTAATCTATGCCCTGTACCAACTGTGCCGAAACTTGACGGCTATGTTGCACAAGCTTTTGAATATCAAAATCGAGTTGGGATACCTGAAAGCCAAACTGTCCAGCATGTTTAAACTGAGTGGCAAGTTCTGCCCCTGCAAGCAAAGCTTTAGTTGGAATACAGCCCCAATTCAGGCATATTCCACCTAAATGTTGCTTTTCTACAATTGCGGTTTTTAGCCCGAGCTGGGCTGCACGAATTGCAGCCACATATCCACCCGGTCCCGCACCAATCACAATCAAATCGAATTGAGTTTCTGACATGCGGGTTCTCCTACACCAAAATTAAAGCTGGATTTTCAACAAACTGCTTAAAGCTGGCCAAGAACTTTGCACCTACAGCACCATCAATAACTCTGTGATCGCAAGACAATGTTGCCGTTACAATCTCACGAACCACTACATTTCCATTTTCAACAACAGCACGTGGTTCTGAAGCACCCAATGCCATAATTGCACCTTGCGGTGGATTAATAATCGCGTCAAATTGTTTAACGCCAAGCATACCTAAGTTGGAAATGCTAAAGCTGCCTCCCTGAAATTCATCAGGTTGTAACTTGCCGGTTTTGGCACGCGTTGCCAAATCACGCATGTCATCGGAAATCTGTGCTAAAGACTTCTGATTGGCGGCTTTCACAATTGGTGTAATTAAACCGTTTGGAATCGCCACAGCCACCGAAATATCGGCTTGTGAAAATTGCAAAATTGACTGTGTTGCTTCATCAAACTGAACATTCACTTCAGGCACTTTAATGAGTGCTGCTGCAGCGGCTTTAATCAGCATGTCATTAATAGAAAGTTTCACCTGTGGAACAGTCTCATTAATCTGCTTACGTAAATTCTGCAAAGCTTCTACGTTTAGATCGACTACAAGACGGAAATGCGGTGCATTACGTTTTGCCGCTTGCAAGCGTGAGGCAATCGCTTTGCGCATACCATTCATCGCGACAGTGGTGATTGTTGATTGCGGTTGAGCCACAGCGCACTGAGCCGATTGTTCATTTACTGCCGTTGGGTTGTTACGGTGGTAAACGGCTTCAACATCTTCTTTGCAGACACGGCCTCGGGTACCTGAAACACGGCAGTCGTTTAGGTTAATACCCCATTGTTTTGCCAAACGGCGTGCAACTGGTGTTGCCAAAACACGGCTATCATCGGCCGTAGATTTAACTACTTTAGCTTGATGTGGTTGTTTAACATCTGGCCACTGGCCTCCAGCAGCTTGTACAGCCTTTTGGATGTCTTGAACGCTAATACGCCCTTCACGACCTGAACCCGTCACTTTTGCCAATTTAACATTATGCTTTTCAGCAAGTTTCAAAGCATGCGGAGTTGCAAAAAACTCATCAGATGCTTGATAGCCTTGTAATGACTCGGGTACATCGTAGTCACCTTTAGCTGCTTTTATAGGAGCTGAAGTGCTTGTTACAATCGTCTGTGGTTGATCTACTTTTTCAGGAACAGGTGCAGATGTTTCCGTTGTACTTGGCTCAGAAGGTGCTTCAGGTGCTTTCGCTGCTGAACCATCCAAGGATGCAATAAACTTCTCAATTTCTTCATCAGAAACTTGGCTTTCAGCACACACAGCAATAAGACCACCTACAGGCAAAGTGTCCCCATCTTTTGCTAAGATTTTACGGAGTGTTCCTGCAAAAGGTGCTTCTAATACATTGACGATTTTTGTGGTTTCAATTTCACAAATTTCATCGCCTTTATTAAAGCTATCGCCTTCTTTAATCAACCATTGGGCAATCGTGCCTTCTTCCATGGATAATCCCCATTTCGGGATCTCCAGCGTTTTAATTTCGCTCATCCTAAGCCTCCAATGTTTTTCGCACAGCTTGCTCAATACGCTCTACACTTGGAATCCATTCTTTTTCTAAAACTGGTGAGAATGGAACAGGCGTATGTGGTGGCGTTACGAGCTCAATAGGCGCTTTTAAATAATGGAAACCTTTTTGTGCAATTAGGGCAGCAACATCATGTCCGAAGCCACAGCGCGCCGCTGACTCATCTACAATCACAACACGCCCAGTTGAAGCGACTGATTCCAAAATCCCTTCTTCATCAAGTGGAGAAATTGTTCGAGGGTCCACCACTTCAACCGAAATACCATCTTTTGACAGTTTGTCTGCTACTTCATTAGCACGATGGACCATCAAACCTAAAGCAATAATAGTTACGTCCGTACCTTCTCGGGTGTAATTCGCAACTCCAAAAGGAATGGTATAGGCTTCATCTGGAACGTCACCTTTAATGTCATAGAGCATTTTATGTTCACAGAACACGACAGGATCGTCATCTCGAATTGCTTGAATTAATAGCCCTTTCACGTCGTATGGACTAGATGGAACCACAACTTTTAAGCCCGGAACCGCGGCAAATACGTTATAAGGTGATTGAGAATGCTGAGCTGCTGCAGAAAAACCCGCGCCAATCATGCCGCGGACAACCATTGGCGCTTTTGCTTTGCCACCAAACATATAACGGAATTTAGCGGCTTGGTTATAGAGCATGTCATGGCACACGCCGTAGAAATCCATAAACATTAGATCGGCAACAGGACGTAAACCTGTTGCAGCAGCACCAGCCGCCATACCAATAATTGCTGATTCGGTAATCGGGGTATCAATAACACGTTCCGAGCCAAACTCTGTCCACAAACCTTTGGTTACACCCAGTACACCACCAAAGCCTTCAAGCTGGTTATCTTCGGTATTTTTACCGCCATGTCCACCACGCACATCTTCCCCCACAACAAATACAGTGGGGTCACGGCGCATTTCTGATTCAATGGCTTCTTTAATTGCATTACGAAAACTTTTATTTGGCATCTTTACTATTCCTTTAGTAAGAGACATAGACGTCGGTAAGGAGTTGTTCTGGTTGTGGGTATGCCGCAGCACGAGCTTTAGCAACTGCATCATCAACATTTGCCTTAGAGGCTGCATCTATCTCGTCTAGCTTGGCTTCATCAATTTTGCCTTTGACTTTTTCTCGGAAAATTTTCAAAGGATCTTTATTTTCTTTGATGAAATCGACTTCTTCTTTAGAACGAATCAATCCGGGATCACCTTCGAAGTGTCCATAAAAACGGTTAGTAATGGTTTCTATAACGCTTGGGCCTTCACCACAGCGCGCACGTTCAATAGCAGTTTGAGCCGCTTCATATACAGCAAAGAAATCGCTACCATCGACTTTAACTGCCGGCAAACCGAAACCTGCCGCACGGCCCGCAATGTCTTTACTTCCTACCGCGTAGTCATGGCCTGTCCCCTCACCAAACCCGTTATTCTCAAAGACAAAAATCACAGGAAGCTTAAGTACAACAGCCATGTTCATTGCTTCAAAAGTAAGACCTTGGTTTGAACCGCCGTCACCGGTAAAAGAAAGCCCGACACCACCAGTTTTTAAGGTTTTAGCTGTTAGCGCTGCACCAATTGCCAAAGGAGGCCCACCACCCACAATCCCGTTGGCTCCGAGCATGCCTTTATCTAAATCGGCAATATGCATAGAACCGCCTTTTCCTCGGCAAAGTCCGTCATCTTTACCGAAAATTTCCAGCATCATGCCATGAATGTCACAGCCTTTGGCAATACAGTGCCCATGACCACGATGGGTTGAAGTGATATAGTCTTTATCTGTTAAATTTTCACAAATACCGACTGCCACAGCCTCTTCACCACTATATAAGTGAATAAAGCCGGGAATATCACCATTGGTATTTTCTTCGTGAAGTCGATCTTCAAATTCACGAATATCACGCATACGTTTATATGCTGCGAGTAATTGCTCTTCCGTTAATTGCATATCCTTTTCCTTTATTATCTTGATTTTAAGAAATCAACCAAGTTTCAAGCGAAAATGCTAGTTCGCTATAAATAATTAAACTCAAAATCAACAATCAATCTATTAGACTAAAAAGTTTTTAATTAAAATAATTCCAATTAAACCATTAATTTCAAAAACTTAACCATTGAAAATATTTTTTGAATTTTTTTATATTTTTCATTTAGTTGTAAAACAAACCTTTAACCAACCTTTATTATTTTATAATACTCGCCACACTCTGTATTTATAATTAATTGCAATTTATTAAAATGATTTTAATAGGACTTTAATTTTAAAAATCAGAGTTTAATTAAGTTTTAAAAAAATGGAATTAATAATATGGATTTTAAAAGACAAGTAGAAACTGGTATTAAATTAAGAGGTGCTGATAAAGTATCTCGTATTCCCATTAAGGTTATACCTACACAAGATTTACCAACTAAACCTGAGTGGATTAGAGCAAAAATTACAGATTTTGAAGAAATTAAACGTATTAAAAATCTGTTGCGTCAGCAAAAGTTACATAGCGTTTGTGAAGAGGCTGCATGTCCAAATTTACCGGAATGCTTTGGCGCCGGTACAGCAACATTTATGATTATGGGTGATATCTGCACCAGACGTTGCCCATTCTGTGATGTCGCTCATGGTCGCCCAAAACCTTTAGATGAAAATGAACCTAAACATTTGGCTGAAACGGTCGCTAACCTAAACTTAAAATATGTAGTGATTACCTCTGTAGACCGTGATGATCTACACGATGGTGGAGCTGCACATTTTGTAAAATGTATTGAAGAGATCAGAAAGCGCTGTCCAGAAACCCTAATTGAAATTTTGGTCCCCGATTTTCGCGGTCGTTTAGAGACAGCTATTTCGACTTTGAGCTTATCTCCTCCAGATGTGTTTAATCACAATATAGAAACTGTTCCACGTTTATATAAAGCCATGCGCCCCGGCTCAGACTATCAGCATTCGTTAGAGTTATTAAAACGTTTTAGAACCTATTGCCCCGATATCAAAACCAAATCTGGTTTAATGGTTGGATTAGGAGAAATCGAGGCAGAAGTGCTTGCCCTACTGAACGATTTGAAAGACTATCAAGTTGACCTTGTGACCATTGGGCAATATTTGCAACCTTCAAAATCACATGCACCTATTCACCGATTTGTAAATTTACAAGAATTTGAAAGATACACTCAGCATGGTAAACGACTAGGTTTTAAAAATATTTGGAGTGCCCCTATGGTCCGTTCTAGCTACTTTGCTGACCGACAATATTTTGGAGAAACTGTACCAAAACCTTTTAGTCGACAAGATGTCTTATCTTAAGGATCAGGTAATTAACAAAACTTATCCAATAGGCTAATGGTCAACCCTTTTAAAATTATTTAAGGTAAGGAGACAACTAGGAAATAGTCACAATAAAAAAGTTATAACTGTTGAGCGGCTACGGATACGCCATTTCAATGATAAAGGAATTTCGATATGGATATGTCAGAACAATTATCATCGCCTTTTATGGATAATACTCCGTCCTTCTTTCGGCCGGAAAAGTCATCTCATGCTCAATATTTAGGAAAAAAGCCATCAGTTGACCTTGAAGCAGCTCCTATATTTGACTTAAGTGAAGAATGGGAACATTCATTATTCGGACGTTCTATTCATGAGTGTCACCGAAACTTAATGCACATTGCCGAAGATGCTGATATGGCAATTGGTGTGACAGATCCTCATGGCACTCTGCTATGGACATGGAGTAGTCATCCTATGCGTTCATCGGCAGAGCAAGTTCATTTTGTTGAAGGCGGCCAGTGGTCTACTCAAGCAGTTGGGCAAAATGCCATTGGTTTAGCATTAAATACTCATTCAGCTAACTGCGTTTACTCACATGAAAACCAAATGAATAGTGTTAGAGATTGGGTCTGTTACGCTGCACCGATTACCGACACGCAGACAGGCCAATTTTATGGGATTATGAATTTGTCTACAAAATCTCATAAGCATAACTCGTTAGGTCTTTTGGCAGTTGAACGCTGTGCTGACATTGTTAAACAAGCGATTCAGCTTCACCAAAAAAATATTTTATACATTAAGGCTTTCGGCACTCCAAAGATTCAATATAACCAACGCAGCCTGACATTAACTCAACGTCAAATTGAGATTTTGTGTATTCTGACGCTATGCCCAGAAGGTATTAATCTTGAAGAATTACACTATGCTTTATATGGTGATCGACCAGTAAGTACCACGACGTTAAAAGCAGAACTTTCACAACTCAGAAACTTAATTCCCGATGTGATCGAGTCTCGTCCATATCGACTTAACTGTGAAATTCAATGTGATTTTTTAATGGCAGAACAAGCATTAAACCTAGGCTTCACAGCAACGACATTAACTCTTTATAGAGGGAGCTTTTTAGCTAAGTCAGAAAGTCCGTTTTTATGTGCATGGAGAGACTGTTTCGACGCTCGTTTAAGCCACGTAATTTATCAAATTGAAGATGTCGATCAGTTATTACGTGTTGTAGGCCGAGTCCCAGACCGTGTAGATGCAGTAGAGCGTTTGCTTGAGTTATTACCTGAAGAAACGCCTTATCGAGCAAAACTTTTAAAATTACTTGAATAAATATAAAAAGGGAGAAATACACATAGATATTCCCCCCCCCTTTTTTAAGGTGAGATCAAGCAGAAGCTTGAAGCTGTACCTTATAGCAATCATCCAAGGCTAATTCATAATAGCGCAGCCCTTCTTCAGCCGCATGAAATGCTTTTTTCTGCCAGTCAGAACGATCATTGCACAACCTTTTAATCAGCTCCATAGCCTCATAAGGATGTAAATCATCGTAGTGAGCATGTGCACGCAACCAAGCTAAAGAACGTTTATTAATGGACACTTGCGGGTGATCGGTATAGGTGTGAATACCTTTGTATACTTGAATAGACCAATCCCCCGTCGCCCATTCAATTGCAAGATTTGTTGCAGCAAGGCATTCCGCCAAATTACCACGGTGGCTCATATTCCATAAAAAATGATTCACTGCATTCATCGCAGCTGGCGGCCGTACATGGTCGAGTTCATCAAGAGTTAAGCCAAAACCTCCAGCCCAATCACGATACCATTGTAAATGCCGCTCTTCTACCTTGATATTTTGAATTAACCAATCTCGTGCTTCTGTAACCCCAGGTTCAGAAAACCCCGTTGCTTTGGCTAATGCTCCAGCCATGTATGACGGGAAATGGGCAACCAATGGATAAAAGTTAAGTAAGGCATAGCGAAAACTATCTAGGCTCAATCCCCCATTGGCCATTTCCGTAAAAAACGGATGTTTACTTACTCGTTCTTTCACTGGTAGCAGATCATCCCAGAACTGCTGTGACCATTCATTATGCGGCGTAATTTCTAAATGCATTCCATATTGATTTAGAGCAGTCATTGCTAATTTTCCTATTTATATGACAGCAATCATCTGTATTTCACGCTATAAGTCTATCCGAAAATGATAAAGATACAATCGTTAATCGACCATTTGTAACTTTTTTCGATGGATTGTGAATCTTTAGATACTTACTACGCTAATCATTGAAATGTCGTGATTTTTATCACATTTAACATAGATAAAAATCATTACTTTTTTAAAAAAACTGTATTATTATTTTGAATAAACCACACATTATATAATCAATATTTTTAGATGGAACTTTACTAAAATAAGTCTCATTTCATGACAACTTCCAATATAGTGAGCATTAATTATGAAGTTGCAAGGTTCCAATATATTGGGACAGGAACAAATAGATTTATTAACCACACGAGGCTTAAACTTCGTTTGGTTCCCAAAGCAGCTTGAAACGATCTATCGTTCTCAATACCAAAATGGTGCTGCCTATGAGTTTCGCTATAGAGCTCCTATTATTTTAATATTATATATATTTTTAAGCTTTGGTATATATCAAGTTTTACCAACTGAACAAGTTTTATCCTGGTTTAGCTATTATTCATGGGTCGGTGTAATAATTACTATTGCTTGGGTTTTATCATTTATTAAAAAATTAAATCAGTATTTTGATTATTATGTAGGAATTGGTTCAGCTTTAGCTGTTGCGATTACTTTTATTTTAATTAACGTCATTGAAAATGGACAAGATAATGTTCTTTTTCATGCAGCAATGATGTATGCCATTGTGATTATTTATGGTGCTGTAGGTATGCGCTTTTATACCGCCATATTTGCTGGATGGATGGGAGGACTTGTTGGAATTCTGGCAAGTAACTACTTAAATGGGGTGATCGACTGGACCTTTTTGAACCGCACTTACACCTTTAGTAGTTTTTTGGGAATGACCCTTGCCTATGCAACTGACCGTCAACATCGAGAAAACTACTTACAAAACTGTATGATTGAGCTGAATCGTATTGAATTGATGCAACAAGCACAGCAACTCTCATTACTTTCACAACAGGATGCTCTCACTGGTCTAGCCAATCGGCGCTATTTAGATGAAACGTTGGATAACGAATGGCGCCGTGCTTTACGTCATGAAACCCCGCTTACTATCATGATGGTCGATATTGATTACTTTAAGTCATATAACGATACATTAGGTCATCTAAAGGGCGATGAATGCTTAAAAGAAATCGCAATTGCTATTTCTTCTATTGCTGCTCGTAGCGGTGATCTGGTTGCTCGTTATGGCGGAGAAGAGTTTTTACTTTTGTTTCCAATGACAAATACTCAGCAAGCCTTGATCCAAGTTGAACGATTGATGAGCGCCATTAATAAAATCGCTATTGAGCATCCATCTAGCAGTGTTTCTGGGTCTGTAACAATTAGTGTAGGTGTTGCCACCACGATTCCACGTTTAAATGATTCAATTTCAGCTTTTGTTGCACGTGCCGATCATGCATTGTATAAAGCAAAAACAAGTGGTCGTAATCAATATAAAATAGCAGTAAATGAAGAACAAATTGTAGATTTAACTTAAAAATTCAGACTTTTATAGTTTCTTTTTTAATTAAAATGAATAGAAATAAACAATTAGCTTTTCCATCCGTGGCAAAGCTAAAATGTAATTTAGAATAAGTACGTACCAAAACCTTTTTTATTTAAGTTTAAACCATTCGTTAAAAATAACTTATATAAACTTAATAAATTTAGCGGCCTTCAATACATTAATATTCAATTTCTAGATAATGAAAATGACTAACTACAGCTAATTTAGTATAGAAAAAAACCACTTCATTAAAGTTCACCTTTCAACCTCTTCCAAAATTTAATTAAAAAGTAAAATAATGAATTTTGTTCTATTCTTTGCGGCACATTGGAAATGGCTTCAGCTGAAAATGGTAAAATTGAAACAATATTCTCATGTATTGTTTCATAATTTGGATAGGCTTCTTTTTTTATTATTTCTATAATTTTTTGTATTTCATCAAGAGATAAATTTAAAAATCTCTTAATTTCTTGAGCTGTTTTTGACTCGATAGATAATAAAGCACAGACTCTAGTGACATTAACAATCTGCTCTGCATGAATATTTTTAAAGTTTGGATAACAAATAAGCTTATAAATAATTTTTGTCTCTAAATGTTCTTTAGATACTATATTCTCATTATTTATTATACGTTCTTGATGGCTTATTTTAAAATATTCATTCTTCTCAATATCTTGTAAAATATTTAGAAGTTCCTGATATCTTATCGGTCTCTTCAAACCATACTGATAACCTTTTAAAAGCTCAGGGTTATTACTTAATACAATCTTAATTTTTTTAGGAATAAGAATATTGGTATAACCACTATCTAAATCAATAATATGTATATCTGGATTGTTTTCACTGTATATCCAATTTCCCAAGAGATGAGATGACAAAGATAAGTCATGAATAACTTTTATCATTGCCTCTAAATTTTTAGGCAATAATCTATCCTTTGACATACAGCCAATTCTATATGTGCTCTGATTCATTGATATTTCCCCAATTTCAATGATGACTTTGAAAATTCTTTGCTTAAAGTAATAAAAATTTAAATATGTAATAAACTTATATAAAGGCAATTTGAGTAAAATTACCTTTAAGAGATAAATATAAATATTTGGTGCAGTAAAAAATTAACAAGATTAATTGCCAAGCTCTACAGATGAATATACTCAAAAATAAATCGCAGAATATTATATTTATATAAATATTATAAGACAAGGAAATAATTTAAAATTTAATTAAACTTAATATAATAAAAATTTAAAACCCCATATTTAAATTAAATATGGGGTTTCATTTACTCTAATCAAAAATTATGACTATGGTTCAATTGGAGAAAATGGTGGAATAACATCTGCATTTTGAGCACGATGACGTAAAAAATGGTCCATTAAAACAATAGCTAACATTGCCTCTGCAATTGGTGTCGCACGCACACCAACACATGGGTCATGACGGCCTTTAGTCAACACATCGGTATCTTCACGATTTAAATTAATCGTTTTACCCGGTGTCGTAATGCTTGCTGTTGGTTTTAGTGCAATAGCAACTCGAATGGATTGACCACTTGAGATACCGCCTAAAATACCGCCTGCATGATTCGCTAAAAAGCCATTACTGGTCAATTCATCACGTGTTTCATGACCAAACTGTCCAGCAACTGCAAAACCATCACCAATTTCAACACCTTTAACTGCATTAATACTCATCATCGCGTGAGCAATGTCAGCATCTAAACGGTCAAAAACAGGTTCACCCCAACCCACAGGAACTTTTTCAGCTAAAATTTCTAGCTTTGCACCGCAGCTTGTTCCTTGTTCACGTAAAGATGTCACTAAGGCTTCAAAACGTGAAACGGCATCTACATCACCACAGAAAAATGGATTATTCGGAACTTCATTCCAATCTAGTTTTTCAGCAACTTCATTACCAATTTGGGTAACATGACCACGTATCAAGACACCAAATTTTTCTGCTAAATATTTTTTAGCAATTGCGCCCGCTGCAACACGCATAGCAGTTTCACGAGCACTTGAACGGCCACCGCCACGATAGTCACGGAAACCGTATTTTTGTGTATATGTATAGTCGGCATGGCCAGGTCTAAAAGTTTGGGCAATATTGCCGTAATCTTTTGATTTCTGATCAGTATTCTCAATCAATAAACCAATTGGCGTACCTGTCGTTTTACCTTCAAAAACACCTGAAATGATTTTAACTTGATCAGGCTCTTTACGTTGAGTCGCAAATTTAGAAGTACCCGGTTTACGACGGTCAAGGTCTTTTTGCAAGTCTTCTTCAGACAGCTCAAGGCCCGGTGGCACACCATCAACAATTGCCATTAAGCCAACGCCATGAGACTCACCGCAAGTAGTTACACGAAAGAGTTGTCCAATACTATTCCCTGCCATATGCCCAACTCCTTATATTTGCTCTTCAAATAGTTTTCTATAACGGCGACATTGTTCAGCAGTCAAAGCAAAAATACCTGAACCACCTTTTTGGAAAGTGAGCCAGTTGAAATCAATCGTATTAAAGTTCTGACGCATTGACCATTCAGAATTACCGACTTCAATGACAATCAGACCATCTTCAGTTAAATAATCTGCCGCTTGTGCAAGCATTTTACGAACTAAGTCTAAACCATCTTGGCCTGCTGCCAATGCGAGTTCAGGTTCATGTAAAAATTCTTCTGGTAAGTCAGCCATGTCTTCAGCATCGACGTACGGTGGATTGCTGACAATCAAATCATACTGGTTTTCAGCTGGAATTTTGGCAAATAGATCTGACTCAAGCAATGCAACTTGATATTGCTTATTGTGGTGCTCAGCATTAATTGAAGCAACTTCTAGCGCTTCTTTAGAGATGTCAGTTGCATCTATTTCAGCGTCTGGATAAGCATAAGCCAAAGCCACTGCAATACACCCAGAACCTGTACACATATCTAAAATACGGTGTGGAGTTTTAGGCTTTGCATTTTCTGGCAAATTATTGAGCGCTTCGCGCATTTGACCATTTTCATCTAAACAATATGGTGCAAAACGCTGTTCAATTAATTCTGCAATTGGTGAACGTGGAATGAGTACACGCTCATCTACATAGAATGGTTTATTAAAGAAATAAGCAAGGTTTAATAAATAAGATGTTGGAATACGGTCATTGATACGGCGTTCCAATAAACTTAAAAATTCTGCTTTTTCACTTGGTAATAACTTCGCATCTAGAATTTGTGCGTCTGCTGACCATTCAAGAGATAAGGTTTGTAAAACTAATGCAGAGCTTTCTGCAAAATAATCTTCAGTACCTTGTCCTAAATGTGCATCATGTTGACGTAATGCTGATACCCCAAAACGAATAAAATCTCGAATTGTTGATAAATTTTCAGCCGCTTCCTGTAAGTTTTCAGGGCTAATCGTCGGTCGCTCCACTTAGGCGTCTCCAAAGGCAAATTTTGCAAAGTGACTATTCTACTGAGTGAGGTACAGCAAAGCAACGCTTTGCCCTGTGAACCGGAGTTTTACAGACCTATCTCGAACAATCACGCGTTAAAATCAAACTACTTTGTTTTAATTATAAAATAATGAAATTTAATTTAGATGTTCAAAACAAAAAGCAGCCCTTAAATGGTAGGCTGCTTTTGAAGTTTAATGAGTTTTAAAGCTTAAGCTTTTCAGCAACATAATCAGAGTCTTTATCCCCACGACCCGATAAATTCACCACAATCATGGTTTCTTTAGCTAATTGGGGAGCTTCACGAATTGCCCATGCGACAGCATGTGAGCTTTCAAGCGCAGGAACAATGCCTTCAACACGAGAAAGTGTCATAAAAGCATCTAAGCACTCTTGGTCAGTTGCGGTGCTATATTCAACACGACCTAAATCTTTTAAAAAACTGTGTTGTGGGCCAACGCCCGGATAGTCTAGTCCCGAAGCAATAGAATGCACGGGTAAAGGTTCACCTTCCTCATTTTCAAGTACATAACACGCCATACCATGAATTTGACTTGGCTTACCTAAAGTTAGCGTTGCCGAATGCATATTGGTATCTAAACCATGTCCAGCAGGTTCAACTCCTACCAGTTTCACATCGGAATCATTTAAAAATGCAGTAAATGCGCCTATTGCATTTGAACCACCACCAACACATGCCACAACATAATCGGGACTTTTCCCAAATCGTTGGTGCGTTTGATCTTTAATTTCATTGCCAATAATCGATTGAAAATCACGAACCATTTTAGGAAATGGATGTGGTCCAACTACAGAACCAATCGCATATATAAAATCTTTAGGGTCTTTTAAATATTCTTCAAATGCACTATCAACAGCATCTTTTAATGTTGCTGTACCACGTGTTACTGCAACCAAATGAGCGCCCAAAATTTTCATTTTGACGACATTTGGATGTTCTTTTTCAATATCTACTTGCCCCATATGAATTTCACAAGGAATCCCAACCAAAGCGCAAGCTGTTGCTAAAGCAACCCCATGCTGACCCGCACCCGTCTCGGCAATAACTTTCTTTTTGCCCATATATTTAGCAAGTAAAGCTTCGCCCAAACAGTGATTGATTTTATGAGCACCTGTATGGTTCAAATCTTCACGTTTTAAATAAATTTGTGCCCCACCTAACTGATCAGAAAGGCGTTTGGCATGAAATAGAGGACTTGGGCGGCCAACATAATTCGCAAAAAGATCGGTCAATTCATTTTGAAATTCAGGGGTGTGCCGAATCTCTTCATAAGCAACATTAATCTCATCCATTGCCTCTTTTAAATGTGGAGGAATGAACTGTCCGCCATATTCACCAAAAAATCCTTGTTCATTCGGCAAAGCAATACCGTTAATTTGATGTTGCATATTGTCTCTCTGTTAAAATTATTAAAGTTATTAAGTTTATCTAGAAAGGTAGCGTGTCATATCCTCAATGCCTTTTAGCGTCATTGGGTACATATGATTTTCAAAAATTTCTTTAATCCAGCCAATGGTTTGAGTGTAATGCCAATACCCTTCGGTCTCTGGATTTAACCATGCTGTTTTATCAAAATGGTGACGCAAGCGACGTAACCAAACTTCACCTGTTTCGTCATTCATATATTCAACAGAGCCGCCCACCGATTTCAGCTCATACGGTGCCATACTGGCATCACCCACTACAATTACACGATAGTCGCGACCATAGGTGTGAAACAGATCCCATGTATTCATACGGGTAGCTGTGCGGCGGTGATTATCTTTCCACACATAGTCATAGAGACAATTATGGAAATAAAAATACTCAAGCGTTTTAAACTCGCTTTTAGCCGCACTAAAGAGTTTTTCACATTGGGCAATATGAGCATCCATAGAACCGCCTACATCGAACAACATAAGCACTTTTATTCGATTTCGACGCTCAGGTACCATTTGAACATCAAGGATACCTTGCTTGGCTGTTTCACGGATTGTACCGTCAACATCCAACTCTTCAGCTGCACCTTGACGCGCAAATTTACGCAAACGGCGCAAAGCAATTTGCATCTGACGAGTACCAAGAACTTGGTCATCATCTAGATTTTGATATTTACGCTGTTCCCATACTTTTACCGCTGAACGTTTACGACCCGGCCCACCAATCCGCACTCCTTCAGGATGATCGCCAAAAGCCCCAAAAGGTGAAGTACCACCAGTACCTACCATGCGATTGCCGCCCTGATGTTTTTTATGCTGTTCGCGTAACCGCTCTTCCAGCATTTTCATCAGTTCTTCTAAGGAACCTGCTTTTTGGAGTTCTGCTCGTTGTTCAGGAGTTAAATGTTTTTCTAGAAGTTCTAAATCAAACCAGTCTTTTGGTAATTTATGAACTTGCTTAAGTAATTCATCTAGATCAAAGGTTTCAATACCGTCAAAGTAGTCTTTTATGGCGCGGTCAAATTTGTCAAAAAAACGTTCATCTTTAACTAAAATAGTTTTAGCAAGCTGATAGAACTCTTCTTGATCGGCAAAAACCAAACCTTCACTTACTGCACGATTTAAGTCAATAAGTTCACGAGTTGTAACTGGAACACCGTATTTACGTAAGGTGTAAAATAACCGCACAAACATGGGTTATTCCCTCCTTTAACGTCGAGACATGAAAGCCAAACGTTCGAGGAGTTGCACATCCTGCTCGTTTTTGATGAGTGCGCCATACAAAGGCGGAATAGCTTTAGATGCATCTCGATTGCGTAATACATCTTCAGGCATATCATCTGCCATGAGCAAGCTTAACCAATCAATTAACTCAGAAGTTGATGGTGGTTTCTTCAAATTAGGAATTTCACGTAGTTTAAAGAAAATCTGTAAAGCTTCATTGACCAGTGTTGCAGAAATATGCGGGAAGTGAACATCGATAATCTCTCGCATGGTCACTTCATCAGGGAATTCAATATAATGAAAGAAACAACGACGCAAGAAAGCATCTGGTAACTCTTTTTCATTATTCGAAGTAATAATTACGATTGGGCGTTGTGTTGCCGTAATGGTTTCACTCGTTTCATAAACATAGAAAGACATTTTATCGAGTTCATGCAACAGATCATTTGGAAACTCAATATCGGCTTTGTCAATTTCATCAATTAACAAGACACAACGCTCTTCACTGATGAAAGCTTCCCACAATTTACCGGGTTTAATATAGTTCTTAATATCGTAAACCCGATCATCACCCAGCTGGCTGTCTCGTAAACGAGAAACAGCATCATATTCATACAATCCTTGCTGAGCTTTGGTTGTCGATTTGATATGCCAAGTAATCAGTTTTAAGCCCAAACTTTGTGCTACTTGTTCAGCAAGTAAAGTTTTGCCCGTACCAGGTTCACCTTTAACCAGTAAAGGCTTTTGTAACGCACGAGCTGCTTTTACAGCGAGCTTAAGACTATCAGTCGCGATATATTGATCTGTACCAGTAAAATGTTGGGTATCAGCAGACATGTAAAGACCTTATTTTTCTATTTCAATGGTTAGATGGAACGCATGTTTTTGTTTATTGAATATTTTGACCAACAATATCCAATCACCAAACCTAGACCAACTACAAACAGAATTAAAGATAAATTTGACCAAATTAGAGGGCTATCTTTAGTTAAAACACCAAAAAGTAGTCCAAAAATAGCAGGTGCTATCGATGCATTCGGCCCTTCAGACACTGTTGGTGTAACTAAAATAGCAAATACAACAAGCCAACTAATTGCACCAAAAGTAGTAGGAAGGCGACGCATTAATCGCCACCAACACCATAAAGCAATAATAGCGCCTATTCCATAAGCTGTTAACGCAATAGCATCTTCAGGAATAACATCCAAAAAAGAAAATAATTGATTCATTATTCCAGTTTGATTTTCACGCACCACGTAAGCCCTCTGGTTCAACCGCATTTGGGTTAATTAACCCTTCTGGCGGCATCTGGAGAAAGAAACCTTTTGTTTGTAATGAGTCTAAAACATGTAAAACATTAGCACGCGCCAATTTACGTGTTGGAGCTAATTCTAAATGCATAACAAACGTTGCACGGCCAAACGCTTGTAAAACAGCTTCGGGAATTTTTTCAAACGGATCAGCTTGTTCCGCATCGTCAGGATAGTTTGGACGAGCAATATAAATGTACATTTCATCTTTTTTGCTCGATCTATAAATATCACAGTGCATTTCAAATCAACTCTTGAACTAAGGACAGCATACATGAAAAAAAACGACTCACACACGCAGGTTTGTTTACGCATCAGTCGTTTTTTTAATTCTTGGGAAATATTAACCTACAACATTGATTAAGGTCGATAATAACTTTGTTCCAAACTAAAGCTGGTCTTTATAAAAATCAATAACCAATTGATTTAAAAAACTAAATATAATTATTCATTTTAATAAAATAAAAACAATTTTAGAAAAAAATACCAAATTGTTCATTATTGAGTAATTTTTGTGATCTGTTTTTAATACTTTTACCCTTTAATACCATGAAATTTATCATATTAAAGTTAGATATTACCTTTTTAAAATTCACATTTAAGTAAAACTTCTAACCACTTAACAAACATTAGCAGACATTACTTAACTGGTTTAAATTCTCAATATGTTTCAATAATAAATATCTTAATAATAGATGTGGAGGATGAACTTATGCCTCGTGGCGATAAAACAGCTTACACAGCAAAGCAAAAACGTCAGGCTAAACATATTGTTGAGAGTGAGGAAGATAGAGGCCATTCTCAAGAAGAGGCTGAACGAATCGCATGGTCTACCGTCAATAAACAAGATGGCGGCGGTAAGAAAAAGTCTCATTAATATAAACTTTGAATACTTCTTTAGTCTTGGCTAAAGAAGTATTTTCATCAAAAATGAGTTAATGCGGTTTAGAAAACTCGAGAGCTTCTTATATAGTCATCGCTTACTTGATTTAAAGCATTCAAAATAGCGCCATCATCTTGACTTAATAGAGCTTCGTTGAGACATTCCATGTAACCTATGAGAGTCGTCTTAGATGCATTGGCAAATTCAGAGGTTACTGCTTCATCTTCATATAAAATTACGTAGCTACGTGCAAAACCATAGATTAAATAGATGGCTGCTTTTTCTTTTGTATTTTGAGATTCTTTAAGAGACTGTTCACAAGCATTTTTTAAATCTTTAAATGCATCTGTACCAGTAGATTGATTTTTGAAAGATAAAAGTATTGTTCGGAAGTTCATAACCATATTCCACTCAAAAAATAAAGCTACAGAAGATGATAGGATCTGTCAAAGAAAATCATGATTAACATGGATCTAAATGTAAATAAATTTATGTTCCCTTTTTAACTCTCTATAAAAGACCGCTCTTAAAAAGCGGTCTAATAAAAAATCGATATTTAAAAGCTTATTTCTATCGTTATGGTTGTACCAGAGTGCTCAATATTGGTTGAAACATTGAAGCCTCTTCCTCTAAGTTCCTCTTCTACATGTGTGAGATGATCAGGACTTACAGCATCAATAGGAAACAGGAAAGTTGCTTTTCGCTGCCCTCCCTTAGATTCAGTTTCAGTACCTATTAAAATTTTTTCTAACATGGCCTCTTGATTAATTTTAAAATTTTTAGCATTTTGACGCGCTTGTTCAGCACTAAAGTTATTAAGCATATTTATCTCTCTAATTATTAATTTATCTAAGTTTATAGCATAAAAAGATTATATAGTTTTAGTGTTGTGTCGTTAATTCCGACCAGAAATATAAGCTTATTGATTAAATAACATTTCTATCCATTCAATAAATTTTCTGGCATTTCTATTTTTAAACTCTTCTTTCTTTGGAATGTAGTAGCACAGCTCTGATTGAACTGATTGAGTTTTAAGCGGTTGTATAAGATTCGCTTTAATAAATCTCTGAGCAAGTGTAGAAGAACAAAATACCAGTCCATTAGCCGCTAATGCTTCATGTATTCCAAAAATTTCCTGATCAAACTTCTTAATTGTTATTTGCGTTCGGTCCCATCCATTCGTCTCAAGCCAAGTCTCTAGTGGCGGACTTGGTAATGCTTTATTTTTCCATTCTGTGGTGAATAACGTTATTGGCTCACTAGAATGTTCTAGTAGATCAAGTTTAGATGCACCAAATACATTAAAAGATTCATATTTAAGAATATCGTTAGAAGGTATTGAAGATACATCACCATATCGAATAGGTAATGTATATAAGTGATTTTCTAGCACTTCTCCGGTAGAAAATTCAACTGAGATATCAGAATGTAATTGATAAAATTCATTTATTGAGGGAATTAACAACAGTGCTGCCAATGAAGAGGTGGTCGCCACTCTGAGTGTATTTCCATTTATTGTTATTTCATCTAGTGCATCTTCAATTTTACGAAATCCTTCAGAAATCGTTCCAGCTAGTCTTTCACCTGTGGTTGTAAGCGTTATTTTTCTTACCTGTCGATGAAATAAGTCAATATTTAACCTGCTTTCAAGATTGGTAATATGATGTGAAATTGCAGTGGGTGTTAGCGAAAGCTCTTCAGCAGCCAATTTAAAACTGCCTAGTCGGGCAGCTGATTCAAATGCTCTAAGTGCTTGCAATGAGACCTGCATGCTTTCTCCTAAACTATAAATATAGGTGATTTAAAATCATCTATAGCTGTGATTTTCTCGTTTGTCTACTTCTCATTTAAAAATCAAAATAAATTAACTCCTAACCCTTATGGAATTTATAATGAGTAAGATGTTACATATAGATACTAGCGTGCGAGCTGCAATTAACCCCAATCCAAATCATAATTCTATTTCAAAAAATATTGCCAGCCGATTGGTCAGTTCATGGAAAAATAAAAGGCCTATGGATGAATATATCTATCGGGATGTGGGAATGAATCCCCCACCATTTATTACTCAAGACTGGATTGATGCTGTCTTCACACCTGAAAATAAAAGAACACAAGCTCAATGCGATGTCTTATCAATATCAGATCAGTTAATAGCGGAAGTTTCGAGTTCAGATATCATTTTAATTTCTTCTCCTATGTACAATTACGGTATGCCAGCTCAACTAAAAGCATGGTTTGACCAAATTATTCGAATTAATAAGACATTTGATTTTGACCTTGCTCGAGGAGACTTCCCTTTACAGCCTCTTTTATCTGGATAAGATTTTAATCATTATCACGTCTAGTGGAGAGTTTGGATTTGAAAAAGATGGCATTCGGGAGAACATGAATCATCTTGTACCTCACCTGCGTACGCTCAGTAAATATTTAGGCGTAGAGAAAATTCATGAAATTGCTTCAGAATATCAAGAGTTTGGAGATGAACGACATATGAAGTCATTAGAAAATTCTTTTCAAAAAGCTGAAGAGCTTGTAGCTGAACTTGCTGGTTCATTCACAAAAAATCCGTAGAATATTAATAGTTAATTTTTCAAATCTACTAACCTACTGACATTTTAACTGAGCTATATCATTAAAAAATAAAAAGCCGACCCAATTGGGTCGGCTTCCTTATTTCTGCACTGAAACAAACTTATAGTTATATATTATTCATATTGAAATTGTTTTTCTTGCCTTCAAGAATATACAGACCTGTATGTTTAATCAATTGAATTTTTCTCATTTAATCAGTTAATTTAATTCATTATCACTTTTACAAATTAAAACCCATTCAACTCATCACTTTACTAACTTTTAAAATAAGTTAATTATTTAATTTAACTAATATAAATATTTACTTTATTAACTATTAATATTAAATATCTCTTATTTATAAATAATAACTACTCAATTTAAAATTTAAGGCATTCAATCTTGATAATCAAAAAAAGCCCATCACGAAGATGAGCCTTTTAAATTTTAACGATCAAATCATTTTAAATTGATAGACTTTCTTTTTCTTCTTGAAATAAATGAATTAACGGTTGAGTTAATAACTCATAACGCCAACCCAAAAGGTAATCAGGTAAATCTTGTTCATCTCCTTGAGAAAGAACATGTTGATGAATTGCATTTAGCCATTTTTTTCTAAGTAATACTTCTTTAGGAATAGAAGTTTCACTTATTGCATGGGCGAGTACCATATCCATTTTATGTAAAGTTTCTTTAGATGTTACTTTAAAAGGTTTGGCAATTTTTGTTGGCCATTCACTTTCATTCGGTAAATCTTTCAGTAATTCTAGAATCGTTTTTCCATATTCACGAACTACATTTGGGCGAATATCTTTAACTTGCGAGAGTTGAAAATTATTACGTGGATTCTTTTCAACCATATCAATCATGGTTGAGTTTCTAAGAATAAAACTGCGTGGTTGATTGGTCGCTTTAACGATGTATTCACGCCATTCACTTAAATTTTGCAATTGCATCAATTGACGACGCGAATGACGATAATTACCAACATCGGCATAGAGTAATTCTGTAGGCGTTTCACTAATAATTTCTTTAGTTAAACTACTACAATCTTCAAGAACATAGCCATAAAGCCCTTTCTGCTTAAGTTGTTCTTGAATATGATGAGCTAACTTCATTATATATAGAACATCATTGGCTGCATAACAGAGTTGCTGGGGCGATAAAGGCCGAGCTAACCAATCAGATCTTGTTTGATCTTTTTCAATATCAATGTCAAGACAAAGCTTTAAAGCACCTTGGTAACTCACTTGTAGGCCGTGGCCTAAGAAAGAAAGACCGACTTGAGTATCAAACACATTAAGCAGATCTTCTTGATCAGCGTAATGGTAGATTAAATCGATGTCTTCCCCACATGCATGAAAAATATTTTGCTGTGCGACAAATATTTTTTTCCAAAACTGACTTAGATCTAATGAAACACCATCCAACAGATAGACATTGCCATTTACATTGACTTGGCATACCCCAAGTTTAGGCCAGAGTGTGTCAACCTTAATAAATTCTGTATCAAGTCCATATATTGAACATTGATCCATTTTTTGAAGAACATCAACCAATTCGGTTTGCTGTTGGATAAACTGAAACATGCTTTCTCAAGTAAATGCAAAGAGTGCTAAGAACTCTGGTATATATAACATAGAAGTAGGAAATTACCACTTAAACCTTTATGAATACTCTATTTTTGAACAATTCTTCGCAAATAGATAATTTTTTGATCTTTTATTTATGCTTTTAAAGTTAACTCCAAATATTCATTGTTTAAAATCGCTAAGATCTTTTTCATTCTTATGTGCTTTCATATTTTATTTAAACGATTTTTTCTAATTAAAGCCAACATAATATTTGTCTTTAATAGCTAAATTAATAAACTTAATTCAATTTTATATAGCATCAAAGAAATAAGCATCGGAATGCTTATTTCATTCTCATGCGGTTGTGAACTGCCTGACTTAAAGTATGGCTATCAACATATTCAAGTTCACCACCTTGCGGTACACCTTGAGCAATACGCGTCATTTGTATAGGTAAGTGCTTAGTCGCCTCTACCAAATAATGAGCGGTCGCCTGCCCCTCTACAGTCGCATTCGTGGCCAAAATCACTTCTTCAATAGTGCCTTGACTTAAACGCTGAATCAGATAAGGAACACCTATTTCTTCTGGGCCAATACCATCTAAAGGAGAAAGATGCCCACCTAAAACATGGTATTTACCACGAAAACTACCACTTTGCTCAATCGCCATTACATCTGCTGGTGATTCAACTACACACAATAGTTGGTCTTCCCGCTCAGTTGAGGCACAAATATCACAAATTTCATTTTCAGTTAGAGAATGGCAAACGCTGCACTCATGAATATAACTTGAAGCCTCATGTAAAGCATGAGCTAATGCAAACGCACCTTCTCGATTTTTCATCAAAAGATGTAATGCCATACGTTGAGCCGACTTCGGACCAACGCTAGGCAATATACGTAAAGCTTGAACGAGTTGTTCAAATCTATCACTAAACACAGAACTTCCTTAGAACATGCCCGCTAAGCCAGGTGGCAAGCCCATACCAGAATTCGCTTTTTGCATTTTTTCTTCTGAAATAATTTCTGCTTGACGCACAGCATCATTTACCGCGGCAGCAATCAAATCTTCAATCATATCTGGTTCATCTTGAAGGAGTTCAGGATTAATTTCGATACGTTTTACAAGATAGCGACCATTCATGGTCACTTTAACCAAACCACCACCGGCTTCTGCTTGGACTTCAGTTTGCGCAAGCTCTTCTTTCGCCTTTTTTATATTTGTTTCCATATCTTTTTGCATGCGCTGCGCTTGCTGCATGAGCATATTGATATTCATAACTTTACTCCGTATCTCTATCAAATCTTTAAAGTATTATTCGTTATCTGGTAATACTTTATAAAAACTCAATCTCATTGAACCAACCCATGTGATTAAAATCCATACAGATTAGTGCATTGAACTCAAATTAATCCGTAATTCTGACACAATAGACTAATGTTTTCTATCAGTATCTCTAGCTCTATTTCACGAGGCTACATGAGTAGCGTGGTTAAACTTAGGTACATTTCATAAATAGCTAAATTTTAAACATGAAAGTCTTATAAAAATTTAGGTCACTATTGAGAGACCTGTAATCCTTTATCAATTGTTTTATATTCACTTAAAGGAACTTTTTTAAACGAGGTATTTGCTTGTTGAATAGATTTATCAGCTTCTTGTACCGACTTCTCTGCATTGTTAATCAATAAGGTTGTTTCATTCGCTGGGTTCTGATTCGGTTTGGTCAGTAATTTGTATCCCACCACCCCGATTACCCCCACCACGACAACGATAGCAATTGGCTTAAGCATTTTAAAACTCACATTTTTTTTAATTAAATTTAAAGTCTTTATACCCTGTGCCCTTACCTCTCATTTAAACAAAAATGTAGGTTTTTTATTGCAATTCTGAAATTTGAGTAACATTTTAAATATAAAAAACCATCTCGATTAAAGAGATGGTTTGATAAACAAGACAAGAAAAGAGAATTATTTCGATCGAAATAATTAGATTAAATCTAGACCACGTGAGATATCACGGATAATGTCGTTAATATCTTCTAAACCTACCGATACACGTATTAAGCCCTCTTGGATGCCCGCCGCAGCTTTAGTTTCAGCAGAAAGTTTGCCATGTGTAGTCGTTGCAGGATGTGTAATTGTTGACTTCACGTCGCCCAAGTTACCGGTAATAGAAATAAACTTGGTATTATCGATGACTTTCCAAGCACCTTCACGCTCGCCTTTAACCACGAAAGAAACAATCCCGCCAAAACCATTTTGCTGTTTAGCAGCAAGTTCATGACCTTCTTGAGTTGGCAAACCAGCGTAGTAAACTTTTTCTACTTTTTCATGAGTAGATAACCATTCTGCAAGAATTTGAGCACTTTCACAGTGTGCTTTCATACGCAAACGTAAAGTCTCTAAGCCTTTTAAGAAAATCCATGCATTAAATGGACTCATTGATGGCCCAAGCGTACGAACAACACCGAAAACTTCTTCTAACAACTGATGATTACCGACAACAGCACCGCCTAACGCGCGTCCTTGACCATCTAAATATTTAGTTGCCGAGTAAATAGCAAGATCTGCACCAAATTTTAATGGTTGCTGCAAAACAGGCGTACAGAAACTGTTATCAATCGCAAGTAATGCGCCATTCGCATGAGCAATATCTGCAAGCGCTGGAATATCAGCAATTTCAGCTAGAGGGTTAGATGGTGACTCAACAAATAGAAGTTTAGTTTCTGGACGTACTGCATTTTTCCATGCGTCTAAATCACGTAAATCAACAAATGTAATATCTACACCAAATTTGGCAATGTATTTTTCAAACAAGGCAACAACTGAACCAAAAACTGCTCTTGAACAAATGACATGATCACCCGCTTTTAAATACGCCATAGCAACTGCCAAAATTGCACCCATTCCCGAGCTTGTCGCTACAGCTCGTTCAGCGCCATCTAAAGCTGCCAATCGTTTTTCGAACATGCCTACAGTCGGATTAGTAAAACGAGAATAGATATTTCCTTGAACCTGACCAGAAAATTTTGCTGCAGCTTCAGCTGCATTTTCATATACAAATGATGAAGTCAAAAAAATCGGTTCGCCATGTTCACCTTCAAAACTACGAGTATGTCCGGTACGAATGGCTAAGGTATCAAGTTGGTATTCTAAATCATCAGACTGGTTCATTAAATGTTCGCCTTTACTGGTCATGTACTAAAAACTATCATCATTTTGAGTGTCTAAGGTATTTAAGGTCAAGGTAAACCTTAAAATTATCGCTTAGACTTTATTCAATCTTTAGTAAATAGTTGGTAAAGCAAGATGAAACGCTTAAAGTCCCTTGTCTCTGAACAAAGTCAAATGAAGCATCTTTCTGCCCGACTATTTCACCCAAAAACATTGGTTCTATCACAAAGCACTCCCTATGAAGTCATTGGCGAGTTCAATCAAACCCGTATTCGCTATTACGCAGCAACACAGAAAAGATTTAAAGAGCCTTTAGTATTTGTGGCCCCACTCGCCATTAATATGGCGATATATGATTTATATCCTTACCGTTCTTTAATTAAATATTTCCAAAATGCTGGTTTCGATGTCTATTTGGTCGATTGGGGCCGTTTAAAATTTAAAGATAGACATCTTAATTTTTTATCTTTTATTGAAGATTTTATTCCTAAAGCTATAGAGCTCATCCGAACACATTCAAAAAGTGAGCAAATCTCACTCCATGGATGGAGTATGGCTGGCATATTTGTAACTTTATATACTGCTCTGAACCAACCTAATTACATTAAAAACCTGATTGTTCTTGGTAGTCCAATAGATAGTTATGCATCTGGCCATATTGGAAAGCTCTACCAGACCATGAATCACTTTATTGGTCGCAATAAAAAAATTCAGGACCGTATTTATTCTGGATTGCCAAAACGCCTGATTCATAGTCCCGGAATTTTAAATTCATTAGGTTTCAAAATTCTTGATCCTAAAGGTTGGTTTGATGGACATATGCAATTGCTAAAAAATCTTGGTGACCTACAATTTGTACAAGAGCATGCAACCTTAAGTAATTTTTTAAATAACATGATTGATTACCCTGGAGGGATTAATCAGGACATGTTATTTAATGTCTGGCTACAAAATCCGTTAAAACAAGGCGTTATTCAGTTAAAAGATAAGAAAATCGAATTAAAAAATATAGATTGTTCTCTCTTAGTGGGTGCGGGTCGTAGTGATCAGTTGGTAACTGCTGAAGCTGCTTCTCCATTAAGTCAATTGACAAGCAGTCAGGATGTCACGTTTACTCTCATCCCGGGCGGTCATTTAGGCCTAATGTCGAGTCAGGCAAGTGCTCTGGAGTTCTGGCCAAAACTGGCGGAATGGCTGACCGAACGTTCAACACAAATTTAAGATAAGGTCATGAGTCAATCTGTTGCATGTATTGGTTTGAGTTCTAACTATTGAAAATTTATAAGGCATTGCTAGATACAAGTAAATTAGACTAAAAAAGCAACCGCTCCCATAAACAAAAAGCCTTATAAAACCCTTCACATAAATTAAATATAAAAAAAGCCCATTTCAATTTTAGAAATGGGCTACAAAAACTATCAAACGCAGCAATTAAGGACAATATAATAGAAGCTAAAACATGTAAAATCAATACATCTTTCAGTTGAATTGTAATCTAAGATTAATTTGGGCTTATTTATATTTTAGATATGAAAAGAAAAAGCCCATTTTCGTCTAAATTAAAATGGGCCCAGTGAATTCCACTTAATCCTAAAATACAAAATGTGATAATTATCACGCTTTGTATTTTTATAATGTCATTGATATATTTCTTTTTCATTGACCTCATTTCCAACTTAAGCCGTCTATTTAGCAAATAAAAAAGCTATAAAATCTTATTTTTCCCTATAATTTTTTATATGTTCTCCCCCGAATTAGGAGCATATTTTTCTATCACCAATAAGAGTTAGAATGAATTAAATGAAAATCAAATTCTGGAAATATATATAAAATTTAGCTTAAGTTTATGTTTTTATTTGATTTTTATAAATTATTGATATCTAAAGTTTTTATTTATTTTGTGAACAATTTATCAACCAAAATGACACTTGAGTAATTAATAGTCATTGAAATATTGGTAATAAACCTTATATTGAGTACAGGTTCATACCTTTAATTGAGGAAACGCTCATGAATAAATTTATGGTTGCAGTCTTTACTGGCATGGTGAGCATTGCTGGTTTAAACGTTCAAGCTGCAACGCCTGAGCAAGAATGTCAGAAATTGCAAGACGATTATAATTTGATTTATGCATCAAAAGGCTTTTGTTTTAAAGATCCTGATGCTAAAGAAAAATATGGTAATGAAAACTGTCATACGACAAAACCAAAGTTTTCTGACAAAGAGCAACAACGTCTTGATGCGATTAAAGAGCGTCAGAAAGAATTGAAATGTAAATAATTTTTAAAGGAATAATACATGGCATACGATGATCAAAATATCTTCGCAAAAATTTTACGCAATGAACTTCCAGCGATAAAAATCTATGAAGATGATCAAGTTCTAGCTTTTATGGATATTATGCCTCAAGCCGATGGTCATACATTAGTTATTCCAAAAATACCTGCTGTAACGCTGCTTGATTTACCCCCAGAAGCAGCCGCTTATACCATACAAATTGTTCAGAAAATTGCGAAAGCAATGGAAAAAGCCCTTAATTTAGAAGGTATTGTCTTAATGCAACTTTCTGGAGCAGCGGCAGGCCAAACTGTTCCGCATGTTCATTTTCACCTTATTCCTACAAATGTGCATCAACTTGGACGCCATGCTGTAGAGTTAGGTGACCAAGAAAAAATCAAAGGATTAGCTGAGAAAATTAAAGCAGCTCTTTGATTTTTAATTCATTAAAGCGGAGTTTTGACTCCGCTTTTTTTCGTCTAAAAATTATAAAAATTAAAATAATTAATATATTTCTAAATTTTAACCGTCATAAAACTGTCATTTATTTTTCACGCCCCTGTCACAAAGTTTGCCGATACTGCTTAGCAAGTTGGTGAGCTTTTGTAACTTTTTGTACATAAGTCAACTACAAAATAAATAGTTAACTAGGCATACGCCATTTTTAAATACTTTTGGAGAAATCTCAATGAAGAAATTGCTACTCGCTGCCGCAGTTGCAACTTTGAGCATAAACGCGGTGCAAGCAGCGCCAACTTTGTATGGCAAACTGAATGTTTCTATTAACCAAGTTGACAATAAAAATTTCGATGGAAAAAGTGACGTTACCGAAATTAACTCAAATTCTTCTCGCATTGGGGTAAAAGGCGAAGAGAAATTAACTGACAAGCTATCTGCTGTTTATTTAGCCGAATGGGCAATTTCTACTGATGGCTCAGGTTCTGATACTGATCTTAGCGCTCGTAACCGTTTTATCGGTTTAAAAACTGAAGGCGTTGGTACATTAAAAGCAGGTAAGTATGACTCTTACTTCAAGACAGCTGCTGGTGGTAACCAAGACATCTTTAATGATGACACTCGTTTAGATATTACCAACATCATGTACGGCGAAAACCGTTTAGACAACGTGATTGGTTTTGAGTTAGACCCTAAATTGCTAGCTGGTTTAACATTCAATATTATGGCTCAAACTGGCGAAAGCACTTCTGACAGTAAAGATGGTGAAACTGGTAAAGATAGCAAAAATGATAGCTTTGACTCAGTATCAACTTCTCTTGGTTATGAAAACAAAGACCTTGGCTTAGCAGTGGCTGCTGCTGGTGACTTCGGTATAAAAGGTAAATATGCTGCTTACGGTCTGAAAGATGTTTATACAGATGCTTACCGTGTAACAGGCTCTTATGACATCGCAAAATCTGGTTTTGTAGTAGGTGCGTTATGGCAACATGCTGAACCTACTGATGACTTGACTGCATATGGTCAAACATATAAATCAGATGGTGCAATCGATAAAGCTGGTAAAGCTTATCGCGGCTTAGAAGAAGAAGCTTATGCGGTAACTGCTGCTTATAAAATTCCTAATACTAAGCTTAAAGTGAAAGCAGAATACGCTTCTGCTGAAACACAAGTAAGTGGTCAAGCAGATCGTAAAATTGACTTGTACGGCTTAGGTCTTGATTATCAAATCAACAAACAAGCTCGCTTCTACGGTATTGTTGCTCAGCAAAAACGCGACTGGATTAAAGAAGACGACAAGCAAACTGTTGTAGGTACTGGTATCGAATATAACTTCTAATCAGTTATCTTTGATTCATATCTAAAATAAAAGGGCTAAGGCCCTTTTATTTTATTGTACAGATTAAAAAAGCCGATATAAAAATTATCGGCTTTTTTAAATTTTTAGCTTACTTTAAGAAACCACTTACCAGATTCATGACATTTTGAATATCTTGGTTTGCTTCTTGATGATCAGTACTGTCACCCTGAGGCGTTAATGAATCAATGACTTGAGGTAAGACTGAAGCAATTGCACCGTAAACTTCTTCTTTCGGTGCTTGTACTTGCTGAGCAACTTGTTCAATATCAGAAGCATTAAATAAGCTTTGTAATTGTTGAGTAGGAACGGCACTATTCGCTTGATTTGGATCGACCCAGCTTTGAACCTGATTACCCAGACCTGCTCCTTTTAACTTTTCTAAAGCAGCTTGTAAGCCGCCTTGTTGTTGAACCCAGCCTAAAATCAAAGGCACAACTGCAATTAATAAACTTTGTACACCGCCACCTGCTTGAGGCGCATTATTATTATTTCCAGTCACTTGACCTAATACAGAACCTAATACTCCACCAAGGCCACCTTGAGCGCCAGAAGAAGTATTACCCCCCATTTGTCCAAGTACAGAACCTAAAATTCCACCCAAACCGCCTTGACCTGATGTTTGTTGATTCCCACCTAAAGCTTGCTTAGCCAAAACTTCAACAATACTGCTTAAATTTGTCATGTGTAACTCTTATGTATGGTTTACACATGAGCATACGCGGATTCTTGTTAAGACAGCAAAAGCCAAATTGTTAAATTTTGAAAGAGGTTAAATAGTCTTTTACCAACGGAATTTATTCCAGTTTTCAGGGTTTGCCCAAAATCTTGAGTTAAACCAATCTGGAACATGTTTATAGGTCAATATATTAAATTGCCATAAAGCAAAATCGCTATCATGCGAAGTCTTATCAATGAGTTGGGTAAACCCTAAAGAACGCAATAACTGTTCATCACTTCGTTTGCTCACCACAACAATTCGTTTTGCTAATAAATCACGTAGTTTTACTAATAATTGTGATTTTTGTACTTCAGTTATGATCTGCATTTCATCGGTATCAAATAATACAAAACCCAAATCATAACGCTGAGTAAAAGGCAGACTTAAAAGCTCAGTTACGGTAAAATAACGCCATTGAATTGCGTTATTCTGGTCAATTTTCTGGCCAATACAAAGTGCAGTATGAATGGGCTGTTCTTTTGATAAATCGTCTAGCATAGAAGCGATGACATTTTGTTCAGCCATGACTGCAACCCTTAATTGAAAGATGTGAGTTTAAACTTTATGGAACTACAAGGCATTTGCCATAAAATGCATGCAGGCCTAAAAGATGCTAGTGTAACTGATCAACAGACAACCAAGGCAAATGTTGAATACAAATTTGTATTAGACCGTTCAGAAATTGATCTTCCTTTTAATTTAGGACAAGAACTAGAAATCGAATGGACAGGTAATATTTATTGCACTTCTTGTGGCACTAAAACACCAAAGTCATATTCTCAAGGCCACTGCTTTAAATGTTTTAAAACTAAAGCGGAATGTGACCTCTGCATTATGAAACCGGAAACATGCCATTACCACTTAGGTACATGTCGTGAAGATGACTTTGCCCACAATGTTTGCTTTCAGCCGCATATTGTCTATTTAGCAAATTCTAGTGCTTTGAAAGTGGGTATTACGCGTGTCAATCACATGCCAGGTCGTTGGTTAGATCAAGGTGCAACTCAGGCCTTACCTATTTTAAAAGTAGGCTCACGTCGCTTATCTGGCCAACTTGAAATCATGTTTGGTTCTTTAGTTGCTGATAAAACTGATTGGCGCAAATTACTCAAAGGTGAGGCTGAACCGCTTAACCTTGTTGAACAACGTGATCAATTAATCGAAGAGTTTGCACCTAAAATTCAAACGATTCGAGAAGAATTTAGCCAAAATCTTGAATTTAACGAAACTGTTGAATTATTAGAAGATGAGTTACCACGTGAGTTTGTTTACCCTGTTGAGCAGTACCCTGAAAAAATTAAGTCTCTAAATTTGGATAAAACACCAAAAATTCGTGGTGTATTACAGGGTATTAAAGGTCAATATTTAATTTTTGATATTGGCGTGATTAATGTTCGTAAATATACAGGTTATGAGCTTATAGTACGTGCTTAAGCTAAAATAGAAATAGGCATTCAGAAGAATGCCTATTTTTTAATTACTTTTCTAAAATTCTTAAAATTGCCTGTACCGGATCTTCTGTATTTCCAGAAATAAGCTGTTTATGCATGGTTAAATGTTGCATCACTTGAATTTTAGCTTTTTCAATATTCATTAGTTTTTCTATTTCAACTGCTAAATTTTCTGGTGTTGCATCCGCCTGAATTAACTCTTCAATCACTTTTTTTCCAGCAATGATATTTGGTAAAGAATAATAAGGAATTTTGACCAAAAACTTAGCAATTAAATAAGTTAACCAATGCAACTTATAAAAAGTGACCATAGGTCTATGCATTAACATCGCTTCTAATGTCGCTGTTCCAGAAGCTAAAGCAATGATGTTACTTGCATTCATGACCATACGGCCAATTTTTGATTCAGTGTCTGTATTTTCTAAAATATGAACTACAGCTTTTAAATGAGGTGCTAATTGTTCAACACCCTGCTCAATCTGCTGTTTACGTGCATCGTTAATTGCAGGAATTAAAAATTGAATATTTGGATATTTCTTGTGCAAAATATTGGCAGCGCCCAATAGCATAGGAAGAAGTCGTTCTACTTCTCCTTTACGGCTACCTGGCAACAAAGCAATATGTTTTTGATTTTCATCAATACCTAATTGTTGTTTAGCAATTTGAATTGGATTTTCAAGCGGTAATTGTTTAGCTAATGGATGACCTACAAATGCCGCTGGAACTTCATATCGCTGATAGAAAACTTTTTCAAAAGGAAATAAACAAAGGACTAAATCTATACTCTGTTTAATGCCATGAACACGTCCCTGACGCCATGCCCAAACTGATGGACTCACATATTGGACTGTTTTTATTGGAAGATTCTTTTCTTTAATACTTTTGGAAAGTCTAAGATTAAAATCTGGCGCATCAATACCAATAAAAATATCAACGGGTTGCTCAGTCCATTGGTTAATTAAACCATCACGTACAGCGAATAATTTTTTTAAGTCTTTTAGTACTTCAACTATCCCCATCACAGACAAAGTTTCCATCGGGTAATAGCTTTTAAAACCTTCAGCAATCATTTGGGGACCACCGATTCCCTCAAATTCAGCATCAATTCCCTGTTCACGAAAACTACGCATGAGCTTAACGCCAAGTGTATCTCCAGAAACTTCCCCAACTACAATGCCTATTTTAAGTTTTCGGTTTGCCAAGGCGATTTACCCAAGAATTTGAAATAATGCATTCTAGCATAGAGATTTATCAATCTTGAACTTGATGCTTAAGCTATAAACACAAGACAAAATTTTATCTACTATCTAAAATTACATTAAGTATTTATCTTTTAATCTAAATTAACAATACTTTTTCAATTGTAGCTTTTATTTACAAACAATAGAATAAATGAGAATTATTAACATTATCTTTAATCTTATGAATATCCCACCTCGACCGTTTAAGCTATCCGTCATCGCCTGCGCGATTTGTTATGCGAATCTCACCTATGCTCAAGATACTAATGTGCAAGCCCTGCAAACGATTAAAGTAAAAGCTTCAGATGTTGAGCAATCTTCAGAGCAAACCAAAGCCTATAATGTTAAAAACTCAAATAGTGCAACTAAGCTTAATATTGAAGCTAAAGAAACCCCTCAAACCATTAATGTCGTTACTCGTCAGCAAATTGAAGATTTCGGGCTTACCAGTACGAGAGATGTTCTAAAAAACACTCCGGGAGTAACTGTGAGCAATCAGGAAACCGAACGTACGTCGTACATGGCTCGCGGTTTTGAGATTTCAAATATCTTAACTGACGGCGTAGGCTTTCCCCTTTCTAACTATAATTATAATAATACTAATCCAGATACTTACTTTTATGATCGCGTAGAAGTGGTTAAAGGCGCTGACTCACTTACAAATGCATTTGGCGACCCAAGTGCAACCATTAATAATATCCGAAAGCGACCAACTCAAGAATTTCAGGCAAATGGTGGTGTGAGCTATGGCTCATGGGATACACAACGTTATGAAGCTGATGTATCCGGTTCTATTCTACCGAGTGGAAAAGTACGTGGCCGTATCATGGGATATCAACAAACAGGTGATTCTTACCTTGATCGATATTCTGCTGAAAAAAATGGTTTTGCAGGTATTCTTGAAGCTGACCTAACAGATAGCACATTGCTCACTGTCGGCTATAGCCAAGAAAAAAATAAACCTAATGCCAATAACTGGGGAGCTCTACCCTTACTAGACGCAAATGGTAAGCAAATTTCTTATGACCGTTCATATAATCCCAACCCCGATTGGGCACATTGGGATAATGAAACCCAAAATGCTTTTGTTGAGTTAAAACAAAAAATTAATGATCAGTGGACTGCTAAACTCACATATAACTATCTAGATACAGAACATAATAGCCATTTACTTTACTACTCTGGTTATCCAAAAGCAGATGGATCGGGTGTTTACTTAACCCCATGGGGCGGCCAAGAGCAGCAAGAAAAACATGCTGTAGATTTTAATCTCGAAGGGACTTATAAGCTATTTAACCAAGAACATGAAGCATCTTTAGGTTATAGCTATGTCCGCAGTCATCAACATGATAAGCAATCTACAGGAACAATTAATGACAGTAACGTTATAAAATCAACGACTACAGACTGGGCAAGCTGGACACCTCAATCTGTAACTTGGTCAGATTTCACAGAAGCGGCAAATTATAAGCAAAACATCAATTCATTCTATGCTGCTACACGTTTACATCTGAATGAAGACCTAAAACTTTTACTGGGTGCAAACTACGTTAAGGCCGAAAGTAAAGGCGAAAGTTACGACTCACCAATGTCATATAGTGAAAGTAAGCTTTCCCCTTATTTTGGATTAACCTATAACTTTACGCCTGAATATACCGGCTATATGAGTTACACCTCTATTTTCCGTCCACAGACCGGTATTGATAAAGACACGAATCAAGCTTTAAAACCTATTGAGGGTAAAAGCTATGAAATTGGTGTGAAAAGCTCGTGGCTAAATGATCGCTTAACAGGAACACTTTCTGTCTTTAAAACTGAACAAAATAATTATCCACTACGTAACTCTGATGGAAACCCACTTAATAGAAAAGTACCAACCAGTGATTTAGAGTCACAAGGTGTAGAAGTCGGATTATCAGGTCAAATCACAGATAATGTGAACCTTGCTTTCGGTTACGCTCAGTTTAGTATTAAAGATATTAAGAATGGTGGCGAGGCAAGAACTTATAATCCGAACCAGACGCTTAATTTGCTAACGACCTATACGCCGTCAGTTCTGCCTAAGTTAAAAGTTGGCGCAGGCCTACAGTGGCAAGATGGTGTAAAGCTATATGACTCAACTGTAAACAGTACGATCAAACAAGATGCCTATGCCTTAGTCAACTTAATGGCGAGCTATGAAGTAAATAATCATATTACGCTTCAAGCAAATGGTAATAACATTTTTGATAAGAAGTATCTATATAGCTTCCCTGATGGCCAAGGATTTTATGGTCCTTCTGCCAACTATACAGTTGCTGTGAAGTTTAAATATTAATATCGTATCCAATCCCAATTTAGGGATTGGCTTTTCTTATTATTCTTTGTTTATGTGTCAGTAAAGATGTCCAAAACTGTAAATCTCCCTGTGTCATATCGCATAAAAGTTTTCTATCGATTTTTGCTCGTTTTCGGTATGGGTTTTGCCTGTATGGCGTATTTAAGTCTTGGACTCACTGGAATTTTCCGTTTGACCTTAGATAAACCTGAAGCCATATATCTGGCAGCATTTATAGCAATTCTATTTTACGTATTGTTCGTTATTATAGGTTTTTGCATTCAATCGCTTTTGAAACTCACTGGGTTATCAATCGTACTCTGTACCCTTTTCTTTTTTGCAACGCGTATGGTGGGTTATGCATAAAGGTATACGCCAATCTATGGCATGGCTACACTCATGGACTGGCCTAATTTTTGGATGGCTCGTATTTGCCATTTTCTTAATGGGGAGTTTATCTTATTACCGCCATGAAATTACTTTATGGATGCAGCCTCCACTTGCACAATATGAAGTAAAGCAAGATGTTGCTATTAAAACAGCATATCAATACTTACAAGACCATGCTCCAGATGCCAAATCTTGGTATTTAACTGTTGCAACACCTGAGAGTCCCGTAAACACTATGTATTGGGAAAAATCAGACGGCGGTTATGGAAATGCAACTCTGGATGCAAACACAGGCCAAGAGCTTAAACTTTCGGCAACGCTAGGCGGCGATTTCTTTTACCGTTTCCATTATCAACTCTTCGGTTTGCCAATATTCATCGGACGACTAATAGTATGTCTTGCCGCATTTATTATGTTGATTGCTTTAGTTTCAGGCATTATTACCCATAAAAAAATATTCACCGACTTTTTTACTTTGCGTACATTTAAGTCTCAGCGTTCATGGCTAGACTTTCATAATATTTCTTCGGTTATTGCCCTGCCTTTCTTTTTAACCATTACCTTTACAGGCTTAGCTATTTTCTTTTATTTATATCTGCCTTGGGGAATGCAGAAGCTCTATCCAGAAAACCCATATCAATATTTTACTGAAATACGTACAAAGGCTGTACCCGAGAACCAGTCAATACAGCCAGCTCAGAATCTATCAATTGAAAAGTTATTAAGCCAAGTACAACAAAATTGGGGAAATAAAACTTTATCTACTATTAGTATAAAAAATCCAAATACCAATCAGGCACAAATCACCTTTATTCAAAAAGAAGATCATTCAATTACCCGTAATCAAGCTCAAATTATATTTAATGCTTCAACAGGCAAAGTCTTGGCAGACACGCGTAATAATAGTGCTATTGCAACGCTTAATGCGGGAGTTTACGGTCTACACATGGCAACATTTGCTCAGCCTTTACTTCGCTTAGGTTTCTTCTTCTCTGGCATTTTAGGTTGCGTCATGATTGCGTCAGGTTTATTACTCTGGAGCCTTAAACGCCAAATCCAGAATAAGAACAGTAAATTTCACTTTGGACACTATTTAGTTGACCGTTTAAATGTCGCAACTTTTGTAGGACTGCCGTGTGCAACTGTGGCCTATTTGAGCGCGAATCGATTATTTACTGTCACTACAACCACGATCAATTATGAAATTTATAGCTTTTTCTTAGTCTGGCTCATCAGCTTAATTATCGCTTTAGTCACTAAAAAACAATATTTATGGCGAACTCAACTTAGTATTTTTATTCTGCTTTGTATGGTGCTTCCAATCTTAAATTTAAGCTATTTACTTCAACATAACTATATTCAAAGCTTAAACAGTTATTGGGTATTTGCACGTATAGATATCTTTTTGTTGATATTTGCAGGCTTAGCGATTTTTATATTCTGCAAAATTCAACCTATTCAGCATAAAGCTGTAGAAAAAATCCAAAAGAAGCTGAATAAATTAAATACTGAGGTGAGCTCGTGATCTTTATAGCTTTCATTTTAATTTTATTAGGAATGTATTTGTTATTTATGGCGAGTGAAAAATATCGATCACCAAAATCAACAGGCCATTTCAAATCGTTAGCTCAAAAATATTACCAACTCTTTAAAATAGCTGCATTCATATTGTTTGTTTTATGCGCATACATTTTGATTCAACATTTTAACTTTTCAATTGGTTTTGTCAGTTGGTGGATATTTGCAACGCCGTTAACTTTTGGTCTCATCCTTTTAATTAACCCATTAAAATCATCAAAATAATCTTAAATACTAATAATTTGATGAAAAATGGCTCAAGCTAAGCAATATTTCGATTGCTTAGCTTTTTTTTGCATAAGTAAATCATTATTCATGACAACTGTTTATCTCTAAAAGGAATAAGATATGGACGTTTCGTGATAAGTGGCGATAAAGATGTTTGGTCCTTTTGAATTTATCTTAGCGGGTATGTTAGTTGGTTTCTGTGTAGGGATTACAGGAGTTGGTGGTGGATCATTAATGACACCAATTTTAATTAGTCTTTTTAGAATTGAACCGCATATCGCAATTGGTACCGATTTACTTTATGCCGCAATTTCAAAGTTCTGTGGCTCCATGGTCCACGCTAGAAAACTCAATATTGTCTGGCCAATTGTTTTATGGCTTGCAGTGGGTAGTATTCCGGCATCTTTCGCTACATCTTGGGTACTTGAACACTTTTTAAGCCAGTCAACCCACTATAAAGCTGTGTTAACCATGGTTTTGGGTTTTATGCTAACACTGACTGGTGTTTCAATTATCTTTCGTTCTCGAATTGAAAAATTCTTTAATCGTTTTAGAAGCAAAGAAACAGTACAAACAGAAAATGAGCAATTGGCTATTCACCATAAACGCCTCTACATCATTATTATGGGTATTATTTTAGGCGTATTTGTAACGCTTTCATCGGTTGGTGCTGGTGCATTTGGCATTATGGCACTCGTGATCATGTTCCCGAACTTGCCAATGATACGAATTATTGGTTCAGATGTGGTACATGCGGTGTTGCTTACCTTAGTGGCAGGCCTTGGGCACATGAGCGCTGGAAACGTCGACTTTACGCTTCTTATGTGGTTATTAGTAGGTTCAATTCCAGCAATTATTGTAGGTACGCTCATTAGTTCCCGCATGCCAGAACGTTTAATCCGAAAAATTTTAGGGATTACTCTATTTGCTCTCGGTGTTAATTTTATGGTTAACCCGGTCAAAGCAAAACCAAAAGCCCCTGTGGTACAACAACAAGTAGTGATTGCTGAAAAAACAAGCAACTCAACTGAACAATAGCAAAATCAATAAGATTTTTCCAAAGCGAAATACCATGAGATGTAGGATTTTCATAATTATTTCATGGTATATTCAGTACACAAAACAACCTTTAGTATGATCGAACCAGTGACAGCAATGAATACACATTCAAAATCAGTTTCCAAGCCAGATATCGACGACGTTAATATTAAAAGCATTCAAACTCTTGTAACTCCAGCCGAGCTTAAATCAGAGCTGCCTTTATCTGATGTTGCTTCACAAACCGTCCTAAAAGGTCGTGAAACCATCCGTAATATTTTAGATGGCTCAGATAAACGTTTATTTGTCGTTATTGGCCCTTGCTCAATTCATGACCCTAAAGCTGCTCACGAATATGCCGATCGTTTAAAAGCATTAAATGAAAAAGTTAAAGACACTTTATATTTGGTTATGCGTGTTTATTTTGAAAAACCACGTACAACAATTGGCTGGAAAGGTCTAATCAATGACCCAGATATGAATGACTCATTTAATATTGAAAAAGGTTTGCGCATTGGCCGTAAGCTTTTACTTGAATTAAATGAAAAAGGTCTGCCATGTGCAACTGAAGCACTTGACCCGAATTCTCCACAATACTACCAAGACTTAATTTCATGGTCTGCAATTGGCGCACGTACAACCGAAAGCCAAACTCACCGTGAAATGTCTTCTGGTCTATCGTCACCAGTTGGTTTTAAAAATGGTACGGATGGTGGCTTAACTGTTGCAACCAATGCCATGCAGTCTGTTAAATATGGTCATAGTTTCTTAGGCCTTAATGATGATGGTCAGGTATCAATTATTAACACCAAAGGCAACCCATACGCACACGTAGTTTTACGTGGTGGTAATGGTAAGCCAAACTATGATGCTGGCTCTGTTGAAGAAGCAGAAAATGCTTTGGCTAAAGCAAAAGTAAGCAATAAAATCATGATTGATGCAAGTCATGCAAATTCAAACAAAGACCCGTACTTACAACCACTTGTTCTTAAGAATATTACTGAACAAATTTTAGATGGAAATAAGTCAATTGTTGGTCTTATGGTTGAAAGTCACTTAAAAGGCGGCCGCCAAGATATTCCAGAAAATCTTTGTGATCTAGAATATGGTAAATCAGTGACTGATGGCTGTATTGACTGGGAAACAACCGAAAAAACATTACTTGAAATGCATGAAGCTTTAAAAGACGTTTTACCAAATCGTTAATCCATCTTTTTAAGAATATCGATTAAGCCCTCTTTTTTGAGGGCTTTTTATTTTAATGAAATTTCTAGATAAGCCGTAATAGGGTTTAAAAGTTTTATTATTTATAAATAAAAATAACTTACGATAAAAGCAAATAGCAGCACAGTTTCGCTAAGCTCAATCGTGGCTCCCACAGTATCCCCTGTAATGCCACCAATACGTTTTATAAACACATGTCTTAAATAAACAACGCTCATTAAAAACCCAATCACGGCGATTAGACCTTGCCATCCCCAATATAAAGGTAACAGCAAAACTAACCCAATTATTATCCAAGAAGCTGTTTTAGGTAAATGGTCGGTCAGAGAACGGCCTAAACCTTTTTCTCGAACATACGGCGTAGTTAAAAATAAAATTGATGGCACAAGGCGCCCAAGTGCAGGAACCAATATTAAAAATAGCGTTTGATGTTGTTCAATCAGTACATAGACCAGTGCGAACTTGAGCAGACATATAAGAACTAAACTCAGTACTCCAATTGGGCCACAACTTGGATCCTCCATAATTTGTAAAGTACGTAGCTTGTCTCCAAAACCACCTACCCACGCATCTGCCGTATCTGCCAGCCCATCTAAATGTAATCCGCCTGTCAGCCAAATCCATAAACTAACTACCATTATGGCAAGCAGAAGAGCTGGTAATTTTGCGAACAGACATGCAATAAGAAAAAGAATGCCACCGATAATGAGCCCAACCAAGGGATAAAACAAAATAGCTCGACCATTTTGTTGCGCCGTCGGTATTGTTTTTAACTCGATCGGCAGAACAGTTAAAAATTGCAATGCGATCCAAAAGGGTGTCATATCCAAGTCTCTAACTGAACTATATTTAAAAAACAGTTTGAATTATGAAGAAATAAAAATGGGAATAGCAATCCCTATTCCCATTAAAGACTTCAGAAAACTGAAAATCTATTGTATTTGATAGCACTGTTTCAATTTTATGTAGTCGTAGTAGAAACTGGTTGGACTATAACGCGCGTAGTTACATGCAGACTTAAATAAAGTCTCTTTTTCGTTATAAAGCATTTTCACCAAAGTATTGCCTTGGCCATTTTGATAAATATCCCACTGTACATTGGCAGCCATAGGTGAAACCACTTCTCCACGCCATGAGCTGGTTGAGTAATCATACGTCTGGCGAAGTGGTAAAGGCTGCATCATATTATGTAAATCTAGGCTGGTTGCCAAAGGAATAATAATTTCTGCATGAGCAAAGCGTAAAACTGCTTTGTAAGGTTGGGCTTTATTGACTACAGCATCAACTTGTTGAAATAAATCTTGCTTTAACCCTTGGGCGATTGCACTTGTGACTTGATTTGACTCTGTAAAACTTGGGCCTTTTTCGTAAAAATCATTGGCATCATTAAATTCAGCATAGAATTTTGCGGCTTCTACAGGCATATATTTATCAAAATCGATATCTTTTAGCTCATCTTTCATACCACCAGAAATCGAATAGAGCTCATACACATAAGCTGCTGCATCAACTGCACTGGCGATAGTGTTTTTACCCTTACCTTTTTCCGTAATTTGCTCACCTTTAGGCGAAGTTACGGTAAAAGACCCTGTATTACTAAAGTTATAACCCGCTGTACCCAATTTTTTAATAAAGTCTGCTTTAAAAATCGGGTTGAGTACAGTCTGAGCAGTTTTTTCAGCCAGGGAATTCTTTGATAACTCATCAAGTTTTTGGGCTAAATCATTATTATTTTCTTCAAAATCTTGATAGGCCTGACTTGCATCATAAATTTTCTGCTGACTAGCACTTAGCGGCTGAGTTAAGTCTTCATCTGCATTCAAGCTATGGAAATAAAGTTTAAAACGGTCTACCCCACCATCTTCAACACTTGGCACGCTTTCACTCGATAAATTGGTATAAGAGACTGGAACAATTTTATCTTTGAGCTGCGGTTGTTGTTTAATGAGTTCAGCCGTGAAAAATTTAGCACTATCTACCGCACGATCCACACCCGAACTTTGTACCGATATCGAAGCTTGTTGATTAAATAAATTCGGTAATCGTTGTAATAAACGATCAGCAATCCCGCGATGTTCTAAAATACCAGTCATGGTTTCATTACCATAACCAAACTGACGAATTCCTTCCACGCCGTAACCTAACAGAATATTGGCTTTCATCATGGCCTCTAGGTCAGCACCTAATTGCTCACCTAACGGCGTTAAGGCATTTTCTGCTTTTGCCTGTTTCCACAAATTATAAAGTGCTAAGTCATATTTGAGACTTGATAAACCTCTTGAGCCATGGCGAGCCACTAACTCTGTAAAAACAGGTTGGAATCCACTTGGTGCTTGTTCATAGCTTTTTAATTCTTGTTGAGGTTGGTAAGGTGTCTTTGTTTGATAATACTTTGATTGGGTTGTAGGTGGTGTCGTTGGCTGATCATCTTGATCGTCATTATTATTACAAGCCACAAGCACTAATGACGCGGCAAGCAGCGTTGTTTTAAATAAAATATTCATAAGTCAGATAAGCTATTAATAAGAAATGCTCATATCTTAATTTTTAGCAATGACACTACGATTACAATATTTCAAATATCTTTATAAAAATAATAACTTACAAGTGTATAAAAATATAAAGCTGCTATCTCAGTATAAAAGTTAATTGACCATCTGTTTTAGAAAATTCGAGAGGATATAACTTCCCAAGTTCTGCTGGCATTTTAAGTAAATCATCTAAAGGCTGTTGCCCAGCTAAACAAGCCAATAATTTAATTACGCCCCCATGGGTAACAACTAAAGCATGTTGCCAGTTTTGGCTCTGCATTTGATCAATTAATTGCTTAAACCCAATCAAAACTCTATTTTGAAATAGAATTAAACTTTCTGCATTAGGAGGACAATACTGACTAGGCTTTTGCCAAAAATTTGCTAGCAACTCGGGTGAGGTTTCATAAATCTGCTGTGTTGAAACTCCTTCCCAATCACCAAAATACATTTCTTTTAAATCGGGACTTAAAACTAACGGTAATTCTTTTTGTTCAGCTAGCTGCTCGGCAAAACAAGCACAACGTTTTAATGAGGAACTTACAATCACATCCCATGGCTGATTTGCGACTTGCTCAATGGTTGACTGCATTTGCTGCCAACCTTTTGCTGTTAACTCATCATCTAAATGACCACGTAATGTATGGCTAAACTGACTTTCACCATGTCTGAGTAAATCAATTTTCAATTTACTCAATTTTGTCCCCACTTACAGCCGCTTGAGCAAACGTTGCCATTTGATTATGTAATACGCACGCCATTTTAACCAATGCCAAAGCAGCACCCGCTCCACTACCTTCACCTAAACGCAAATTCATCTTTAAAATTGGCTCAGCATTAAGTTCTTGTAAAATACGGCAGTGACCATATTCTGCCGATTGATGTCCAAATAGCATCCAGCCCCGTACATCAGGATTCATTCGTACCGCACATAAAGCAGCTACCGAACTAATAAATCCATCCACAATCACGGGTAAACCAATTTGAGCACATCGAATATAAGCACCAGTTATGGCAGCAATTTCTAAGCCACCTACAGCACTTAGGATTTTAAACGCATTACCAATCACATGTTGATAGTGACGCTCTATTGCCTGCTCAATCACTTCAATTTTATGTCTTAACTGATCGGCACCAATTCCTGTACCTACACCAGTTAATTGTTCAGCCGTCTCATTTAATAAAAGGCATGCTAACGCAGAAGCAGAACAGGTATTTCCAATCCCCATTTCACCCGCAATATAAATATCTGCACCGTCGGCTTTGGCTGTATCTACGGTCTTTTTTCCTAATTCTAAAGCAGCACGGCATTCTTCAGCATTCATTGCCACTTGTTTTGCAAAATTTGCTGTGCCTGCCCGAATACAATGACGCTCAACACCAGCATATTCGTACGCTTCGCCTACTGTGCCACAATCGATAACTTGCAAATGAGCTTGATGATATTTAGCAATTACACTAATTGCTGCACCACCAGTTGTGAAGTTTTGCAACATTTGACGTGTGACAGCTTGAGGATAGGCAGAGATATTTTCTTCAACTACGCCATGATCACCCGCAAAAACTGTGATCCATGGGTGGTTAACTTGAGGATGAACATTTGACTGTAAACTGGCAAGTGTAATTGCAATCTGCTCCAAATCACCTAAAGCACCCGTAGGTTTAGTGAGTTGGAGTTGATGTTGTTCAGCTTGTTTTTTTGCTTCTAGATTAGGTTGCTTTACCGATTCTAACCACCAGTTCATTTTACTTCTCACC
Source organism: Acinetobacter sp. IK31 (assembly GCF_035615195.1). Lineage (NCBI taxonomy): Bacteria > Pseudomonadati > Pseudomonadota > Gammaproteobacteria > Moraxellales > Moraxellaceae > Acinetobacter > Acinetobacter sp. IK31. The sequence continues at coordinate 331,242 of NZ_JANBOB010000002.1, read as the reverse complement.
TTTTAAAATCATTGGAAAACCAGCTACACAAAACATAACCTTATCTGCAATTTGTCCTAGAGCTTGATGCAGTCTGCCTGCTTCATCTACAAACCTTCGACTAATTTCACCTAATGGCACAACACCCAGACCAGTTTCATTACTGACTAAAATAATTTCTGACTGGAGCTGAGGTAAAACGTCTATTAGTTGCTCACATTCAAACTCTTGAACGTTTTGATCATCTAAAAGTAATAAATTCGTTAGCCAGAGCGTTAAACAATCCACCAAAATAATTTGATTAGGTCGATCAATTTTCTGCAAAGTTTTTGCTAAAAATAATGGCTCTTCAACCAATGACCAGTGAGCAGGACGCTGGTTTTGATGGTGTGCAATTCGGTTTTGCATTTCAGGATCAAGTGCTTGCGCCGTTGCGACATAAGTCACAGCTAATTGCGTAGCTATTGCCGTTTGTTCAGCCAGTCGACTTTTACCAGAACGAGCACCACCCAAAATTAGTTGCAACATGAATCACCTAAAAACAAATGCTGAGAGGGATATAACTTACCTTGTAAAGTTTGAGCCTGATAATAACCAAACGTCAAATGCTCAATTTTAAGTTCAAATTCAGCGTATTTATATTGTACAGGTAATTCAGAAATTTTTTGCAAAATCAAATCACTACTATAAGCTTTTTTATACAAACCCAAGGTGATATGCGGACAATAATCTAAAGCCGCAATTTCATGAGAAACCGTGCCTAACTTCTGTCGTATTAGAGATAAGATATTATCGGCATCTTGAATTTCTACAAATAAAGCACTACTAAAACTATCAACTGCTCCAATTTTTAAATGAAATGGAGCAAAATCCTCTTTTCTTAAAAATTCCCTCTGTTGCTCAAACTCACTAAAACTAAAATCATCTTTATAAACTTTAGATTCTTGAGTCAAAAAACCGCATATAAACAGCGTGACATGATATTGACGGCTATGAGGTTCTAATAAAAAATCTGAAAAATGCGCGCGTAATGTATCTAAATAATCAACTAAGTTTTGATCATTAATTTCCAGATACCATAAAGCATAATTTTGACGCCCACAGTGCCATTCCCGATAATCCCGGATAAATGTTGGCACCATGAGCGTAGAGGGTTTTAGCAGCACAGCTTTAATTCAAAATGATTCAATTTTTGTATTAAAGCATGTTTACCTTTCAATTCAATTGTAGAGTGCAAATTTATTGAACGAATTTAAGCATATTGAGTGCGCGTAGTGTTGGAGTTAGTACTATTCATGTTCAAAGGTTGCTTGCCTTGTTCAGAAAATAAATATTGAATTAATTGCGTCAACTCAACTTCCAACTGCCGTTTCTGAACTGTACTCAAATCTAAATTCTGAATTTGTTGCTGTAAATGTTTAATCGCATCAGCCTCATCAATTTTTAAAAATTGAATTACATAGGCATAACCCAAAGCAGCGCCCTTTAATAAGTTCTTATAGGGTAAATCATGACTAATATTCACCACAATTGATGCTATTACCCGTTCATTATGACCCAGTTTACGTAGCGGATCTCGCGCCACACGTTGACACGGATCTTTAAATGCATATTCACATGAATCTAGAAAACTCTGTGCAAGTCGATCTAGATCTTTTGCATAGTTAGGTAATACTATTGAAAGTCCTTGCTTTACTTCTGTAATTAAATTCTCTGCAAATGCTTTAACAGAGCTATCGCCCATAGCAACACCAATAGAATCATAACCCAGTAACGATGCATACCAAGCAAGCATCGCGTGTACGCCGTTCCACAGTCGGTTTTTGATTAATTGAATATCTGTAATTTGCTCAACCAACACAACTTGGCGCAATTTTTCGAGTAAAGGGCTACCTTTTTCTACATAAATTGGCATATCCGTTTCGCTATGGAACAAGATTAAGTCCATGCTTTGTAATATATGTCCCGGCTGAAAATTACGACGCATATTATCTACATATAAAGACGCCTGATTTTGCTGATCTTGGGTCAGTTTATTGCAATCTTCAATTTCGACCTGCTCCTCTTGTTCTACATCAGATAAGTGCTGTTCAAGAAAATGGTGCTTAATGCGAAGCTGACGATATAGATTTTGATTAGATAGTTTTGAAACCATGCGGTTTACAACGGTGTCACAAAAGTAATGTTCTTTTAAAATATGCTCTGTCACGTCCTCATCATTAGTTAGTTCTAAAAGTGCTTCTCTAAGATGCTTCATGACCAAATATTTTGCGCCAACTTTATTTAAAATAATTAAGAAAGTTAACGGCTCTATACAAGTTTCTAATGCCGAGTTAAAACGAGCGTATAAACCCTTTGCAATCATTTTTGATTCAGCTTCAATTGCTTGTTCAGGCAAACACAGTGCGATCAAACTTGAATGGGTATACATCTCTAACATTTGCTGTTCATTGTCTGAGTCAACAATTGTCATATTTTCAATGCGTTCATCATAAGAAAACTGCCCATAACGAATGCTATAAGTTCCAAACGCATTTACCGCTTCGCGGAATAGACTATTTCGGGTAGAAGCAATAATACGTCTTGGTTTGGTGTATCCATCCCAGTGCGACAAGATTTGTGCTATATAGCCGCCACCAATAGCGCCAAAACCATGTATTCCAACGGTAAGTTGATTTAGGCTTTGTGGAAAAGATTCTTGTACTTCTGGCATATCCACAACAGGAATAAATTGATCAAGATCTGTTAAAAAGTTATACATCTGATCGTAATAAAAATCGGCTTTTGCCAACATTTCATCATTTGGTTCTTTAATGTCTTTTAATAAAATCGTTTGACCTTCTGATGTGTGCGCTGACGTTAAGCCATTTTCAGAATCTTCGAACATTAAACATTGGTTAGCATCTAAATGAAGTTGACTTGCTGCTTTTAAAAATATTTCAGGATGAGGCTTTCCATTTTGTACTTCATCCCCACAAGTAATCACATCAAAAAACTTATAAACATTTGCGTTAATTAAATATTCTTCTGCTATTGCTCTACGACTTGAAGTAGCCACAGCCATTCTCAAACCCGATTTTCTTAAACGTTCTAAAACTTGAACCAAACCTTTTTTGATCGGTACGCCGTGTTTTCGTATGTGTTCTAGCTCCATCTCATCGGCTCTTTTTCGTATCTCTTTATAGGGAACATTTACACCATATAAACGTTGAGCCAATTGTTCAGCGGTAGTTGCACTTAAACCTAAACATTGCATTAAATATTCGTGTGAAAATTCCTGTCCAATGAGTTCTTGAGATGCGTGTTGCAATGTTTGAAACCGCAACCTCTCAGTATCAAACATTGTCCCATCCATATCAAAAATTGCTCCATGAACAGGTTTTCCATGAAAAATAAGCACGTTTTTACCTCTTTTTTGATCATGTTTTATTCAGGGTATACAAAAAATTGGATAAAAAGGCAGGATGTTAATAAATGAAACATTAGTGGTTATTTTTTAGTCAAAAATATAAGCAAACTGTTACTGAGCAGAGTTATAAGCCTAAAAAGGTTGAACAATATAAATAATTATGAAGCTGGCTTTATATACAAGAGCAGCAAGCCATCCTTGCTTGTTGCTCTTGGTTTATTCTTTTTGTTGCGCTGATCGTATTTATTTTTCTTAGTTCCATTTACCGCTGCTTGAACCCGCATATTTTTATAATGTCTTGCAGGTGTCACATACCAAAAATCAACTCATCTTTTCAACATTATTGCTATTGGAGTCTCTGGTATAACTTTAAATCGCCTAAAAACTTAGTATTACAGTAGTAGGCGTTAAATTTAATTATTAAAATATTCTTTAACTTTTAATATAGATAATGATAATCATTTTCATTTGTTGATGCAAGTTTATTTTGCTATTTTTTATATTTAATAAGGAATATCTATGATTTATAGATATTCCCTATATCAACTCACATTAATAATTAAATGTATAACTGAGGCCATAAGTACGTCCTTCAGCTGGGATACTTTCTACAAGCCCATATACTTTTTCTGCTTGTTGACTATAGACAGTACGATAGTCTCTATTCCAAACATTATATACACCAAAATCTATACGTCCTTTCCACCACGCTGGGAAATGTGCCAAAACATCCATCGTGCTATAGCCTTTAATTTTTACAGCTGAAAGTGAGTCATCTTTTACGGCTTCATTTGTACCCTTTATAGCAAGCATTTGCACACGAGCGCCATATCCCTCATCATTGTTCCACTCGGCAAAAACAGTACCTTTGATTGGTGATACCTGAAAAGCATTCAACTCTTTCCATTTACCATCCGTATCTTTATATTGACCTCGCGTATAACCAAGCGTTCCCCCCACTTTAAACTCTTCCATAAATGGATAGGTCGCCGTTAGTTCAGCACCATATACACGCTGGTCTTTGTCCATAACCTCAGCAACAGTTTCTTTATTACTGTTCTTGTAAAACTGAACTACTTTATCTGAAGTATTATAGAAACCTGTTATACCTAGATTTAGGCTTTGCTCCCCTTGTAAACGCCAGCCTAGTTCATAGCTGTTTACACTAATAGGTTGGATATTCGCTGTTGAGATATTAAATGCATCACGCATCATTCGTTGTACATCTGGAAAGCTAAAACCTTGAGAGAAATTAGCAAATATTTGCTGCTCGTCTGTTAATTCATATATCGCTCCCAAATTGAATAAAACCGCATCGTCATTTACAGCTCCGTTTGGCTGTATCCCATTTTTAGTCGAGTACTGTTCAGTTTCAGCTTTAATATATTGATAACGAGTACCAGCCTGGACATTCATACGGTCCGTTAAAGCGTAATCACCTTGTAAAAAAACGCCAGCGCTTTGAATTGTTGTATTTGGACCAGCATCGGAGATTTTACCTGTGGGTTTATATATCAAACCTGTATTAAATGCTGTGAAGTGCTCATAATGTTGATGATCTTTTTCATGTTCATAATCTAAACCATAAGTTAGATTAAGATCACGATTTATAATATTTAAATCACTTTGTACTGTTGACCGCAGACCAGCAACTTCGATTTCAGATTGAGATTGTTTTGCTTCTGTACTTTCCCCTCCTAAAAAGACTGGAAAGAAACGAGCATCTTCTTTACGGTAATATCCTTCTAGATTTAAGACCTGACCTAAAATATCTTTATTTTGGTATTGAGTGTTGAATGCGTAGCGCTCTGTAAAAGGCTGATTAGATATTTCTAAACCCTTCTTCCCAATATATGAATTAGGCGCTCCTCCATAAATATAATTTTTCCCATAATCAGGACCATAATTCGTGTCTTGTTCATCTTTATAATATTGCGCACCCAAACTTAGTGATTGGTTATCAGTTAAATCTATATTTATACGACTGTTAATATCAATTGTATCAGTGTCAGGACGGCTACCTTGCATAGGTGCTATAGCAATACGATCACCATGGCTATCGAACTGAGATCCGCGACTAGTGAAATTAGCCCCTAAGAAACCATTTATATTATCTTTATTAAATGAAATAGATTGGCCAACTTCATAAGCTAGACTATCACTCCGAAATGTATCAGAAGACGTAATACCAAGTTTAGTCTCAAAACTCACAGGTTTAGTCGAATCAGCACGTTTTGTAATAATATTAATGATCCCACCGGTAGAACCAGATCCATAAATACTCGTAGCTCCAGCAAGGACTTCTATACGTTCAATCATGCCTGGGCTAATACTATTTAACTGTCGAGCAACATCGCGTGATCCATTTTGAGATACGCCGTCAATCATGATCATGACATCACGACCACGCATTGTTTGCCCATAGTTGGTACTCGTTCCACTACTCACCCCAAGTGATGGAACTAACTGAGCCAGAATATCGGCAATTTTTCGTCCAGCTGTTGCTTGTTGTTCAATTTGCTGCTTCTCAATCGTTTGAACTGTACCTGCAATTTCAGCAATATTTTTGGGTGTTCTTGTCGCCGTCACTATAATTTTTTGCAATTGAGCTACAGGCTTTTGTATCGCTTGATTATTAAGGGTTGCCTTTTCAATATTTGTATTCGCATAAGCCTGCTGCGCAAATATTGCTGCTACAGCAATACAACAAGGTTTTAATTTAAAATATCGTGGTTTAGCACACGTCAAATGATTTGAGTTAGCCCCGACCTTTTTATATTGATGCATTTTTTCCTTTCTCCAAGCCCAAAAGTTATTAGTTAAGTTTTATAAGGCTCGGAATAATACTAAATATAAGTAATAATGAGAATTGTTTTTATTAAAAAATTTAATTTAATACTACCTATCTTAAAATTAGTTAATTTAATGAGATAAGAAAGAGATTTATTTTACTAATCAAGCACATCAACAAATTGAGCATCTAAAAGCTGTGCTAAATCTTTAGGATTTAAACCAATATCAAGCCCTCTTTTTCCGCCACTTACATAAATTTTGCTAAAGTTTTGTGCAGATGCATCAATAACAGTTTTTAAACGCTTCTTTTGACCTAGAGGGCTAATCCCTCCTACCAAATATCCAGTTAAACGTTCAGCATCTTTAGGGTTAGCCATCTGTAATTTTTTACATCCAAACGCCGTAGCAACTTTTTTTAGATTTAGTTGATGATTAACCGGTAAGACAGCAACAAAAAAATTCTTATCGTCACTTACCATTAAAGTTTTAAATACTTCTTTTACATCTAAAGCTAATTTTTCGGCCGCCTCTAACCCAAAACTTTTAGCATTTGAATCATGTTCATATTCATGAATAGAAAATTCAATTTTATTACTTTTTAACAATCTGCATGCAGGAGTCATGATAAATGGATTTATAGATGAAATTGTTTCTATTATAGTTTTTTTAGAAAAATTTTTAAATTTGCTTAGGCTATTTACAACAGTTACATAAAAACTCAATCAGCAACTGAAGAAAAAATAATCTCACCTTGATATTCGCGGCTCGACTCCATATATTTTATTTAGATTTGAAGTCTGAGCTGACAATTTATGAGTTATAAACACAACAATCTGATGGCAATGCGTCACCGTTTTTGGGATGAATCTTCAGATTCTGTATTAAATGAAAAACAGTTTTTGCAGCAGACGTTAATTGAACAAGGTATTTTTAATAACGCAACTCTTGATGATGTTAAGTATTTCTTTTATACCCTGCCGAGCATCATTATTGTAAAAGCGCACGCACTTGGTTTTATGCATGTTTCAGTCAAACAGATGTTATTGCAACATATTCAGACTAATCGCCTTTATTTGATGCAGAAATCTGAATTAAAGATTCAATTTAAAATGTAATCTGTTTTGTTATCACAGATCTGTTTTATTTTAGTTTTACTTATCTGAATGATATTAATTTCTTAAATTTCTATATTGCTTAGGCTATTTAAGAGCTAATGAAATAAAGATGGTAATTTCGACCTATCATTCAGTCTGAGAGAACTATTTTAATACGCTCAAAACATGTAATATTCGTTACAATTTTAGATCACAGCGTTTGGCTGCATGATGCGCATAGGATTCTATTTTCATGTCAAATCAGAAAGATAAGCTTAAGAGTTTAAAAACTTCTTCCATGGATCGACGCTTATCAATCGCGAAAGCTTCTTTACTTGCAGGAACACGTTGGGCAACTGCAAGTGCTTCTTCTATTTTTTCTAATGATGAAGAAAAAGAAAAGAGACGCAAAAAAGCGATGAGCGAACAAGCTAATTATCTGGTTTCTGAAATAGGTAAACTTAAGGGTTCTATTGTTAAAATTGGGCAAATGATGGCTCTTTATGGTGAACATTTTTTACCAGAAGAGATTACACAAGCATTAAATACCCTAAATAACCAAACCGTTGCTTTAGATTGGCCTGCAATTAAGCCACATCTACAAGAACAATTGGGCGCTAAATTAAATGATTTAACAATTGATCATGAGCCAATTGGTACCGCCTCTCTCGCACAAGTACACCGTGCAACACGTAAATCAGATGGCTTGGAATTAGTCCTAAAAATTCAATATCCAGGTGTTGCAAACGCAATTGATTCAGATATGAGCTTGTTTAAAAACATGCTTAAACTGACACGTATGGTGCCACAAACCCGTGAATTTGATCAGTGGTTTGATGAAGTGCGTGAGATGATGCATCGTGAAGTTGACTATGATGTTGAAGCTGCCACTACTCGTCGCTTCGGTGAACGTTTAAAAGATGACGAGCGTTATATTGTTCCGACAATTGTAGATGAATATTGTACGAACCAAGTACTTTGCATGACTTTCGAACGCGGTGTCCCAATCAATAGCCCTGTTATGTTGTCTTTGCCTCAAGAGCGTCGTAATCAGCTTGGTGAAGCTTCACTAGAAATTGCTGTTCGTGAAATTTTTGAATGGGGTGAAATGCAAACTGACCCTAACTTCGGTAACTACCTTGTCCGTTTAGGTAATGGCCAAGATGTTCAGGATAAAATTGTATTATTAGACTTTGGTGCTATCCGTCAGTTTGATGAACATTTGTTATCGGTAGCACGTAATTTAATTCAGGCGGGTTATCAGCATGATAAGCATGCGATGATACAAGCAATGACTGGATATGAGTTTTTTGAGGCAATGCCTGAAAGTATTAAACCGGGCATGGCCGATGTCTTTTTAATCGCGACAGAAGCATTTAGTACCCCTGCAAATAATCCAGAAATGCCCACTGGCCTAATGGATGAACATGAACGTTATGATTGGAAGAAAAGTCAATTACATAGTCGTGTTATGCAGCAAGCAAGTAAATCTATGGCGTCACGTTATTTCTCAGTACCTCCAAAAGAATTTATGTTTATTAGCCGTAAATTTATTGGGGCATATACATTTATGACGGTTATTGATGCAATAACAAATGTGCGACGTATGATTCGTAACTTTGCTTAATTTAATAAAGGACTAGAATGATTCTATGTCATTCTAGTCAATACATCTCTACTCACCCAATAACCAAATTATTTTAAACAAATAAAATCAAAAACTTAAAATAATTTCACTTCTTAACTACCATTTATCTACTCATTTTTGGAATGTCAGTAACGACATAGTTTTTTACTATCAGGCGTGTCAGCATAAAACAATAACAATGTGTTAGGACACCATAATCATGACAAGTATGATCAATAAAGCTCAGGGTTTGGGTTTATCGCTGATTACTAAATTGGCTGGAAGCGATGTACTTGATCAACTCAAGTTGCGTAAATTTATAGAAAAATCTCTTTATCAAGGTTCGAAAGCTGGTTTTAGAGCGTTAAGCCAGACTCAAAAAGCATTTAAACCGAAACAGATCTCCCAACAGCGGTTACCTCAACAACAAAAAACTCTGTTTGATTTAAGCCTAACTGAAGAACAACAAATGACCTCTGAAGCAATGTCTCAATTTGCTCAAGAAGTTTTACTAGGCTTAGCACATGAAGCTGATCAGACTGGTCAGTTTCCAGAAAGTCTCTGGCAATATTTAGAAGATTTAGGACTCAATTACTATGCCCTTCCAGAAGCACTCGGTGGTGTAGCAGCTGAACAAAATATTGTTAGTAATTTACTGATTGCCGAGAAACTAGCACAAGGTGATTTTAGCCTTACAGCAGGATTACTCAGCACATTTAGCATCATTAATGCAATCACGCGTTGGGGTTCAACCGAAGTCCAATCGATGTACTTACCTTGTTTTGCAGAAGAATCAGACATTACAGCAACTTTTGCGGTACAAGAAGCCACTCCGGCTTTTAATCCTTATGAATTAAAAACCAAAGCCTCACTTGAAAATGATCAATTTTTTATTGATGGTGAAAAAACACTTGTTATTTTAGGTGATTTGGCCGATGTATTTATCGTAAGTGCAGACTTTAACGGCAAGCCAGATGTATTTGTTGTGCAATGCAACGAAACAATTTCAATTAAAAATACTCCAGCAATGGGCCTTAAAGCGACAGAAACGGCAACTTTACGCTTTAATCACACACCTGCTCTACGCTTAAGTGCAACAGATTTTGATTACACCGCCTTTTTAGATTTAGGTAATTTAATGTGGTGTGCGATGGCGGTGGGTACCTGTGAGGCGGTTAAAGCATATTGTATTAAATATGCCAATGAACGAACTGCTTTCGGTGAACCAATTTCACATCGGCAAAGTGTCGCTTTCATGATTGCAGATATGGCAATTGAAATTGACGCAATGCGTATGCTGCTTTTAAATGCGGCAAGCCTTGCAGAATCAGGCAAGCCGTTCCACCGTGAAGCTTATCTGGCCCAACTACTTTGTGCTGAGAAATCCATGAAAATTGGTACAGATGGTGTGCAAATTCTTGGTGGACATGGTTTCACAAAAGAACACCCAGTTGAACGTTGGTACCGTGATTTACGAGCTACTGCAATTTTACAATCTGGCTTACATGCTTAAATGATCAATCAGAGGATACTATAATGAATTTGCAAAATCCTAGAAAATTCAAAATGATGATTGATCAAGCACGTGATGTTGCGATCAATGTTTTACGCCCTATTTCTCGTAAATATGATAAAGCTGAGCATGCTTATCCTAAAGAACTCGATATGCTTGCCTCACTCATCGATGGAATGAACGAAGGTGGCGAAGGTATTAATGCTGGAGCTGCGGGCGCTGGTAACCGTGGCGATACAGATAACGAAGGCATCCGTAACGGAACCAATATGTCTACCGCTCTTGGGATTATTGAGATGTGTTATGGCGATACAGGCTTATTGCTGAGTATGCCACGTCAGGGTCTTGGGAACTCAGCCATTGCTGCTGTTGCAAATGATGAGCAATTAGAACGTTTCAAAGGAACATGGGCAGCAATGGCAATTACCGAGCCAGGTTGCGGTTCTGATTCTGCTGCTATTCGTACAACTGCAACCAAAGATGGTAATGACTATATTTTAAATGGAGAAAAGATTTTTGTGACATCTGGCGAACGTGCAGACTCTGTCGTAGTCTGGGCAACACTGGATCGCAAAGTTGGCCGAGCAGCCATTAAATCATTTGTAGTACCCAAAGGTACACCTGGAATGAAGGTTGAACGTCTTGAACACAAATTAGGAATTAAAGCCTCAGACACAGCAGTGATTAGTTTTATTGATTGTCGTGTACCTGCTGAAAACCTTTTAGGAAATGCTGAAGTTGATGTTGCAAAAGGTTTTGCCGGAGTGATGGAAACTTTTGACAACACTCGCCCTCTCGTCGCTGCAATGGCAATCGGTTGTGCTAAAGCTTCTCTAGAACGGATTAAAGAAATTTTTAAAGATCAACTCGATCCTGGCTATTCTACACCTTATCTACACACCTCTAATCTTGCAGCACAAATCTACCGTATGGAAGCTGAGTGGGAAGCTGCTCGCCTGCTTATGTTAAAGGCAACGTGGATGGCAGATAATAAAAAGCCAAACTCTAAAGAAGCTTCTATTGCTAAAGCCAAAGCTGGCCGTGTGGGTAACGAAATTACTTTAAAATGTGTCGAACTGGCTGCAAGCGTTGGCTATAACGAAGACGAGTTACTTGAGAAATGGGCGCGTGATTCGAAAATTCTCGATATCTTTGAAGGTACTCAACAAATTCAGCAATTGATCATTGCTCGCCGAGAACTGGGTAAATCTTCTAGCGAACTAAAATAATAATTAAGGGAACTCTTCCCTTAATTTATTAGCTCTTTATATCAAAACTTAAAAGCCCTCTAGTCTAATAACTAGAGGGCTTCGTATTTCAGGAATTAATATTTTTATTTATTCAGTAGTTGTACTTTCTAGCGCTTTATCAATTACCCCAAATTTCTTAAAGATTCTTGCACGACGCTTTGATGAAATATTCGCTTTGTTTAAATCACCTTTATAGTGATCAAAAACACGTTTATCCATGATTTTAAACCATAACGAAGGGATTAAGGCTGGTAGTAGCATACTTGCGTAACCGCTTGGTAACTCTGGTGCCTCATCAAAATGACGTAATGCTTGGAATGGACGAGTCGGATAAGCATGATGGTCCGAATGGCGCTGCAACTGGTACAGGAATAAGTTTGTTACTACGTTATTATTATTCCAGCTATGCTCAGGCATTGTGCGCTCATAATTACCATCAGCTTTTTTCTGACGTAATAAACCATAGTGCTCAATATAGTTAATAATTTCGAAAAGACTAATACCATAAAAAGCCTGAGTCGCTAAATATGGAATTGTACCTTTACCAAAGATTCCAACCATAGAACCATGAAAAGCAGCAGTCATTCCCCAGCCTTGTAATAATTCATTATCTGAAGACCAGAATTCTTTACCTTTACGTTTTAAACGGTTTTTTTCAATTTCTATTGCAGATTTAAAAGAACCAATAACTGTACGTGGCCAGAATTCATAGAATGTTTCACCCATACGTGATGAAGCTGGATCTTCTGGTGTAGCTGCACGTTTATGATGACCGTAAGGATGCTCAATACGGAAATGATTATAACCTGTAGGAACTAGAGCAAGATGGGACAAAATATGGTCTATACGATCATGCTTATGACTTAACTCATGGGCTGTATTAATTGCAATACCATTGATTGCTCCCATTGAAATACCAAGTAAAATCTTATCAATAAAAGATGTCGTTTTACGACTTGTTAAATAACATGCATACACATTTGCAGCATACTGTAGAGGAATAAAACTCTTCACAAGACGTGAGTAATATGGATCTTTTTCTAAAAGCTTAATTTCTTCATCTGTCGGATTTCGAGCATCCTTCCCAACAATTGTGTCAATTACAGGAATCACAACATGTAATAAAAGTGGACCACCTAACGCGAAAACTTTCTTTAAAGGGCGTGGACCAAACTGATAACCTGCTAAAATACCTAAACCGATAGCAGGTAAAGCAGGACTAATCATCCATAAAAAGCGTTTGCGATCTATTTCACGCATAGACGCACGCACTGGCATAAGTTCTTGCTGAACATTTACTGGTGCATTCATAGCCATATTTCCTTTTTCTATATGTCTATATAGTTAAAGAAATAGTGTTTAGTTAACAGTAGTAAGCGTCCAAAAAACCTATGTTAAAGTCTTTGGCATTTTCTTCCACTTTTTTGTCCTAAAAACACATGTTGATCTATTCTTATAGCTCACTATAATTTTATTAAAATAATGATTGATCATTTAAATATGGATGCACTAAGTAAATTTTTTGATGATATTCACCTGAATAAGTCTGAATACATCTATTTAAAAGCGCAAGGAGAATGGGCTTTTAAAACACAAGATCAATCTGCTCTACTTGCGTATATTGTTTTAACTGGTTCAGTATATATACAACTTAATGCTTTAGAAAAAATAACTGCAACTGCTGGTGATATTATTTTAATTCCTTCGGGAAAAGCACATAATGCGACTGACTCAAAATCAACAGCAAGTAAGTTGGTAGACTCTCTGGATATCACTTCGCTTTTTAACGGTCACAGACAAGACGCAATCGAGTTTGGTACTTCATCTCCAGATAATACATTATTGCTATGTTTACGCTGCCAAATCGATACTCATATGGCTGGGCCGCTCATTAATGCATTGCCGTCCATCATGCATATTCAACATGAAAATCAAACTAATCCACCTGAATGGCTACAAATTGGACTCTATTTTCTAGCAATCGAAACTCAAAAAATCAGACCAGGTCATGACAAAATTATTGATCATTTAGTGAGTATTCTGCTCATTGAATGCATTCGTGATCATATTCAACAGATGACAGATCAACAAAACTGGTTAAGTGCCTTAACACATCCTGAACTGAGCAATGCACTATCTGCTATTCATAGCCAACCTGAAGTCACATGGACAGTTGAGTCTTTAGCTGAACAATGCTGTATGTCACGTTCTAAATTTGCAAACATATTTAATAGTATTATTGGTGAACCACCCCTCACATATTTGCAGCATTATCGTTTTCGTTTGGCAAGTCAATATTTACGCACAAGTAATTTATCAATTCAGCAAATATCAAATAAGGTCGGCTATTCATCTGAAACAGCATTTAGTCAGGCATTCAAAAGAATTTTTGATTTATCTCCTAAACAATATAGACAGCAATATATTGGACATAACTTAGATTAACTACCAATAAAAAAAGCGCCGAGGCGCTTTTTTTATTGAATCAAATTATTATTTAATTTTCGCATGTGATTTTAAATATTGACTGTAATCTTCTAATATTTGTTGACCACGCGATTGACGATAAAGTTGCTTTAACTGCTGTAACTGATCAGCAGGAATAGCATTTGCAGTAGATGAATTTACATTTGAAACTGCAACAACAACCAGCTCATTTGGTAAATTCGCTGTTGAAACAGACCACATACCTGGCTTAGGTGTAGCTGCACTAAATGCCGCGCGCTCAATTTCACGCTTTAAACCTTGCGAACGACTAAATACGCCAGCCGATTCAAATGCCACTTTATTTTTAGCAACAACTTGATCTGCTGGTTGAGTTTTAAATTCAGCCAACATTGTAGCAATTTTTGCTTGAACAGCTTTACGCGCTTTTTCATCGATAACTTTTGCTTTCGCTTCATTCATCGCTTGTGCTAAAGGTTTTACACCAGCAGCATGATAATCACGTACTTTAACCCATACCGTATCACCATTCGCTAACTGAATATTAGACGATGCGTTACGGTCACCATTTTTCACGTCATCATTAAACAATTTAATTTTAACGTTTGGATCACTTAAATATGGATTTTGTGTAGCTAAAGTCACGCCATTTAATGATTCAACTTTTGTACCTTTAACTTCTTGTACAATACCTTCTAAAGAATCATTACCCACTACGGTTTCATTTAAGCTATTTACCGAGTCAGAATAAACATTCGCAACTTTGTTCTTCTCAACTTCTGCTACTAAACGAGCTTTTTCAGCTTCAAATGAAGGGATCTGATTGGCTTGAGTTTCTGCCTCAATAATATGATAACCATATTGGGTTTTTACAGGTTGAGAAATTTGTCCATTTTTCAAGTTCACTACAGTTTTATCAAACGCATCAGAGAAAACACCTGGTGCATATGCTTCAACTAAACCACCTTTTGCTTTCGAACTTGGATCTTCAGAGAACTGAGATGCAGCTTGTGCAAATGTAAGACCGCCTTGAATTTTCGCATATACTTCTTTAGCAAGTTTTTGAGCTGCTGCATCATCACGAGCATCTGTAGTAATTAAAATATGCTTCACAGTTCGTTTAGCATCTTTTTTCTGATTTTCAACGAACTTGCTATACGCTTGCTGAAGTTCAGCTTCAGTTGCAGGAGCTGGTTTAGCCATCATTGATGGAGAAAGAACAACATAATCCACATCAACAGAAACCTGTTGTTTAAACTCATTTTGATGTTTGTTGTAATAATCCGTAGCTTCTTGATTAGATGCAGTTAAACCTGTTTTATAACCATCCAATTTAATACTAGACAAATGTAATGTACGTTGCTCAGTTTGCAAATTCGCAATTTGCATTAAATCAACTTTACTTACTAAGGAGTAATCAGAAAAAGTTGACGTTAGCATTTTTAAAGCATGATCTTGACGAAGGCTAGATATTAAGCCCTGACTTGTCATACCAATAGAACGTAAATAATTTTCATAGAGTTTTTGCGAGAATTGTCCATTCTCTTGCAAACTAGGCTGCTGAGCTAACATTTGCTCAATTTGAGTATCACTCAATGAAATGCCTAATTTTTCAGCTTGTTGAATTAATAAATTACGTGACACTAAAATATCGAGTGCTTTAGCCTGAATCACAGGCAAATTAAGTAGACTCTCATCACCTTTAACAGCAGCTAAATATTGTTCTTTGTAAGACTGAGTTAAAGTTTCAAGGTCTTTTTTAGATATTTCTTGGCCGTTTACTGTTTTCGCAACATCAGCCTTGTTTCCCCTATTAAAATATCCTTCAATACCTACAAGTGCTAAAGGGGTCAAAAACAAAATTAGAAGGACTTTGCCGAGCCAACCCTTAATGACTGTACGAAACGATTCCATAAGTATTCCAATATTTTATTTCGAGGAGAATTTTAACTGAAAAACCACAATCAATGAATGAGCAATATTGGTCAATTCAGATATTTAATAAAAAACGCGCCTATATTGGCGCGTTTAATCATCTTAAAAGATTAAGCTACTGAATCTTTAAGACCTTTACCAGCTTTGAAGCTAGGTACTTTTGTTGCTTTAATTTGAAGCTCTTCACCAGTTTTAGGGTTACGTCCAGTGCGTGCAGCACGTTCTTTAACACTGAAAGTACCAAAACCAACTAAAGTTACTGTGTCACCTTTTTTAAGTGCTTCAGTAATTGACGCAATTGTCGCATCGAGTGCCTTGCCTGCATCAGTCTTAGATACTCCCCCTTTTTCAGCAATTGCATCGATTAATTCTGATTTATTCATGAATAAAACATCCTCTTAATATCGTTTGTTTAAGGTCCAAGGCTATAGTTTAAAAGGCCATGACGCCTTTATAGCAATGCTTTAGGGGAAAACGCAATACTAGAGCAGGGCTTTTAGCAAAAATAAATGCTAAAAAACTGTTATATATTTGCTAAATCCCAACATTTTTTTACTTTTTATTCAATTTTGCTTTCAACTGTTGATTTTCTTCTATTAAAGCATCGACCTTAATATGCAGTTGTACAAGCAGCTGTTCGATGTGTTGTAAATCCTTCGGCGTCACCAATCCAATACGGTTTAAAGAATGATTAACACTTGTATCAAGAATCTTTTCTACTTTATCTTTCGTTTCAGATACAGATTCTTTTGCTTTTTCTGTGACCTTACCAACAGTATTATCTGCTAAATCTCCAGTTTTAGATTCTAGCTCTTCACCTACCTTAACCAAAGAATCAAATAGCTTGTTACCTTCTTCTTCTGCACGTGAAAAAGCCCCTAGTCCTGCTAACCAAATTTGCTTGGTATATTTCCTAAAATCCAAAGCCGATTTCCTTGAAGCTCTTGATTTTAATTTATTTTTTTCTTCTAACTCTTCTGTCGGGGTATCTATATTTGCATTATCCATTGATCTAAGCTCCTAGTCAGATGAGAGAAATGATGACTGATTTGACCACAAAATATTTCTATAATATCAAAGTAAAGACTTGATCCATTTACAAAACTGTTCTACAAAGCAATTAAGTCATGTAAATATATTTAACAGGACATTTATTAAAGTTTGGGATAGGATGTCCCATTCTTCAGTTAACTACTATTTGTAAGGATAAACTTTTATGAGTGAAACGCAACAAAGACAAAAACATCCCCGTCTGTTGCTGAATATTGTTCTAATTATTTTAGAAACTTTCTTTTCATTTATACTCACCCACGATGGTGTTCTTCGCTTGCAAGCGAAAAAGTTTATTTCAAATAAAACAACTATTCGTATCAATAGCTACCTTCCTTTTTTTGATTTCTATGTTCAATTTACAGAAAAGGGTTTGTTATTCGATATCCACTCTTTTGATCGGCATATTGATCTTGAAATTAATAGTACGCTGATCGATTTGATTAAAATTTTCGCTTTTGCCAACCAGCGTAGTCTCAAGAACATGCGTATTGATGGTGATGAAGAAACGAAAAAAGAGTTATTTGACTTAATTTCTCATCTCACTCTGCCTAAACTTTTAGCTGACTGGAAGCAATGGTTTAATACACCTGATGATGAAGCTGAAACTCTTGCTTCCCGTAAACGAATTGCCCCTTTGCTTGAAAAAATTGATCAACAACGTTCAGAAATCAATTCACTTCAAGTGGAAATTAAACAATATCAAAATCGAATTACTCGCTTACAACAACGTCAACGCAACATTAACTTAGGCTTTGGTATAATTACCCTGATATTTATTGTTTTTTTCATATATAATTTGTGGATAGCTTAAATTATTTTTCCATCCTGATCCTGCACTTGAATTAAAAATAAAAAAACTTGACTATTTTAGTCGGGATTCATAAAATCCTATTATCTAGTCTTAACATGTGTATCGAATCATGCGCCTTACAACTCGCGGTCGCTACGCAGTGACTGCTCTACTTGATTTAGCTTTGCAGCCAACTGAGCAAACGATCACGCTCGCCGAAATTGCCGCTCGTCAATCTATTTCAGTTGCTTACTTAGAGCAGTTATTCGCTAAACTTAAGCGTCATGGGTTAGTTTCTAGTGTCCGTGGTGCAAATGGTGGTTATCATTTGGCTCGAAACGCTGATGAAATTACTGTGTTAGAAATTATTGAAGCCGTAAATGAAACCGTTGATGCAACACGTTGCGACCACAAAGCTAACTGCCAAAATGGTGCAATGTGTCTTACTCACGATTTATGGCAAGAACTCTCTCATCATATTGCCGACTATTTAGCAAAAATCTCTCTTGCCGACCTCATTAGCCGAGACAACGTTCAAACTGTTGCATTGCGCCAAAATGTGACTGGCACAGATTCAGCTCTTTTATCGGGTACAGGTATTTGATATGAAACGTCCAATTTATCTTGATTACGCAGCAACCACTCCAGTAGATCCGCAAGTTGCAGAACGTATGATGGAGTGTTTAACTTTCGACGGTACCTTTGGTAATGCTGCATCTCGTTCCCATGCTTATGGCTGGCAGGCAGAAGAAAAAGTTGAATATGCACGTGAGCAAGTGGCAAATTTAATTAAAGCTGATCCACGTGAAATCGTTTGGACTTCTGGTGCTACCGAATCAGACAACCTTGCACTTAAAGGCGTAGCTCAATTCTATGCTTCTAAAGGCAAACACATTATTACAAGTAAAATTGAACACAAAGCTGTTCTAGATCCTTGTCGTGAATTAGAAGAACAAGGTTTTGAAATTACTTATTTAGAACCAGAACCACAAACAGGTTTAATTACCCCTGAAATGGTAAAAGCTGCCCTTCGTCCTGATACTGTTCTTGTTTCTCTTATGATGGTAAACAACGAAATCGGTTCAGTTACAGATGTAGCAGCAATTGGTGAATTAACACGTGCCAATAAAACCTTCTTTCATGTAGATGCTGCTCAAGCTGCCGGTAAAGTTGAAATCGATTTATCTACCATGAAAATTGATCTTATGAGTTTCTCAGCTCATAAAATTTATGGTCCAAAAGGTATCGGTGCATTATATGTACGTCGTAGCCCACGTGTTCGTTTAAAAGCACAAATCCATGGTGGTGGTCATGAACGTGGTATGCGTTCTGGTACTTTAGCAACTCACCAAATTGTTGGTATGGGTGAAGCTTTTGAAATTGCTGGCAAAAGAATGCACGCAGAGCAAGAACGCATTCGTAAACTACGTGACAAACTTTGGAATGGTTTACAAGGCCTTGAACAGGTTTTCTTAAACGGCCATCCAACTCAAAACGTTGCTAACTATTTAAATGTCAGCTTTAACTTTGTTGAAGGTGAATCTTTAATGATGGCACTTAAAGATGCTGCTGTATCAAGTGGTTCTGCTTGTACTTCTGCAACTTTAGAGCCTTCTTATGTTCTTCGCGCATTAGGTTTATCTGATGAGCTAGCACACAGCTCGATCCGCTTTAGTTTTGGTACATACACAACTGAAGAAGACATTGATCATGTGCTTACAATTACCAAAGCCGCTGTTGAGAAATTACGTGAACTTTCTCCGCTTTGGGATATGTATAAAGAAGGTATCGATCTTTCTACGGTTGAATGGGCAGAACACTAATTCATTGAAATTAGTGTTTTTACCCTCATATTAATATTAGGCTGACCCCGAGGTTTGGAGAAGCGACATGGCTTATAGCGAAAAGGTAATTGATCATTACGAAAATCCACGTAATGTTGGTGTTTTAGATAAAAACTCTGAAAATGTTGGTACAGGTATGGTCGGTGCACCTGCGTGTGGCGACGTGATGCGTTTACAAATCCAAGTAAACGATAACGGTGTAATCGAAGAAGCACGTTTTAAAACTTATGGTTGTGGTTCTGCAATCGCATCAAGTTCTCTTGTAACCGAATGGTTAAAAGGTAAGACTCTTGATGAAGCTCAAACCATCAAGAATATTGATATTGCGACTGAGCTTGCACTTCCACCAGTAAAAGTTCACTGTTCTGTACTAGCTGAAGATGCGATTAAAGCTGCGATTGAAGATTATCGCACTAAAAAATCTAAAGCGTAATTTGTTACCATTGTAAACGTTGGAGTTTTCATGATTCATTTAACTGAAAATGCTGCGACTCATATTAGCAATTACCTTAAAAATCGAGGTAAGGGTGAAGGCATTCGCGTGGGTGTGAAAACTTCTGGTTGTTCTGGATTGGCCTATGTTCTTGAGTTTGTAGACTCTATTGATGAACATGACCAAGTTTTCGAACAATTTGGCGTTAAGGTATTTGTAGATCCAAAAAGCTCAGTGTATTTAGAAGGCTTAGAAATGGACTACGTTAAAAATGGCCTTAATGAAGGGTTCGAATTTAACAATCCTAACAAAAAAGGTGAATGTGGCTGTGGTGAATCTTTCACTGTCTAAGCATTCTCCTTTCATCTCTCATTAAAACAGTGTCTTTCTATAGCACTGTTTTAATGTATTTAATTAATGTGGACCTCATTTCCAATGAATCATTTTGAGTTGTTCAATTTACCCGTAGAACTCGATATCGATTTGGCGAGCTTAAAATCTAGTTTCTTGAGTTTGCAGCAGCAGTATCATCCAGATAAAGCTGAAGATAAAGATCAGGCGTTGATCAAATCAAGTGAAATCAATCAAGCTTTTAAAACTTTGTCGCAAGTAGATAGCCGCGCTGCTTATCTATTGTCACTCAAAAAGCAAGATCACCACCTCGATCAATCTATTAGCGATTTTGAGTTCTTACAATCAGCATTAGAAATTCGTGAACAACTTGATGAAGCAACTTCACAAGAGCATTTAAGTACACTTAAACAAGAAGTGTTTCAATGGATGGATAGCCTAGTTCGCGAATTTAAAATTGATTATGCAGATGAGGACTGGGGCGAAGCTCGAGATACTGTACGTAAATTACGTTTCTTTCAGCGCGTTCTTAACGATATTGAAAAAGCAGAAGATCAAATGTTGGATGATGAAGACAACTTTGATTTAGACGACGATTTTTAATTTTGCTTTTTCCAAATTATATTCAAGGGATTTAACTCATGGCACTTTTGCAAATTGCTGAACCAGGTCAATCCAGTGCCCCACATCAACACCGCATTGCGATTGGTATCGACCTCGGAACGACACATTCTTTAGTTGCGACAGTGTTATCAGGCAAACCTAAAGTACTCAATGACGAAAAAGAAAGAAGACTCCTTCCTTCTATTGTGCACTATGGAAATGATGTAACTCACTATGGTGAAGAAGCAAAGCCTTTCCTTATTGCCGATCCTAAAAATACAATTGTTTCTGTAAAACGATTTATGGGTCGCTCAAAAGCAGATATCAAATTTCAGCATCCCTATGAATTAATGGGTTCTGAAAATGAGATGCCAGCTTTTGAAACACGTGCTGGTCGCAAAACCCCTGTTGAAATTTCTGCTGAAATTTTAAAGCAATTAAAAGACCGTGCTGAAGCTAGCTTACAAAATCCAATAAATGGCGCAGTGATTACCGTTCCTGCCTATTTTGATGAAGCTCAGCGACAAGCAACGCGTGATGCTGCTCAGCTTGCGGGCTTAAATGTATTACGTTTATTAAACGAACCAACTGCTGCTGCTGTGGCTTATGGTTTAGACCAAGAAACTAATTTAGCTACAGATCATAACTATGTAATTTATGATTTAGGTGGTGGTACTTTCGACGTATCAATCTTGCGTTTCTCACAAGGCGTCTTTGAAGTACTAGCTACAGGTGGCCACACGGCTTTAGGTGGTGATGACTTAGATCGTCTCATTGTTAAATGGGCTAAAAAGCAGTTAAATATTGATACTCTGAGCGATGAAGCATATGCAGTATTCATTGTTGCTGCTCGTCAAGCAAAAGAACAACTATCTACACAAGAATCAGTTCAGTTAAAACTGCTTGAAAATGCCCTAACACTTGACCGACCAACTTTTGAAAGCATTATTCAAATTGCTTTAGATAAAACAATTAGTGTTTGCCAACGTGTTTTACGTGATGCAAAACTTGAATTATCAGATATTCAGAATGTTGTATTAGTGGGTGGCTCTACCCGTTCGTATGCTGTTCAGCAAGCAGTTCGCAATGTATTTAACCAAGAACCACTTTGCACAATCAATCCTGATGAAGTAGTTGCAATTGGTGCTTCTATTACTGCTAACCAATTAATTGGAAACAGTCAAGACGGCTCATTACTTTTAGATGTCACTCCTCTTTCACTTGGCTTAGAAACCATGGGTGGATTAGTAGAGCGTCTTATTTCACGTAATACCGCTATTCCAGTTGCTCGTCGTCAAGAATTCACAACTTATCAAGATGGCCAAACTGCCATGCTTATTCATGTGGTTCAAGGTGAACGAGATTTGGTAGAACATTGCCGTTCATTAGGAAGATTTGTTCTTCATGGCATTCCACCAATGACCGCAGGTCAAGCACGCATTGAAGTTACCTTTCAAGTAGATGCCGATGGTTTACTTACAGTTTCTGCTCGTGAAGCCACTTCTGGTGTACAGGCTCAAATTGACATTAAGCCATCTTACGGTTTATCAGAATCTGATACTGAGCGCTTATTAATTGAAGGTTTCCAACATGCAGAAGAAGATAAAAATCTGCGCCATTTAAAAGAAACCAAAGTTGAAGCTCAGCGTGAACTAGAAGCTTTAGAACAAGCCCTTAAAGTAGATGCCGATTTACTTGATGAAAAGCAGCTTGAAGCACTTACTTCTACTCAAAACTTGCTAAAAGCACAACTTGAAGGCGACGATATTCAAGCAATTGAAAAAGCTGTAGAACAACTTAAAGTACATAGTGATGCTTTTGCCGCACTGCGTATGAATCGACATATTGACCATGCCTTAAAAGGTACAAAACTTGAAGATTGGTCAAATTCAAACTAAAGGTATAGGTGATCAATATGCCCCGTATTAAAGTACTTCCTCATGCTCAATTCTGCCCTGAAGGCGCAGAATTTGAAGTTGAACAAAATGCAAATCTTTGTCAAAGTTTGCTTGACCGAGGAATCAAAATTGAACATGCATGTGATATGTCGTGCGCTTGCACAACTTGTCATGTAGTTGTTCGTAAAGGCTTTGATAGTCTAGAAGAAATGGATGATGTTGAAGCAGATCTTTTAGATCGTGCTTGGGGTCTTGAACCTGACTCACGCCTTTCCTGCCAAGTGAAAATTGTTGATGAAGATTTAGAAATTGAGATTCCTAAATATACAATCAATCACGCTTCCGAAAGTCATTAAAATAGAAAAGCTGCTTTAAAAGCAGCTTTTTTTTACTTTAGTTTTAAACCTTAAAGCTAATCTTGTTGATCAATTTCAACAGGTTTAACTTCATCTTCAAGTCTTAAACGTGCAATACCTTGAGTATTAATTAAAGTTTGTTGAACTTTAAGCCTTTGAATCATTTTCTCAAGAACTTCTACTAATTCAGGATATTCATAGTTTTGTACTTCTTCTAAATTAAGTACTAAATGGAAGCCTTTATACTCATAGTCAAACCATTGCTGATGATCTGACTTATTCCCTGTGTATTTCTCCATCACCTGCCATGTCTTTACTGCACCTTGAATACCTTTTAAGTAAATTGGCGTTTTGGGAGCACAAAGAAAATCACTTTTGATTAATTGATAAGTATCATCTGAAATTAAGATTTCATCTATTTCAGCAGCATATTGTAAACGAGCTGCTAAATTCACATCACGACCTACGATGGTGTAAGCCATACGATGTGTTGCCCCATAATTTCCTACGTGGCAGTAACCGGTACTAATTCCCATACGGATGTGTAGAGCTGAATAGCCCATTTTTTTCCAACGTTCGCGCAATAACTTCATTTGTTGACGCATAGCGATTGCCATTTCTACACAAGCTTTGGCATCTTGCTCTACACCTTGAGAATTTGGATCACCAAAAAATATGAGGATGGCATCTCCCATAAATTTATCGACAGTAGCTTCATACTGCTTGGCAATTTCCGTCATATGGCTTAAATAATCATTAAGCAAAAATGCCAAATCATCAGGAATTAAAGTTTCTGATAACTCTGTAAAACCTTGAATATCAGAAAAAAATACAGTCATTTTTTTTCGTTTATATTCAATTTTTGCTTCCGCTTCACCGCGCATAATAGATTGCCACAACTGGAGTGGCGCATAACGGCTTAACTGATTAGCAAAAGCAATATACCGCGTCATTTGATCATAGTAATGTTGACGCTGCTGACTGATTTTTTTAACCCAACGATGTTGGTAGTAATTTCCAATGGTGATAAACATAACCAAACCAAGGAGTGTAATTACAGTTAACTCTTGGCTAGTAGGTTCAAAATATGTATAAAAACCAAATAGGAAGAAAGTACTTAAATAAAAAATAATCGCGCCTAACAGGCTAGTCAAACAAATGACTGCGAAAGAGATACGGCTATTAATTGCAGAATAAAATAATGCAAATACTGCAATAAATGTAGGCACCAAATTAAGATGCAGGCCTGCTAAGGTAACCGCTACAACAATTGCATCAATTGCAAAAAAGACACTTTTTTGAGTTTTCTTATCAAATTGGTATTGAAGCCAGTGTTCTAGCTTCGAACTAATAAAAAGCAAAAATATAAAAAAGGGAGGAACGTAGATCTGATAATTTGTATTAGATGAGGTAAAAGCATAGATCACTAAAATTAAGGACAGAATTGAATATCCCATCAAGCGATGAAAATATGCAAACTGCTTAGGCTCTCTATCGATAAACCTCTCTAATTGCACCCTATCCTCCACACCTCAATGTAGCCACATTCATATAAATGTGGCATTACATCGATTTAATCCATGCGCCAATCAAAAGGCATATCACCCTGACCACGTAAAGCAAGCATAAGAGTTTGACGCATATGAGCCAGTACATCATTGTTGTATGGCACTGCAGGTGTACCCCAAACTGGCTTAGGCCATGCAACATCATTTTGATAACGCACGACATGATGAAAATGCAACTGAGGCACCATGTTACCTAATGCGGCAACATTCATTTTATCAGCACGGAATACTCGAGCTAACTGGCTAGACAACCAACTAGATTCACGTAAAAACTGTTCTTGATCAGCTTGGCTCAATTCATATAATTCTGTGATTCCCGGCACACGAGGGATTAAAATCAGCCACGGGAATTGCATATCATTCATTAAACGACATGTTGAAAGCGGAAAATCGCCTACAAAAAAAGTATCTTGAGCAAGTTGTGGATGCAAACTAAACATATCTTTTATAAATGACAATAAACAATAATGGCTAATACTATCACATCAGTTTTGATGTGAGTATTGCTAGTGTCTGGTTTGATTACAAATAACAATGATTTTATGCACTTATTCCTATTCTGATCCGAGAAATCGTGCATAAAACCATGCGATCAACTTAGATAAAATTTACATGCATTAAAAAATGCGTCAAAACATCATTTATACATGTATTTCAGTTAATAATTTCGCTAACAAATCGTTAATGAACTGGATACGTTTTTCATGTTCCTCTAGCTGAACCATAACTTTTAAACGCTGTCCGCCCTCCATACGATAATAGGTCGGATGCTTTTGCATGAGTTGAATAATACTAATCGCTTGAACAGGAGTATCTGGTGAGAATTCAATATTGCCACCTTGAGTATTAATATCGATCTTGGTGATACCTAGGTGTTCAGCTTTCAAGCGAATCTGATGGACACTAAACAGATGTTTAACCGATTGTGGTGGAACACCAAAACGGTCAATTAATTCCATACGGATGTTATCGAGTTTTTCTTGCGTATCTGTATTACTAATACGTTTATAGAACAATAAACGCTGATGCACATCACCTAAATACTCATCAGGGATAAGTGCAGGGATATGTAAATTAATTTCCGCAGTCAGCGATAACGGTGCATCAAAATTCGGTGTTTTACCTTGCTGAATTGCCTTAGTAGCTTTCTCCAGCATTTCCATATACAAGCTATATCCAATTGCCTGCATTGAACCGCTTTGTTGCTCACCTAAAAGCTCACCAGCACCTCGAATTTCTAAGTCTTCTGTAGCTAGCATAAAACCAGCGCCCAGAGTTGAAGCACGCTGGATTGCATCTAAACGCTTTTCTGCATCACCTTTTAAATGTTTTAGAGAAGGAACTAATAAATAAGCATAGGCTTGATGATGTGATCGCCCCACCCGCCCACGTAATTGATGTAATTGAGCTAAACCAAGTTTGTCAGCCCTTTCAATCAAAATTGTGTTGGCATTTGGAACATCGATTCCAGTTTCAATAATGGTTGAACATACCAATACATTAAATTCTTTGTGATAGAACTGCTGCATGACTTGTTCGAGCTCTCTTTCTCTCATTTGTCCATGAGCGACTGCCACACGAGCTTCAGGCACAAGAACACGGAGGTTTTCGGCAGCCCTTTCAATCGTATCGACTTCATTGTGTAAAAAATATACTTGTCCACCACGTAGTAATTCACGCAAGATGGCTTCTTTAATGGAGGCTTCCGTATGTTCTTGTACAAAGGTTTTAACCGCTAAACGACGAGCTGGCGGTGTAGCAATGATAGATAAATCACGCATTCCCGAAAAAGCCATATTTAAAGTTCGTGGAATGGGTGTTGCAGTAAGCGTCAACATATCTACATCTGCACGCAAAGCTTTAATGCGCTCTTTATCACGCACACCAAATCGATGTTCTTCGTCGACCACCATTAGGCCCAAGTCTTTAAATTGCACATTTTCTTGCAAGAGCTTATGAGTTCCCACCACAATATCGACTTTACCAGCAATTAAATCTTCAATATTTTTTGTATGGGTTTTATTTGAGCCAAAGCGTGACAAGACTTCTATACGTACCGGCCAATCAGCAAAACGATCTTTAAAAGACTCGTAATGTTGTTGTGCAAGTAAAGTTGTAGGTACCAAAACAGCAACTTGCTTGCCGTTTTGCACAGCAACAAACGCGGCTCGCATTGCTACTTCAGTTTTACCGAAACCAACATCACCACAAACAAGTCGATCCATAGGTCTAGCTTGTTGCATATCGTGAAGTGTTGCTTCAATAGCATTCGCCTGATCAAGGGTTTCTTCGTAGGCAAATCCACTGGCAAATTGCATATAAAGTGATTGATCAAGTTCAAAACCAAAACCAGGTTTTGACTGACGACGTGCTTGTATATGTAATAATTCGGCTGCAACATCATGAATTTGTTCTAAAGCTTTGCGTTTAGCTTTACTCCACGCATCACTTCCAATTTTATGAAGTGGAGCTAAATCTGGGTCTCCACCACTATAACGACTAATAAGATGTAAATTAGTCACAGGCACATAAACTTTTGCCCCTTCAGCATAATTTAGTTGCAAGAATTCATAATCTTGCCCTTCAATTGCTAAAGTAACTAATCCTGCATAACGCCCCACACCATGATCAATATGAACAACAGGAGCATCTATACTTAATTCAGTCAAACTGCGAATTAAGAACTCTTCTGAAACTTCTTGCTGACGTTTACGACGACGCTGAACTACCCGATGTTCATATAACTGATTTTCTGAAATAACCGACAATTGGTCTGTTAAAAGCAACCCACGGTCTAGCGGTGCATTTGTAATAGCAATCGCAAATTGACTGGTCTGAAATTGCTCAAAACTGTCTACGCCAGGAATATCTCCTAAACTGGCACGTAAACCATCTCTTAAGCTTTCACGTCGACCTGCACTTTCTGCAACCAACAAGACCGGATGATTTGCTTCATCAATATATTTTTTGACTACCGCGAATGGTTTTTCTTTTTTTGGATCGACCGCTAACTTGGGTGGCGGCTCTACCTTAAAGTTTAATGCACCAGCTTTTTCTTCAACCGCTTCTGCACTCACGAGCATACGCGGAAATTGATTTAAAGCATTGAGTAAATGATTCGGAGCAATAAATAATTCTTCAGGAGGAAGAATTGGCTGATCTGCGTTATGACGTCTGTCTTCATAACGACGAAAAACTTCTTTCCAAAAATTTGTTAAATCAGTGTCTACATCATTAGTTGTAATTACAATGCAATTCTTTGGGAAGTACGTTGCAAGTGTACTTTGTGCTTCCATTTGTGATTTATCAAAAAACAATGGTAAATAAAATTCAATTCCCGGTGAAGCAATTCCCTCCAAAACATCTTGATAAATTGGATTTTTCTTGGGGTTTGCTGTAGGGAAAAGTTCAGAATACCGATCTCTAAAAATTGAACGGGCTTCTTTTAATGGAAATTCTTTTGCAGGTAAAACTGTAAAACTTTTTAGAGTTGTTGTGGTTCTTTGCGTTTCTGGATCAAAGAATTTTAATGTATCAATTTCATCATCAAACAGATCAATACGAATAGGCGCTTCTTGTCCTGACGCAAAAATATCCATAATACTGCCACGTACAGCAAACTCACCGTGATCATAAACAGTATCTACCAAATGATAACCAGCTTGTACCAATCGTAACTTCTGTTGCTCTAAATCGAATTTTTGTCCAACATGAATATCAAAATGTTCACCCAAAACCCATGAATACGGTGCAACTCTTTGAGCTAAAGTACTTGCTGAAAGGAGTAATACACCCTTCTGAGGCATATTAGATAAAATTGCGAGACGTTCTGAAACAATATCTTGATGAGGTGACAAGCGATCATATGGCAAGATTTCCCAATCAGGAAAAATTGTCGGTTTTATGCCATAAAACTCAAGTTCACTTTCTAATTGAGCAACATGTTGGTTATTTCGAGCCACTACAACGAGCAAAGATGAATGCTGAACAGCAATTTCTTTGAATAATAATGCAGCAGATGAACCTAATAACGACCCTACCCAACGCTTTTCACCGGCTTTGAGCTGTTGTAAATTCAATTGAGAGATTTCTTGTTGAAACATGTATGTGGCTTTTATCAGCTAAGAAGATATGAGCCTAATAGTAGCATGATGTTTTTAGTGAATTGAGTTATTTTTTTGAAAATCAAACTACTAGTTAGCTCTACCTTTTATATTTTTTAATCAATCAACTATGATTATTTATCACGCAAAAACAAAACGTAATATTGATTTAATATTTGTATAATCGCTTTAAGCTGAAGCAGTTTTTCTTGTGTATTTCCTAATCTTTCTACATAACGTTGAGTTGCGATTTCCAGATCAATCTTTTCAT
Source organism: Acinetobacter sp. IK31 (assembly GCF_035615195.1). Lineage (NCBI taxonomy): Bacteria > Pseudomonadati > Pseudomonadota > Gammaproteobacteria > Moraxellales > Moraxellaceae > Acinetobacter > Acinetobacter sp. IK31. The sequence goes on along the minus strand of NZ_JANBOB010000002.1, from coordinate 301,927 downwards.
TAATTTGTGGAGTAATTAAAAATAACTTTTGAAGATTATCAAAATTTTGCAATTTACGGTTTGAGAAATACTCAAGATGTTCTGACCATTTTTCATTAATCACTACATCTTTAATGATAGGACCGCGTTCAGAATCAAATTTTAATTGATTCTCTTGCAAGTAAGTTTGTTCTGGTGTTTCTTTTGAGCCTTGAAAAAGCTGCGTTATCTTCTTAAACATTTTATCACATCATATTAATTTTCAATTCAAGCAATGGAAGTTCTAGTTACTCCCATCATTTAAGCCTTCTAATTTAACGGCTATTCATCGCCTAAATCATCAAGGAAATCGACAGTAGGTACAAAAAATAAAGTACCAGTCTGTGCGGTACTAAAGTCAAGCAACCGATCAAGATTACCATGCTCATTTCCTAAGAACATGTTTTCTAGCATTTGTCGGGTTGTACTAAATTTACGTGAGTAACCAATAAAAAATGTGCCATATTCATTTTTTGACGGGTTTGAAAAAGGCATATTAGCTCGCATAATTTTAAGCTCATTACCGTCTGCATCATGTGCTTTACTTACGACATTATGAGCTGTTACAGGCTTTTCATCATCACCTAGCTCAATATCATTGAACTTTTTACGGCCAATTACCTTTTCTTGCTCTTCATCGCTCAACCCACGCCATTTCTCCATGTCGTGTGTGTATTTCTGGATAAAAGCATAACTCCCCCCGATAAAATCAGGATCTTCATTGCCTACTAATGCCCACTGCGCTGCAATAACTGGTTCTGGATTTTCTGTTCCATCTACAAAGCCAATAATCGCTCGCCCATCAAAATAACGAAAACCATGAACTTCATCAATTGAATAAGTCACTTTACCCAGTTGTTGATTGATTATATTACCCAGCTCATAACATAGAGCCTGACGATCAGCACGGATATGAAAAAATAGATCACCATGTGTTGAAACAGCCGTGTATTTCGGCCCTTTAATTTCTTTAAATGTTTCTAATTCTTGAGGTTTCGCTTGCTCTGGAAATAAAATATCCCATGCATTGGAACTAAAACCCAAAGTAGCATTAAATTTACTTTCTGGATAACGATTGGACAGGCTTCTTGTTAATGCTGAAAAATTACTAGCAAAATCTTTTACTTTTTCTATTACAGAATCACCTTGAGTGAGCCCCAATACGATAAATAGTGCATTTTCACCAGGACTGCTTGTTACAGGTTGAATTCTCATACATTCCATAAAATATGCCTTATTTGGGTACTTAATCTTATTAATTTAGCATATTCATGTTCTTATGAAATCTGATCTTTCTCAGAGTTTAAATAAATTATCTTAAACTCTGAGAAATTATCTTAATTAATCAGCGACCATATTGCTTCTTTAAATATTTTACGATTTGAGCAGATTCAAACATCTTCACTCCAGTATTTGGATCTACTAAATAAGGTACCTGCATTTTACCTTGCATAATAGGCAACATTTTTTCTCGTTTTCCACCTCTTAGAGGTACATATTTACCCGGTTTTAAGCGAAGAATAGCTGGGCCTTGATCTTGCCATCGTTCCTTTGCAACATTATGCAGAATATAAGGAAGCTCTAGCTCACAGAGTAGACTTCTTACAACTCGGGAATAAGGACTTGCCTCAAAACTCCATAACTCAAGTTTTTGCTCAGGTGCAGCTCTATTAATGATTTTTTTGTTTATCCAAACACCCCGAGCGCCATTTAGTATTGTTCCAGCAAATGCAACATAAGGTACATCAGGGTAACTCGAAAATTTCTGAGGTGTCTTTCCAGACTTACCGTAGTGTTTAAATAAATGATGAATAATTTGTTGTGACTCGTATAGCTTATCGTCAGTATTTTCATCAATTAGAAAAGGAAACTGTAATTTACCGCCAGTCTCCTTAACAATAGAACGATACTTCAACCCACCTTTAGGGCATGGATAAATTTCGACATCCAGATTTAAGAGTGTAATGACTTCACGAACACGACGGCAAAATGGCGAACCTTCAAATTCATATAGCTTCAAAGCTTTTACAGGTTGCTGAGGAAATGCAGTACCTGTTACGCCCCGACCACCTTCAGCAATTGCCGATACAACTGCTTGTAATACTTTAATTTGATGATTCACCATCATGCGATCCTTTATAGACTGTGATTACACTAATTTTTCTTTTGAAATCACAATTCCATTATTATCAGCATAAATATAATCGCCTGATTGAATTGTGACACCACCAAAATACAAAGTGGTATCTACTTCGCCAATGCCTTTACGATTACTTTTTTGCGGAATTGCAGCCAATGCATGCACTCCTAAATCAAGAGTGGCAATAGCATCAACATCTCGTACACAACCATAAATTACGACACCATTCCAGTTATTTTTAACTGCCGATTCCGCAATCAGGTCCCCCATAAGCGCACAACGCATAGATGCACCACCATCTACAACGAGTACTTTATCTGTACCATCTGTTGCCAATAACTCTTTTACACGCGAGTTATCTTCAAAACACTTTACTGTTACAACCTGTCCCCCAAAAGTTTTACGCGCTCCATAACTTTGAAAGAACTTTCCATCCATTGAGGGAATTACAACTTGTAAGTCTTTTTCAGGGTTATCATCTAATAAATCACATGTTACAAACGGTACTGTGGACACTTCTATTCTCCCTTATCGAGTTTTCTGTATGCTCAGATTATCATATCGTTTGAATGCTTCAATTTGCGTTAGCGCCGCTACGACCATGGTATGAGCCAATTGCTCCGCCGTCACAGGCTTATATTTGAATGGTTTCTGCAATTTATTCTCAATAAATTTAAATAGACTTTGCCCTAAATCCTCTATAAGCCGTACATCACTGCGCTTACCAATAAGTAAAGAGGGTCTAAAAATAGATAATTTTTCAATTCCCAGACTCTCAATATAATTTTCTAGTTGCCCTTTCACTTTATTATAGAAAATGGGTGAATTCGAATTTGCACCAAGCGCACTTACCAACAAAAGATGAATATGTTTATCTTGTACCAAATCTGCAAAATGAGCATTGATTTCATAATCTACCGCGTAGAAACCTTGCTTTGAGCCCGCATTTTTTAATGTTGTGCCCAAACAGCTAAATGCATGGGTATGACCATTCACATCTTCATCATTCAACATTAAGAGATCTTCTATGATGAGCTGATTAACTTTGTCATATGTATTAAATACTTGAGATTCTTTTCTAACCACTACGGTAATGGCTTCAAATTCTGGAGCCTGCTGGAGCTTTTCTACAAGCGCTAACCCGACTAGCCCTGTTGCGCCTAGCACAATCGCTTTTTTCTTACTTGCTGTCATTTTTTATCCATCCCTATCTAACTTTGTTTTAAATTTAACCTTTTCTTACCGTTTTAACAGCCCCTAAAACAGCTTAAAACGTTCTCAAGGCTTGACTTCACGGTGTCTATTCATCACAATATGGCACTTGTTTACGGGCTGGTGATGGTTACACCAGTTTACTGGATTGACCACAGCCCGCCCAGACCAACTTATTTTCAAGGAGTGCAAGAGTGGCAAACTCTGCTCAAGCTAAAAAACGTGCGCGTCAAAACGTTACTGCACGTAAACACAACGCAAGCTTGCGTTCTATGGTTCGTACATACATCAAACGTACTTTAAGTGCAATTGCTGGTGGTGATCATGCTGTTGCTACAGAAGCTTACCAAAAAGCTGTTCCTGTAATCGACCGTATGGCTGATAAAGGCATCATCCACAAAAATAAAGCTGCTCGTCATAAGAGCCGTTTAAATGCTCAAGTTAAAGCGTTAGCTAACTAATTAAAGCATGTAAAAAAAGCCCAATAGGGCTTTTTTTATGATCTATCGTTTTTGAGCTTATAGCGTTTTTCCAAATTTGGCTACATTTAGCTCATAGGCCTTACCTCTCCAAATCCATTTTAATTTGCAATTTGGAAATTCTTCGCCTTCAAACCATACAAATAGACCTTCCATCATTTCAGGCCAATCTTCTTTCTTAATTTCATTTTCACCAGAAATTACAGCAACAATTGCAGCAATAATAGTGTCATGGCTGACAGCTAAACTAAGCCCGCCTTGAGTTTTAGGATGCGTATGATAAATAAGCTCTAGTACATCTAAAACACCAGTAATTGGGTGTTTCATACCAGGTAATGCATTATTTACAAAACTATTAATAAAACCTAAAGCACCTTGCTTTTTAAAATAAGGGGCAGCTTGTTGTATGTCTAGTACAAAGCTTCCAGGTTCAACCAGTAGCCCTTGCTCAATAATTTCAATCGTATGTGTATTAAATTCAGGACTTACGGCATCAGCCCCTTCAATCATGAGGGCAGCCGTATCGACACAACGCTGTATGGGACTTGAAATACAATGCTGAATAACACGATCTGTATTTTTGATTAAATAGTTACCCCATGCCTGCGCAAGCTCACGCCCTTGAGGAGTGAGTTGCAGATCATATCCAGCTAAACCTTGCCCATCCACAAGTTCTCTTAGAGAATGGCGCGTAAATAAGGTCACAGGAGTTGAAGCATCGGGCAATAAATCAATTGCTTCAAACATACTTTTAGGCAATAAATCGAGTGCCATTTTTATCTTGTCATCTTTTTTCAATACCTTGCCACTATAACATGTCTGGCATAACTCTCAATCGATAACACCTGATTGGGCTAATGCTTCAAATGCTATTTTTTTGCTTTCCTCATCACGAAATGCGATAAATCCCTTATTTAAAACCGTGTGTCTCTGGTTATATTCAAAAGGTTTTCCATCGAGAGTAAGTAAGCCACCGCCTATACTTTCTAACAAACCTTGACCAGAACTTGTGTCCCATTCAGAAGTCGGATGGAATCGAGGGTAAATATCTATTTCACCTTCTAACATCATACAAAATTTATAGGCACTGCCCGCTTCTCGTCGAATAATGCTATGTTTTTCTTCAATAGGTTGAATAAATTTTTGATATTTCGGATTTTTACTGCCATGACTAAGTCCTATTTGAATAGGCTCATCTGGCGAAAACGAGGTTATTTGATATTGATACCACTGTTTTTGAGTGAAACTATATTTAAAAGGTAAATCTTGCAGATATCCCAAGTACACGACTTGTTCACATGGCACAGCAATAACTGAAAAAATCGTTTCTTTACCCTTAATCAAACTTAGGTTGATTGTAAACTCATCACGCTCATGTATGAATTCTTTAGTTCCATCAAGAGGATCTAACATCCAGCATGTAGGCCACTCATGCCGAGCACTATAATCACTTTCTTCAGACAAAACCGGCAAGTCTGGCGTAATCTCTGCCAAGTGCTTTAATAAGAAAAGGTTCACTTTTAAATCTGCTTGAGTTACAGGTGAATCATCTTGTTTTTCGTGAATAGTGAACTCATAACCCGCAGAATAATTTTGATATTCTTGTAATAAAATTTGGCTCGCTTGCTCCAAAATTGGAAGAAGCTGATTAATCAAAGTATCTTGTGGGCGTGTAGTTGTTATAAACATAAATATGCTCTACATAGTTTCATTTCTATTATAGGTGAATTATGAACGATTCAGTATTCGCCAACAGTTTGATTTACTAAAATAGTCATTTATCTTAATCATTAGGTAATCGCTGCTTTTAGTACACACTATGTAGTTAATATGAATAATGATGATGTTTTTTAAAAATAAAAAAGCCTCCAGTCCGTACAAAAAACAATCTATAAGTGATGAAAAATAAACAACTTAAATCAGATTTATCCATTTCCTTTTCATATATTTCTTGTTATGTTCAATCACACAATAACAAGATGGAAGAAAGCGTACATGATGCTATATGGATATCATTTCTCGACAATAGAACATAACTGGGAAGAACTCACTCCCTTAAATGAGTTCCTACAAACATTTGCAGATGATGATGGTGGTGTTTCAACAAGAGATAAAGAGTCTCTCAAAGAAATCATTGCAAAATCAGATACAGCTTTAGCTTTAGCAAGAGAAATGGGTTGGGATGGCAGTTACACAGGATGTCCTTATCTATTCTGGTTACCAAGTAAAAATAGCCAGTCTTTTGAGTATGGCTTTGTATTTAAACAGACATCAGACAATACCACTTTTGTGATTTCACCAATTGAGTTGAGCTATCTAGCTCAAGATTCAGAAGTGCAAACATTAAGTAAAACTATTGAATAAGCAATATAGGTTATTGATTCAGATTTGATATCAATAACCTCATCTTATTTTAGATAGATTAGTCAAACATGCTTAACTGTGGTGTAGGTTTTATAATTTTTTCTTTTGGTACATGTGAGCATTCAAACTCTTCAACTGGAAAACCTTCGATAAAGCTTGAAATATCGGGTGATTCCAAACTCAACCACTCTTCTAATCGGTCATGTGGAATCACAATCACTGATCTTTTTACATCGCCAGGCTCGTGAAAATCTTTCATCATTGGGTGGTCTATGGCATCCATGGTCAACATGCTTGCAGAGCGAATAATCGTTTCATTTATTTTGCAAATTTCATAGATTGCTGCAATAAAAAAAGCCTGTCCATCTTTACGGCGTACTCCCCACCGCTCAGGTTTATCATTTATATATTTACTTTCATAAAACTCAGTCACCGGAATCACACCGAACTTACATTTAAGTGCAGCTTCTTGAAAACTCGGTTTTTGGAAAATCGTTTCATGACGGGCATTGTAAGTATGTTTTGCTATATTTGTATCTTCGGCCCATTTTGGAACCAACCCAAACATCACTTCACGCCACTCAAGACCCTGTGGAGATTTGAATAGTAGCGGCATTGTTCCAGCAGGGTAAACCTCATCGGCATAGCTAAAGCCGACTACAGGCAACTGAAGTTGCTGCAATTGGGCAAGAGTTAAAGGTTTAAAGTTAGCGCACATAGCAAGAATAAACTACTGTATTTTTACTCTCTTATTTTATAAGTATTTAGTCAATAAACCAAATAAAAAGGCACTCGAACGTGCCTTTAACGACATAACTTTACGCTCACGAAATGTGCTGAATTCCTTGAGGAATAGCCTGTAATAGTCGTTTAGTGTAATCATGTTGAGGATGTGCATAGAGCTCATCCGAATTGGCAATTTCAACAACTTCACCATGATTCATGACCATCACCTGATCAGAAATATATTTCACGACCGATAAATCATGTGAAATAAAGATATAACTGAGTCCAAACTCATCTTGTAAATCTTGTAGTAAGTTAAGTACCTGTGCCTGTACAGACACATCTAACGCCGAAACAGATTCATCACAAATCAAAATTTCAGGCTTAAGCGTTAAACAACGTGCAATCGCAATACGCTGACGTTGTCCTCCTGAAAATTCATGAGGATATCGATAATAAGCTTGCTCAGATAAATTCACTCGTTCAAGCAGTTCAAGCGCAATTTGTTTACGCTCAGCATCATCTTTACCAATGCCATGGATTTGCATAGGTTCTAATAAAATCTGCCCAACCGTAAAGCGCGGATTAAGAGAGGCATATGGGTTTTGAAAGATAATCTGAATTTTCCGTTGATATTTAGTAAACTCTTTTTCAGTTAATGAAAGAATATCTTTTCCTTCAATAAAAGCCTGCCCACCAGATGCTTGATGTAAGCGCATGAGTAATAGACCTACCGTCGTTTTACCTGAACCTGATTCGCCGACTAAACCTAAAGTTTTTCCTTTAGCAAGTTTAAAAGAAACGCCTTTTACAGCCTGAAACTCTTCTTTGCCAAATAATCCCTTACGGCTATAAAAGCTTTTTTTCAAATCTTTTACTTCTAAAATAATTTGCTCATCGCCATTTAAGCCACGTTTACGCTGTGGAATTTCGGAAGCATCAAAACTTTGCTCAACCAAGACATTATCTTCTTGGCGCATAAAATCACTAGTCACAGGCAACCGATAAGGACGCTGTGATATTTGGGGACGACAGTAAAGTAATGCTCGGGTATATACATCTTGAGGTTGTTCAAGAACCTGTTCAGCAGCGCCTTGCTCTCTAATTTCCCCCTGACGCATCACAATGACTTTATCTGCAATTTCACCGACCAACGCCAAATCGTGGGTAATAAAAAGCATCGACATTTGCCGGCGCTTACGCAACGATTCAAGTAAATCAATAATCTGCTTTTGAATGGTGACATCAAGTGCCGTCGTCGGTTCATCAGCAATAAGTAGTTTAGGCTCACAAGCAATCGCCATTGCAATCATGACCCGTTGCTGTTGACCACCGGAAAGTTGATTGGGATAGGCATCAATTTTAATTTCAGGTGAAGGAATACCTACTTCTTTAAGTAATTCTAAAACTCGTTGTTGTGCTTGTTTACGGTTCAATCCCATATGCAAACACAACACTTCAGCAATTTGATTACCAACTGTAAAAACTGGATTTAAAGATGACATCGGTTCCTGAAAAATCATGGCAATATCTTTACCACAGATTTTCCGCATATCTTTACGAGACAAACTGAGTAAGTCTTTGCCTTCAAATATAATTTTACTTTGATCATCAATTTTGCTTTGCCCTACAGGCAGTAATCCCATAGTTGCCAAAGAAGTTACCGATTTACCACTACCCGATTCACCGACTAAAGCAACTGTAGTATTTGCTGGAATATCAAAAGAAATTCCTTTTACGGTTTCAATATATTGCTTATCTTCACCTTTAAAACTTACCCGTAAATTTTTAACATGAAGTAACGGCGCATTATTATATTCTTGTTCTATCATTTGGACCTTCCTCTTATTTTAGCTTTGGGTCTAACGCATCACGAAGTGCATCAGTAAACATTGAAAATGCGGTCACCAAAATAGCCATTGCGACAGAGGCTGCGACTAGCTGCCACCATTTACCTAAAAGAAGTTCACTTTGTGCTTCATTTAACATGCTGCCCCAAGACACCACACCGACTGGTACACCAAAACCCAAGAAACTCAAAATGACTTCAGATTTAATAAAAGAAACCACCAAAATCGACATTTGAACTAAAGCGATATGGCTAACGTTTGGAAAAATATGAATGAACATACGACGGAAATGTCCAACGCCAATTGCTTTAGCTGCAAGAACGTATTCACGTGCAGTATGTTTCATATATTCGGCACGAATTAACCGATAAACACCCGTCCAACCCGTTAAACCCAAAATCAGAACAATAGATAAAATGCCTTTTTGTTGAAGTACGGCAGCAATCGCAAGCACTAATAATAAATATGGAATTGAGGTAAAAATGTTATAGAACCAGTTAAGAATATCATCGACCCAACCGCCAAAATATCCTGAAATTGCACCTAAAAGCGTACCGATACCTACTGCAAGTAAAGCAGATATAACCCCAACAAGAATTGAAGTTTCAGCCCCTTTAATTGTTTTCTTTAAAACATCTTGTCCCCACTTATCAGCTCCAAAGACAAGTGTACTTTTCAGTTCTGTTTGCTGGTCTAAAAGATGTCCACCAAGTTGCTGATCAATGGCTTTCATATCATCAGCTAATGGGTCAGCTACGCCATAGTAATCAATCGCGTCCCCTGAACTCTTGCTTTGTTTAATCTGCGCATTCAGTTCTTTGATAACATCTTTTAAAGGATCTACCGGATTTATTGGTAACTCCTCGTCAACCGCCGCAGCATTTTGTTCAGCATCTGTTGTCTTATCTGCACCTATAAATGTGGGAGGTGCGTAGCTCACTGCAACCTCTTTATTCCAGTCAGATGCAATCACACCCGTCATTGATAGAACCAAGATAATAAAATAAAGCAATACGATCGCTAACGATGACATTGCGATCTTGTCAGCCCGAAGACGTCGCATGGCAAGTTTCCACAGACCAGATGAATGAGCTTCGGCTTTTGTTTGTTGTTTTCTTTTTGATAAAACGCTCAGCATAGCCCACCTACTTCAACTGTACACGTGGATCAACCACTTTGTAGACCAAATCAGCAATCAGATTAAAAATCATGGTTGCAGCTGCGATGTATACTGTAATTGCCTTAATAACAGGAAAATCACTTCGTTCAACTGCAATAATGACCTCTCGACCAATACCAGGAATACCAAAAAAACGTTCAATTAAAAATGCGCCTATGAGTAACGCCGGTAAAGTAGACATCACATCGGTAATAATCGGAATTGAAGCGTTACGTAGTACATGAACTCCCAAAATTCGGCTTTCACCGACACCTTTAGCACGTGCCGTTCTAACGTAATCTTGATTAATCTCATCAAGCACAAAACTACGATACAAACGTAAGGTCGGTGCAATACTCACAACCAACATGATTAAAACTGGAAGTAAGGCAAATTTAAATAAATTCTCAGTAAAGGTGTCACTCCAGCCTTGTACAGGGAACCAACTGAGCTGATAAGCCAGAACATATTGAAAAACAATAATGTAAACTAAAATGCTGATCGACATAGCAATAGTACATAACATCATTACCATACGGTCTGTTAGAGAACCTCGTACCGCTGCAACAGCTAAGGCCAAAATAATTGAAATAACGGTCTGTAAAATAGTGAGCGGAATTAAGAGCGTGAGCGACGGCCCTAAGCGGGTTAAAATAATTTGGGAAACAGGTTCGCCAGTACTCCAACTTGCGCCATAATCAAAAGTCAGAATCTGCTTAATGAAAATCCAAAGCTGAATGTAATACGGCTGATCGACACCTAGCTGTTTACGAATATTTTCGATCTGCTCAGGATTGGACATCTTGCCTGCTAAAATATAGGCAGGGTCTCCACCGACCCAGTTAAAAAGAATAAAAATAAGTAAGACTACCCCCAACATGGTTGGAATCATCTGCCATAAACGCCGAATAACATATGCCAGCATAGTGATAATTCCTTATTTAACCCGTTGTCCGGTAATTTCATTAAAGAACGCTTTATTGTCAGGCTCACGACCAAGAAAATCTTTCACTAGTTCAGCTGCTGGTTTTTGGCTACCTTGCGATAAAATCGTTTGACGGTAATGTTGCCCTACTTGCGGATTATTGAGGTTATCGCCATAAGCAGAAAGCATGTCTAAAGCCAAAACTTCAGACCACATATAGCCGTAATAACCAGCTTGATACCCGCCCATCAAATGCCCAAACTGCCCAGGAAACTCTGTTGTTGGTACATAACCTAAAGCTGTAGCAGCTTCCATTTTTTGCCAATTTTCTAAAGGTTTTACTTTTAAGGCATCAGCAGTATGTAGTGACATATCGTACTGTGCGTAGAGTGTCTGACGCGCATAACGTAAACCGCGTCCGTAGTTATGAACTGCTTTTAAACGGGCAATTAATTCGTCATCAACACGTGGACATGCTGGATCACAATAATCAGCCACTTTAGATAAGGTTTCTTTACGGCGTGCCCACTCTTCATACATTTGAGACGGTGCCTCTACAAAATCACGCTCTACGGATGTTCCTGACTGACTGGCATAACGTGTATTTGACAAGATGCCATGCAAGGCATGACCAAACTCATGAACAAAAGTTTCTAGCTCATCACTATTTAAACCTTTGCGGTTAAAATTGGTGACCAATGCTGAAACGGGTAATCTATTGGTTAAAGTGCTACCACCGTATACACCCCAAACGGCGGCATGGCCATATTTCCCCTCACGAGGGAATTTATCCATATATAAGCCACCCAAAAGCTTTCCTGTCTTTTTATCAACTACATCGTAATATTCAACTTCGTTCTGCCATGCTTTAACTTTGACAGGTTTAAAATCAATACCGTAAAGCTCAGAAGAAATAGCAAACAACCATTTTTGTGCAGCTAAAGTCGGAAAATAATCACGAAGCTTTTCCTGATCAATCTGATATTTACTCTTACGAAGTTTTTCACTCCAGTAAGCTTCACTCCAACGTGTTATCTCGGTTTTATCTAAAGGCGTTTTTAAAGTTTGCGCTTTAAATGCTCGGAGTTCTTCGACTTCTTTACGTTCAAGGGGTGCTACTTTTTTTTGTACGTCTGCCAAAAACTGGTTTACAGCATCAGGGGTTTTAGCCATACGATCTTTTAAAACCCAATCCGCATAACTTGCTTTTCCAAACAATTGTGCCAACTCATAACGCAAATCTATTGCCTGCTTGAGTAGTTTTAAATTTTGCTCAGTACCACGGCGTGTAAAAGCAATCTGATATCTTTTTCGGGCATCATCATTATCTGCCAACTCCATAAATGGCCGATATTCTGGATATTCAAAACCAACCAAATAATTTCCTTTCGCATTCTTTTTCAAACCTGAAATATAACTTTCTGGTAAACCCTTCATCTCTTCAGGAGTAAACTCAAGTTTTTCAGGGTTATCACGAACGTTACGGGCATATTCTTGTTCGAGTTTAGTCAATTCATCCAGAATAGCTTTCATTCTTACGCGTTTTGCAGGTTCAAGTTGAACACCTGTATCTTCAAATTGGCTCAAAATATCTTGACGATACTTACGATCAACTGGGTCCGTTGCTTGTGTATTTTTAATTAAGTTATATAGTTTCGGATTTTGAAATATATCAGTGTGAAATTGATTAATTTTGATTTCGCAATCTTCCGCCGCTTTACGCAACTTTGCGTCTGGGTCTACGTTGCTATATAAGCTTATCGGACCTGAAAAATCTTCAAAATGAGCAAAAATTTTATCCCATTTTGCCAAAATAGGTGCCGCTGTTGCGTTAGCATTAACAGGTGTTTTTTCAAAATCTGTAATCTGTTGCTGAATTTTTTTTAAATTGGCATCACACCATGTTGGAAGCTGTTTTGCTTTAAGTAATGGCAATGTACTACGAGTTGTTTCAGCTGAAGCATATTGGTTTATACCTATAGTCAGCATACATAACGTTGTCATTTTTAGTGTTTTATTCTTCATCATATCTCCAGATTTTTCATTTAATGATTAGATTTAGTATTTGTATCAATATCAAAGTACATCCACTCAGCATGTAAAATTGGATGCTTTTTATAGCCAATGACACGCGGCTGGGCCAACATATTTCGGTAGCGGGCATAGGACATCTGCACAGGCATATAGACTTCTAACAAACGCGTCATTTTTCGATAAAGTGCATCTCGTTCAGAGCCAGCTTTCATTTGTTGCGTCTGACGATACAACTGATCAAACTCTGGAATTGAGCCACAAGACCAGTTTGTCATATGCGTATTGGGACCATAAAAATTCTGCATAAAATTATCGCCATCAGGATAATCAGCAATCCATGCAGAAGCACCAAACATACCTTCACATTGTTTTTGTGCTCGAATTAGATCTGCAAAAAGCATTGGTTTAAACACCATTCGAATATTCAAACTATCAAAGTTTTTTTTCCAAAGTTCAGCACTTTGCTGACCAATACTGTCACTGCGAGCCATATATTCAATGACAAGGGGTTTCCCATTTGGTTGAGTGCGCCAACCTGATGCATCTTTTTTATAGTGATATCTATCTAACAGTAAATTTGCTGCTTTCACCGAATATGGCGTACTGGTTCTATACCGAGGGTCATATCCCACTACACCGGGTGGAACTGGAAAATATAGGCGCTCGGCATCATCATTTCTTACTAATTTAATTTCTTGATCTAGTGAGCGAGACATTGCAATTGCACGGCGTAAAGCAATTTTTTCTTTACTCATTCCCCCAACAACCGGATTTTTAAGGTTCCAATAAATATAGCTAATTTCAGGATCAACAATACGAGATAAATGCACACCTTCTTTAGCAAGCTCAGGTCTTAATTTACCGTCTTTAATCGCCTTCGCGACCAATTGCCCTTCAAGCTGAAATATATCAATCTCACCACGCTGAAATGCCAGCCATCGTGATTGGTTTTCTTCCATAACTTGAATATCAATTGTACCTATTTGCGGCATTTGTTTGCCTTTCAGGCGCTTCACAATTGCCTCATCCTCAGGGCTACTGGCTGCAAAGTTCCAAGTAAAACCACGAAAATTTGGATTAGATTTTAAAACAATACGCGAAGCAGGCACCCATTTACTGAGTACATAAGGTCCTGTACCTACAGGATGTCCCATGACAAAACCAGCTTTGTCTTTATACTTTTCGATGACTTCACGCGCCACAGCACCTGTTGGGTCATGTGCCAGTAATAAAGGAAAGTTATAGTCAGGCTGAACTAAACGAATAACTAAAGTGTATCTATTCGGTGTTTGTAAACCACTTACCTTTTGGTCATAGTTAAATTTTCCGGTTTTATTGGCTGCTTTTATTAGTGCATCCATACCTTCAATTTTGCTCTCTAACAACCAGCTGTTGGGAGAACGTAAATTCGGATCCAACAACCGTTTAAAAGAGTACGCATAATCATTGGCCGTTAACTCTCTAGGCTTCCCTTTAAAAACAGGGTCTGGCGTAAAATAAATGCCTTTTTTAATGTGAATGGTATAAGTCAGGCCGTCTGCACTCACTTCGGGCATCATGGTTGCAACTTGTGGGACGAGTTTGGCTGGCCTTGCTAAATAATCATAGGTATATAAAGTTTCAAATATTGAAGTGGTTACATGCGCCGAATATAAATCATGTGAGTACGCTGGATCGAAACCTGTTTCAGCTGTCGGGAATACATAACGTAAAACTTTATTTGGATCGGCTGGGCTTTTCGCAAAAATAGTCATAGATCCAGTTAATGCCATGCTGGCAAATAACAAACCGACACTACAATGCTTGAGCTGTTTTATTAAATTTTCAGTCATATTTATCTTTATCTAAAATTATTTTTTAACAGGGGTAATATCAAGATACTGCCAGTTCGTATTCATTATTGGATGAGGTTTAAATCCCTGAACTTGCGGCTGTACCAACCAGTTACGAAGTCGAGTTACATGAATAATCCACGGATTGTCAGCTTCAATCTGGCGGTTAAGCTTTTCATAATATGGTAGACGTTGTTGGGGTGGCAAATGAGTGACTTGTTTATAAAGAGCGTCATAAGTTTTAGACTGGTAACAAGCATGGTTTCCTTGCCCCGCGTTTGGACCATAAAGTAATTGTGCAAAATTGTCTCCTTCAGGATAGTCAGCAATCCATGCTCCACTCCAAATCATATATTTACATTGAGTTGCAGCTTTTAAGTTATCTGCAAAGTTACTCACCTTGAAGTCAGCGCGAATGCCAATGGCATCCAGATTTTTTTTCCAGAGTTCAGAATGAATAACCGATGCTGAGCTATTTTCATTATTAATTTTTAAAACCAAAGGTTTCCCGTTTGGTAAGTTTCGGTAACCATCAGCCCCTTTTTTATAACCATAATGATCAAGTAGTTTATTGGCTAATAGCGGATTGTATCCTACGCTACTTCTGTACTTCGGGTTATATCCATTTACACCTTCAGGTATAAACATTTCTGCTCTAACAGCTTGCCCTTTGTAAGCCTGTCTTATACTTTCTTTTTGATCATATGCCAAAGTAATTGCTCGACGAAGAGCGATCTTGTCTGGGCTAAAACCACCAATCACCGGATCACGCATGTTCATCATCGTATAGGTAATTTCAGGTTCTTTATTAGGGAAATGCTTAATTCCTTTTTTTTGAAAAGATGCTTTAAGTTGTCCCTTATCTAAAGCTTGAGGAACTGCATTCGCAGTAAGTCTATCAAAATCCAATTGACCAGACTGAAAAGCTAACCATCGTGACTGTTGCTCTTCAATAATACTGACTACAACTTTACCAATTTGCGGCATTTTCTTACCGCTCATTTCTTTAACAAGCTGATTATCCCACGGCGTTCCTGTTGACTTAAAATTCCACACGAAACCCCGATAATCAGGATTGGCAACCAGCTCGACCTTACTTCTTGGTACATATTTGCTTAACATGTAAGGTCCAGTACCTACTGGATGCATGCCGATACGGTCACCATAATAATCGACAACCTCTTTAGCAACACCACCAAATGTAATATAGGCAAGAATATAAGGAAAATTAAAGTCTTGCCGAGTTAAAGTAAGTTGTAGAGTATATCGATCAAGCGCTTTCACTCCTGCAATGGGTACAGCATAATCAAATTTTCCAGTTTTCTTTGCCTTAGCTACAACCGCATCGGCACCTAACAATTTCCCATCAATGAATGAAACAGAAGGTGCCCTATTTTCAGGATCTAAAATGCGTTTAATTGCATAAACATAATCTTCTGCCACAAGCTCGCGACGTTTACCTTTAAAAGCAGGGTCATTGGTGAAATAAATACCTGGCTTAATTTTAAATGTATAAACTTTACCGTCTTGTTCAACCTGAGGCAGACTTTCAGCCGTATAAGGAACTAACTGCACAGGACGAGCTAAATAATCATATTTAAGTAAAGGCTCGAAAATGGCTTCTGCAATACTGCCACTATAAAAATTGGTGGTTTTAACCATGTCAAAACCATCATCAGGTGCTTCATATGCAACATGTAATATTTTGTTTGGTTGTGCAGGCGTTTGGGCGAAAGCACAAGAAACTGATGTAATAGCCAGACTTAAAATGGCGAGCTTAAAAATTTTTAATTTCAAGTTCCTACCTACTTAATTAATATTTTAAAGATATTATCCTTTTGAGTAACATCTAAATCCGCATAAGAAAAGTTCTTTCTCAACGGACTACTTTCTTCTTTGTAAATTATTAAATGTTTTATTCAATCTTTTATTTGATCAAATGGAAAAATCTAACAATAAAATTAGAAAGCTGTAACTATCTAATATAAAGCGAATTTCATGCCATATTTTATGATCAAGAATAACCTATATAAAAATATTTAAAATTTACATCTTTATTAGGCACTTAAAGCTGATTGGAATATATAAACAAAAGTAAGTTTTTGCCAAATATTATATTTATATAACTTATCCATTATTAACCTATAATGCACAATTAAAAGTCATAATTGTTTCATTTTAGCTCAAAATTTTTTTATAGTTTAAATAGAAAATCTCCACATATACAGCTGATTTATCTATAAAAAGTAAAACTCAAAAGAAATGTTACATTATACAATTACATTTTAAAAAGTTCTAAAAAGATACAAAAGTAAAAAATAAATACATGAACAATCCAATAATGATTATTTTTTATACAAATAATTTTGGAACTTTTAGCCAACATAGAAAAACTTACCAAATGGAAAACTTTTTAGACATAGATAAAACTCTAAATCCTCATCACAACCATAATAAAATCAATATTTATCAACATTTTGCATAAGCTAAAAAAAGAAAAATATATAGTTGGCACTTGCTTTGCTTAGACACTTTTCAGCAATATCGCTAACTACAACAAAAAGGGATCAAATCCACGATGAAAAAAAAATACAATGTTCGATCTCAGGTAACCCCCAAGATCGGCAAAACAATTCTTAAATTAAGCACCCTTAGTTTAAGCATGATGTGTCTTACCCTGGCACAAGCAGCAGAAACAGAACAATCCAGCTCAGATGATAAACCCGTCAAAGTTGTAAAAGTTGCTGTAACTGGCTCATCAATTAAAGGAGTTGCAGCTCAAAGTGCTTCACCCATTACTATCGTAAAAGTTGATGAAATTTTAAAACAAGGGGTAACAACAACCGAAGAGGCTTTAGCAAAGATTAGTGCAAACCAATCGAACTTTGTGACTGCCAGCAACGTTGGTACAAGTAAAACAGCCGGTTCGGCGGCAAACCTTAGGGCTTTAGGCGCCAATAAGACACTTGTTTTACTGAACGGTCGACGACTAGCTGCAAATGCCTATGATAGCGGTGTCACAAACTTAAATATTATCCCACTCGCAATGTTAGACCGTATTGAGGTTTTACGAGATGGTGCCTCTTCCATTTATGGAACAGATGCAATTGGCGGGGTAATTAACTTCATTACCAAAAAGCAGTTTACAGGACTTAATCTGACCGCAGGCTATCAAAAACCAGAACAAAAAGGTGGTGAACAGCAAGACTATAGCATCTTTGGCGGCTTTGGTGATTTAGACGAAAATGGCTATAACGTTTTTGGTGTTGTCGACTATCGCAAAGGCGATGATGTCATGGCCAAAGACCGTAAAGTTAGTCGGCGTGGAGGTATATTACCCGAATTAGGTGTCAATAGAACCAGTAGTGGTTCATTCCCTGCCAATGTCCCAGGTCTAGGTAACCCTTACGCATCCACTGGTTGTGGTAATAACCCTCTTAATAGTAACGATGATGGAACTTGTCGCTATAACAGTCAAGCTGTGATTGGAATTGTTCCAAAAACAGAAGACATCTCAGCTATGGGCCGAGCTACATTTAAACTAAATGATAATTTTAACGCGATTGCAGAATATTTATATGCAAGAAGTGAAGTCACTACTTCAGTTGCGCCAGATGTATTTTTTGACCTGACGCTTGACTCTAGTAGTAAATATTATCCAGGAAATGGCATAACTCCAGCTTTAGCAGGCGCTAAGGGAACTATCCCTCTATATCTGCGTTCACAATCTGGTAACCGTATTAGTAATAGTATTAATCAATCACATAGATTGTTTGCTGGTATTGAAGGTGAAACTCATGGTTGGGATATTAACTCAGGAGTTACCTATGCACATAGTAGTGCCTCGGATGCTCTCGTAAGTGGCTATTTAAACTATGACAAAACTCAAGAAGCTTTAACCAATGGCACATTAAATCCGTTCGGACCTCAAAACCCTGAAGATGCGAATGCGTGGAATCAATTAGGGGTAGAAGGTAAATATTTAAAAGCCAACCTAGATGCGACTACTGTCGATTTCACCGCAAGTCGACCTATATTTAAATTACCAGCTGGAGACGTCGGTTTTGCAATTGGTGCAAGCTATCGTTATGAGGATTGGACTTCAAAAGTTATGGCAGATATTGCCCGTGTAGCTCCAAGTGCAGGTAGCGATCCAGATGAGCCAGAAAATAATGGTGATCGTAATATTAAATCGGTATTTACCGAATTTCATATCCCCCTTCATAAAACTTTAGAAGCTCAAATTGCTGCTCGTTATGATGACTACAACGATTTTGGCGATACGTTTAATCCAAAATTTGCCCTTCGTTGGGAACCTATTAAACAGTTAATGTTCCGTACAACTTATAGTACTGGTTTCAGAGCCCCAACACTTTGGGAAGTGAATGGTCCAAATTCAGTCACCAATACAGGTGCGTCATATGATGATCCAGTACTTTGCACGGGTGGCGAGGTACAACCAGGAGGGAAAAAAGAACGCGATTGTAATATGCAATTCGACAGACAAAATGGGGGCAATAAAAGTCTTGATCCGGAAGAATCAAAGTCTTTTACTGCTGGCTTAGTGTTTGAACCAATTAAAAATTTAGCCTTTACTCTCGACTACTTCAATATAGAAGTTGATAAGCAAATTGCTACTCTTTCAGAAACTGCTATTTTTGACGATCCAGTGAAATATGCAGACAAATTTGTACGTAATCCGGATGGTTCATTAGATTATATTATTACAACACAACAAAATTTAGGTGGAATTAAAACCTCAGGTTTCGATGTCGGCTTAAGTTGGGTTTCACCAATGACTGCGACAGGTCGTTTTGGTTTCAATATTGATGGTACATATATAACGGACTACAAATATCAAGCCGAGCCAGATGGCGAATGGAAAGGCGTTGCTGGGTCATATACCGGCTTAGACTATCAATCTATTATTCTGCGCTGGAAACACACTGCAAACCTAAATTGGAATTATGAAAACTGGGCTTTAAATCTACAACAAAACTTCTCTCGCGGATATCAAGATCAAAACTCTAATGATCAAAACCATAGAGTTAGTGACTATACAACATACAACATTTCAGGCACTTACAAAGGCTTTAAAAATCTAGAAGTGACCGCTGGTATTAAAAATATGTTTGATGAAGACCCTCCTGCTTCTAATGTAATTGATAACTTCCAAATGGGATATGACCCACGTTATGCAGATCCTTTAGGGCGTACGTACTTTGTCCGAGGTACCTATAAGTTCTAAATGGTTGTTCTGCAAATATAACTCTCAACAGTTAGTTTGCAGAACAAATACTCACTCTTAGCCAAACAGTCATTTAAAAAATTGTTTGTCTACAGTTTCAGGAGTAACTATGGGCATGACTTTTACAGACATAGAAAATAAATCTGCAAAGCGCCTTATTGGTATTGCCGCAGTACTTTTTCTGCATCTTATTGTTGCCTATATTCTGATGTCAGGTTTAGCAAACAATATTCAAAAACCAGCAGAAAAGCCTGTGGAATTACAAATTATTCAGGATATTAAGCCTCCGCCTCCTCCAAAACCAGAGGAGCCCAAGCCTAAGGAAAAACCGCCTGAGTCACCCAAAATGGTAGAAAAGGTTGCCAAGGTTCCTGAGCCAGTGAAACAGGTCGAAAAAGTGACGCCTGTACAAAAAACTACTCCGGTAACTCAACCGACAAAAGTTGCTACCCCAGCTCCTGCCGCACCTAACACTCCATCACCTAGTCCAGTTGCAGCACCGGCTCCAGTGGCTGCTGCTGCACCTGCACCAAAACCAACTGGTGTAACTCGCGGTGTTTCGGAAGGTTCTGCTGGCTGCGAAAAACCGGAATATCCACGTGAAGCATTGATGAATGAAGAACAAGGTACGGTACGTATACGGGTACTTGTAGATACTTCCGGAAAAGTCATTGATGCGAAAGTAAAAAAATCGAGTGGCAGCAAAATTTTAGATAAGGCGGCAACGAAAGCCTACAGCTTATGTACGTTCAAACCAGCAATGAAAGATGGCGTGCCTCAGCAAGACTGGTATGAACTTGAATATCCATTTGTAATTGAATAAATAATTGAATTAGCAAGAAATTAAAAATATTGGAGATAATATGATGAAAAAATCAACTCAACCGCTAGTACGTTTCGCTTCTGCAAGTCTAATCGCAGCTTGCTCTTTACTTCCATTAAGCTCGGTTTTTGCAGAAGAGACTAATACTCCCGTTGCAACAGCAACCACTGAGACAACTTCGAATGCTGCAACTCCTACTCCACCACCAAAGCCTGCAACTAGCGAAACTGTTAAAAATCCTTATGGCCTAGAAGCGCTTTGGCGTGAGGGAGATTTAGTCGCTAAATCCACTTTATTTATATTAGTGCTGATGTCGATTGGTACTTGGTACATCATTGTCTCGAAATTTTTACAGCAAGCTAAAGTAAAGCGCCAAGGTAAAGAAGCAGAGAAAAGTTTTTGGGAAGCAACTTCACTAGATAATGCAGCTGATAATTTAGAACAAAATAGTGCATATCGCTTTATTGCAGAAAAAGGCATTAACTCAACCAAATCACACGGCGGCTCTTTACTTGAGCGCATTGACTTTAATACATGGGTGAGCATATCAATTCAACGTGCAATTGAAAAAATACAAAATCACTTAGGCGGTGGCTTAGCCTTTTTAGCAACTGTGGGTTCGACCGCACCATTTGTTGGTCTTTTTGGTACGGTTTGGGGAATTTATCATGCATTAACAGCCATCGGAATTTCAGGTCAGGCATCTATTGATAAAGTTGCTGGCCCAGTCGGTGAAGCTCTCATTATGACAGCGATTGGCCTCGCAGTTGCAGTGCCTGCTGTACTTGGTTACAACTGGCTGACTCGCCGCAATAAAGCTGTGATGGAAAATGTTCGTTCGTTTGGTTCAGATTTACACGCGGTTTTATTAAGCGGAGAAATTAATACCAATAATTCAGTTAACCGCAGCATTAAATAATCAGGAGCAAACATTATGGGTATGAGTGTTGGCTCTGAAGATGATGATGAAATGATTGGCACAATTAACACGACGCCTCTCGTGGATGTCATGTTGGTTTTACTTATTATTTTTCTTATTACGATACCGGTAGTTACACATACGGTTCCAGTGAAACTGCCAGAAGAAAAAAATACTCCGTACGCAACTATGCCTGAAAATATTCAACTTTCTGTGAACAAGCAAGGAGATATTTTTTGGAATGAAAGCTATGTGCCTAATAAAGAAATATTGCTATCAAAGCTTCAAGTAGTTGCACAAAAAAGGCCTCAGCCAGAAGTTCATATTCGTGGAGATCAACTTACTCATTTTGAGGCAATAGATCAGGTCATTAGCACCACTAAACAAGCTGGTATTGGCAAAATTGCCTTTGTTACTGCCCCTCCAGCCTCCCAGTGATTACTTTAAGGAGAATTTCATGGGTATGAATGTCGGCTCAAATAATGATGATGACGTGATGTTAGAAGTCAACATGACACCTCTTATTGATGTCATGCTGGTACTCATTATTATGTTTATTATTACCATACCTGCGCCAAACAACGCGATTAATATTAATTTGCCAAATGGCACACCGCCACCAACAAATGAAAAGCCACCTGAAGTGATTGATGTGCGAATTGATGCTGCAGGCAAAGTATTTTGGAATAACCAACAGGTTTCTGACCGCACCGCACTAGAGACTTTATTTCAAGGTGTTGTTGCCAAAAAAGATCAAGACCAGATCAAACTCAAACCTGACCAAATGGCTGAATATAAAAACGTAGCAATGGTCATGGCTACAGCACAGCGTTTAGGTGTCATTAAAATTGGTATAGTGAGTAATAATTAAGTCATAAATTTGATTTATTCTTCCAAATAAAAAAGCCTCCGAAGAGGCTTTTTTTATACTAGGTTAAGATTAGTCACCTGTATAACCTTTTAACTTTAAACGAGCAGCGTGTAGTAACGGCTCAGTATAACCAGAAGGCTGTTCACAACCTTTGAAGATGAGGTCAGAAGCTGCTTGGAAAGCAATATTGGTTTCAAAGTTAGCTGCCATTGGCGTATACAATGAATCATTTGCGTTTTGCTCATCAACAATTTTTGCCATGCGTTTAAGCACTTCTTCAACTTGATCACGAGTCACAATACCGTGACGCAACCAGTTCGCAACGTGTTGAGAAGAAATACGTAATGTTGCACGATCTTCCATTAGGCCGACGTTATTAATGTCTGGAACTTTTGAACAGCCTACGCCTAAATCAACCCAACGCACAACATAACCTAAAATACCTTGGCAGTTATTTTCAAGTTCGTTATTAATCTCTTCTGCTGACCAATTTGTCTCAGGTGCAAACGGTGGAGTCAACAAATCATCTAATGACAACATTTCTTCAGCTTTTAAATGATCTTGACGTGCTTTTACATTCACTTGATGGTAATGCATTGCATGAAGTACTGCACCAGCTGGAGATGGAACCCAAGCACATGACGCACCCGCATTTGGATGTGCAGCCTTAGTTGCCAACATATCTTTCATGCTATCCGGTTTTGGCCACATGCCTTTACCAATTTGTGCTTTACCTTGTAAACCACACTTCAAACCAATTGCAACGTTACGATTTTCGTAAGCAGCAATCCATTTTTGTGTTTTTACAGCTTCTTTACGAACAACTGGTGCAGCTTCCATTGACGTATGAATTTCATCGCCTGTACGGTCCATGAAACCAGTATTAATGAAGATCGTACGGTCTTTTGCAGCAGCAATACAGTTTTTCAAGTTTACAGATGTACGGCGTTCTTCATCCATAATACCGATTTTTAATGACTTCGCTGGTAATCCTAACGCTTGCTCAGCACGTTCAAATAACTCTACAGCAAACGCAACTTCTTCTGGACCATGCATTTTTGGTTTAACAATATACATAGAACCTTTACGCGAGTTCTTATTTTCGTTTTCACTACGAATGTCCGCAACTGACAACAATGGTGTTACCAATGCATCCATAATTCCTTCGAAAATTTCTTCACCATCTACCAAAATAGCTGGGTTAGTCATTAAATGACCTACGTTACGAAGTAACATAAGTGAACGACCATGAAGTTTTGTTGTGCCACCAATTAAGTTTTTAATTTCGCGGTCTTTATTTAAATCACGAACAATCGTTTTACCATTTTTCTCGATAGATTCTTGAAGCGTACCCTTCATTAAACCTAACCAGTTACGGTAACCTTCAACTTTTTCTTCAGCGTCTACTGCTGCAACAGAATCTTCTAAATCCTGAATGGTGGTTACAGCTGCTTCAAATGTTAAGTCTTTAACACCCGCTAAATCAGTTTGACCAATTGGGCTAGATGCATCAATTTCGATAATGACATGAAGGCCATTACTTAGAAGTACAACTTCTGTAGGATTCGCATCTTCACCATTGAAACCAACAAACTGAGCCTCATGAGCTAAACATGTTTTTGAACCATCTTTCAAAGTTACAACAAGTTTATTTTGCTCAATCGCATATTTTGTTGCATCTGCATGCGAACCTTGCGCAAGTGGAAAAACTTCATTTAAGAAATTTTTAGCGAACTCGATAACTTTTGCACCACGTACAGGATTATATCCTTTACCTTTTTCAGCTCCGCCTTCTTCAGAAATTACATCGAAGCCGTAAAGTGCATCATATAAAGAGCCCCAACGAGCATTTGCTGCATTTAAGCAATAACGTGCATTACGCACAGGCACAACTAACTGCGGCCCTGCCAATAATGCAATTTCTTCATCAACATTTTCAGTTGTAATTTGAAAGTCTTCAACTTCTGGCAATAAATAACCAATTTCAGTTAAGAACGCTTTATAAGCACCTAATTCAAATTTGTTGTTACGGTGCCATTCATCAATTTTTGCTTGTAATTCATCACGCTTAGCCAATAGTGCTTTATTTTTTGGGCTAAGATCGACAACAACTTGCTCAAAGTTCTTCCAGTAAGTTTCACTATCTAAACCAGAACCTGGTAAAGCTTCATTTTCGATAAAATCGTAAAGTTCCTTAGCAATCGCTAACTTGCCTTTTTGAATACGTGCAGTCATTGTCTTTCCTGAAGTTGCTACTTTTTATACCAAGAGAATCCTAGTATACCGATTTAAATTAAGCTGAATACTAATATCACATTCCTAAATAGTAAGCATTTTCCCTTGTAAAACTATTGACAAAGATAAATTTTTCTATATAGGAAATATTAAAATTCTGACTAGGATTCCCAACAATTTATTCAATATTTAAAGATACTGAAACTAGACTTTTTGTTAACAGACAAAAAATTCCACTATCTTATTTTTCTAAAGCGTATTTAGTTATATCAAACTTTGCAGCGTGAAAAAGCACTATTTAACGAAATTTATCTATTTTTGTTGTAAAAAAAGCGCCCTATATAGAGCGCTTTTCATATCTATTTTTTATGCGTTTTTAGCTTCATCAATATGACGATGTTCAGAATGCAAATATTCATCAGATTGCATTTCTAATAAACGCGAACGAGTACGCTCAATTTCAAATGCCAACTTTTCACCTTGATAAATATCAATAATACTATCTTGAGAAGTTAAAAGTAATTTTACGCCACGGTCATAAAACTCATCGACTAGATAAATAAAACGACGTGTACCTTCAGACAAGAAATCTGTTAAATGAGGAACATTACTCACCAGAACTGTATTATAAATATTTGCAATTTCAATAAAATCTGCTGGGCTACGTGGTTTAAAACAAAGTTCAGAAAACTCACACCACAACACATCTTCTGTATGTCCTAGCGTCTCAACAATACGATTATTGATTACAATAGGCTCTTGAGAATGAGCTTGTGTATGAGTTAAAGCGCTAAATCGTTCTGACATCCAGTTTTGAACTTCATTACTTAATGGCGATTTAAATAATTGAGCTTGCTTTAATACACGTAAACGATAATCCACACCTGCATCTACATTTAAAACAGCGCAATTCTTTTTAACCATTTCAATTGTTGGTAAAAAGCGGTCACGATGAATACCGTTTTTATATAAACCATCTGGTGCAATATTTGATGTTGCAATTAATGTCACGCCACGAACAAATAATTTTTGAAATAAATCACTTAGAATCATTGCATCCGTTACATTTGACACAAAGAACTCATCAAAACAAATAACGACTGCATCTTTATAAATTTGGTCAGCCACGATTTCAAGTGGATTACGTTGGCCTGAAAGCTTATTTAGCTCTTTATGAACATGTTGCATGAAATGATGAAAATGCATACGTGTTTTACGGCGAAACGGCACTGACTCATAAAATTGATCCATCAGCCAAGTTTTTCCACGACCTACTCCACCCCACATATAAACGCCTTTAGGTGAAGTTTGGCGGCGAAAACGACGGAAAGCTTTTTTAGAGGCTTTATAACGGTTTAAAAGTTCTTTCCATACGCGATCTAATTCTTGCACTGCCTGTGCTTGCGCATCATCTGCCATAAACTGGCCTGAAGCTAAAGCCTCAGCATAGCGTTCTGCTGGGGAAGAAGGTGAGAATGCGGTACTATGAGAAGATTTTAAATTTAACATATCGTTTTATTTCAATTTTAACTGATAGGAGTATAGCGAACATTTTGTTCAACCACATTAGCTTTTAGCATCAAGAATTACGACGATGATTCTTTGCCATATTGTCGAGGACTTTGTCCAAACCATCGTTTAAATGCATGATTAAATGCTGCTGGTTCAGAATAACCGAGCAATTCAGCAATAACTTCTATTGAGTATTCCCTATATTCCATAAGCTTTAATGCCTTATTCTTGATAATTTGTTCACGAATTTGCTTATAACTCGTATTTAACTGTTGCAATTGATGCCTTAATGTCCTTTCAGGCATTTTCAATGCAAAAGCAGTTTCCGCCATGCTCGGGATAATTCCTTGCTGCAATTCAAGATAATCTTGCACACATTGTATGATATGTGGAGTTTGGTGATCTTGTTGATTTAATCTTGTTATTTCTGTAATACATTTTGATTCATAAATACGATGTGTAATGATATCCGCTGAAGGGATTTTGATTTCAAGCACATCCTTGCTTAGGCTAAATGCTGCATATTTACCATTAAAGTGCACATCATCGCCGTAATATGCAAAATAGCGAGATAAAGTATCTGAGTCAGTTGGTTTTTCAAATGGAAGTTCTATACGCATAGTGGGCATTTGTAATCCCATCATCGTATAAATATCTTGAATAAATTTATAAGTTCCTGAAACTTCACATTGCGCCCGTAACTGTCCGACTTGCGTTTTCAAATCAACAGGCAAATAACTTAAAATTGTACGCTCATCAGTCTCATATAGACCTAAAGCACCAAATAAATGAGTAAGTCTTTGATATTTTATTCCTTTATTTAATGCAGTTTGAACATCATTACTTGTTACAAGCAACATAAGCAATGGTCCGTAACCCGCTAAAGCATAGTGCTGCCCAATAAATAGGCCCTTTTCAGGCTCTACATTTTCACTAATAATTTGTTGAATATCCCATTCTAAGCGATCATGAATTGTGGAACTCGGATCTAAAGCATCAACCTTAATTCCTATACCAGCCAAACGTGAGTCGACATCAATGCCTGCATTGCGCATTCCTTGAATTAAATACATTAAACCAAGTATCGACCGTTTCATTCTTCTATCAATTTCCCTAGACTCAAATGTTTTACTATAAAGACGAAAGAAAATTAATTGCCGAATCTATCAATTTTCACGTCGTTACAATCATGTTTAAACTGATCAAAAAACGTTAGTCTTGCATGCAATCCTCTTTTCAGCTTATGCAGGGTTTCCAATGCTAAACGCAAAGCAAGATACTATTCAAAAAACTAAAATCGCTATTATTGGTGCTGGATTTGGTGGCCTAGCAATGGCAATCCGTTTACTGCAAAATCAACAGCAAGACTTTATTATTTTAGAAAAATCAAATGATGTTGGTGGAACTTGGAGAGAAAATCGCTATCCCGGTGCGGCATGTGATGTTCAATCTCATATGTACTCCCTCTCTTTTGCACCCAAAACTGACTGGTCAAAACGTTACGCTGAAGCACCAGAGATTTTCCAATATATTCAAGATATTACAAAAAAATATAAGATTAAAGATTACTGTAAGTTTAACCATGATGTAACTCATGTCCAATATGATGAAGCACGTCACGTGTGGACTCTAGATTTTAAAAATCAACCTTCGATCGAAGCTCAATTTGTAGTTTTTGCATCAGGCCCGTTGCATATTCCGCAAATTCCCCATATTCAAGGCATCGAAAAATTTAAAGGTAAAGTTTTCCATTCATCACAATGGGAACATGACTATAACTTAAATGGTAAATCAGTCGCATCGATTGGTACAGGTGGTAGTGCAATCCAATATATTCCAGAAATAGCTGGAGATGTTAAGCAGCTCTATGTATTTCAAAGAACGGCAGCGTGGGTAATACCACGAGATGAACGCAAATACTCAGGTTTGAGTAAAGCATTATTCAAATCTTCTAATATTTATCGCCAAATTCATCGTAGTCGTCTTTATTGGAGTAATGAGTCACGCGTTGTACCGATTGTTCAACCTCAAATTATGAAATATGGCCAAAAGTTGGCAGAAGCTTTCATCCGCTTCCAAGTGAAAGACAAAGAAGTGGCCAAAAAACTCACCCCGGACTTTGTGATGGGATGTAAACGTATTCTTATTTCAAATAAATACTTCCCTACATTTAACCGTAAAAATGTCGAACTAATAACGCATAGCATTCAAGAAATTAAAGAAAACAGTATTATTACTAAAGATGGTAAAGAACGGCCTATTGACTGTTTAATTTACGGCACAGGTTTTATTACTGACCCACGTATTTACTTAAAACATTTCACTTGTATTGGACGCAATCAAATCGAGTTAAAACAGGCATGGAAAGATGGTGCAGAAAGTTATTATGGCATTATGACTAAGAACTTTCCCAACCTATTTCAATTAGTCGGCCCTAATACAGTATTAGGTCATAATTCGGTTATTTTTATGATTGAATCTCAAGTAAATTACATTTTACAACTGATTCAACTTGTAGAAAAGTCTGGTCAAAAAGCAATTGAGATCAAACCAGAAGTTCAAGATGCTTTTAACGAGCGGGTTCAAACTCAGCTTCAGGGGACTGTATGGCAAGCTGGAGGTTGTAGTAGTTGGTATCAATCTGCCGATGGGAAAAACTTTTCGCTCTGGCCAACCTATACATGGAAGTACTGGTTAGAAACACGTAAAGTTAATCCTAAAGATTACCTACTCTTAAATAAAAGCTCACAGAGCTATGCAGCTTAAAATGTTCGAGACATAATAGGTGGGTTAAAAACAATCCACCTATTATTATATGCAATCTTTTTATCTCATCATTCAAATTTTTTTAGCACTTGCTTCCGGCTATTTTCTAGCACCTAAACTATCTCTAAATATCCGACAGTTTATTTTCAAAATACTGCCCTATTTTTCTTATATTCTCTTAGCGAGTGTGGCTTTAGAGTTAACATTAGCACTTGACCAAATTGAGAACCCTTCTGCGATACTTCCACCAGCTATAATCATTGCACTTACCACATCTTTTGGTTCTTTTTTTACATGTTTATTGGCTTATACGATTTTTGATAAACAAAGTGTAAAAGGAAAAATCTCACTTCAACTTTTTGTAAATGCTTTAAAGAATATTGCAAAAGCCTTTCTTTCCTTAGGCATCGGGGTTTTATTAGGAGCTATTGTCACTCAATTCAACTCACATATTGCATTTAATAGTTGGTATTTATTATTACTGTTTATTTTCTTAATTGGCATTGAGCTTGCCTTTACTCACTTTAATCGTACGTGGTTAAGCTGGAAAATTTTAATTGTACCCTTAGCTGCTTTTATAGGTTCATGTATCGCCGGTTTCTTCAACTACTTTTTGCTTAACAAGCATTTTGCACTGAACGAAACATTAGCATTAGCGCAAGGTTATGGCTGGTATTCAATGTCAGGCATTTTATTTACGCAGTTACACTCGGCAGAACTGGGTGGCATCGCGTTATTAACTGATTTATTTAGAGAAATTGTTGCTATATTTTTAATGTATACAATGGGATGGCGTTTCCCACGCCCTGCTATCTCAAGTGCTGGCGCAACTTCAATGGACGTTACATTAGCAATGGTGAAACAGTCATGCGGTACACATTATGTACCACATGCCATGATGAGCGGCTTATTATTAAGCCTACTCGCCCCGCTATTAATTAGCTTATTCCTAAATTTTTAAGCAATTGAAGTAAGAATAGACTTCAACATTGCTGTTGGATCTTCTGCTTTAGTAATCGGTCGACCAATGACCAAATGTGTAGAACCATCAAGCATAGCTTGCTTCGGAGTTACAATACGTTTTTGGTCGTCCGCATTTGTTCCTTCTGGACGAATACCTGGCGTCACCAAAGAGAAGTCTTGTCCAATCAACTCGCGAAGAATTTTAGCTTCTTGTGCAGAACAAACCACACCATCCAAGCCACTTTCTTTAGTGAGTTTAGCTAAGCGCTTTACGTGCTCTACCGGTTCAACATCCAAACCAATATCTTTTAAATCTTCACGCCCCATTGAGGTCAACACTGTGACCGCAATTAACTGAGTTTGATAGTTACCTGCTTTTAAACGCTCTACACAAGTTTCCATCATTTTACGACCACCTGAAGCATGGACATTTACCATCCACACTCCTAAGTCAGCTGCTGCACAAACAGCCTGAGCGGTAGTATTTGGAATATCATGAAATTTAAGATCAAGAAAAACCTCAAAATTTTGTTCTTGAAGTTTTTTTACAACAGATGGACCTTCATGAGTAAAAAGCTCTTTACCCACTTTTACACGGCATAAAGTAGGATCAAGTTGTTCAACAATTTTTAAAGCGTCATATTGGCTTTTTGCATCTAACGCAACAATGATACTCAAGAGACTTTCTTCCATCACATAAAATCAGCGTCATTATAATAGACAAGTTATCAAGTAATAAAGGAATCTATAAGGAAGGCTTTCAAATTTAGAAACAATAATGCCAAGAGAACTGATTTTTAGAAAAATAAAAAGAAGAAAACACTGATAAATTAAGGAAGATACTACTCTTTACTCGTAAATAAAGAGTAGTGTTCGAATTATAACGGAGTAGAGTTTTTATCTTCAGGATAAACATCTAAAACAGTTTTTTCATGTCTTACATTTGCAGCGGCTTCTGCTGCTGCTAATTGAGCACTTTGAATTTGTTCTTTTCTCAAATGGTCAATATCTTTACGAAGACGTTTAATTTCCCAGCTTTGTTGAAACACTCTGAAAACCTGTACACCTAGCAAAAGACCAACCACCGTTCCAAGTACTAATGTGAGTAGCAATAATAAGCCTAATCGCATAGCTGGAACTTGGGTAAATAACAAATCAACAGAAAGCTCTGTTGGATTTTGCAATACAAGTGCTAAAGAATAACCAAATACAACAATAAGCAATGCAATTAAAATATAACGCATAGGCACACCCACTTATAAATTTTTATTTATTTCCCGGATTCGTTGACTGCATCACGCAGTGCTTTCCCAGGTTTGAAATGTGGAACAGCTTTAGCTGCCACTTCCACTGATCTTCCCGTTTTAGGATTGCGACCAACTCTTGGGTCACGGTGGTGTAAAGCAAAGCTACCAAAACCACGGATTTCAATTCGATTATCAGTTGATAGGGCTTCTATCATTTGATCAATCATAATTTTAACCGCCTCTTCCACTAAAGGTTCAGCTAAGTGGGGGTTTTTTAGCGCAATGCGTTCAATTAAATCAGACTTATTAAGAGCTTCAGTAGTCATCTACGACCTCGTTATTTATTGCTACTCTATGTCGTCTGATAATAACCTGTTTAAATACAAAACGGTAGCGCAGTATGTTGAATACTAGGCTACCGTTTACAGTAATTTGTATAAAAAGTACAATTCCGTTACATGAAACTGTACTTTGTTAACTTATTACTTCATTTGTGCTTTGATCAAATCACCAATAGTCTTAGGACCATTTTCTTGATTTGTTGTTACTGTACGTAAAGTAGCAACTGCTTCTTTCTCTTCAGCTTCGTCTTTCGCTTTAACAGACAAGTTGATAGAGCGAGATTTACGATCAACGTTGATGATTTTCGCTTCAACTTCTTGACCAACTTCTAAGAATTTAGTTGCATCTTCAACGCGGTCACGGTTGATTTCAGAAGCTTTAAGAGTAGCTTCTACTTCGTCAGCTAACTTAACAGTTGCGCCACGAGCATCAACTGCAGTTACAGTACCTTTAACTAAAGTACCACGTTCGTTAGCAGCTAAGAAATCATTGAACGGATCGCTGTTCAATTGCTTGATACCAAGGCTGATACGGTTACCTTCAGCGTCTACAGACAAGATAACAGCTTCAACAGTGTCACCTTTCTTGTAACGACGAATAGCTTCTTCGCCTTGCTCATTCCAAGAAATATCAGACAAGTGTACTAAACCGTCGATACCGCCATTCAAGCCAATGAAGATACCAAAGTCAGTGATAGACTTGATAGTACCAGATACTTTTTCGCCTTTCTCATGAGCTTTAGCAAACTCTTCCCATGGGTTAGCACGAGTTTGTTTGATACCAAGGCTGATACGACGACGTTCTTCGTCAACTTCAAGAACCATAACATCAACTTCATCACCAATCTGAACAACTTTAGATGGGTGGATGTTTTTGTTAGTGTGGTCCATTTCAGAAACGTGAACTAAACCTTCAACGCCTTCAGCGATTTCAGCAAAACAACCGTAGTCAGTTAAGTTAGTTACACGAGCTTTAACGATAGAACCTTTAGGGTAACGGTTCATGATCGCTAACCATGGATCTTCACCTAATTGTTTAAGGCCTAAAGATACGCGGTTACGCTCACGGTCAAATTTAAGTACTTTAACAGTAACTTCTTGACCAACTTCAACAACTTCTGAAGGATGCTTGATACGTTTCCAAGCCATATCTGTGATATGGAGAAGACCATCAATACCGCCAAGATCAACGAATGCGCCGTAATCAGTAAGGTTCTTGATAGTACCTGTAACTGTTTGACCTTCTTCAAGTTGAGCAAGTAATGCTTCACGGTCAGCAGAAGATTCAGCTTCCATAACAGCACGACGAGATACAACAACGTTATTACGTTTAGCATCAAGTTTGATTACTTTAAACTCTAACTCTTTACCTTCAAGGTGAGTAGTGTCACGGATAGGACGAGTGTCCACTAATGAACCTGGTAAGAATGCACGAACAGGACCGATGTCAACAGTGAAACCGCCTTTAACTTTACCAGAGATAACACCAGTAACGATTTCGCCATCTTCAAAGATTTTTTCAAGTTTAGTCCAAGTTTCAGCACGCTTAGCTTTTTCACGTGATAAAACTGTTTGACCCATACCGTTGTCAAGAGCTTCAACAACTACGTCAACAGTATCACCAACCTGAACTTCAAGTTCACGTTGTTCATTTAAAAATTCAGCACGGTCAACAATGCCTTCAGACTTTAGGCCAGTGTCAACAGTTACCCAGTCGCTATCGATGTTTACAACAACACCTTGGATGACTGCACCCTTTTCAACGTTGAGGTTTAATTCACTTTCTTCAAAGAGGGCTGCAAAAGATTCGGTCATGATATACCTGATAAATTCCGCGGTCTTGGATCAGACAAGGCCGGTTTAGTTAAGTATCGACATAGTCTTTATAGACTGATCAAGCTATGCGTCAACTGATAATTCTAATTGCTAAATGGTACGGCTATCGACATACTCAACCATCAACTTAAATACCTGATCGATCGTTAATTCCGAACTATCAATGATATAAGCGTCTTTGGCTGGCTTGAGTGGAGCAACTTCTCGCTCCATATCTCTTTTGTCACGCGCCTGTATATTAGCTAAAATGTCGTTTATTTTAGCATCTAGGCCCATGCCCTGCAACTGTTTTACTCTTCGCTCGGCACGCGACTCAGCAGAAGCCGTTAGATAAATTTTCGCATTTGCTTCTGGAAAAATAGCTGTTGCCATGTCACGACCATCTGCAACCAAACCAGGATTTTGTGCAAAAGCTCTTTGTCGCTCAAATAATGCCTGTCTAAGTTCTGGAATTGCTGCAACTTTCGATGCATATTCACCAATCCGTTCTGTACGAATTGTTTGGGATACATCCTCACCATCTAGAAAAACTAAAATCCCTGTTGTGGATGTTTCAAATTTAATATCTAGATGACGTGCATATTGAATGCATTCATCGAGCTGACTGTCTAATTTCTCTAATAAATCGTGTTTATGTAATGACAATCCTAATAAACGATATAAGGCACCCGAATCGAGTAAATGATATTGATAATGTGCTGCAAGTTTTGCGGCCAATGTTCCTTTACCCGAACCACTCGGACCATCAATAGTAATAATTTGAACTGTCATTGAACTCTCACTAAGAAGCAATTGCTTTAGCTAATCTCGAAAAGCCTAGTGTAATGGCTAGTTTTAGCTGTGCAAGGATTAATTTACTTACCACTGGAGCTTTTGCTGTTAACTCGATGCGGTATGTAACTAAAGTTATATATGGGGTGATTTCAGAAAACTCTATTCGACCTAAATGATGTTTAATCAAAGGATTGTCTATTAATTTATATTCAATACTTTTATTTTCTTCAAGTAATGTAATTTCTTCTTTAAGTGGCTTGATTGGACCAAATCCCATACGACGAACAGAGCCTAAACCATCAGGTCTTTTAGAATCTGCCGAGTCTTTCACACGTACAACTTGTAAAGGTGCAAAAGCAGTATTGTAAGTTGCATGTTTAGAGAGCAAGTTAAATACATCACTAAGAGGAGCATTAAATTCTTTTTTTACAGTAATTACATTACGCATTGAATATTTCCTATTAAATAGAATCATGGCAGTAAAATCGCGTTAGTTTGCCATAAGCTCGTGTTACTTTTTAATCATTTAAGGACGTTTTCTGTTGTTTTTCTTGTTTCTTTTGCTCACGTCTTTGTTTAAAAAAATGACTGAGTTGTTGGGCACATTTTTCTTGTAAACAACCTTGTTGAAAGGTAAATCTGTGATTGTAATAACCATGTTGTAGTAACTGACGAGCACTTACTAATGAACCTGCTTTAGGTTCTGTTGTACCAAAAACCACATGTTTGATTCTTGCATGTACTAATGCGCCTACACACATTGTGCATGGCTCAAGAGTGACATATAAAGTTGCATCTTCAGGCAATCGATAATTGTCTAATGATAAGCATGCTGCGCGGATAGCTTGAATTTCTGCATGTGCTGTTGGATCTAACAAACTAATTGGAGCATTATAGCCAGATCCAATTACTCGATTTTGGCTCACCACAACCGCACCAACAGGAATTTCACCCTGCTGTGCGGCTAATTCAGCTTGCTCGTATGCAAGCTGCATCCAATATTCATCACTATATTCAGTCATGTATTTTAGATGATCACACCATGTTGTCTAAGCAAAGCATTCCAGCTATCTATTGAAGTCACTGGCGGACAATCAGCTAATATACCTCTTAGGCTTAGGTCTTCACATGGTTTCCATTCTGGTGATAAATCTTTATCAACTAAGCGTGCACGAACGCCTTCTACAAAGTCTGGATGACGAATTTTCCACTCAGAAATTTGAGCTTCTAAGTCAAAGACTTCATCCCAAGAATGTATTTGTTTACCCCATTGCCACAGCAACCAAGTAATTGCCGCAGTACTAGGAGATCCTTTTTGCAAGTTCTCACTCGCTTGGCGAAGCCAATCACTGCTCGCATCACGCAAACTAACAATAGCTTGATAATCTTGTTCAAAATTAAAGCCACGGCAAACGCTATGAATCACATCAAGTGAGTTTTGCAATGGACCTGCCGCAACAGGACGATGCAAGCTATTTAAAGTATCATCAATTGCACGAAAATCCCCTGCAGGATAATGAGCCCAATTAATATTTAAAACTTTTTGCAAAACATTATCACGCTGTGCTTCACAAATATGAGTTGCCCAACCGATGCTATATGCTCCAGCGGCTGTCATGATTGAACCAGTTAAACCAGTAAACAAACCTATTGGACCACGATCTGCTAGGAAACGGCTCGCCCCGACATCTGGATATAAACCAATATTAATCTCAGGCATTGCCAAACGAGAATATGGGGTTACTAGACGGAACGGTGCTGCCATAAACAAGCCCAAACCACCACCCATAACATAGCCTTCGCCCCAAATAACCACAGGTTTAGCATAATTATGTAAAAGTAAATCTAAAGCATATTCTTGCTGAAAAAACTTATTCGCAGTATCTACTTCTTGATTTATAACAAGTTGACGCAATTTTCTAACGTCGCCACCTGCACAAAAAGCTTTTGGTGTAGTTGAATCTAACCAAATTGCTTTAACACTCTCATCATCACGAAAATCTTCAAATACACGTAATAATGCCGTTACGATTGACTCATCTAAAGCATGCAATGATTTAGGGCGATTCAATCGTACTATACGCCAGCCGTTTTTTGCTTCTTCAACCACCAAGTCCGGGTGATAGTTATTTACATTGGGAGAGTTCATCATGCGTCCAATTGCCAGTCTATGGGCTCAATGCCATGTTGTTTCAAATATTGATTTGTTTTTGAGAACACTTTACATCCAAAAAAACCTCCTCTGTTTGCGGCAAGAGGTGATGGATGTGCGGCGGTTAAAACCAAGTGTCTATCTCTATTTATACGTTGTCCTTTGCGCTGTGCATAAGCACCCCACAAAATAAATACCACATGTTCTCTTTGCTCATTCAAAACATCAATGACTTCATCAGTAAATGCTTCCCAACCTTGCTTTTGATGTGAAGTTGGCTGTCCAGCCTCAACAGTAAGCACGCTGTTCAGTAAAAGCACCCCTTGTTTAGCCCATTTCGTTAAATCACCATGACGAGGAGCTGGAATACCCAAATCTGTATGTAATTCATGAAAAATATTACGTAAAGATGGTGGTAATGCAATACCTTTTTGAACAGAGAAACTTAACCCATTCGCTTGGTTCGGTCCATGATATGGATCTTGTCCCAAAATAACGACCTTCACATCAGCCAATGGTGTCGTATTTAGAGCACTAAAGATTTGTTTACTCGGTGGATATATTATTTTTTGTGCTTGTTTCTCTTGAAATAAGAAGTCACGCAAATTATCCATTTGAGGACTTAACAAAAAAGGTGCTAAAGATATTTTCCAGCTTTCTTCTAATTGAACTTTACTGAGTTTATCTTGCTGTTGCTCAGTTAATTGCATTAATGTCATCCTAGATCAATTTTCAATTCTACAAATAAGAGTAATTCGATTTACACTTCGACTTGTAAATCAACTTGAGGATTATTAAATTTCATCCCTTTTTTCAAGTCTTCATACATTTGCGGATTTGCCCACTCTATCTGAATTTGTTCTGAGAAAACAATTCTATCAAGACTTAAAATCCCCATTTGTTCATTTTGAATATCTTCAATAAAGCTTTGAGCATATCCAGTATCGGTCTCATGAACAATAACTGAATAAACCTCAACATCACCTTCCCCATTTTGAGTGTTTGTTGATTGCAAAACTTGCTGAGCTAGATAAAAGAAAATACGAGAGAACTGTTCAGCGGATGGCGAAACAGGTAAAGAAATCCAACGAGCACTAAAAGTCTGACAAGCATCAATATATTGAGAATCATCTTTTTCCCAAAAACAGATTGCATGATCAAAGCTATCAATCAGGTCTTTTATTACTCCTTTTAAAAGCCCAAAATCATAAACCATTTGTCCATGATCTAATTTCGAAGCTTTAAGCAATAATTCGACTTTGTAGCTATGTCCATGAATTGATCGCTTACAACGATCCGATGTACAGTTACGTACAATATGTGCATTTTCAAACTTAAATAACTTACGAATTAACATGTGCCAAATCGATCATTCCTTCTAGGAATATTATTATAAAGCAAAAGACAAAAACTTCGCACCACTTTTCAATTAGAAACAATTAGCGAAAAGTATGATAAGACTTGTGAAGAAATATTGAAGATAAACATATAGAAAATTTATATTTATTCTATTATGTCCACTAGAGAAATTCCTGACAACAACTTTTCAACAACATGATCAAAAAAATAAATTATAATTTTTCAACTAGTTAAATGGCGACATATTTCTAGAGTAGACATAAACCTGCTTATCATTACGCATGAGTGCACTTGTAAATTGTCTTTTCCGATTATTAAGCATAACCTCAATTTGTGCTTGAAAAAAACTCGACTTAACATCTAACAGGCTATTCACCTCAGTTCTGTTTTGAGTATCAACTGTTGAAAAAGCATTCAATTGCCATAATTCATCAACATTTTGAAAGAATTTTAAATTTTGTTGGCGCATTTGAAGCTCTTTTTCTACCGCCCCTAAATCTAATTTTTGATCAATACTCGCTAACACTAATGGTGAGGCGGTATTAATATTCACTTTTGTATTTTCGGGTAAAGCAGAAATATAAGGGGCAATTAAATCATATTTCTTGCCTTCAAAACCTCTTACTAATTTCAACTCTTCAATACGATGAAACTTAGCATTTGAAGCTAAGTAGCTAGGATCAAGCCCTTCATAATAACTACTTTCTGCGCCCATAGGTCCAAATGGTTCTTCATCCGGATCTTGCCAATCAATAATTGCTTGACTTAACTCTGCTGGCAAGCCTACACGTACAAGTAACCGCTCAAACCAGCTTTTAGCAGCTTCGTTTACCTTGCCTTCATTGGTCGTTAAATTGTTTAGGTTAAATTTCCCTGACTCATCTATTAAACGCCCTGACACAGATCCATCTTCTATTGGAAAAGGAGGCATTGGCTGTGCCCATGTTTCTTTTAAATGATCAATGCCACCAGCATTGTTTGCATCTTGAATTAATAACTCAGAAAAAAAAGCTTCTGCACTTTTTGCATAGAGTAATGACTGATTTTGACGCATTAAATAACCAGTGTTTTCCATTGTATTGGTTTGATGCTTTGCAATAGAGGCAGCTAAAATTGTAGCCAATGCAACCATAATCAAAATTGTGAGTAATGCTACACCTTGCTGGCTCTTTTTATTGTGCAACATTATACCCCTCCTTCTTTGGAGAGCGATAAATTCCCTTGGTTTAAGCTATAAATCCACTCATAACTTACACCAGCAACCGTAAGTTGTATTTTTATTCCTTTCGGCAGTTTTCTAAACTCTTCAGGCTTTGTAGGATCAAGATTAATTTCTGGCCACTTTGTCACTTCTTGCGGCGTTAACACCATAATTTGAAACTGTTCGACCTGATTCAACAAAGTGCTAGATAAGGGCTGCTCTCTGTTCGAAGTATTTAAATTGCTATATTTAAGACGATAAAGTTTTTTTTGATCAGGATCATACCGATATTCAATACGCTCAAAAGGTGATAAACCTTGTTTTAAAGGATCAGTAACACCAGCCTTACTAAAATAGAGCACTTGATTATCAAGTTCTAAGGCTGGATGAAGCTTCCCGCCTTGATTTGCCGATAAAGGTATAATTTGTAATGTATCTCTCAAAACTTGTTGATACGCATCTTGTAATTCAAATAGCTGCACTTCATGTTGAGCATTACGGTCACGAACTTTTAATAAATAATCAAAAATTTTCCAACCCAACAAAGATAAAACAGCAAAAATTGCAATTGCGACTAAAAGCTCAACTAAAGTAAATCCTGAGGCATGAGTTAATCGAGCACTGCTCGATCGTGCCGCAAGACGTGAACCTGTGCTTTGAAAGCGAAAATATTTATTTTTTATCATTATTTTACTTTCATTGGATAATTAAAAAATACTAAATGGGTAATACCATTTTGAACTTTCCCTTTATCAGAATCATATAAGCTAACTTGCAAATCTACTTTCTGAACATTCGGGCTGATTGTGGATTCTGCTGATTTATCAATTTGCCAAGTTTCACCTTGAGAAGTTACCTGCTTACTTTGAGTGCCTTGAAGCCATTCCTGATTAATCTCCATTAAAGCAACTTCATTCATTGCTACAAACTGTGCTTTTGTTCTAAGAATTGCATTTGAGGTAGATTGGGTATATTGCATGGCCACTTTAGTTAACGCGACAGCAGCTACTGCAAAAATTGCTAAAGCTACCATTACTTCTAATAGAGTAAAGCCTTTAGATTTCATTTATTTTACCCAAATGATCAATTTGTATTTCTGAACCAATTGGTTTTTGTTCAAAGTAAAACTGTATTTTAACTGTTTTAGCTTCACCATTGCCGAACCAGATTAATTGAGGAGCCTGCCCGCCAACTAAATCGGTATTCGTCGCTTTTGAATAGTTCTGCCCATCTAGCGGTTGCACTGTAAAATATACATGTTTAGGCAATTGGCGCGTAGTAAATTCTGGGTATTTCTGCCAACGGTTTTTTAATTCTTGAACCTGTAATTTACTCTGATCGTGGTATTCATACAGTTCATAGGAAAATGTAGAAACATCAGTCTCACTCATAGTAGATAAAGCTAAAACACGAGACTGATCAAGCGACTCTTTACCAATTTTATGTGCATCAAGCAAAAATAACTCTCTTGCTTGCATCGCTTTCTTTTGGTCAACCCCACCTATATTGAGTACAACGAGAGAGGTCATAATTGTCATAATAACAATCACCACCATCACTTCAATGAGGGTAAAACCTTTTTGTGATTTAGGTGGTGATTGAGATTTCATATCGACCTATTAAGCATATTGTTCAACAGCTTGTTTAGGTAAGGCTAATGCCTGATCAATATAAGCCACTCTTAACGTGTCCCTTGAACCTAAATACCGTTGGTAAAAACTTGAGTTAAGAATAGCTGCTGCACCATGAGTTAATGACCAAATAGATGCAAGATAATCTCGGGTTGTCATATTGCTTTGAATCGATTCTAAATAGTGATCTGTCATGCGAATGATAATTCGTAATCGCTGTTTACGCACTTGATAGAGTTCATTAAAAAGGTGATGTACACCCTGAGCCGTAATCGAAAGTTTTTCTTCAATTTGATGAAATAAAACTGTCCGCTCAGGATGATGTAAATGATGCAACATAAAAAAGGCCAAGTGTTCTGGAAAGGCCTTTTCAGTATCTTGAATCATTTCGAGTAACATACGTTCATTACGAATAATCAATAGCATGTACAATTCATCTTTACTTTGAAAGTGTTTGTACAAAGTTCCTTTTGCTAAATCAAGCTCAGCAGCCAAGACATCAAGTGTCATCCCAGCTTCACCATTTTCTAGCAATAATTGCTCCGCAACCTGAAATATTAATACTTCTCTTGCTCGGAACTGAGCCTGACGATCCATCTTCACGCAATTACTCTCTTATATAGTTTCTATAACTTAAATCGCTTTTAGCAAGTTCTCAAAATTTTGTGAGGTGATCATTGCAA
This sequence comes from Acinetobacter sp. IK31, assembly GCF_035615195.1. Lineage (NCBI taxonomy): Bacteria > Pseudomonadati > Pseudomonadota > Gammaproteobacteria > Moraxellales > Moraxellaceae > Acinetobacter > Acinetobacter sp. IK31. The sequence goes on along the minus strand of NZ_JANBOB010000002.1, from coordinate 260,627 downwards.
TTTCCTCAACCGATTTATCATATACATCACTGAGCGCTTTGGCTACATAAGGCACATATTTTGGTTCATTTGTTTTACCGCGATATGGAACAGGTGCTAAATAAGGACTATCTGTTTCAATTAAAAGTCGATCTAGCGGAACTTGTTTAGCTACATCACGCAAATCTTGTGCATTTTTAAATGACACAATACCTGAAAAAGAAATGTAATAACCACAATCCAGCACAGCCTTAGCAGTTTCCCAATCTTCAGTAAAACAATGCAAAATTCCATGCGTGGAGTTTTCTGCACGAATAATATCTACCGTGTCATGCTTTGCTGAACGCGTATGAACGACGACTGGTTTTTTTACAACTTTCGAAGCTTGGATATGTCTTGCAAAACATGCCTTTTGCTCTTCAATAAAATCTGTACTGTGATAATAGTCCAGTCCAGTTTCACCCAGAGCCCATACTTTTTCTGATTGAGCTAATTCAATCAAGTGCTCGGTTGTTGCACGTGCCATTGTGTCCACATCCTCACAAGGATGCACACCTACCGTATAACCAACGTCTTCATGTCTATTTGCAATTTCTGCTAGTGCAATATGGTCATCAAGATCAACGGAAATTGCCATAAATTTAGACACTCCTTCTGCTCGCGCTGCAGCGAGCGCAAGGTCCAGGTCACCGTTATAAGGCGTTAAATCTAACATCGTTAAATGGCAATGCGTATCAACAAACACTTTTCTATCCTATTTGACTACATGGTATAACTTGGACGATCTAGAGACATACTACCAGCCAAAACTCTTTCTGCCTCAGCTTTATAGTAAATTCCCTTATCTCCACTTAATTGAATAGCGAAACCCTGAGGTTTAAATCCACTTTGCTTATGTGATATCCAAATCACCTTACCAGTGAGAGGAATTTTTTGAGATTGCTCAGGCAAAGTAGCTAAAATGAAAATTTCTTGTCCCATTTTTACTTTTTGTTTTGATGGTACAAATAGGCCTCCACCTTGCACATATCCCATATAGCTTGCTTGCAAAGTAGCTCTATCAGGAACATTTACCTGAATAATACCCCCCATTTGCGGCTGCATAATTTTCCCCTCAAATATTCATTAACGTTATAAACAATTGATCTACAATAAGTTGACTTTGTACATTTTGCTCAACAAGTTTTTTTGCTTGTTGTAGTTCACTATAAATATTAAATAAGCTTTCTAAATCGTAATATGGACTTAATTGATCAAAATCTAAATCCGTATTTTTCTGTGGCTGATTTAGCTTGACACAAATTAAATCTCCCAACAAGTACTCAAAAAGTACGATAAAATCGCTAAAACTTAATTCTTTTTGCCATTTTCCTGAGAAAAATAAAGGCATATTTTTTTGAGCTACAATTTTTAACCAGTCATTTAAGAAAATCTGTCGCTTTGTAAACCAATCACTTTTTGCAATTTCTATTGCTTGTAAAGGCATATCATTAGATAGACCAAGTAATAAATCAGGTTGTACTTCTGCAAGTTCAGATAAATGCTCATTCAAATATGAAGTAGCTTGTTCATATGAAACGCGATCTAAAGCAAAATGCTGCAATCGGCTACGAATAGTGGCGGGTAATTTAAGGTAGTGATCAGCCAATAAAATTAAAACAACGCGTTCACCAGGTTCTTCTAAAGTTTTTAATAGCGCATTTGAGGATGCCAAGTTAAGAGCTTCAGCAGGCTCAATAAGAATAACGCGCCAGCCCTCGCCGGTTTGTTGCACGAAAGGCAGTAAATCTCGAATCTTTTCAATTTTTATTTTTGCATTCTGCTTTTTATTTTCTTCATCTGTTGTGATATGAACATAATTCGGATGAGTGTCTGATTTTAACCATTGGCAGCTACTACACTCACCACAAGCGCCATGAGGCTGCTTATTGAGGCAAAGTACCCACGCCAGAAAATGCTTAGCAAAAGCATGTTTCCCACAGCCTTGCTTGCCATAAAATAATAGGCCATGTCCAATATTGGGGAACCTTGTTGTTAAGGTATCCCATGTTGTTTTTTGCCAAGGATAAACCTTTGAAGTTACATTCGGATTCATTAAAAATTAACGCTTATTCAAAAGATTCGACAGGCATTTTATTTAAGCGATCAAGATCAGCTTGAGTGTCCACACCAGGAGGTAAATTTGCTTGAGCGACAGCAATCGCAATACGATGTCCATTTTCTAAAACACGTAATTGTTCAAGACTTTCTAACTTTTCAAGCTTACCCATATCCCAGGTCACATATTCTTGCAACAAGCTCACTCGATACGCATATAAACCTAAATGGCGAAATGCTTGGTTATGTAAACTTGGCTCAGCTTGCCCAGCCCCATCACGGTCGTACGGAATAGTTGCCCTGCTAAAATATAACGCTTCATTTTGCTTAGACATAACTACTTTTACAATGCTATCACGTTGAAATTCATCTAAGGTATGAATAGACTCGCACAATGTAGACATTGAACAATTTGGTTTATCGACCAAGAGTTTTGCAACTTGTTGAACAAGTTGAGCTGGCAATAAAGGTTCATCTCCCTGAACATTTACAATAATATCATCTGCTGCCCACCCCTTAATACGAGCAACTTCGCTTAATCGGTCTGTTCCTGACGGATGATTAGGACTCGTAAGCACAACGTCCACACCATCTGCACGGCAAATCTCAGCAATACGCTCATCATCTGTTGCCACACATAGATCATCAAAACCTTCGACTTTTTTTGCTTGATCCACCACACGTAAAATCATAGGACGGTCATGAATAAGCAACAATGGTTTACCTGGCAAACGCGAACTTGAGAAGCGTGCTGGAATGACGATGTGTTTCATTTTTTCTTCCTAAGATAATTGGATATCAAGTTTTTGCAGTTGCTGTTTTAAAACCTGATAACACTCTATAGACAGGATAGCTTTAACAGGAACAACCCAAATAGGCTGTTTAAATTCCGAATGTTTTTCAAGCAACGGTAATAATTTAACTGCATCTTTTTCAGTTGTAATAAGTGGCAGTTCATCATTAAAATTTAAATCATTAATTGAGTAATTATGATGGTCACGAAACGCATGTTCTTGAAATTGTTTCAAGCCTAAATCTTTAAGTGTTTGATAAAAACGCTGTGGAAAGCCAATACCCACTACAGCATGATAACTATTTTGAGAATTGAAATTATGGTCGGCCATTGAAGAGGGATTAAGTAAATATGGCTGTGCTGCCTCGAGATGCATATTTAATTCTGTAGCAGGTTTATAAGCATGCTCAATTACTGTTCCTGTTTTTAAACGCTCAACTGGCTCCCTGAGATATCCTTCAGGTAATAGTTTTTTATTTCCTAAGCCACGATTTTGGTCGAGTACAATCCACTCAATTTGTCTTCCCAATGCCCAATGCTGTAAACCATCATCACTAATAATTAAATCTAGTGGTGTTGATGCAACCAAGAGCTCTATTGCAGTCTGCCTATTAGGTCCCACCGCCATTGGTACGCTCGTCGATTGAACAATTAATGCAGGTTCATCTCCAACCTGATTCGCTTGAGCACCAGAAGTAACCAACATAGGAAAAGGACCAGTACCACCATACCCCCGACTAATTACTCCAACTTTGACATTATGCTGTTGTAGGTAATTCACCAATTGTATTAATAATGGAGTTTTCCCACTCCCACCCACCGTAATATTGCCAATCACCATGACGGGTACAGGTGCTTTATAGACTGTCTTCAACCCAGTAGTATAAAAATTACGATTTAATAGAAACCCAGCACGATACAAACAAGATAATGGACGTAAAGCAATCAACCAACTCGATTGCTTATTCCATGCATTCTGGATCAGCTGGGCCAATGACATGCTTAGTTATCCTCAAAATTACGCTGATGTAATTGATAATAAGCTCCATGTTTTTCAAGAAGTTCTTGATGAGTACCTTGCTCAACAATTTCCCCTTGATCCATCACTACAATACGATCAGCATTTTCAATTGTTGACAAACGGTGCGCAATAACAATTGTTGTTCGATCTTGATCTTGCATCGCTTCATCAAATGCTTGCTGAATAAAATGCTCAGATTCATTATCGAGAGCACTTGTAGCTTCATCTAAAATTAGAATTGGAGCATTCTTTAAAATTGCTCGAGCAATTGCAATTCGTTGACGCTGACCACCTGATAGGTTTAGACCTTGTGCCCCTAAAATAGTGTCATAACCGTTTGGTAAATTCATAATGAAGTCATGTGCATATGCTGCTTTTGCCGCTGCATAGATTTTTTCATCTGATGCACCTTCCAACTGACCATATGCGATGTTTTCACGAACAGTACGGTTAAACAATATAACTTGTTGATTTACCATTGCAATTTGTGTGCGTAGACTAGAAAGCTCAATATCATTAATTGGTAAATCATCTAAATAAATTTGCCCACTCGATACTTCTTGAAAACGTACCAACATATTGACTAATGAACTTTTACCCGCCCCTGAACGGCCAACCAATGCTACAGTTTGGCCTGGACGAATATCTAAAGAAAAATCTTTAATAGCTGCTACGCCATCAGCATAATTTAATGTTACATGATCAAAACGGATTGCCCCATTTAACTTAGGTTTCAATTGACCGTTATTTTGCTCTTCAGGTAAATCTAGCAGTTCAAAAACAGAATGTGCTGCGGCCAAACCACGTTGTAACTTTTCATTAACATCAGTCAAGCTTTTAACTGGTTTTGCTAACAGACCAGCTGCTGTAAGGTAAGCCACAAACTCACCTGCACTTGTAGTGCCTAAAATCTGAGGTCGTAAAGCTAACCATACAATAAGAGCCATAGCACAAGCCATTACCACCTGAACAACCGGGCTATTCAGATTTTGTACAATTACCATTTTTAAACCGCGTTTTAAGTTCTCTTCTGATGACTTATAGAAACGTTTTTGTTCATATTCCTCACCAGCAAAACTTTTTACTACAGCATTACCATTAATACTTTCCTGGACGACGTGGTTCACATCACCCATAGTATCTTGTACCTGTAATGAAAGTTTACGCATTCGTTTCGAAGCTTTACGTACTAAGACCCCAATTACAGGTAAAAATACAAAAATACATAAAGTAAGACGCCAATTGGTATAAAACAGATAGCCTAATAATCCGAGAGTAATCATCCCATCCCTAACGATGGTTCTCAATGACTCAGAAGAAGCAGCCGTAAGCTGTTCAACGTTATACATAATTTTGGCAGTAATATGACCAGATGAATTATCTAAGTAATATTGTGCTGGGAGTTTTAAAAGTTTCGCATAAACTTCCTGACGAATACTAAAAACCAAACTGCGTGAAATCACCGCAGTATAGTAGCCGCCCATAAATAGGCCTAAGCCGCGAAAAAATACTAATAAAATAATTAATAACGGGAACCAATCCAAATCTGCTCTACTGTTGTTTTGGATTGCATCAATAATAAATTTAATCAATTTAGCAACGGAAACTTCTGTTGCTGAGTTAATACCGAACCCGATAAGTACTAATAAGGCCACGCCCCAATAAGGTTTTAAATAGGCTATGAGACGCGTATAAACCTTAAAATCTTGATTCACTCAGAAAAACCTCTAGAAGGAACTTTGGTACTAATATTGATGTTAACAAAACCGAGTTGTCCTGCCACATCCATAACGCGAATTACATCCTGATGAGACGCTTTTGCATCAGCAGCAATGATGAACATAAAATCACGGTGCTCTTGAGCAACTTGCTTAATTGCAGTACTCAGATCAGCAACCTCTTTAGACGAAAGTGCTTGACCATTCACAGCATAATGACCAGCAGAGTCTACCACGACTTCAATTTTATGATCGTACTGTTTTGGTGGAACACCTTGTGCATCTGGTAATGTTAAATTGATGCGACTTGGCTGATTAAATGTGGTCGACAGCAATAAAAAAACCAAAATGAACAACAAACAATCAATCATAGGCGTTAAATTGATATGAATGTCTTCAACCTGAGAACGTTTAAATTTCATCTGGCTTTCACTTCCTAACCAACACGGCGGTGTTCAGCTACAGACGTAGAACGCCTATAGAACAATGAGGCATGAAATAAGGTCGATTGCTGTTCTAATTCGGCAATATAATTTTGCACCACTCTTTGAAAATAGCGATAAGCAATTAAAGCAGGAATTGCAATTAACATTCCCACAGCTGTGGTAATTAATGCTTTAGAGATACCAGGGATCATTAAACTTGGACTACCAGCCGATCCAAAATCAATAACAAGAAATGACTCAATAATTCCCACTACAGTTCCAAGCAACCCGAGCAGCGGTGCTATAGCACTTAGAGTGCCCAAAAAATTAATATTTTTTTCCAAATAAGAAATTTCTTGAGAAGCTGCCACTTCCATTTGCGCACGAGCAAATTGCTCACCATGCTCGCGATGCTCAAAACCTGCTTTTAAAATATGTCCCAAGGCGCTACTTTGCGCTTCTACATTTTGTTCTAAACTTTCTACGACATCTTCAGCTCTTAAAGAGTCCTTACCGCTTAATGCTTCGGGTAGAACTTGTGAACGTCTTAACCGAACAAAACGTTCAATACTGATCGCAACAGTTAAAATCGAGCATAGAATTAAAGGCAGCATCAACCAGCCACCCGCTTTCACAAGTTCCCACATATGTTCTTCCCCAAGAATATAAAATTAGAAATACATGACCCAACTGCAAATTATTCTGGCAAACAAATATTTAAAATGCCATCTAACTCATCCAAGGTGTGATAATGAATAACAAGTTTACCCTTACCTTTTTGGTTATGATCAATTTTTACATTAGCGCCAAAACGCTCTGATAGTTTTTGTGTCAATTGCTCAATATCTGGTGCTACAGGCGCTTTTTCCTTCTCCTGCTTAGGCTCACTTCTATCACGCACCAATTGCTCTGTTTGACGAACTGACAATCCTTTCTCAATTACAATTTTAGCAACTTCTAATTGATCTTTACCTTTCAATGTCAAAATTGCTCGAGCATGGCCCATATCAAGCTGGCCTTGCTGCATAAAATCTTTAATGTCATCAGCTAAACTCAATAAACGCAATAAATTACTGACAGTAGTACGCGCTTTGCCTACTGTGTCAGCAATTTCCTGATGACTTAAACCAAATTCATCATGAAAGCGCTGTAGAGCCATTGCCTGATCAATCGGATTTAAATCTTGACGCTGAATGTTTTCAATTAACGCTAATGCAATTGCAACCTGATCATTTAAATCACGAATAATTGCAGGAATTTCAGTTAAACCCGCAAGTTGTGCTGCACGCCAACGACGTTCACCCGCAATGATTTCATATGGATAAGTTTCATCATCAACTGGACGGATGACAATAGGTTGCATCACCCCATGTTTTTCAATGGAAGACGCCAACTCTTGTAAATCATGCTCATGAATAAAACGACGTGGTTGATATTCACCACGTTTCAGTAAATTCACATCAACTTGCTTTAATTGTCCGTGGTCTAACGCCTGTGCTTCGAGTTGTAATTTTTCTTTTTGAATTGAACCAAGTAATGCATCTAAACCACGCCCTTTAGCCAATCCGCGTTTTTTGATGCTCATACTTTACTTCCTTTCTTCACTTTACTTCTCTTTAACATCTCAGCTGCAAGATTTAAGTATGCAACCGCACCTTTAGAACTTTTTTCAAAATAGATAACAGGTAAGCCATGTGCTGGCGCTTCTGCTAAACGCACGTTACGTGGAACCACAGTATCATAAAGTTTTTTGCCGAAATATTGCTCTAACTCTGCAGAAACATCACGTGTTAAAGCATTACGTGCATCGTACATCGTACGTAATACACCAATAATTTCTAAATCAGGATTGAGTGCCTTTTGAATGCGATCAATGGTCTGAGTTAAATCAGCTAGACCCTCTAGCGCATAATATTCACATTGCATTGGAATAATTACACTATCTACAGCTGCCAAAGCATTGACGGTAATCAAGCTCAAGCTTGGAGCACAATCCACAATGATATAGTCAAATGAGTTTCTGATTTCATTCAAAGCATTCTTTAGAATGAATTCACGACCTTCTTGCTCTGCGATAGCGAGCTCTACACCTGAAAGCTCACGGTTAGAGCCTAGAACTTTATATCCAACTTCTGCTTTTTGAATGGCTGTTTCAATTGGAACTTCGCCAAGAAGAACATCTGTAATTGAATACAAAAGATCGTTCTTTTGAATACCAGACCCCATCGTAGCATTACCTTGTGAGTCCATATCTACAAGTAATACACGTTTCTTTAATACAGCTAGAGACGCTGCAAGATTTACTGCAGTCGTTGTTTTACCAACACCACCCTTTTGGTTTGCAATCGCAATAATTTGAGCCATGGTAACCTTAATACTTTTTATTTAGATACGTTGAAGTAAAAGTAAATGACGTTGTTCATCAAGTCTTGGTACGCGCAGTTCAATTACTTTACATGAAAAGTCCTGCTTGAGCTGCTCAATTTCCTCAACTGGCACTACACCTTTCATCGCTGCAATTATACTGCTCTGATGAAGGTATGGCTGAGCTGCATCCACAAAGTCCGTTAAAGAAGCAAAAGCTCGACTTGTTATGACATCAAACTGGCCAAGCTCATCAATTGTATCTTGATTCTCAACGCGTGTTTGTACTGCCACAACGTTGCTCAATTTAAGATCAGCAATAAATTGCTTCAAAAAACGAATTTTTTTACCATTAGAATCTAAAAGAACACATTGGCGTTGAGGCTGACAAAGCGCAATAATCATGCCAGGCATACCACCACCTGTACCAACATCAAGCAGTCTACCTTCAGGCAAATCTTTCAAAATACTTAGACTATCCAACAAATGCTTCACTAACATTTCTTTCGGATCACGAATTGCTGTCAGATTATATGCTTTATTCCAAAGTACCAAAGCATCTTGATACTTTAACAATAATACCAAAGCTTCATCGCTAAGCGATAAACCTAATTTTTGACTACCCTGTTGTAACTCTTGAAAAAACGGATGCATAAACAGATAACATCTAAGTGAAATTTAAAACAAAGTATACCCATTTATGCATCGTGGAACACTAGTTAACGATTAGGGATTACGCACTTAATCGTAGAAGCCTTCACGAATTTGCAAATCTAGCTCCATTAAACGCTCAGGCGTCCCCACATCTACCCATGCACCTTTAAGTTTTTCACCAGATATTTTTTGGTTCTGCATCGCTTGCTTCAACAGTGGGGCTAAAGGACGCTTACCAGATTCCAATCCATCAAAAAGCTTAGGATGAATAACAGACACGCCACTAAAAGTGAGGTTCTCACCCATCACATCTTGATCGAATGTAAAAATGCGTCCATCGAACAATGTAAAGTCGCCTTCAGGATGCTGTTTAGGATTATCAACCAACACAAGATGTGCTAAATCATCATTTAGCTTAATTTGACATAGAGCTTCAAAATCCATCGTGGTCCATACATCTCCATTCACCAGAATAAACGGATCTGTTCCAAGCAGTGGCAAAGCATTAATAATTCCACCAGCTGTTTCTAGACCTTCATCCTCTCGTGTCCAACGGATATCCACGCCAAATTGAGAACCATCCCCTAAGCTACTGATGAGCTTATCAGCCAACCATGCAGAATTGATGACTATTTCGGTCACACCAATTTTCTTAAGTTTTTCAATATGCCACACAATAAGCGGCTTACCGCCTACCTCAAGCAGAGGCTTTGGTGTATATAGCGTGAGTGGGCGCATACGATTACCCAAGCCAGCAGCAAGTATCATTGCCTTCATTATGCTGCCACCTCGTAGTTACCATATTTCTCGATGAATTTAGGCATAACAATGTTATTTATGAATAACATAAACTCATCAAGTTCAGCATAACCGCGGCTTTCTTCAAGTAAATACCACATTACACGTGGTAAATCTTTTAAATAACCTGATTTACCATCGCGTTCAAACAGACGCACAAAAATGCCCAGAATTTTAATGTGGCGCTGAATAGCCATTAAATCTGCATCACGTTTGAACTGTTCAAAACTACGGTTCTGTTTGGCAGACTCAGGTAATAAGTCATAAAAGACTCTAAACCATTGGTAAACACGCTCTGCATTCCACTGAACATATGCATCGCGAGTAATCGAGATTAAGTCATAAGTATCAGCACCAATCACGGCATCCTGAAAATCAATCACACCAAGCTCTGGTTCATCTGCAATTTTCATCAAATTACGACTGTGAAAATCACGATGTACAATCACTTGCGGCTGAGCCAATGCAGTTCTTGCCAATAGATCGAAAGCATCATCAATCACCTGTTGCTGTTCCACACTCGGAGTAATCTGCAAAGATGGCAGCATCCAGTCAGTCAACAGCTTCATTTCACTTAACAATTTCTCATAGGAATATGCAGGAAACTGCTCCTGACCATTCACAGACTGCAAATGAATCAGCTGTTTAAAGCTTTGCTCATAATATTTATCGACTGTTTCCTCATTTAATAATGTCGACAACAGCACATCACCAAAATCTTCCAATAACAGAAAACCTTGAGCTAAATCTTTCGCGACGATCTGAGGGACGCGTACACCATGGCCTGCAAAAAATTCGTCAATGGTCACAAACGGAACACAGTCTTCTTTTTCTGGAGGGGCATCCATGAGCATATACGTTTTATTTTGTAACTGGATACGCGCATAACGGCGGAAGCTTGCATCACCTGCTAAAAAAGCGATCTTAAATTGATCATTTTCAAGAACAGATGTAAGCCATGTATATATCAATTGTTCACGTTGTGTATTCATTTGCAATAAAATCTAAAACAAGCTGAGATTTTTGAAGGGTTAAGTGTAGCCACTTATAAACTTTTTCTCTATGATGCGACAATAATTAATTGTGAATTAGCATACTTGGTTAATGAGACAATGAAGCATCAGTTTAAATTTAATCCTTTAGCGACAGCTATTTTTACGCTCTTATGTGGCTCCATACAATCAAGTTATGCTGAGTCAGCTGATGTTGTCTCCAATATAGACAATAATCAACTTAAAGCGAACATCAAAGAAGCCTACCCGGGTCAAGAGTTCTTTCAACAGTATTATGTTGATAAATCTGCACCTGAAGCACAGCTTCGTGATAATAAATATTTAAGCTCGGCATTTTGCCAGGGTACATGGGTTACACCGATTAACCCAGAGACCAAAGCCCTAGATGCAGATAAGACGACTTCGGTCGTTACGGCTAATTATGGACATTATAATCCTGCCGGTGACTCTGTTTTAGAAGGCGACGTCGTTATTGATCAGGAAGGGCGCACAGTTCGTGCCGATAAAGTTACGATTGATAAAACTCAAACCATTGCACATGCACAGGGCCGAGTACAATTAGCTCAAGGTGGATTACTTTCACAAAGTGATGAAATTAATTACAACTTAAAAACCCAAACCGGTGATTTAGACAATAGTTTTTATATTTCTGAACAGCAACATGCCCATGGTCATGCAGGAAAAATCGAAAGAACTTCTCCAAATGTCATGGTGCTTAATGATGCAACGTACACGACCTGCCCACCTGGCCAAAAACCAGGTTGGAAAATTCAGGCTAATAAAATTGAGTTGAATCAGGAAACTGGACGTGGTGTAACTCGTGGAACAAAACTCTACGTTAAAGATGTTCCAGTTCTAGCAGTTCCCTATTTTAACTTCCCGATTGATGACCGTCGTACCACTGGTATTCTCAACCCACAATTTGGTTTCTCAAACGATGGTGGTGTTGAGCTTTCTGTTCCAGTTTATTTAAACCTTGCGCCTAACTATGATCTCACCCTTACTCCGCGTTATCTAGCAGACCGTGGTGCAATGTTAAAGGGCGATTTTCGATATTTAACTGATGGCTTTGGTGCCGGTGAAATGTGGGGTGGTTTCTTACCATCAGACAAAGGCTACAATGATAAAGATCGTAAAGATTTCCATTTTTTACATAACTGGGAAATCAATGATCAATGGTCAACCAATCTAGAATACAACTATGCTTCAGATAAAGACTATTTCTCAGATTTAGATAGCAGCCCCAACTCTAAAACAGACCTAAACTTACGTAGAGCATGGGAACTCAACTATCAACACGGCATTCCGGGTTTAAAAGCTCAGCTTAAAGTCGAAGATTTCCAGACACTTGATCCAGAAATTGCAGATGCAGATAAACCTTATGCACGTTTACCGCAATTCTTATTAAATTATGTGACTGGTAATCCATTAGGCTTACAATACGAATTCAATAACGATACTGCATACTTCAAGAAATCAATTACTGATGATTCTGCTCAGGAAAGTAGTGGTACACGTATCTACAACCAGTTTGCAACGCGCTACAACTACCGCACACCAGCAGCATTCTTAATACCTGAAGTTTCCGTACGTTCTATTCAAACATTCTATGATAAGGACAGTATCGCATCTCAAGGGTTAGATGGCGGTTCTGAAAATAAATCAGTCGTTGTACCTCAATTTACATTGGACACTGGACTGAATTTTGAACGTGAGGGCAAGTATTTACAAACACTTACTCCTCGAGCATTTTATGCATATGCTCCATACAAAAACCAAGACAGCTATCCAAACTTTGACTCAACTTCAGCATCAGTAAGTTATGATCAATTATTTAACCCTTACCGCTTCTACGGACATGACCGCCTTGAAGACAACAACTTTCTATCACTTGGCGTAAGTTATAGCCTCTTTGACACAGTAGGCTTAGAACGTTTACGTGCAAGTGTAGGTCAAAGTTATTATTTTGAAGATCGTCGTGTGACATTAAAGCCACAAGATGAGATTGATACCGAACGTAATACTGGACCAGTTGTAAGTTTAACAAGCCAGTTAAACCAAAACTTCACTATCGCAGCCAACTCAGCATGGATGTCTAATGGTGATAACGCTCAGCGCGATTTCCAAGTTTATTATACTGGAGATAAAGGAAATCTTTATAACTTAGGCTATTTCTATCGCAAAGATATTGCAGGACGCCAAGATACTTACGATCAGGTTGTTGCATCGTTTATACAACCAATTAAAGACAATTGGCGTATTATGGGCCACGTACAATACGACATGGATAACGATGTTGCGCGTGAACTTTTATTAGGCGTTAACTATGAATCATGTTGCTGGGGTATTTCAGTCTATGGCCGCTCATACTACAACGACCTAGATGATCCAAAATCTCCAGATGTTAGTGAAAAACGCGCCATTATGGCCGAAATTACACTAAAAGGTTTAGGTGGTTTAAACAATAAACTCGCGTCTTTACTTGAAAATCGCGTTTTAGGTTTTAACAAAATTAATCAATCTTGGACACAACGTTAATGAAGACAAAGCATCTTAAACAGTTTTTTAAAGCAACTACCCTTGCTGCCCTAATCTCTTCATCAATGCATAGTTTTGCCCAACCCGCTGATGAAGTTGTGGCAATTGTGGACAATAGCGTAATTTTAAAAAGCGATCTTCAACAAGGGATGACTGAAGCCGCTCACGAACTACAAGCACAAAAAAAAGAAGTTCCACCTCAGCAATATTTACAATTTCAAGTGTTAGATCAATTAATCTTGCGTCAGGCACAACTTGAGCAAGTTAAAAAATATGGCATTAAACCTGATGAAAAAAGCTTAAATGAAGCCGTATTAAAAGTAGCAAGTCAATCTGGAACTAAAAGCTTAGAAGCCTTCCAGCAAAAGTTAGATGCTATGGCACCAGGGACTTACGAGAGTTTACGTGGTCGAATCGCTGAAGATTTAGCAATTAGCCGTTTGCGCCAACAACAAGTCATGTCTCGTATTAAAATTAGTGATCAAGATGTAGAAAACTTCTTGAAATCACCTCAGGGACAGGCTGCTCTAGGAAACCAAGCACATGTAATACATATGCGTATTACTGGTGATAATCCACAGGAAGTTCAATCTGTAGCTCAAGAAGTACGTTCAAAACTTGCGCAAAGTAATGATATAAACGCATTGAAAAAACTTTCAACTGCAAATGCAAAAGTTGATGGTGCTGACATGGGATTCCGCCCACTTTCAGACATTCCCACCGAATTGGCAGCACGTATTACTCCATTACAAGAAGGCCAAACAACTGACTTAATTTCAGTACGTGATGGTGTACATGTTTTAAAGCTTATTGAACGTAAACAAAATGAGCAAAAAGCATTAGTACCTCAATTTCAAACTCGCCACATTCTGATTCAACCTTCAGAAGTGGTTAGCATTGAAAATGCCAAGCAAATTATCGATAACATCTATAAACGCTTAAAAGCTGGTGATGATTTTGCAACACTTGCGGCTACTTATTCAAATGATACGGGTTCGGCACGTGATGGCGGCAGCTTAGGCTGGGTAACTCCGGGCATGATGGTGCCTGAATTTGACAAAAAAATGCAGGAAATTCCTGTAGGTGAAATCAGCGAACCATTCCAGACTCAATTTGGTTGGCATATCTTGCAAGTAACTGAAAAACGTGAAAAAGATATGACTCACGAATATCAAGAGCGTATGGCACGTCAAATTTTAGGTGAACGCCAATTTAACACTGAAATCGATAGCTGGTTACGCGAAGTGCGTGCAAATGCATATGTAGAAATCAAAGATCCTAGTCTAGACAAAAAGAACTTACAAAAATAAGTCTTTTTCCCTTCATTAAAACCTGTGTTTATCGCAGGTTTTTTTATGAATAAAATTTACTTAATAAAAAACCGGTTATATAAATAACCGGTTTATATAAATTAAACCCTAACGGGAATTATTTATAACGATCAACCATTTTCTCTAAAGAAATTGGACGGATCTTGTCAGCATTTCCAGCTGTACCAAATGCTTCATAACGATCGATACAAATTTGCTTCATTGTATCAACTGTTTTAGCAAAGTATTTGCGTGGATCAAACTCAGATGGATTCTCCGCCATAAACTGACGAATAGCACCAGTTGAAGCTAAGCGTAAATCAGTATCAATGTTGATTTTACGTACACCGTGTTTGATTGCTTCTACAAGTTGCTCAACAGGTACACCATAAGTTTCGCCGATATTACCGCCGAACTCATTGATTACCTTTAACCATTCTTGCGGAACAGAACTCGAACCATGCATTACAAGGTGAGTATTTGGTAATGCCGCATGAATTTCTTTAATGCGGTCAATTGCCAGAATATCGCCTGTAGGTGGACGCGTAAACTTATACGCACCGTGTGAAGTACCTACTGCAATTGCTAGTGCATCAACATTTGTATCAGCAACGAACTGAGTCGCTTCTTCAACAGAAGTTAGAAGTTGAGAATGGTCAAGTACACCTTCAGCACCTACGCCATCTTCTTCACCTGCCATCCCAGTTTCAAGGCTACCTAAACAGCCAATTTCACCTTCGACAGAAACACCACATGCATGTGCTAAAGCAACAACGTTACGAGTCACATCAACATTGTATTCGTAAGATGTAGGAGTTTTACCATCTACACCTAATGAACCGTCCATCATCACTGAGCTAAAGCCAAGCTGAATTGAACGCTGACAGATATCAGGGCTTGTACCATGGTCTTGGTGCATTACCACTGGAATATGTGGCCATTCTTCAATTGCAGCCAAAATAAGATGGCGTAAGAATGGAGCGCCTGCATATTTGCGAGCTCCAGCTGATGCTTGAACAATTACAGGTGAATTGGTTGCATCCGCGGCAAGCATGATTGCACGCATTTGTTCTAAGTTATTTACGTTAAATGCTGGTACGCCGTAGTTATGTTCAGCAGCGTGATCCAAGAGCTGGCGCATTGAAATGAGTGCCATAATATCCTCCCAGGTAGTGCGGGTTATTCTACCCTTTCATTTATTTCAATTCAGCAACAAATCACAGTATTTCAAAAAAAATCCCCGCATATGCAGGGATTTTTTAACAAAAAACAACAAATTAATGTGTTTCTGAAGCAGCAGCCTCACTTGGTGCACTACCTTCAACCACATCGGTATTCTTTTCATCTAAAACTGGCTTGTCAATCGCATCAATTGCTGCTTGTTGCTCAGGTGTTACTTTTTCAGAAACAGCAGTAGAAGCTGCCGATTCCTGTCCAGCCTGAGATGCTTCGTCTTTCTTAGCACAAGCAGTCAACATCATCGGTACAATTAACAGAGCAGCAAATGTAAGCTTTAAATTCATCACTATTGTCCACAGTTGGTGATTTAATGCTCGCTATTTTATTGCAGATATATGACAGTTTTATGACCTATCCATGAAAAAGGGACTGGTAACCCAATCCCTTCTTATTTTTAGATAACAGTATTAAGCACGCTCAAGTAAAACAGCCACCGCTGGCAAAGTTTTTCCTTCAACAAACTCAAGGAAAGCACCACCACCTGTAGAAATATAACCAATTTGATCAGCAACGTTATATTTATCAATCGCAGCTAAAGTATCTCCACCACCAGCGATCGAGAAACCAGCAGATTGTGCAACTGCAAGAGAAAGTGCTTTAGTACCTTCACCAAATTGATCAACTTCAAATACGCCTACAGGACCATTCCAAAGAATCGTTTTTGATGTTGTTAAAATATTTGCAAATGCTTTAGCTGTTTCCGGACCAACATCTAAAATCATATCGTTTGATGTTACATCTTCTACTTTCTTCACAACTGCTTCAGCTGCTGCCGAAGAGCCCAAGAAATCTTCAAAATTAATTTGTGATGCATCGGCAACTACTACATCTGTAGGAAGTGGAACACTTACTTTCGCAGCAATTTGTTTTGCAGTTTCAACTAAGTCAGCTTCGTATAATGATTTACCAACATTGAAACCAGCAGCTGCCAAGAATGTATTTGCAATACCGCCACCAACAATTAGTTGATCACAAATAGTAGAAAGTGAGTTTAAAACATCAAGTTTAGTTGAAACTTTAGAACCAGCAACAATTGCAACCATAGGCTTTTCAGGAGTTTGCATTGCACGGCCTAATGCATCTAATTCGGCAGCCAATAAAGGACCAGCTGCTGCAACAGGAGCAAAACGAGCTACACCTTCAGTAGATGCTTCTGCACGGTGAGCAGTACCAAATGCATCCATAACGAAGACATCACATAGTGCTGCATATTTTTGAGCAAGGTCTGGATTATTTTTCTTTTCACCATGGTTAAAGCGCACATTCTCAAGCAATACAACTTGACCAGCTTCAACTTCTACGCCATCTAGGTAGTCTGTTAACAATTTAACTTCTTGGCCCAATACTTCTGTTAAATAAGCAGCTACTGGTGCAAGTGATTGTTCTGGCTTTGGTTCACCTTCAACAGGACGACCCAGATGCGAAAACACCATCACAGCTGCACCTTTTTCTAAAGCAGCTTTAATAGTTGGTAATGCCGCGCGCAAACGAGCATCGCTAGTAATCACACCATTTTTGACAGGAACGTTTAAATCTTCACGAATAAGAACACGTTTACCTGTTAAGTTAAGGTCAGTCATGCGCTGAAAATTCATGTAAAGCTCTCTTTATGATTTTAAAAACGCGCCAATTTTAAATGATTACATCAAAAAAGGTTAGTTTTTTTGCATAAAAGCTGTAGAAAGCCCCAGTTTTGATTATGATAGAGATAGTCATTTGATATTTCGTCCATTATGTCTATTCATCCAGATCCACAAATCAATCGTTTAAATGTTTTAGGGGAACCTTTAGCAAGCTGTTGTTTCGACCCTATTACTGGCTATTTTAGAAATGGCTTTTGCCACACAGCAGTAACAGACCTTGGTCAGCATACCGTATGTGCGCAAATGACCTCCGATTTCTTAAATTTCTCACAAAAAATTGGTAATGATCTTATTACCCCTTTACCAGAAGTAGATTTCCCTGGTCTAAAGCCTGGTGATTTCTGGTGTATCTGTGTTACTCGTTGGGTAGAAGCTTATCAAGCGGGTCAAGCCCCTCCCATCAAAATACATGCATGTCATCAAGCTGTATTAAGCTATGTGCCTTTAGATGTTTTAATGGAATTTGCAGTGTAATGGTACAGCCACAAATTATTTTGGCATCAAGCAGTCAAACACGCAAAGCCTTAATGGATCGCTTAGGGATTGACTATATCTGTGTTAGTCCAGATATTGATGAAAGTCCACGGGATGAGGCCCATGCAGATGAACTTGCGAAAAGATTGGCTTTCACAAAAGCCCAAGTGATTGCTGCACAAAATCCACATGCAGTTGTTATTGGTTCCGATCAAGTCGCATGGCGAGAACACACCCCAAGTGACTTTATTGGTAAACCAATGACTATTGAAAATGCCCAAGCTCAGTTAGCAGAGAATTCTGGTCGAACTGTATTTTTTAGTACTGCACTCAGTGTGCAATGGCTTGAAAAGAATTTTGAGCAAACGCTTGTTGAACACTATCAAGTTAAATTCCGAACCTTAAATCAGGCCGAAATTGAACGATATATTGCATTAGATCAACCACTCCATTGTGCTGGTAGCTTTAAGTGTGAAAGTTTAGGAATTAGTTTGTTCGAGAAAATGACAGGCCAAGACCAAACGACTCTTATGGGTTTACCCATGATTCAACTTTGCCATATTTTAAGGCAGCTAGATCTCCAAATTCCTTAATTTTAGTTATTTTTACAAATAGGTTATTTCCATGACAGAACCTTTAGCAGTTTTAGGCGGTATTACTGCCGAACAATTTTTAGCAGAGTATTGGCAGAAAAAACCTTTACTTGTGCGCAATGGGCTTTCCGAAATTGTAGGTCTTTTAGAACCCCAAGATGTGCAGGAACTTGCTTTGGAAGAACATGCAAGTGCCCGACTCATTCGTCAAAAAGATAGAAATCCAAATGAATGGCACGTCAAGTCTTCACCTTTAACCAAGGGTGACTTTCAAAAGCTACCAAAACTATGGACGCTTTTAGTACAAGCTGTAGACCACTACTCTTTTGATCTTTCTGAACTTTGGAAAAAATTTCCTTTTATTCCTCAATGGCGCCGCGATGATATTATGGTGTCTTATGCATCTAAAGGCGGTTCAGTTGGAAAACATTTTGATTTTTATGATGTGTTTCTAGTTCAGGGTCATGGACACAGACGTTGGCAATTAGGACAAATGTGTGATGCAAACACTGCATTTGTACCCAATCAACCATTAAAACTTTTACCAGAAATAGACGTGCAATTTGACGAGGTCTTAGCGCCTGGTGATTTGCTATATGTTCCACCTGGAATGGCACATTATGGCGTGGCCGAAGATGATTGCCTAACGTTCTCATTTGGCTTTCGTATGCCAAACGTTGCTGGGATGATGGAACGTATTAGTGATCAATTTTCAGCTAATACTTTATTGCAAAATCCTGTTTTAGACATCACACGTAAGCAGATGAGTCAAATTGGTGAAATTAATGAAACTGAACTGAATCACTTAAAAGATTTAGTTTTAGCTCAATTACAAGATTCAGCAGCACTTGATGCCGCTATCATGTCTTATATGAGTGAACCTAAATATCCGGATAATATTCCAGAAGCGGATGAAATCGAAGCCGCTGACTTAAAAGAAATTTTACATGAAGGTTACGAGATTCTGTTAGAGCCAGCCTCTCGACTACTTTATACAGAGCAAAATGAGACGCTAAACTTTTGGGGAAATGGTGAAGCCCTATTTGTAGCTGAGTCCTTTGGGCAAAAATTAAAAGCAATTGCCAATGGAGAAAACCTGCCATTCGATAGTCAATTTAATAATGATGAAACACTAGAAAACGTTGCACACTTATTAAATGAATCTATTCTGATGCTTTTACCCCCTGCAGAGTAAACATCTTAATAAAAAGTAGATTTTTTCATGAAAATGGAAAAATCTACTTTTTAAACTAGCATCTGAACTCAAATATATATTCCATTATTACGCGTTAAATTTATCTACAAATCCTTAAATAGCGCGCAATTAAGATTATTAAGCTTAGAAATTTTGAAACGAGAATTAAAAATAGAAAGCCTTATTATTAACAAAATGAGCTACCTCTTACGTACTTTTCCCTTAAAATTTAAACGATACCGTTTAAAAAAATAATATCTTTTTTCTATCAATAACAAACAATACCTTGTAAAATTAAAGATCCAGATTCTCATTAATACAGATCACAGTTCAAGCGAATAGCAATTCATTTGTGAGAGGCTAAAAAATATGTCGAAGAAAGATGACATTATTAACACCGCATTAAGACTTTTTAACTCATATAGCTATAATTCTATAGGTGTAGATCGCATCATTAATGAATCTGGCGTTGCAAAAATGACTTTCTATAAGCATTTTCCATCGAAAGAAAAATTAATTGAAGAATGCCTACTTCTACGGAATACGCTTTTACAAAACTCGCTTACTTCTGCCTTATCAAAACATGATGAGTTAGAGCCTCTTGCGAGAATTAAAGCAGTATTTTTATGGTATTCCGACTGGTTTAATAGTGAAGATTTTAATGGGTGTATGTTTCAAAAAGCTTTGGAAGAAGTTTTAAAACAATATCCGTCAACACATCAACCTGCCACTTTGTATAAAGCTTGGTTGACTCAACTCATGCAAAATCTTCTTAACCAATATGATGTAAAAGAACCAGGTCCTTTATCTTTACTACTCGTTAATATATTAGAAGGTATGACCATTCAAGCTCAGGTCGAGCATGGTTCAATAAAAATTTATGATTATTGGAATCGAGTTGAAAAGTTAATCGACTTTGAAAGAGCTGCTTAAAAAATAAAGCGTGACATTCTTCTTCTTATATTAATATTCTTCTTATCTATCACGCTGCGTCTGAAAGTCATTTTGGTTCAAAATTAGACGTTTTTTTCGACCTTACTAAACCAAAATATACAGACCTGTCTGTACAAAACAGATTATATATTTAAAAAATAAAAACTCAATCATTTTTTATGTTTCATTCAAAGATAAATTGGATTTAACTATTTATCGGAGTGAAATAGCACTTATTTCATGTTGGTTTCAATTCACTTATACTTAACAATTAAACTTATAACACAATGCAACACTTTAGACACAAAAGAAATACAAACAACTGTTTTTAATTAAAAATACCACTTATTTATCAATTCCACTTATATTGCTTTTCAACAAAAACAATTGGATTGATTAGTTTTGCTACATTCATTTCAGTAAGATCAATCTATACTATGCCCGCTATATTGATATAGGTATAAAGTATGAAAGATGGACTCCAAATTGAAGAAATGAAAAATGCGGCTGATTCAGTCGTTGGAATTCTCAAATCTCTGGCTAATACAGATCGTTTATTAATTTTATGTCACTTAGCTTATGAAGAGCTAAATGTCTCACAAATTGAAGAGAAGACCCAAATTACACAGCCCACTCTTTCACAACAGCTTATGATGTTACGTAAAAGTGATGTTGTATCAACTCGTCGTGATGGTAAGCAAATTTTTTATTCTATTAAGGATGACAATATGCATTCAATTTTAAATACGCTTCACCAGCTGTACTGTGCAAGTAAATAATATCTTTAAATTATAATTTTATAAAAATATTAGTAATTTCCTGAAATATGCGATTTTTCAGCTTGAAAGCTTAGAGTTTAGGATAAGCACAAAGTTTTGAAAATTCGCGTAGCTTTTCCAAAGCCTTATTTACCCCGTTTTCCATTCCATCAATTCATATCTCTGTAGTTCACGCGGTACTTTCACAGCTTTTTGATATAATTCGTTTTCTTAACGAACAATTAACAAGCAAAGCCTCCAATAGAAAAAATTAAAGTTAAATAATAAATAAAATTAAAACAACGATTTAATATTACCAACCTTTATAAAAAGCCCTAGCTGGTATAAAAAAGCTTAAGATTCACATCACTTACGTATAAAATACTCCGCTTGTTCAACCTTTAGCCATGATTAGGTTAATAAGGCCTTTATATGCTTGCATTCTTTTCTCGATTAAGCTTAGTCACTAAGATTATTATCGCCATTATTTTAGGAATAGGCGTTGCATTACTATTTCCGAACGTTACGCCTTATTTAAGTTTATTTGGTGAGCTTTTCATTAAAGCCTTAAAATCGGTTGCCCCTATTTTAGTTTTTGTATTGGTGCTTTCCTCTATTGCCAACTTTCAAGTAGGTCATAGTGCAAATTTACGCCCAGTTCTACTTCTATATGTAATAGGAATGCTATTAGCCGCTTTTAGTGCTGTTATCGCAAGTTTATCTTTTCCAAGCACCTTATTCCTCAATACGATTTCACATAATGATTTACAAGCGCCTGGTAGTCTCGCAGATATATTAAAAAATTTGCTTTTAAGCTTTATTGCAAACCCTGTTCAAGCCATTAGTGAAGCTAACTTTATCGGTATTTTAGCTTGGGCAATTGGTCTAGGTTTAGCTATGCGCCATAGCTCAGATACGACAAAACAAGTGATGCAAGATGTTGCACATGCTGTCAGTGCTATTATTCATAAAGTAATTGCTTTTGCGCCTGTCGGTATTTTCGGTTTAGTTGCTGTAACATTTGCTGATGCGGGTCTTGCAACACTTGAGAGCTATGCACACTTATTAGTCGTATTACTAGGGACAATGCTATTTGTTGCCCTCATAGTCAACCCTATTCTCGTAGGCTTAACTATCCGTGGTAATCCATATCCTTTAGTTTTTAAATGCTTAAAAGAAAGCGGTATTACTGCTTTCTTCACACGAAGCTCAGCAGCCAACATTCCAGTTAACTTAGATTTAGCAGAGCGTTTAGGTGTTAATCCATCTACGGCAAGTGTGTCTATTCCATTAGGTGCAACAGTAAATATGGCTGGCGCAGCAGTGACAATTACTGTACTCACGCTAGCCACTGTACATACACTTGGAATTCATGTTGATTTCGCAACAATGGTTATTTTATCAGTTGTTGCTACAGTTTCAGCATGCGGTGCTTCTGGTGTAGCTGGTGGTTCTTTACTTCTGATTCCAGTAGCTTGTAGTTTATTTGGTGTTTCAACTGAAATTGCTATGCAAGTCGTGGCTATTGGTATGATTATCAGTGTATTGCAAGACTCTACAGAAACAGCGCTTAACTCTTCTACGGATGTTTTATTTACCGCAGCTGTAGATATTCGTTCTAAACAAACTTCCTAAACGAAATGCCATTTCAACGTCTACCAAACTGGTTCCAACTTGGGGCCTTTTTACTGGCATTTAATGCCGGAATGATTAATGTATTAGGGCTAATTACCCTTTTGCATCAATCTATTTCACATATGACTGGCAACGTTAGTATGCTAGCTATGAGTTTGGTAGAGTGGCAACCAGAACATCTCATTTTCTTACTTCTGGTAATTATTTGTTATGTTTGCGGTTCATTTTATAGTGGTTTTATTTTAGGCAGCAGCCATTTTCGACTAGGTCGTCGCTATGGCCTACCTTTGAGTCTTGTTGCTTTATTCATTTTTCTTTGTTGGCTATTACTTCCTTATTTTCCACGCTATGGATTATTATGGGCTTGTACAGCAATGGGCCTACAAAATGCAATGGTGAGCCATTATAAAGGAACCATTATTCGAACTACCCATCTATCTGGCGTTTTAACAGATATTGGTTTAGCACTTGGATATAAAGCTAGAGGCTTACAGGTAGAAAACCGACGTATTGTTTTACACTTACTTATTTTTGCAGGTTTTCTGCTGGGTGGAATTCTCGCCGCGCTAGTACATCCGCATTTAAAGTTACAAGCATTTTTATTGCCAGCAACTTTAAGCTTAGTCTTAAGTATTTCTTACTGGGTAGTTTACTTCTATAGCCCTTCAACTTCACATAAGGATTAAGTCATGGTTAAAAATGCCTTACAAGCACAGTTATTAAAAGCTGGGTTAGTGGATAATAAAAAAGCAAAAAAACTAACAAAACAAGCTCATCATGAACAACGCATCGGTCAAAGTGATGAGCCTGAAATCAAAGCGAATATTGAAAAAGCTCAACAAGAAAAGTTAGCTAAAGATCAGGCTTTAAACTTAGAAAAACAACAACAACTTGAGGAGAAAGCCCTCAAAGCATCAATCATTCAAATGATTAAACATCATAAAATTTCAAATACTGATGGTGATAGTGTTTATCAATTTATTGATGAAGGTAAGATCAAGAAGGTATATATTTCTCAGCAAGTATACAATGCCCTTGTTTCAGGCAGTTTGCTCATTGCTAAAGATCAAAATCAATATGCTTACCTACCTAAAGCATTAGCTGAAAAAATTGATCAGAAGATGAAAGGTTTTATTTTATTGAACAATGCTGAGTCCAATGAACAGACCACAGATGAAGAAGATCCTTATGCAGCCTATGTTATTCCTGATGATTTAATGTGGTAACACATACAATGGCCTTTATGATGTAAATATAAAGGCCTTTTCCCAATTAGTTTAAAAAGTATTAATTTAACAAATGTTCAAAATATTAAGAAAAAATACTTAAAGAATAAATTCCTTCACCACTTTATCTATTAATCCCGATATAATAAATCATAATTTTTTAAGTCCTCGCGACATTCTTGAAGATTTCTTCAGGTATCCAAATTTTACGTCATGTACTCATGAATGACGTACAACATAATCAGTTCATGTGTATTTGCACATATTCAAAAGATCGAAAACTTAAGTGATCTTGATCTAACTGACTTTTTTGTAAATTTAATTGCAAAGACTTAATTAAGTGGCTTTTGTCTTAAAGGTAGTAATTCATGCTGAAGTGGTTTGAAAAACTTGTAGATCCCTACCCAACAAAAGGTCTGGATGAACCTTTACCAACTCGTTTTTTTCCATTTGTATGGCAAGCAACGGAAGGCTTACGCCCTTACTTATTCTTACTTATTCTTTTTACAGCAGGTGCGGCAAGCTTTGAAGCCTTACTTTTTTCAAAGATTGGACAACTCGTAGATTGGTTAAGTAAAAGTCATCCTGAAAGTTTTTTAAGTCAGCACACGACTGATTTACTCCTTTTAATTGGTGTTTTATTTACCAACATCTTTTTTGTAAATATTCAATCTATTGTTAAACACCAGATTTTATATAGTACTTTTCCAATGCGTTTGCGTTGGCGTTTCCATAATCTTTTATTGAAACAAAGCTTAGATTTTTTCCATAACGACTTCGCTGGAAGACTTTCTGCAAAAGTGATGCAAACGGCTCTGGCAATCCGTGAATTCTGGATTATTTTGGGCGATATGTTGGCTTACGTCGCTATTTACTTTATTACCATTAGTATTGTTCTTGGGGCAATTTCACCAATTTTGTTAATACCACTTTTGGTTTGGTTAACTTTATTTTTATTAAGCGCATGGTTCTTTATCCCCCGTTTAAGTAAAGTTTCGCAACAGCAAGCCGATGCTAGATCAGTTATGACCGGCCGTATCACCGATGCTTATACCAACATTCAAACTGTTAAATTGTTTGCTCATGCGGGACGTGAGAGCCAATATGCAAAAGCATCAATGAAAGAGTTTATGACAACAGTCTATGCTCAGATGCGTTTAGGCACTCTTTTTGAAATAAGTATCAACATGCTATCCGCCGTTTTATTTATTGGCGTTATTGGTACTTCAGTTTGGCTATGGACTCAAGGTCTAGCAGCATTAGGCGTAATTGCAGCGACTACTGCCATGATTTTAAAGCTGAATAGTATGGCTGAATTTATGATGTGGCATATGTCCGCGTTATTTGAAAATGTTGGAACCATTCAAGATGGTATGCAAACATTAGGTAAAAAAATCAATATTCAAGACAAACCAGATGCAAAAACGCTTAACGTTACCCAAGGCGAGATTGTATTTAAAGATGTAAGCTTTGCTTATAACAATAAAAATGTGATTGATCATTTCAATTTACATATTAAAGCAGGTGAAAAGATAGGAATTGTTGGACGCTCTGGAGCCGGAAAGTCTACGCTTATTCAGTTGCTTTTACATTTTTATCATCTTAAGCAAGGTGCAATTTTAATTGACGGGCAAAATATTGAAGATGTAACTCAAGATAGTCTAAGAGCGAATATTGCCTTAGTGACACAAGACACTTCTTTATTACATCGTTCAGTGGCTGAAAATATTAAATATGGGCGTCCAGATGCATCTGATGCCGACATGGAAAATGCTGTAAACAAAGCAAAAGCCACCGAATTTATACCTCAGTTGGTTGATTTAAAAGGTCGTAATGGATATGACGCCCAAGTAGGTGAACGTGGTGTAAAACTTTCTGGTGGTCAAAGACAGCGTATTGCTATTGCACGCGTATTCTTAAAAGATGCCCCTATTCTGATTTTAGATGAAGCCACTAGTGCATTAGATTCGGAAGTTGAAGCGGCTATCCAGTCAAGTTTAAATGACCTTATGGTTGATAAAACTGTTATTGCAATTGCACACCGATTATCTACTATTGCACAAATGGACCGTTTAATTGTTCTTGATGAAGGAAAAATTGCTGAGCAAGGAACACATGAAGAGTTAATTGCTCAAAATGGAATATATGCACAATTATGGAAACGTCAAACAGGCGGCTTCCTGTTTGAACAAAAAGTTTTACAGGGTCAAGATTAATGCTTTATTTAGAAGATTTGAAAATTGGTGATCGTTTCATTAGCCGTGAATATGAAATCACCTTAGATGAAATCAAAAAATTTGCAAATTCTTATGATCCTCAACCATTTCACACAGATGAAGAACAGGCTAAGCATGATCCTATTTTTCAGGGGATTGCTGCCAGTGGTTGGCACACTTCTGCCATCACTATGCGTTTATGGACAGAATGCATGCCTATTCATGGCGGTTTGATCGGTTCAGAATCGAGTTTGCGGTGGCCACGCCCCACCCGACCGGGTGATAGAATTCATGTTGAAACTGAAATTTCAGCAATCACACCATCCAAAACAAAATTAGATCGTGGTATTGTAAGTTACGTTACGCAAGCCTTAAATCAACATGGGGATGTCTTACTTATTTCAACAACAAAAATTGTTGTCTTTAAAAAAAATGTTTAAAAATGGTTGATATGATTGTCTAACAGTTTTTATAAACTCAGATTATATTTCATGACAAGATGTGTAAGAAATGCATGTGAAAAATTGATGAGAGCAATGGAACGCATATGAAAATTACCTCAGCTCGTCAAGATCAGGGTATTCCGGGTGTCTATGGCCTATTGCTATTAGATGTCGTTTCACGTTGGGGATACAACGATGAAACATTATTTGCTCCATTTCATCTTACCAGCGAGCAACTAGCTGACCCTGACTATCGTATTTCTACACCAGTAGCGAATGAACTGGTTAAACACGCGCTTAATCTAACTGGTGAAACTACTTTGGGTTACCATCTTGGTACTCAAATGCGTATTTCAATTCATGGTTTTATTGGCTATGCAATTATGACAGCCAAAGATATTACCGAAGCAATTGCTCTCGCAGCACGCTTTATTCAACTACGCTTACCCTTTTTACAATTATATTTCTCAACTTTTGGGCCCAAGGCGACCTTACAATTACAATGTGATATTGAACTAGAACCTTTGCGAACAGAAATTGTTTTAGGTCTAACTATTGGCATTATGAGCATGGCGAAAGCCATGACTGGTATTGAAGATTTAGCTGGTGATGTAGATTTAGATTTCGCAGAGCCAGAAGGTTTCGAGAAATATAGAAGTAAGTTAAGTAGTACGATTCGCTTTAACCAACCCCATTTAATTTCAAGTTTTGATAAAAAATATTTAGGACTTAAATTAATTAATTCAGATCCAATCGCCAGTCAAGTTGCCATTAATCAATGTGAATCTGAACTTTCTGCTTTGGGTGAGCGCCGTCGTTTAGCAATGCGAGTTCGCGATATTTTAAGTAACTCGGAACAACATTATTTAAGCATTGAAAATGTAGCAGAATACCTACATATGTCGGATCGCACCCTCAAACGTCAATTGGCAGCAGAAGGAACTTCATTTTCTACATTAGTTGATGAAGTACGCTATCGGCACGCAACATCTCTGCTTTCCCGTACAGATTATAGTCTTGAACAGATTGCAGACGAACTTGGCTATTCGGACGTTGCAAATTTTAGCCGTGCTTTTAAACGCTGGAGCGGCCGCAGTCCGAGCAACTGGCGTAAAGACCCATACTTATAATGTTTAAAACTATTGGACACAAGCTTAAGGAGTTACTATGAATCATCCTTCGGAACTGAAGTATGCACGTACACATGAGTGGATAAAAATTGAAGGTGATCTTGTTATTACAGGGATTACTGACCACGCACAGGATGAACTGGGCGATTTGGTATACGTCGAAACTCCTGAAGTTGGTCGTCAAGTTACAGCTGGCGAACAAGCTGGAGTTGTTGAATCAGTGAAAACTGCTTCGGACATTCATGCTCCTGTTTCAGGCACTGTAGTAGAAGTAAATACCGACCTTGAAGATGATCCTGATTTCGTAAATGACGATCCATATGGTAAAGGCTGGATTTATAAAATCAAACCAGACAATATTGCAGATGTTGAAAAACTTTTAACAAATGCAGAATATGAAGCTGGCCTATAACATAGGTATCTTTTTCAAGATTTAATAAAAACCAGTTTAGATTTAAGCTGGTTTTTTCTTTGTTTATGCAGTTAATTTAAAGTCAGCTATCTGATTCGGTGACGTATATGACAAAACTTGTTGTGTTCTCTGGCGCGGGTATGAGTGCCGAAAGTGGAATTAGCACTTTTCGTGACAGTAATGGTCTATGGGAAAATTATGATATTCAACAAGTTGCCACACCAGAGGCGTGGGAGAAGAACCCTGCTTTAGTTCAACGTTTTTATAATGAACGACGTAAAAATATTTTAGAATCTCAACCTAATTCAGCTCATCAATATATTGCCAAACTACAAGATTATTTTGACGTACAGGTTATTACCCAAAATATTGATGATTTGCATGAGCGTGCGGGAAGTCTCAACGTTTTACATTTGCATGGAAACATTCGTTTATCAAAAAGTTCAGGACCAGATGCACAATTCACAACTCGGTTTTATGACATTAATGGTTGGGAATTAGATTTAGATCGTGACATTTGCCCAGATGGCTACCCCCTTCGCCCACATGTTGTTTGGTTTGGAGAAGCTGTACCTGTTTATGAAGACGCAATTAAATTAGTGCAAAGTGCAGATATTTTTATTGTAATCGGGTCCACATTAAGCGTATATCCGGTTGCTGGTTTAGTGCATGAAATTTCAGCTCAATGTAAAGCTTATTATATAGATCCAAAAGCAGATTATGTACGTGTTCCTCAACAATACGAATTGTTAAAGTTGTCAGCCACTCAAGGAATGCATCAACTTTTTGAAAATTTAACCAAATGACTGCAATTTTTAAGGACAAAATAAATTTAATTTGAATAAAAATTATTATTTTTTGGATAAAATTTTGTCGAATTCTCTAATTTTGTTTTAATTTTCGGCAATAAAATTTTGCCCACCACCCTTTTTACAAATAAATATAGAGTTATTTTTTATAAAACTTATTTTTCTTAGAATAATTTTAAAAAATAAAATATTAAAAAATTTATAAACAAATGATAAATAATATATTTTTTAAGTTTGTAATCTAAACTACATAAACTTACACAAAGATACAAAAATACAATGTAAAGATAACAGAGCAAAAAAATTCTTTTGTGGTTGAATCTCAACCTCTTGAATGCCGTACAAGAAAACAGCGACCTGGATTAGGTTACAATCACGGATTATGGATATAAGGACACACATCCATCATGAGTTATTTTGATCCCACCCTCATCATGTTTATGGTGTACATTTTAGCAATGGTACTTATTGGCTTATTTGCCTACCGTGCTACAAGCGACTTCTCAGATTATATTCTTGGTGGTCGTAGTTTAGGCAGTTTCGTTACTGCGTTATCCGCAGGCGCATCAGACATGAGTGGCTGGCTACTCATGGGTTTACCAGGAGCGATTTATCTTTCTGGTTTATCGGAAGCGTGGATTGCAATTGGTCTAATTATCGGTGCTTGGCTTAACTGGCTACTGGTTGCTGGTCGATTACGCGTTCATACTGAAATACAAAATAATGCATTAACTCTGCCAGATTATTTTACTAGCCGTTTTGATGACCAGAAAAAAATACTTCGTATCTTTTCGGCGGTTATTATTTTAGTTTTCTTCGCAATTTACTGTGCTTCAGGCATGGTAGCTGGCGCACGTTTGTTTGAAAATTTATTCGGAATGTCCTACAACACTGCAATTTGGCTCAGTGCTATTGCGACCATCAGTTATGTTTGTGTTGGCGGCTTTCTTGCCATCAGCTGGACGGATACTTTTCAAGCTGGCCTGATGATTTTTGCTCTGTTGTTAACTCCAATCGTGACCTACCTTGCGATCGGTGACACAACTCATTTCGTTACCCTCATTGAAACTGCTCGTCCGCATGCGTTTAATCTCATCTCGGATTTTGGTGTAGTAGCAGTTTTATCCTCCATGGCTTGGGGTCTCGGTTACTTTGGTCAACCGCACATCCTTGTACGTTTCATGGCGGCTGATT
Organism: Acinetobacter sp. IK31; assembly: GCF_035615195.1. Classification (NCBI taxonomy): domain Bacteria; kingdom Pseudomonadati; phylum Pseudomonadota; class Gammaproteobacteria; order Moraxellales; family Moraxellaceae; genus Acinetobacter; species Acinetobacter sp. IK31. The sequence goes on along the minus strand of NZ_JANBOB010000002.1, from coordinate 230,017 downwards.
CAGTAAAATCTATTCCTGCTGCTCGTCGTATTGGTATGACATGGATGATTTTATGCTTAATCGGTGCTGTAGGTGCTGGCTTCTTCGGTATTGCTTATTTTGAACAACACCCTGAGTTAGCAGCAGTTGTAAGTAAAAATCCTGAAACTGTATTTATGGAATTGACTAAAATTTTATTCAATCCATGGATTGTTGGTATCATTTTGGCTGCAATTTTAGCTGCTGTTATGAGCACATTAAGCTGTCAACTTTTGGTATGTTCAAGTGCTTTAACTGAGGATTTATACAAAGGCTTCCTTCGTAAAAATGCATCTCAAAAAGAACTTGTATGGGTTGGTCGTCTCATGGTTCTTGCAATTGCAGTTCTTGCAATTTTTCTTGCAGGCAACCCAGACAGTAAGGTTCTTGGTCTTGTTGCTTATGCATGGGCCGGCTTCGGCGCAGCATTTGGCCCCCTTATCATCTTGTCATTGTTCTGGAAACGTATGAATTTACAAGGTGCTTTAGCGGGTATGATCGTTGGTGCAGTTGTGGTTATTGGCTGGAAAAATCTTTTCGCAGATACTGGCGTTTACGAAATTATTCCTGGCTTTATCCTTGCATTTATCAGCATCATTGTTGTTAGTCTTTTAACTAAAGCGCCAAATTCAACAGTAACTGGACGCTTTGAAAAAGCAGATGAACTCTACAAAGAAAGCGTATAAAACCATCTAAATAAATAAAGGGGCTTCGGCCCCTTTATTTATTTTTAGTTTTGATTTTAATTTTTGAAGTATCTTTCACTGCCTGCATCACTGGGTAACTTCGGGTTTCTTTTACCCCAGGTAACTGCCATAGCACTTGTCCTGCAATACGTCTAAATTCTTCCATACTTCCACTTCGTAATTTAATTAAAAAATCGAAGCCTCCACTTACCATGTGGCATTCCACAATTTCTGGATAGTGCACCACAGCATCAATAAACTCATCTAAAACGTTAGGTGTCGTTTTATCCAGTAATATCTCAACAAACACCAGAAAATTAGCATTTAATTTGACAGGATTTAACTTAGCCTCATATCCCAAGATGAATTCATCTTTCGTTAATTTTTGCACTCGAGCCATAACAGCGGTTGGTGATAAGTTTACAAGTTCGGCTAATTTACTGTTAGAAATTCGCCCATCTGTTTGAAGAATATCCAAAATTTTTAAATCAGTGCGATCAAGGCTTAATAATGGGCCATTCATCTGAATTTTCCTCTAAAAAATGGGCTAAATATAGTGAGTTATTCGGTGTTTCTTCTGTAATGATAAATTATCTAAACCTCTCTACTCAAGATAAATAGTATGAGAGCTAGTTGGCGGACACAGATATGAACACAATGGATACTTTTCATCAAATGGATAAATCTCACCAAGGCTATATCACCGAATTCAACGATAAAAGTGAGTTTGAACAACGCATTAATACAGCTTGGCGACGTGCGGAACCAGAAGCTGTAGAAGAATTATTACAAGCTGCGGCTGTATCTGACGATTTAGATCATAAAATTTATGATCTTGCTTTTAATCTTGCCCATAATTTACGTGAACGTAAAACTTCTTCGGGTAAAGCTGGAATTGTTCAAGGTTTATTACAAGAATTCTCTCTTTCTTCTCAAGAAGGCGTGGCGTTAATGTGTCTTGCTGAAGCTTTGCTTCGTATTCCAGACTCAGCAACACGTGATTTGCTTATTCGAGATAAAATCAATCAAGGTAACTGGAAAGAACATGTTGGCCAAAGCAGCTTAATGTTTGTAAATGCTGCTGCATGGGGCCTTATGCTGACTGGCAAACTCATGGAAACGCCAAAGCAAACTAGTCTTTCAAGTGTACTTACTGGCTTATTAGCGCGTAGTGGCCGTGGCATTATTCGTAAAGCAGTCGATGTTGCAATGCGTATGATGGGCGAACAGTTTGTTACTGGTGAAACCATTGAAGAAGCCGTTGACCATGCAAAAGTATTGGAAGACAAAGGTTTCCGCTATTCTTACGACATGTTGGGTGAAGCTGCTTTAACCGAACATGATGCTGAACGTTATTTTAACGATTATACGCAAGCCATTCATGCAATTGGCAAAGCATCTAACGGTAAAGGTGTTTACGATGGCCCAGGTATTTCCATTAAGCTTTCTGCTTTACATCCTCGTTACCAACGTGCGCAAATTGAACGTGTTCATCAAGAGCTTTACGGCAAAGTTTTTGAGTTAGCGCGTTTGGCTAAACAATACAACATTGGCTTGAATATTGATGCCGAAGAATCAGAGCGCTTAGAGATTTCTCTTGAGTTGCTTGAGCGTCTTTGCTTCGAACCAGAACTTGCAGACTGGAAAGGCATCGGTTTTGTCATTCAAGCTTATCAAAAACGCTGTTTCTTCGTAGTTGATTATATTATTGACCTTGCGAAACGTAGCCAAAAACGTCTCATGATTCGCCTCGTGAAAGGCGCGTATTGGGATAGCGAAATCAAGAAAGCTCAAATCGATGGTATGGATGACTACCCTGTCTTTACCCGTAAAGTACATACAGATTTATCTTATATTGCTTGTGCTAAAAAGCTACTTGCTGCACATGACTATATCTATCCGCAATTTGCAACTCATAATGCACAGACATTGGCAACGATCTATCATTTAGCTGACCCAAGCAAATATTATGCTGGTCAATATGAGTTCCAATGCTTGCATGGTATGGGTGAACCACTTTATGAACAAGTCGTTGGCCCACGTGAGCAAAATAAATTAGGCGTGCCATGCCGTATTTATGCTCCGGTTGGTAACCATGAAACTTTGTTGGCTTACTTAGTTCGTCGTTTACTTGAAAATGGTGCGAATACTTCATTTGTTAACCGCATTGCAGACAAGACGCTTAAAGTTGAAGATCTCATTCAATCTCCAATTTACGATATTCGCAACGCAGCTAAACTTGAAGGTTTGGTCGGTTTAAAACACCCATCTATCCCGTTACCTTTAGACATGTATGGATCACTCCGTAAAAACTCTAAAGGCTATGATTTAGCAAATGACGAACCGCTTTCAGCACTTGACAATACAGCTCAACAACTCCGTAATCGTATCTGGCAAAGTCATCCATTATTGGCAACGACAGAAACATTAGAGCAAGGTCATTCCATTGCAATTACAAACCCAGCACAAAATGATGAAATTGTTGGGCATGTGCAAGAAGCTGATCTTAAGCATGTTGAAATTGCACTTAATGCAGCTGAGCAAGCTCAATCTGAATGGTCAAATACATCTAAAGATCAGCGTGCTCACTACTTAAAACGTGCAGCAGACCTTATGGAAGGTCGTATGCAAGAACTTATGGTTCTGCTAAGCCGTGAAAGTGGTAAAACATATGCAAATGCGATTGCTGAAGTTCGCGAAGCTGTAGATTTCTTACGTTACTATGCAACTCAAGTTGAGAACCTTCCTGCAAATACAAAAATTCAGCCTTTAGGTACTGTACTTTGTATTAGTCCATGGAACTTCCCTCTTGCAATTTTCTCGGGTCAAATTGCAGCTGCTTTAGGCAGTGGTAACTGTGTTATTGCTAAACCTGCTGAACAAACACCATTAATCGCGGCTCAAGCAGTTCAAATTTTATGGGAAGCTGGTATTCCACATGGTGCTGTACAGCTACTTCCTGGTCGTGGTGAAACAGTTGGTGCTCAGCTTAGCCAAGATAATCGTATCGATGGCATCATGTTTACTGGCTCAACTGAAGTTGCCAAGATTTTACAGAAAACTGTTGCAAAACGCCTATCTGAAAATGGCCAATCCATTCCTCTCATTGCGGAAACTGGTGGTCAAAATGCAATGATTGTGGACTCATCAGCTTTAACTGAACAAGTTGTACTTGATGTTGTCAGTTCAGCTTTTGATAGCGCTGGTCAACGTTGCTCTGCTTTACGTATTTTATGTGTACAAGAAGACAGTGCTGCAAGCGTCGTAAAAATGCTTAAAGGTGCAATGCAACAGTTGATTGTAGGTAACCCTGCTATTTTGAAAACTGACATTGGTCCTGTAATTGATGATGAAGCAAAACAGACAATTGATCAGCATATCCAAAAAATGAAGTCTAAGGGCTATCCAGTACATCAGCTAATGTTTGGTGCAACGAGCAAAAATGAATTAGATAAAGGAACTTTTGTTGTACCAACAGCAATTGAGTTACCTAACCTTGATGATTTACAACGTGAAGTCTTTGGTCCAGTTTTACACATCATTACCTATAAGTATGGTGAACTGGAACAGCTCATCTCGCGAATTAATGCCAAAGGTTATGGTTTAACAATGGGTCTTCATACGCGTATTGATGAAACGATCCAAACAGTAATTCGACATGCGGAAGTTGGTAACCTTTATATCAACCGAAATATTGTTGGTGCTGTTGTTGGTGTTCAACCATTCGGTGGTGAAGGTTTATCGGGTACAGGTCCGAAAGCTGGTGGTCCGCTTTACATGTATCGTTTAATGCAGCAGTGTTCAAACAAAGTATTGGCAACACCATTTGCCATGAAGACTGAGCAAACTGCTTTTGAAGGCTTTAACCGTGAGGTTTATCAGAGCTTACAAAATTGGGCGAAACAGCATTTACCGCAGGCAAATCGCGACATTGAACCATTTGGTGTTGGTAAGTTTTATGAGTTACAAGGTCCTACTGGGGAAAGTAACCAATATATTATTTTGCCGCGTCATCGAGTTCTTTCTATTGCTGACACAGAAGAAAACCAACTACATCAATTGCTCGCAATTTTTGCAGTTGGTAGTCAAGCGGCGGTAATGCCGAACAGCCCACTCTTGGCAAAATATAAACAAACTTTACCAAAAGATGTGCTTGCTGCAATTACTACGGTCAAAAACATCGCATCAGATGCTTTTGATGCAGTTTTACATCACGGTAACCGTGAAGAAATCTTCTCATTACAGCAAGAAGTGGCTACTCGTTCTGGAGCAATTGTAGGTATTACACATGTTGAGCCAAATGAGAATATTCCACTTGAGCGTTTAGTAATTGAACGTGCAATTAGTGTGAATACAGCTGCGGCTGGTGGTAACGCAAGCTTAATGACAATGACTGATTAACGCATAACTTTTTCAAAAAAAGCCCAAATCTTAGTATTTGGGCTTTTTTATATACTGAAGTATATCTATTCTTAAATATATAAATTTTATCTCTTAGAGAATCTAATCATGATTTTTTAGAACCCGAACAATATCAACAAAAATGCGCCCAACTTTTTAATTCCTATCAAAAAGATATCTCTACTCTTTTACCTCTTGCAAGAATTGAGCATATTGGTTCATCTGCAATTCCTAATGCAATTTCAAAGGGTGATCTCGATATTTATATTGAAGTTATGCCTGAGCAATGCGACTTTGCAATTGAACAGTTAAAAACACTTAACTTTATCGAAAAGCAAAATACGCTAAGAACACATGAACTTTGTATGCTTGAATCACTCAACAATGATGAAGTTGCTTTTCAAATAGTGACATCTCATTCGGAGTTCATATTTTTCTTAACCTTTAGAGATAAGCTTATGGTCTCTCCAACCTTGGTCAACGAATATAATCAATTAAAATTACAATGTAGTCATTTAGATCCCGATCAATATAGAACAATAAAATCAGATTTTATTAGCCATGTTCTAAAAAGCTCTTCATTTTAGATTATGCTCGCTCCTTAATAATATCGGGCTAAAATTGGCTCCTGTAACCCCGTTTTTTTTGATACCATTCACTATTTGATTCTGTCCAATTTTTCTTTGTCTATGACCTCTTCTTATCGTCAACAACTTCAAACTAAAATTGCTCGCATTACTGCGCAATTTTCTGAATATACACCACCTGCATTAGAAGTGTTTAAGTCACCTGAACAACATTTCCGGATGCGTGCTGAGTTCCGAATCTGGCATACAGATCATGATATGTTCTATGCAATGTTTGAACGTAATGATGATGACAAGCAAAAAACTGTTGTCCGCATAGACGAATTCCCTATTGCTGATAAAAGCATTAATGATTTAATGCCAAGGCTTTTAGAAGAACTTAAAGCAGAGCCTAAACTTTCCGCACGTTTATTTGAAGCTGATTTTTTAGCAACTCTTAGCGGTGAAATGTTAGTTACATTAATCTATCATCGTAAGCTTGATCAGGAATGGGAACAAGCAGCTAAAGCGCTTGCTGAGAAGTTAGATATTAAAATTATGGGTCGTAGTCGTGGCCAGAAAATTATTATTGGTGATGACTTTGTTGTTGAAGAGTTCGAACTATTAGGCCGTTCATTTAAATATAAGCAAATTGAAAGTAGCTTTACTCAGCCTAATGCAGAGGTTTGCAAAAAAATGCTGCAATGGGCCTGTGATGCTGCTGAAGGATCTAAAAAGCATTTATTAGAACTCTATTGTGGCAATGGGAACTTTACCCTTCCACTTTCATTAAAGTTCGAACGTGTTTTAGCAACCGAACTTGCCAAGTCTTCTGTTTATGCAGCTCAATGGAATATTGAGCAAAACCAGATTGATAATATTCAGGTTGCTCGTCTTTCAGCCGAAGAATTTACTCAAGCCTACCAAGGTGAACGTGAATTCCGCCGCTTACAAGAAGCGAATATTGATATTCAAAGTTATGACTTTGATACCGTATTTGTTGATCCCCCACGCGCAGGGATTGATGATGAAACCTTAAAATTGCTACAAGGTTTTGAGCGTATTATTTATATCTCGTGCAACCCAGATACACTGTATGAGAACTTAAAAATATTAGGTTTAACTCATCGTATTAGCAAGTTCGCTTTGTTTGATCAGTTCCCCTATACCCATCATGTTGAATCAGGTGTATTACTTGAGAAGATTTAAACAAAATCTTTCATTGTAAATGCTAAAAATAAGAAGGTTATATACCTCCTTATTTTTTATAGCCTTTTCATCTAAGTAATTAAATTTTCAAAAAATATCAAGTCATCTATTCGTCATAATTTCGTTTAACTCGAGCATTCCTATCGAAAATTCTTGAGTTCAATTGGTCGATTTATCACTTATAGAGACTTGTATTTTATTTTAGATTGGCTATATTTCGAGCTATGTTAGATTGTATATGAAGGCTCTATGAGTTTTTGGCAAAAGCTGTTCTTGGCAGATCAACAGCATAACGAGCATAAGAACCAAACTGCTTGTGTTGAAAATGACTGCTCATGTAAAACAAATGAACAACTTCTAAGTGCTCTTGCACTAGCAACAGATGAAGATGTCATTAAGGGAATAAAGAAAGTTCTTATTTCCCGTGGTTATAGCCGAAAAGAGTTGAATGAACTCACTCAAAAACCATCTATTCACTAATAAAAAAAGCCAGTCTTGTACTGGCTTTTTTATATTTCACTTCAAGCGACAATCTGTCTGATCTACCCAACCAACAATTGGCCCCATTGCAAATTGTTGATCATTACGTTTGTCTTTTTGAACGTATAAACTAGAAATAGAACCATCCAGATATAAAGCCTGCTCCACCCTAAGATTTCTTTGAAAAAACTGAGCAAACTTGTAAAAACTCACGCTATTCTTTGATATTACAAAGTAGAGTTTATTATTCCGAATTCCGACCCCATTACGAATTTTATTTGATTGAGAATCTGGTAAAAAAAGGGAGTTTATCTTTCCATCAATAACTAACATCGGTCCAGATTGCGTCGCATAATCAACGTTAAAATCTCGTCGACTATATTGCTGCGTTGTTAAAATAAATGCCTGTTTTTTATTCCAACCTAGCACGCCATTAGGCTGTAAAAAGAAATTCCCCAATCCTTTACTTTTATTTAGTGGCTGAATCACCTTAGTTCGTTCAACATACAGCCCTACTGGAGAAAATCCCGGATGGAACATTCCTGCATTCATTGCAAAAGAAAGTCGCTCACATTGCTTTAAATGTTCCTGCACACTATTAAAGCTTTTGTAATACTGTTGATTATTAGAATTCTTAAGAAACAAACGTAACTGTTTTAAATTGCTAATTGCAACCACATCATATTGGTCGCCTTCCGCTGTTTTAACTTGCTGGTGTTCTATTGCATAGACAGACTGAATCAGAAGCCCATATATAGTTAAGCACCACATCAACCATTTCATTTACTACCACCATACATGACATTTTTTCTTCATATTAAATCTTTAAATTAGATACAATAAACACAATTATAATTGGATATGTACCAAACTCATCCATTCGACGTAATCAATACACTCGAAAATGTCTATCTTGGTTATAATGATGAGCAGCTTTTCAATAAAAGCCATTTACACTTTATTGGATCAGCGTAAGCATGCAACAACCAAATAAGCTCTACCCTTTAGGGGCTCACCTCATTGTAAAGCATCTCGGCTATAGCCATCATGGTATCTATGCAGGGAGAGGTCGAGTTATCCATTATTCAGGCTTAGCGCATTTCATCAAAAAACGACCGATTGAAATCACTTCAATAGATACATTCTCGCATGGCAAAAAAATACATGTTCGCTCTTATGACACGCCACGTTATAAAGGAAAAGCTGTCGTGCGCCGAATGCGTTCACGCATGAATGAAAACCACTATCATCTGATTATTAATAACTGTGAACATTTATGTAGTTGGGCAATTACCGGCGTTGAAAGTAGCACCCAAGTCGAACGTATGATGCATCGATTAACGACCATTGGTTATGTAAGCTCAATTATGAGCTATATGAATGGTATGATGCTCACTGTTGCAACGACATGTTTTGCTCTTGTACTTTACATTAAAAAGAAACTACGCGAGCAGGCAAAAATGAAAGTCCCTACTTACCAATTCCTTAGAGAAAAATCTGAAAAAAGGAATATTGACCCTTCAGTACCGTTAGTATTTATAGATCCAGATAAAGAAGAACCAATTTAATAAAAAAGCCCTCAAATATGAGGGCTTTTAGAAAACTTAAAACTTATTTTTTATCAACTGTTGCTTCAGTTGTAATATTTACAGTGATTTTATCACCCACGTTTGGAACGTAATTACCTAAACCAAAGTCAGAACGTTTGAACGAAGTTGTAGCATTAAAACCAATTGCTGGAACTTTTGCCATTGGGTGTTCGCCTTGCTTGTTTAAAACAGCGTCAAGTACCACAGGCTTAGTTACGCCTTTAACCGTTAAGTCACCAGTAATTTTAAAGTGTTTTTTGTCTTTTGTTTCAACTTTAGTACTTTTAAACGTGATATTTGGATATTTAGCAGCATTAAACCAAGCTTCTTCTTGGAACTCTTTATCTAAAGCAGGAACGTTTGTATTTACGCTGCTTAAAGGAATAGTCACATTTACAGATGAATTTGCTGGTTTAGCATTATCAACTTTAATTACACCTTGGATATCCGAGAAGTTAGCGCTTGGAGTAGAGAAACCAAAGTGATTCCACGAGAAAACAGTAGCTGTATGTGTTGGATCAATTTTGTAGTCCACTGGCGCAGCTAAAGTAACTGAACTAGCCAATGCTACTGCCAAACCGAAGCTTAATGTTTTAAGATGCATTTTTCGTATCCTTTATTGATATAGTCGTTAGTGTATACATCAAGTAATTTAATTCACTATTCTTTATAAAACGATATGTTTCATCCATGCAACAATAAAAGCGTTACAGTTATTATTTAAAAACAATATTATAAAATATCGGTATTGTCATACCGTTTCCGAATTTTCAAATTAATTCGTTTTTATTTCGGCTTTATTGATCAATAACAAGGTAAAACATGGCTAATACTGCTCAAGCACAAAGTACTTCCACTCCATATCGAGTAACTCTGACCGATCCTTCGGGTCACCAATGGTTTGCTGATGAACCTACAGATAAAGGTGGTCTAGATACTGCTCCAAACCCAGTTCAAATCTTACTGTCTGCTTTAGGCGCCTGTACCACCATCACATTAGAGATGTATGCGAATCTTAAAGGTATTAAGCTTGATCATGTTCAAGTTGATTTAGTATTAAACCCAAATGGTGAACCTGAGAAAGGTCAAAATAATATTGAACGCAAAATCACGCTCAAAGGTGAATTCAGTGAAGATCAACACAAGCGTTTATTAAAAGTTGCTGAGAACTGTCCTATTCATAAGTTACTCACTTCACAAATCAATATTCAAACCGAACTTAGCATTTAACCTTTCAGATATAAAAAAGCGCTCCCTATGGAGCGCTTTTTTACACTAATTTGATATTTAAGCAGTTAATTCTTTTACTGCTGCAATAACAGCTTCAGTTGTAATACCAAAGAATTGGAACAAATCTTTTGCTGGTGCAGATTCACCATAAGTTGTCATACCAATTACTTTGCCATCAAGTCCAACAAACTTCCACCAGTAGTCAACATGAGCAGCTTCAACAGCAACACGCGCACGGATATGAGCTGGTAATACAGCTTCACGATATGCAGCGTCTTGTTTCATAAATTCTTCTGCACATGGCATAGAAACTACACGTACACCGTCAAGTTGAGCATAAGCTTCCATTGCTAAAGAAATTTCAGAACCAGTTGCAATAATAATTGCTTTTAATTCGCCTTTTTCTTGAGCAAGAACATAACCACCTTTTGCAACATTTTGAATTTGCTCTTCAGAACGTGTTTGGAATGGTAAGTTTTGACGAGAAAAAATGAGTGCTGTAGGGCCATCTTTACGCTCTAAAGCAGATTTCCACGCAGTAGCAGTTTCTACGGTATCAGCAGGACGCCATGTATTTAGGTTAGGCGTACCACGTAAAGAAGCAATTTGTTCGATTGGTTGGTGAGTTGGACCATCTTCACCCAAACCAATTGAGTCATGTGTATAAACATGAATTACACGTTGTTTCATCAATGCAGACATACGTACTGCATTACGCGCATATTCCATAAACATTAAGAATGTTGCAACGTAAGGAACAAAACCACCATGCAATGCAACGCCATTGGCAATTGCAGTCATACCAAACTCACGTACGCCATAATATACGTAGTTACCAGCTGGGTTTTCTTGAATGCCTTGGCAACCTTTCCAAAGCGTTAAGTTAGAACCCGCTAAGTCAGCAGAACCACCTAGCAATTCAGGCAATAAAGGACCAAATGCTTGTAATGTGTTTTGGCTCGCTTTACGTGTTGCGATTGTTTCGCCTTTCGCATTTGTTTCACGAATGAATGCCTCTGCTTGCGCTGCAAATTCTGCTGGCAAGTCACCGCTAATACGACGAAGTAACTCAGCTGCTTCAGTTGGATATTTTGCTTGATACTGTGCAAATACTGCATTCCAAGCTGCTTCAGATTCAGTACCTTTTGCTTTCGCATCCCATGCAGCATATACGTCAGAAGGAATAACAAATGCTTCTTCTTTCCAGCCTAATGCTTCACGAGTTAAAGTAATTTCATCTTTACCTAATGGTGCACCATGACAGTCTTCTTTACCCTGCTTATTTGGTGAACCTAAACCAATAATGGTTTTACACATAATAATGGTTGGTTTTTGAGTTTCAGCTTTTGCTTCGATTGTTGCTTGACGAATCGCATCAGCATCATGACCATCTACACGAAGAACTTGCCAACCATAGGCTTTGAAACGCTCTTCTGTATCATCGCTGAACCAGCCTTCTACTTCACCATCAATTGAAATGCCATTATCATCATAATAAGCAATCAATTTACCAAGTTGTAAAGTACCTGCTAAAGAACATACTTCGTGAGAAATACCTTCCATTAAACAGCCATCACCTAAGAAACAGTAAGTGAAATGGTCTACAACTTTTAAATCATCTTTATTGAACTGGGCAGCTAAAGTCTTTTCTGCCAATGCAAAACCAACAGCATTAGCAATACCTTGACCTAAAGGACCAGTCGTTGTTTCTATACCCGGCGCATAACCATATTCAGGATGGCCCGGAGTTCTAGAATGCAATTGACGGAACTGTTTTAAATCTTCAATTGAAAGATCATAACCTGTTAAATGAAGCAAAGCGTATTGCAACATTGAACCATGGCCGTTTGATAAAACGAAACGGTCGCGGTTTGCCCATTGTGGGTTAGTTGGGTTGTGATTTAAAAACTCGCGCCAGACGACGTCAGCAATATCTGCCATCCCCATTGGAGCACCAGGATGCCCTGAGTTTGCCTGTTGCACAGCATCCATTGCCAATACACGAATTGCATTTGCAATACGACGTTCGTTTAAAGGGGTCGTCATAAGATCAGAATCCAATTTTAATAGATTGATGAAAAGAAGAAGATGAATAACAATTCAATGCCGCTATATTGTCTTAAAAAAAAGGCTAAGGGTAAACCCCAACACAGTATATTTCTTTATTTTTAATCGTTTCTTGGTTACACAAAAAACATTTAGATCTTTAAGTTATACAAAACAGTGATCATTTTCTTAAATACTGCTCCCATATGCGAGCAGGCAGTTCTATTAGACTTTGATATATAGATAAAATATTTTGAAATGTCTATCTGATTCAATCATGTTTCTTTTCTTTAGAATCTAGTTTGTAGGACATCATCTTTTTGTTAAGTCATATGTCTAAAAAATGTACTAATAACAACTTATTAAAATATCAATACTTTAACTAAACACCCTTTATATCAATTTTACTAATACACTTATCAATTAAAACACAGTATAAATGAAACAAATTCATGCTTTTTGGTCAGTATGAACTGGTCCTCAAGCTCAAGTCGATGTAACATATTATGTCTTTTGAAATAACCAAGATAGGACTTTCATGCGCGAGTACGCTGTTTTTACCTCGGAATCTGTAAGCGAAGGTCATCCCGATAAAATGGCCGACCAAATTAGCGACGCTATTTTGGATGCAATCTTAAAAGAAGACCCATACGCACGTGTTGCTTGTGAAACACTGGTAAAAACAGGCGCTGTTGTACTTGCTGGTGAAGTAACAACGACTGCTAATATTGATGTTGAAGCTGTTGTTCGTAATACCGTTAACGGTATTGGATATCACCACTCTGATCTTGGCTTTGATGGATCGACATGTGCTGTAATCAATATGATTGGTAAACAATCACCTGAGATTGCACAAGGTGTAGATCGTCAAAAACCTGAAGATCAAGGTGCCGGTGACCAAGGTTTGATGTTCGGTTACGCAAGCCGTGAAACAGATGTGTTAATGCCTGCTCCGATTTCTTATGCTCACCGTTTAATGGAACGTCAGGCTGAACTTCGTCGCTCAGGCGCACTTCCATGGTTACGCCCAGATGCAAAAAGCCAAGTTACTTTTGCATATGAGAATGGCAAGCCTGTACGTTTAGATGCAGTCGTTTTGTCTACTCAACATGATCCTGAAATTACTCAAAGCCAGCTTAAAGAAGCGATCATTGAGGAAATTATCAAGCCGATCATTCCTGCTGAAATGTTCCATGCTGCTACTAAATTCCATATTAACCCAACTGGCATGTTCGTTATTGGCGGACCTGTGGGTGACTGTGGTTTAACAGGTCGTAAAATTATTGTTGATACATACGGTGGTATGGCTCGTCACGGCGGTGGTGCTTTCTCTGGTAAAGATCCATCTAAAGTTGACCGTTCTGCTGCATATGCAGGTCGTTATGTTGCAAAAAATATTGTAGCTGCGGGTCTAGCTGACAAATGTGAAATTCAGGTGAGTTACGCAATTGGTGTAGCAGAACCTACTTCAATTTCAATTAATACCTTTGGTACAGCAAAAGTTTCTGATGAGTTAATTATTCAACTTGTACGTGATCATTTCGATTTAAGACCGTTTGGTATTACTCGTATGTTGGATCTTATTCAGCCAATGTATAAACAAACTGCGGCTTATGGCCACTTTGGTCGCGAAGGATCAGACACTGCATTTACATGGGAAAAAACTGATAAAGTTGAAGCTCTTAAAGATGCTGCTGGCCTCTAATAGAATTTCATAAAAAAGCCCGCCAATGAGCGGGTTTTTTTATAGTTAAAATTTTCTAGTATGTAGGGTTTACTCTTCTAGCAACCATCCTTGATGCCATATCATTTGTAACTTTGAACAAAATTATTGCCTTGTCGTTTTATCATCCTGATTTAGCACATCAAGTAATGTTGACTGCATTGGCGTATCTTGATGGTTCTGGACATAAATATGGACAACTTTAAATACGACGACAACCGCTAGACAGGCCATCACACAAAACATCCACAAACCATATGGACTTCGAATATGTTGCGAACCGCAATATGGACATGATTTATCAGTTGATGCCACAACTTTGTCACAACACGCACAATGGTATTGATATAGCATAGGTAACCCTCCTTCCCTCATTTCAACCGTTGTTGTTTTAATAGGTTTGCTACATTTTTAATTTATACATCCTTTATATTTATCCTATGTGAAATGAAAAGATAATTCAATCTGAATGAACAATTGAGTCAATTTAAAAATTTCATTAAAATACAAAAAGATAAGTTAAATATTATTTTTTTAGCACTATTTTTCTTATTTTGATATTTTACCGAATTTGTTAAAATAAGCGAATAATCTCACATTCTAGGCAAATGCATGTCACATACAAAGCTCATTAATAAAGGTGGCTTTCGCGAAAGAGCGAACCGAAGTCGAGGTTATCAACAATCTGAAAACAAGCAAACTGCTCTACCTTCAAATAAATATCAACCGCAGTCGAAACCACAAGAAGAAACTAAATTAGAAATGGATGATATTGATTCATCGAGTTCAGATTGCCAGAATAAATAATCATTTAAAAATAAAAAAGCTTAAACCCATGAGGTTTAAGCTTTTTCATAACACACTTACTTATTAATCTTTATTTTTATGCTCTATTTTTTTGTGGTCTGGGGTAACATCTCGCGCTTCACCATCAATAATGTTTGAATCATGGTATTGGCCTTGACCACCACCCTGCTGGTTCTGCATATCTTGCATTTGACGCATTAAATCAGCAAATGGATTTTGTCCCGAAGCATTACCGCCCATACCACCCATCATTTTATTCATCATAGCTTGTTGGCGTTTTGCAAGAGTTCTCATCGCTATATTACGAAATGCGGTTTGAACACCAGGAATCAAAATTAAAACAGCCAAAACATCTGATACAAGACCTGGCAACATTAATAAAAAACCTGCAAAAGCATAAGCAAGTTTTTTAGTTACTGTTGGATCACTACCTAGCTGGCCTGTCATCTGCATTTGCTGTAATTGAGGCATAATACCGGCAGTACTTCTGCGAATAAGCCCCAAACCAATAAAGAAAGCAATAATGAACCAAAAGAACACATACCATCCACTGATGAACTGTGCTACGCCAATCCATACGGCAATTTCAACAATCGCGCCCAGAACTACAATAAGAAGTAAATTCATGTAAAACTTTATCTATCTAAAAAAGAAAATTCATTGCAGTTTTATTTGACCTAACCTTATCTAAGTTGCAAATAAGGATTAAGCATTTCTCTTAGCTTGGATTGTTCTGTCTAATTTCTAAAAATTAACAAAAACTATCGCATCGGCAAGAGTCTGCAATACTGGAGTACATTTGATTTTAACTCGATAAAAACAAACATGCTTTATTATTAATGAGTGCGGTATCAACTTTATCAAGTGCCACTTCAATCAGATTTTAATTTTTTTACTCTATTTAAGTGAGAATTCGTTCAAAAAAGCACTTCTTTAGTCAAATAAAGTCTTATTTGCTGAGCGAAATTAGAAGCATTTCTTTGTTTATGTTCTACTTTTAGAGAACTTTAAAAGTAATACCTAATATAAAATTTCCTAGATAGCTTACATTTCCACTATCTAAGGCTGTTCTATTCAAGTTAAATTAATTAGTAATATTTCAAATTAAACTTAGTCAAACTTATGTATAAAAAAGCCCTTATCGTTGCAACAAGCCTCCTATTTTTATCTGCCTGTTCTTCTAATACAGTGGAACAACATCAAATATATTCTATTGCTGCCAATAAAAATTCAGAAGAAATTAAATCGCTGTTTGATCAAGCGCAGACCACAGGCGTTTTGGTTATTAAGCGAGAGCAAAAAGAAAAAATTTATGGCAATGACCTTAAAAGAGCATCAACTGAATATGTTCCAGCTTCTACCTTTAAAATGTTAAATGCTTTAATTGGACTTGAACACCATAAGGCAACTGCAACTGAAGTGTTTAAATGGGATGGGCAAAAACGTTTATTTCCTGACTGGGAAAAAGATATGACTCTGGGCAATGCCATGAAAGCTTCTGCTATTCCAGTTTATCAAGAATTAGCCCGACGAATTGGTCTAGACCTTATGTCTAAAGAGGTGAAACGAATTGGTTTCGGTAATGCCAATATTGGTTCAAAAGTAGATAATTTTTGGCTTGTTGGTCTACTAAAAATCACACCTCAACAAGAAGCCCAGTTTGCTTATCAATTGGCCCATAAAACACTTCCATTCAGCAAAGATGTACAAGAACAAGTTCAATCAATGGTGTTCATCGAGGAAAAGAATGGACGTAGAATTTATGCCAAAAGTGGTTGGGGATGGGATGTTGAACCACAAGTTGGTTGGTTAACAGGCTGGGTCGTTCAACCACAAGGAGAAATTGTGGCATTCTCACTTAATTTAGAAATGAAAAAAGGAACTCCTAGCTCTATTCGCAAAGAAATTGCTTATAAAGGCTTAGAACAATTAGGGATTCTATAACCTATAGCCCAGTTTAGATTTTGAATTTTATGCTGGGCTATTTCTTTGATTTTAAAAGTTGAATCTTAATGTATTAGCCATCAACTGGATGTAATGGTGTGCTCAAATTTAACTGATAAAAAGCTGCATCGAGCCATTCCCCAAACTTAAAACCGACTTGTTTAAAAGTGCCTGCATGAGTAAAGCCCATTTTTTCATGTAAACCGATGCTTGCCTGATTGGTCGCATCAATACAACCAATCAATACATGGAGCTCGGCCTCTTGAGCTCGCCGAATCAACTCTTGCATTAAAATTTTGCTTAATCCGCTACCACGGTGCTCATAATGAATATAAATACTGTGTTCAACGGTATATTTATAGGCAGGAAAAGCCCTAAAGGTTCCCCAGCTCGCAAAACCCAATAACTTGTCAGTCTCATCAACAACCCCTATCACGGGAAAGCCATTTTCTTTTTTAACTGAGAACCAATTTTTCATCGACTCTTCGGAACGCGGTACATAATCATATAGAGCGGTAGAATTGATAATTGCTTCATTCAGAATCTCTAATATAGCCACTGAATGTTCTGCTTCATTACAATCAATTAAGCGAAAATTAGAATCGAGGGCATAGGTCATAAAGATTCCTTAACGGCAGAGACGAGTTGACTAGAGACGACTAAAATATAGCGAGCGACTTGAGATGAATTATTACTGTATATAACGGGCTGGTTTAGTTGCATTGCCAAACAATCCCCTGTGCTTAAAGCATAAGAAGATTTACCTAATTGAATATCAATTTTCCCTTCCACTACCCAAAGTTGCTGTTGTACGACCTTGGAAGTTTCGCTAATTTCATAAGTAATTCGTGACTGAGCTGGAAACTCAATTTCAACAATCTGAAATGGAGACTTCCAATTTGGAGGTGAAATTTGACGGCGAATATAACCTGTTTCTGGGTCTTTCCATTCTGATTGTTGACTACGCCGAACAATGGGCTCAGGTGATTGATTGCCTTGTTGGTTAGCGAAGAGTTGAGTCAAAGGCACATCTAAACCATTTGCTAGCTTTTCAAGGACAACCGCTGTCGGACTCGCCTCACCTCTTTCAATTAAAGAAATTGCAGAGCGGCTTACTTGACATCGTGTAGCAAGAACATCAAGGGTATATCCACGAGCTAAACGCAGTTCACGTACTTGCTGTGCAATGCGAATATTAATATCTTCCATACAACCACAAACTTCACTTCCAAAATTCAAGATAAATATTCCACTAAACTAGAATCTTGTCAATTATCAAAGATTTTTTCTTTTTTAGAAATCTTGAAAAACTATACTTTGTAATAATCCCAAAAAATCTATTTAAAAAACGAAAAATAACCATTCATAAATGACTTGCTTAAATAACTCATGCAGATCATATTTTGGTATGTAACAATACCTTTAAATTATTTATGTAAGCCTTCGCATGTCTTTGATTATTGGGATTGACCCTGGTTCACGCTTAACAGGTTATGGAATCATTGAAAAAGATGGTAGCAAATTACGTTTTATCGATGCAGGAACTATTCGAACAGAAACTAAGGAAATGCCCGAACGCTTAAAACGTATCTTTGCTGGTATTGAACGTATTGTTAAATTTCATGGTCCAACTGAAGCTGCTGTTGAGCAAGTGTTTATGGCCCAAAACCCAGACTCGGCTCTAAAACTTGGGCAAGCACGGGGCGCAGCAATAGCCGCTTTGGTCAATTTAGATTTACAAGTTGCAGAATATACTGCCCGTCAAATTAAACAATCTGTTGTTGGTTATGGAGCCGCGGATAAAGAACAAGTACAAATGATGGTCATGCGACTACTTAACCTGACCATTAAACCTCAGGCGGATGCGGCAGATGCACTAGCAGCAGCAATTTGCCATGCTCATGCATCTGGAAGTATGAGTAAACTGTCTGTCCTTAATGCCTTAGGTGGTATGGCACGTGGACGAAGTCGCTCTAGCAGTCGTAGACGTTAAAGTTTTATTGGTTCACGACTTGAGTAATGGCCTGATTCATCTCAAAAGCCTGTAAACCCCGCATACCTTGTTTTGCAAGTCGGTCGCCAGCTTGAGCGTGAAGGGTAACAATTTCATGTAATGCAATTGCCTTATGGAATTGTGCTTTTAGACTTGCAATCATTCCCGCTAGCACATCTCCCATCCCTCCAGTTCCCATACCAGCATTCCCTTGGGTACAAATATAAAGAGTATCTTCTAAAATCAGACTACCCGCTCCTTTAAGCACCCACAGCCCTGCATATTTTTGTTGTAAGGCATAAATCGCGGAGATTCGGTCATTCTCAATCTGAGTAATGGAACACTCAAGTAATGTTGCAGCTTCTCCTGGATGAGGCGTTAAAGAAATATGTGCATTCAATTTTTGGGGTTGTTTTGCTAAAAACCATAAAGCATCCGCATCTAAAACAATTTCTAGGTGTGTACTCTGATTTAACAAATTAAACCATTGTTGATAGATCTGCTTTGCCCAATCATCACGCCCCAACCCCATTCCAAAACATACTGCATCAACCTGAGATAAAATATCTTTAATAGACTTTTCAGTTAAGTCATTAATATTACGGAGCATAATATTAGGAGCCCGTGACAAAATAGCCTGATGATGCTTTTGATGACAAACCACCGTGACTTTACCCGCTCCCGCATGAAAAGCAGCTTCGGCAGCCATAATTACAGCACCGCCCATTTGTTCATGCCCGCCAACGACTAAAACATGTCCATAACTCCCTTTATGACCAAATGCTAATCGCTTAGGAAGTTTAATATTTGTTGATGTTAAATAGGCTAACGGTTTCAGCTCTTGGTCTATAGGAATTAAATCAATTAAATGAAGCTCTCCTGTATATTCTTTGCCTTGACCTGTAAATAATCCGGCTTTAAGTCCTAAAACTGTAAATGTATGATCAGCTCGTATTGCACAAGGTAAGGTACAGCCTGTATTTGCCTGTAAACCACTTGGAATATCAACAGAAACTTTTAGGCCCGTTTGTTCATTAAATTGTTGAATAGCCTGTTCCCAATCGGCATTCAACTCACGATTCAAGCCAATACCAAATAAAGCATCAATATGGCAATCAAAAATTCTTTCAACATTAAAATTTTGATGAATCGGGACTTTCTTTTCTATAGCGAATTGCACAGCACAATGTAGATTAACTGACTGGCCTAATTCAGCCGCAAATATTTCAACGTGGAATCCTGCTCGTTTTAGATAACTTGCTATAAAGTAGCCATCGCCAGCATTGTTGCCCTGTCCACACCAAACAGCAATATTTTTAATAGACTGCTCTTTAAAAAATTTAATTAACTGTTGAGCAATTGACCAAGCCGCTTGTTGCATTAAACCTAATGATGAGTTTTGTGCAGCAAACCAGCGTTGCTCCCATGCTTGAATATCATCGCTATGGTAAACTACCGTCTGCATATTATTATCCTCTTCTGTTTTGGTTTATGACATCTTCCGATACATCACGCATTACGATGCAACAACTTGATCTTCATGAATTAAAAGCATGGATCAAGGCTCAAGCATTAGACTTGGGTTTTGCTGATTGTGTCATTGCAAAACCAGATGCTCAAGAGCAAATGCCACGTTTTTTAGAGTATCTTGAACGTGGCTATCATGCAGATATGACCTATTTAGAGGAAAATCTAGAAAAGCGGGCTGACCCCAAGTTATTAGTTCCCGGCACAAAAAGTATTATCTGCGTTCGCATGAATTATTTGGTTGAGTCACCAAAGCCACGTTATGTACCTTTCGAACCGAACTCTGCAATTATTGCCCGATATGCGCGTGGTCGAGACTATCACAAGGTCATGCGTGGTCGATTGAAAACTTTAGCCACACGCATTCGTGAAAAAGTTGGTGATTTTGAATCACGTCCTTTCGCTGATTCAGCCCCTATTTTTGAAAAATCACTAGCTGAAAGTGCCGGAATGGGCTGGACGGGTAAACATACATTGCTCATTCACAAAAAGTCAGGTTCTTTTTTTGTATTGGGCGAACTATTTACATCACTCGATTTACCTTTTGATGGCCCAACAATCTCTCATTGTGGTTCATGTAGTGCTTGTATTGATATTTGTCCTACACAAGCGATTGTCGAGCCTTATATGCTCGATGCACGACGTTGTATTGCATATTTAACCATCGAATATAAAGGAATCATTCCAGAAGAATTACGTGCTGGTATTGGTAACCGAGTTTTTGGTTGTGATGACTGTCAATTAATCTGTCCATGGAATAGTTTTGCCAAAACTGCGTCCATTAGCGATTTCAATCCTAGAAATGGATTAGACAGCATCAGTCTTTTAGACATCTGGCAATGGGATGAAGCTACTTTTTTAGCTAATACAGAAGGTAGTCCAATTCGCCGAACAGGTTATCAATCATTTAAACGTAATATTGCTATTGGTTTAGGAAATGCTCCCTATTCAACGGAAATTGTAGCTCAACTACAAAATGGCAAAATTTTGCATGATGATATTGTGAATGTGCATATTGATTGGGCAATTGAGCAACAACTCAACCAACTTCGATGATCAAATTAAAAAAATGATGTTTTTTGCCCTATAGCTTTAATACGAATTCTGTATGATTATGTGTAGTGAATTAATGCCATCATCATGGATATGACAATGACTCTACGTAATGATTGGAATCGTGAAGAAATCCAAGCTTTATATGAACAACCCTTCTTGGATTTAGTTTTCAAGGCTCAGCAAGTACATCGCGAGCACTTCACTGCCAATGCGATTCAGGTCAGCACCCTTTTATCAATTAAAACGGGTAAATGCCCTGAAGATTGCAAGTACTGCTCACAATCTGCACATTACGAATCAAAATTAGAAGCAGAAAAACGTATTGCTGTAGAAAAAGTGATTAGCGAAGCAAAAGCTGCAAAAGATTCAGGTTCTTCACGTTTTTGTATGGGCGCAGCTTGGCGTAACCCGCATGAACGCGATATGCCTTATGTGTTAGAAATGGTACGTGAAGTAAAAGCATTAGGTATGGAAACCTGTATGACTTTAGGCATGCTTAACCAATCTCAAGCAGAGCGCCTACAAGTTGCTGGTTTAGATTATTATAACCACAACCTAGATACATCTCGTGAGTACTACTCTCACATTATTAGCACGCGTACTTTTGATGATCGTTTAAATACCCTAGATTATGTTCGCCAAGCTGGAATGAAAGTTTGTAGTGGCGGCATTGTAGGTTTAGGCGAAAGTCGTGAAGACCGTGTTGGTTTATTGCATGAATTAGCTACCCTACCAATTCATCCTGAATCTGTACCAATTAACATGCTTGTTCCAATTGAAGGAACGCCTTTAGCAGATGTTGAAAAGCTTGATGTAATTGAATGGATCCGTACTATTGCTGTTGCACGTATTATTATGCCGCATAGCTATATTCGTTTATCTGCTGGTCGTGAATCATTAAGTGATTCAGATCAAGCATTAGCATTTATGGCAGGTGCAAACTCATTATTCTCTGGTGATAAGTTACTCACCACACCAAATGCAGGTGAAGGTAAAGACCAAGCGTTGTTTAATAAGCTAGGCTTAACTGCAGAAAAACCAAAAGCAACAGTTGCTGAATTATCAGTAAATGCCATGAGTGCATAACTCAAGGCAATAAAAAAGCCCTGATTCTTCAGGGCTTTTTTTATTTAGACAGAAGTAACTAAAATTCCATAAGTGGCATTAAGAAATGTCCCTACTCGAATAATGTCTTTTCCTGCTGCATGCGTTACAGACAACTCTTGACTCAACACATCAAAATTAAAAGCATCAAAAACATCTTGATGATGTAAAAGCCAAGACACTGTATCTGCTATATTATCATCCGCAATATAAGTTAAGGCCTTAAAGTCTTTACTCATAAACAACTCTTAAAAATAAATTTTATGAATTTTATATGAGTTAACTCTACCTTAAAAGCAAATCTAAGCTGCTTTAGGGTTTACTAAAGAACGACCTGACAATAAGCTTGTCAAAGCTTGTGGTGAAAATTCCAAAGAAAGCACATGATTCTTAAGATTAACAGAGTGCTTACTGATCAATGGAAGTAACCCTTCTTCTGTTTCAAAGACATATTCATCTGCAATATTTAAGATACCTTCAAGATTAGTTGTACTTGAAGCAAGATCATGGCTAAAGATGTCATAAATCGTTTGTAAGTTAAACGAAGTCTGCTGCTCCGTTGGGTGCTTAATGAGATAATCCTTCAAAAACAAAACTAGTTTATGAGCAAAGAAAAAGTAATTAGGTTTATAGCTATACTTCATACTATTCATGGAACGGAACTCCAGATTATCTTTTATTGAATTACAACTAAGACAGTAGGAATTGAATCTTAAAAAATTCTTAAAAAATAAATATATTTACAAGATAAATTAAAAAATACTTTTTATATATAAAACAACATCTTAAACAAAAATAACAAGTAATTCTTATCTTAAATATTTCAAAAATAAATTAATTTAATAAAATACAAATACTTAAATATTACGAGTTTTTTCATTTTATTTTAAATAATGAATAACAAGATATTTTACCAAATGATAAAAAATATATTTCCAAAATATTCATTAATAAAAACAACCGATCAAAATATATATAAATATAATGTTTCTCTTGTTTTTTAGTTGAAAAGTGATATATTTCCTTCGCCTTACTTAAGCAGAATAAACTTGCTGAAAAGTAATGGAATTTATTTTAAAAAGGCTATTCTGGGGATTTTATGAAAAGATTTATTTTTATGGCGGCAGTTTCTCTCTTAAATATAACAAATGCACAAGCTGCAGATGGCACAATTACTATTAATGGTCTTGTCACGGATAATACTTGTACAATTGATACTGGAGATAAAAATCTAACAATTAACCTGCCTACAGTTTCATCTCAAACCTTAAAAAATGCAGGTGATGTAGCTGGCCGTACCCCATTTCAAATTAATTTAACGAACTGTGCTTCGGCTGGTAAAGTAGCCACCTATTTTGAACCGGGTGCTACCGTTGACTTTAATACTGGTCGTTTATTAAACCAAGCAACTTCAGGCGGCGCAACAAACGTGAATATCCAGTTGCTAGGCAGTAATAATGCTGTAATCCCTGTACTCGCTACAGGCACGAATGCGGCTCAGACCAACTCACAATGGGTGAATGTTTCGGCAGGTGGTGATGCTGACCTTAACTATTATGCTGAATACTATGCTACAGGTGCTTCTACTGCGGGTACGGTAACATCGCAAGTAAAATACACCATTATTTATCAATAAAATTAAAATTGAAGCTTCTATTTAAAGATAGAAGCTATCTCCTATCTATTATTCATTATTGAGAATATGACTCATGCTTTTTCGTGGTCGTAAGTTTTTTTGGGGATTAGTTTGCCTACAGGTAGCACTGACTACCACCGGTCATACTGAAATTGTTTTACATGGAACTCGTGTCGTTTATCCTTCAAATGCACGTGAGATCACTTTGCAACTGAGTAATAACGGTACAGCTCCGTCTCTTGTTCAGGCTTGGATTGATGATGGAAATGCAAAATTAACTCCTGATGAAGCAAATGTGCCTTTCATTATTACTCCACCGATTTCACGAGTAGAAGCAACTAAGGGCCAAACTTTAAGAATTACAGCTCTACCTAATACTTCTCAATTAAGTCAGCAACAAGAATCAATTTTTTGGCTTAATGTTTTAGATATACCTCCTAAACCTGAAGGTAAAACTCAACAAAACCAGACCACTTCTATTTCTAATAATTTTTTACAGCTTGCTGTTCGTTCGCGCATTAAATTTTTTTATCGCCCTATAAATCTAAAAGAAAATATTGAACAACTAAGTGAGAAAGTTCAATGGAAAATGAATGATAAATATCTAGTAGTGAAGAACCCGACACCCTTTTTCCTCACTATTACATCCATTTTTCAAGGAGGTGAAAGCCATAAAACAGACTTATTACAACAAGGTTTAATGGTTGCTCCATTTTCCGAAGATAAAATAAAAATAAAAAATAAAAATGTAGCAGATATGAGCTTTGTATATATCAATGATTATGGTGGAAGAGTTGAGCACCCAATAAAGTTCTAACCTTACTGTATTACTTAAAAAACCTAAATACCTATCATGAATAGGCTCTAAAACTATGTCTAAATGGTTTATACCTTATATATGTTTAAAAAGCCCTTTTACTTATTATGTGGCCTCAAGTATTGCGGTATGTATGCCTTTGGCTGCATATGCCGAAAATAGTACTGATGTTTCAGGTTTCTCAAAAGCAGAGTTTGATAGTAATTTTTTAGTAGGTAATGCGCAAAAAATTGATATTGGTCGTTTCAAATATGGAAACCCCATCTTAGCTGGTGAATATAGCTTAGATGTCTATATTAATGGTCAATGGCTGGGTAAGCGGCGCATGCGCTTTAATGCCAGCTCTCCTAACCTACATGCCGAAACCTGTTTTACAGAAGCCATGTTACTAGAATATGGCATAAAAGCTGATGTGCTTAACAAACATTCTCATACATCGTCTCTTTCTTGTGACGCACTCGGAACTTGGATAGATAATGCTTTTTATTTATTTGATAGCTCCCGTTTAAGAATTGATATTTCTATTCCCCAAGTCACATTAGAAAAAAATGCACAGGGCTATATCGACCCACATTTGTGGGATCGAGGTATTAATGCAGCTTTTTTGACATATAACGCGACTGCTTATCGGATAGTTAACGAACAACATGAAAGTACATATGCCTTTATGGGGACTAATCTTGGAGCAAATTTAGCAAGTTGGCAATTTCGCCATAATGGACAATGGAAATGGCAAGACCATACTGATTTTCAAACTGATCATTCTTCTTATACTTCAACAAATACATATATACAAAAAGCATTTCCGAAAATTCATGGCGTTCTGACTTTAGGCGATTATTTTACTAATAGTGATTTTATCGATTCGTTACCGTATCGCGGCGTAAATATTTCAAGTGATGACCGAATGCTTCCCAACAGTATGCTTGGTTATGCTCCCAGAGTAAGAGGTTATGCAAAAACCAATGCGAAAGTCGAGGTTAGGCAACAAGGCAATTTAATTTATCAGACAACGGTCCCCCCCGGAAACTTTGAAATTAATGATCTTTACCCAACAGGATTTGGAGGCGAGCTACAAGTTTCTGTAATTGAGTCTAATGGAGTAATTCAAAAATTCTCTATTCCATATGCCTCTGTCGTCGAAATGCTACGCCCTCAAATGAGTCGATACTCTTTTACTTTAGGGCAGTTTCGAGATTCAAACCTTAGCCTAAATCCATGGCTGATACAGGGTAAATATCAACGAGGAATTAATAACTACCTCACAACTTACAGTGCGGTTCAAGCAACCCAGCAGTATCTCTCGTTATTAGTAGGCACAGCTTTTTCAACACCCATTGGAGCTGTCTCGTTTGATGCCACTCAATCAAAAGCTGAGTTTGATCATCAATCTAAAATGACAGGTCAAAGTTATCGCTTAAGTTACAGTAGACTATTTTCTCCAACAAATACTAATTTAACATTAGCTACTTACCGCTATTCAACAGAGAACTACCTCAAATTACGTAATGCAATTTTAATTCAAGATTTACAACAACAAAATATTGATAGCTTTTCCGTAGGCAAACAAAAAAGTGAATTCCAGATTACTTTAAATCAAGTTCTTCCAAAGCAATGGGGAAATTTTTATTTAGTGGGTTCATGGATAAACTATTGGAATCAACCCACGACCAATAAACAGTTCCAATTAGGTTATAGCAATCAATTTAAAGATTTAACTTATAGTTTATCTGCAATGAGCAGCAAAGTTGAAGAAGGTGGTACTCGCACAGGTCAAGATACGCAGTACCTAGCTTCTTTATCTTTTCCACTCGATTTTAAGAAAAATTCTTTAACTTTTAATAGTGTTGTTGGTGAGGATAGTCAGACTTTAAGCTTCAGTGGCTTTACAGGAAGTCGCTTAAACTACGGCGCATCAATTTCTAATCAGGACCATGGTCAAACCAACCTAAATATTAATGGGACCTATAAAACAAACTATACAACACTAGGTGCCTCATTAAGTCACGCAGATTCATACCAACAAGAAATGCTTAACTTAAGTGGCAATGTTGTTGCACATTCCCAAGGAATTCTGTTTGGGCCAGATCAGGCTCAAACTATGGTACTGGTCTATGCACCGGATGCTACTGGAGCACAGGTTGGTAACACACCAGGGCTCAGTATTAACAAAAAGGGATATGCATTTATTCCCTATGTTACGCCTTACCGTATGAATGACATCAGCCTTGATCCACAAAACATGTCCACACAAGTTGAACTTGGTGAGAGCAGTTTACGGATTGCCCCCTATGCAGGCTCGATCACTAAAGTTCAATTCTCAACAAAAAAAGGTTATGCACTTTTTATTAGTACAACAACAGTAGATGGCTCACATCTACCTTTTGCCGCACAGGTATACAACCAGAATAACGAAGTAATAGGCATTGTCGCGCAAGGCAGTCGCATTTATTTACGAACACCCTTAACTCATGACCGTTTATATGTGAAATGGGGAAATACAAGTACTGAAAAATGCGAGATTGAATACGATATAGCGGATCAAATAAAGCATAACAACCAACCAATTATTATGACAAAGGCAGTCTGTAAATGAATAATATTTTAAAAAAAATTGGATTTTTGGCAGTGAGTCTATTTGCTTATAGCCATACAAATGCAAATTGTAATTTAAGTAAAGGATTTACTACCGTCGATATTCCAATGAATATAGGTAAAATCGTAGTAAAACCAAATGATCCCATAGGAACAATCTTACAAAAGAATACTTTTACAATATCTCCCAATAATTCAACCGCGACTTGTAATCGTGCGAGTGATCAAATTATTGCAGCTCTCCCCTTAAATTATCCAATTAGCCCAATAGGTAATAATGTTTATGCGACCAATATTCCCGGTATCGGTATCCGTCTTTATCGCGAAGCAGCCGATGCTTCAGATTTTTCAGGATATTATCCCTATAGACGCACATTAACACCAAATAAAGCATATACGCTTTCCCCAGGGTATTTTGTTATGGAGGTGATTAAAACTGCCATGACAACAGGTTCTGGAGCACTAGTCGCAGGTCGTTACAGCACCTATTATGTATCAGGACAACAAAATCGCCCATTTTTAACCACTACTGTATTAAGTAATGCCCCTATTCTTATTGCGTCTTCATCTTGTGAAATTCAAAATGGTGTAGATTCACCAGTTCAACTTCCAACCGTGATGAAATCAGGCTTTAGAGCGATTGGGTCAACCCAAGGAGAACAGAATTTTAATCTGTCGATCTTATGTAATGGCGGCGAAAACAACTCTGGGATCGCTACGAGCAATACGATCAGCTTAAGTTTTGATTATAATTCTGATAACTCAAATAATCAGGTGATTAACAACAGTGCCGCGAATTCAATCAAAGCCAACGGTGTGGGTGTCGAACTGTTATGGAATATGAATGGAGCAAATCAGCCGATTCAAAAAGCAAGCAAACTAAATATAGGTATGGTGAGTTCCAACCAAACTGTTGAATATGATATTCCTTTAACTGCTCGTTACTATCAGACTGCCACCAATGTAACCGCAGGTGAGGTTAAAGCCACAGCGACGGTGACTATTCAATATGATTAACAACTATCTATAAAATTACTAAAAAATAAGCTCAATGCTACCAAGAGAACTCAAAAACTCATAATTTTCAAACTTTGTAGTTCTATTAAAAAATCACATAAAAAAATGCTCATAAGCAAAAATAGCAAATGAGCATTAGTGATAACCACTTAACCTGAAATACAAATTGTGGGAAATAGATCACAATTTGCATGAGTATAATTTCAAAAATCAGCTTAAAGATCAAGTCTTTTTTTTAACAAAAATTCTAAAAGACAACATAAGACATTGTTCTAAATAAATTAAATAAATAAATTTTATTTACAAAAGCTATTTTATAGTGTTTCTAAAGAATTATCATTCTATTAATTAATAAAAACTTAATTTTAAGAAAAATTAAAAGATAGCCCTCAAGTCACCCAAATAAAAATTTATTTTTAATTTCAAATATTTTAGTCAAAACCATAAAAATTTAAATTTCAGAGAATTACATAATTTATAATAAAAAAAACATAAATAAATTTAGAAATCCCCTTCAATTGCCAATAATATCTTTAGACTTTTTATCAGAACGTAACATGCTCATTTTTTGGAAAATATTATGTATCTTATTACTAAGTCTAGGTGCTACAAGTATAGGTTTTGCGATTAGTAACATTGATCTTTTTCTTTTTTTTATAGGTTTACTTTTATTAACCTCCTTTATCTTAGCTTTAAAACAAGCACGTGAAGATGCGGGTTTCTTTCCTGATCATTAAAAGGTGGACAAGAGAAGAGTTTAAATTAGGAAAAAATCTATTAGGGGTAAAGCTACGCCTATAGTTCAAAAAATTACCAATGTGGCTATTTCAATGCATGGATGAAACTATCTCTATTCTCGTAATTTCCCCTATCCCTTACCTATTAATTATATTCTAAAAGACTCGAAACAACTCACCAGAAAATCCATGACTACACGTATTGCAGGGCTATGCCGTAAATCTTCATGGGTTACCAACCAGATTTCAGCACTCATAGGATGATCGTCTTGCAATCTTATCAAGTTACTCAGTGTTCCTAAAAAATCAGGTAAGACAGCTAACCCAGCTTCACCACATGCTGCTCTCCACTGAAGTTCAGGATGGTTTGTGACCATTATAGGTTCTTTATGGCCTAATTTTTCTTTTAATTTCTGCTGTTTTTGGCCATGTACTCCACCTACCTCTACGCTAATCCACTCATAATTTTCAGGCTCTGTTGAAGCCAAATAATTTGAAGCAGCATATATTCCAAAAGGAATTTCACCTACTTTACGAGCAACTAAATTTTCATCCTTAGGACGTCCAAATCGTACAGCAATATCAGCTTCACTATGCTGTAAAGATACATAATGAACATCACCGAGCACACGTAATTTTAATTGTGGATAATGACGATAAAATCTTCCCAGATGAGGCATGATAAGATGCGCCGCCGTTAAAGGAGGCATACTAATAGAAACACTCCCCATTACTTCTTGCTGACCTGCCTGAGTTAAACGTTCAATAGAAAAAGTTTCTTCCATCATACGACCGACGACTTGTGCAAGACGTTCCCCATCTGGGGTAAGTATGTATGTGCGTGGTCTACGATCCACTAATTTAAGTTTTAAGTTTTGTTCTAGCTGCGCAATTCTTCTGGATACAGTTGCATGATCTACGCCCAATTTTCTTGCGGCAGCAGACAGTGACTTCTCTTCAGTAAAAACTGAAAAGTAATGTAAATTTTCCCAATCTATCATTGTGCAAATTTTCACATCAGAAGTGTATTAATACGGAATTGTACACCTTTATATAATTGCCCAGAATAAAACCTTTCTTAAGGGAGCCTGTCGATGAACAGAACGGTGGCTTATGCCTATGCTGGTGTTGTAATAACGATGTTTTTTTGGGGATCAGCATTTAATGCAATGTCTTATATTATTCAACATATGCCTCCGCTATCTGCCGCATCTGAACGGTTTTCAATTGCAAGCCTAGGCTTACTCCTGATCTTTTCAATAACAGGCAAACTAAGATGGGCAGCCTTAAGTCAGAATTTATTTATCTATCTTATTATTGGGGTTGTCGGCATTGCGGGATTCAACATAGGTTGCTTTTATGGTTTACAGACTACATCTGCGGTGAATGGGGCCTTAATTATGGCAACTACACCGTTGATGACCTTATTAATGACAATTGTATTGGACGGTGAAAAACTTACCCCTAGTAAGTTTTTAGGCGTTTTATTCGGCTTAAGTGGCGTATTACTCGTCATTAGTCAAGGACATATAACAACGTTACTTCACCTAAAAATAGATATTGGAGACCTATTTATATTGTTAGGGGCTTTTGGATTTTGCTTAGCTAATGTTTTATCTCGCCGCTATGTAAAAAATGCCACTCCGCTAGAAACAACGACTTTTTCTATGATGTTCGGGGCAATAACACTTGGCGTGTTGAGTATGATATTTGAAGATCCTCTTACAGCCATCACTTCTGCGCCTGTAAATGCCCATTTAGCCATGGGATATGTAATTATCTGCTCTACAATGATTGCTTATTTATTCTGGTTTAATGGCATACAAAAGTTAGGCGCTGGACGTGCTTCCGTCTTTTTTAACTTTGTACCAGTGTTCAGTATGCTGATCGCCCTCCTTACAGGACAGTCTCTCAATATCTGGCAATTGGTAGGTACAGCTTTAGTCATGCTTGGTGTAATAAGTAGCGGAGGTCTTTTAAAAATTAAAGGAACTCCTCTTATAGTTAAACATTGTACAAAATAGGAAATATGCTGCTACATTAAAAATTCTATATTTATCATGTAGCAGTATTTTCAAATATAAAAAACTATTTATTTAATAACTTCTTTAACTTTATAAGTTTTATTTTTAAAATATATTTTTACATTTTTGATTATTTATCACAAAAGCTCATCTTAATTATTCCGTTGTAACAAATAATATATGTTTCTTTAAAACTTAATCAAAGATTGCCATATATAGTTTTAAAACAACCAATGGAGATATTAAAATGAAGCTGGATTTTACAACCATTGAAAAGCAAGCTAAATTGCTACAAGAAGAGCAAGAAAAAATAGAGCAACAAGATCATGACTTTCAAGTTGCTTTAGATAAACACAGAGAATCTTTAAAGAATTTATTTAAAGATCTTTTCTCTGACCATGAAATTAAAACAGAAAATGGAGGTCATTTTTGTGTGAATTTTGGAAATTTTAAAATTTCTTTATTAATTGAAACTGCTAAATTTGAGAACGGTGTTCCTGTAAAATTAAATTCGGTGAACCCTGTTATTGTTAAATTTAAAAAAGACAAGCCAGTTGCAAAAGCACAATTTACCGATGCAACTCAATATTTAGATAATTATTCAGAAACTCCAAACTATCAATATTATTATAAACAAGAAGATAAAACTCAACTCGTCCAATTCTCTGAACTTCCAACTTTTTTTCAAGCTATATTAGACACGAATGTATAAAGTCAGGCCCTCAATAGAGGGCTTTTTTATATATTATTTTTTTATCTTTTAAATCTATTAAAAACAAAATCAATCTAATTAATTTTTTATTTATCTATGAAATATTTAAGCCACTTTTAGGTTCTACAGCCTCAAAAAGTATTTGATTCTTTCCAAAATTACTTGTATATACATGTTTGTATTTGTTTGTACAAATGCGGACTTAATAAAAATAGAGTGGACTCTTAAAGGACAGGGAGAGTGTAATGGACTCATCGGCTGAGAAACCAAATAGTAGTTTTATTGAAAACCGAAGTATTGATTTTATTCCAGAGAATGAAAGACATGGCAGAGTGTTTGCTCAATTCACTCTCTGGTTTGGTGCCAATTTGCAAATCACGGCCATTGTGACGGGTGCACTAGCAGTTGTATTAGGTGGAGATGTTTTTTGGTCGATTATTGGTTTATTTGTGGGACAGTGTTTTGGTGCTGCTGTCATGGCTCTACATGCTGCTCAAGGTCCAAAACTTGGCCTTCCGCAAATGATTTCAAGTCGTGTTCAATTTGGGGTATATGGTGCGTGTATTCCAATCATACTCGTCTGTCTCATGTATATTGGATTTACAGCAACTGGAGAAGTACTCGCAGGTAAAGCAATAGCGCACCTAGCACATGTCAGCAATACAACTGGCATCTTAATTTATGCTTGCTTTATTATCTTATTTGCAACGATTGGATATCGTTTAATTCATGTGGTAGGCAAAGTAGCCAGTATTATTGGCTTGATTGCTTTTGTTATCATTTTGACTCAAATTTTAGCTCTTTCTCATTTCTCAGAACTCTTAGCAGTACGTCATTTCAGTTGGTCTTCATTTTTACTAGCAGTTTCACTTTCTGCTTCTTGGCAAATCTCTTTTGGACCATATGTTGCAGACTACTCTCGTTATCTTCCAACCAAAACATCTTCATCTCGCGTTTTCTGGGCGGTTGGCTTAGGTTCTTTATTAGGTTCACAAATTTCAATGACCTTAGGCGTTTTGATTGCTCAGGTTGCAAACGGGAATTTTGTTGGAAATGAGGTTCAATATGTGGTTGGAATGAACCCTATTGCCCTAGCCGTGACCTTTTTATATTTTAGTATTGCTTTCGGGAAAGTTACTCTGACGACCTTAAATGCCTACGGTAGTTTTATGTGTGTTGCTACGATTTGGAATAGTTTTAAATCGACAAATCAAATTTCAAAAATAACAAGATTATTCATTGTTCTTGCTATGGTGGTCATTTCTACCTTTATAGCAATTATTGGCGAGCACACTTTCTTAAGTGCTTTTAAAGCATTTATTTTGTTTTTACTTACCTTTTTTATTCCATGGAGTGCAATTAATCTGGTTGATTACTACTTTATCTCTAAAGAAGAATGTGATGTAGATGCGCTCTATGATCCAAATGGCAAGTATGGCCGTTGGAATCGAATCGGTATTACTTGCTACTTTTTAGGTATTTTGATTCAACTGCCATTTATTGATAGTAAATTCTATACGGGGCAAATTGCTGCCATGTTAGGAGGAATCGATTTATCATGGCTTGTTGGACTGATCACTACAGCACTGATTTATTATATTTTCGCAAAAAAGGCTCAACTCAAATTTTCTAAACAGTTAGTCATTGACCAAATTAAATAGTAAAACTCAATAAGCTATCAAAGTCGAATACCTTGATAGCTTACTAATATCATTTGTGGCTATTCTTGTAAGGCTTTACCCTGTGCTGAAATAGGTAGCCCAAATAATTTATCGAAGCTCCAATTAAAAATAAAAGTGTAGATGGGAATAATGATAATAAAGGCCATGTCTAACCAAAAAGCAGCAATCAGAGAGATATCCATCCACCATGCAATAAGAGGAATTAAAAACAGAACTAAGGTAAGCTGAAAACCAATTGCATGCCCAACCCTACGTTTGACTGTACGAATATTACTACTTTGCCCTGCCTCCCATTTTTCATATAAAACATTGTAGATAAAATTCCAAGTTACAGCGATGGTCGTAATCATGACAGAAAGTGGTCCTGTATGTTCCACACTATCACCTGCCAAAAAAGCTAACCCTACTGATGAAATAATCATTCCAATCACTTCATAAGAAGAAACATATACGATTCGACGCTTTACACCTTGCATAATCAACAAACTCTACTTAATTCTTTATATTTTAATTTCAGTCAAAATCATATATAAAGTTAATAGCTTTCAGTTTGGCTGATATCAAAATGAATTTTAACAGTGAAAATATTGAACTCTTCATTACTGTACTCGATACGGGTTCTTTCTCTGCGGCCGCTCGTAAACTAAATCGAGTCCCCTCAGCAGTCAGCATGGCCATTGCTAATTTGGAAGCAGAATTGGGGTACACCTTATTTGAACGAACTTCTCGAAAGGTCATTCCAACCTCTACGGCATTAGCTTTAGAGCCTCAAGCTCGCATTATTTCTGAACAGCTTAGGCTATTTAGTACACATGCCCATGAACTTTCTCTAGGGCTTGAAACTAAATTACGCATTGGCGTTGTCTCAGATGTAAATACCAAATTATTATTCTATTCAATAAAAAAACTAGCCGATAAATTCCCATTACTTAATATAGAGGTTATTACTGCCCCTCAAGATGACATCGTCAATTTACTTTATACAGAAGAAATTAGTCTCTGCTTAGCCGGCTCAGACCTAAATATAAAAATGCGTGAGAATTTGCAATTGGTAATGACGGAAACAGTAGTTGCCACGATTTCGTCTACTCATAGTCTTCTACAAGAAAAAACAAAGCAGTTTTCTATTGAAGAGTTAATCAATATTAGGCAAATTGTAGTAGCGAGTAGTGACCATGAAATGACAGATTCTCGTTCAATTATTGGTGCAATGTACTGGAAAACGAATAGTCTACAAACAGCAATTAATATGGTTGAAGCAGGACTCGGCTGGGGAAATTTTCCTTTATCATTAGTACAAGAAAAAATCGATCAAGGTCAGTTAGTTCTTTTAGATTTTAAAAATACCAAAAATCATTTACCTCTATCTATTTACTTAATTTGGCTTCAAGACCGCCCCTTATCTAAAGCAGCTCGAGAACTCATCCAAATGATTCAAGAAAATTTATAATTTTTATACTTTAGTTCTGGGCACGCATAAATCTCTTTATGGTTTTATTTCTGGTTATATGTATTTATTTTAAAAGTTTAGAATATTGTTCTGCCCTATTTTCTCAATATTACAAAAAGCAAGAAGCCTACTTAAAAAAGCAGGCTTCTTACTGTATTTCAGGACTAAGCAATAGTTTTTTATTTTGGAAAAATACATTTATACTTTATTAAAACCTAGCATTTTAGTCAAAAATAAAATCAATAAAATACAATCATTTGACCTCAGTGTGAAAACAGTCACATTTTAAGTTTTATATAGAAAACATATTAGAAAAAGAAAGAAATTTCAATGAAAAAATCTTATTTTCTTTACCAAAAAGCACTAATTTTTTAATAAAATGAGATAAATCGCTTAATTGTAAGATGACCTCACTTTCATTCATTATTTTTTTATTTCACCCTTAAAGCTTTACTTATCAACTTTAGATACTTTGCTTCTTAATATTCTATGAGTAATTTAAGATCATATCCTATATTTAAAAGCATGAAAAAAATTATTCACATGCTCTGAAACAAAATTAATTTTATAAATATTATTTTTATTCTTAGTTTTAGAATGTTAATTAGGGGCTCTGATTCAAATCACTTAGAAAAAATTTAATTATCTTTAATATATTTATTATAGTTTCTATTAAATTCAAAGGGAACTTAATATTAAAAATATATAAACTTAAAATAATAGTCAGTCATCAATTCTACAAATATAATTTGCTGATTTAATTCTATTCAAAATATTTTTATGTGATTATTAAAATCATTTTCGATCACAAATTTATAAATTGCATGCGATACATATATGTACAAGCCAGCTTGTGCTGTACTATTTTTGAGTAAACTTATCTAATTTTATTTTGTCAGCATTAT
Source organism: Acinetobacter sp. IK31 (assembly GCF_035615195.1). Lineage (NCBI taxonomy): Bacteria > Pseudomonadati > Pseudomonadota > Gammaproteobacteria > Moraxellales > Moraxellaceae > Acinetobacter > Acinetobacter sp. IK31. The sequence continues at coordinate 194,063 of NZ_JANBOB010000002.1, read as the reverse complement.
CCAAACAACCTCCCACAACTTGGTTAAATTTCAAACGATACGTATTTTAAAAGCATTAATAATTTGAATCGAAAAGACAATGAGGACTCTATCGCTATAAACTGCTGGCTGGAATAAGTTCTAATTGATCGATAAATAACTTAGTACACTTTACTCGTGAAGTGCTCATACGCTAGAATCCATATCGCTTGTGATACTTAACCAAAATAACACAATATTTTTTGAGTCTGCTATGCACCTACTTTAGAAAATGACTTGTGTTTAATTAAAAAATTGATTAGTATTGCACGCACTGAAAAGCCTTGAGATTAAAAGCTTTTCTTGTATATCGGGCCTATAGCTCAGTTGGTTAGAGCAGCGGACTCATAATCCGTTGGTCCACAGTTCAAGTCTGTGTGGGCCCACCAAATACGAACCTCATAAACCAAAAAGTTTATGGGGTTTTTTAATATGTATTCGAACAGAATATGGTTCCCCGTTATAAATAATACTTAAAATTTAATTATCAAATTTTAAAATATATTTTTATTTCCAAATTTTAACTTTTTTAAAATGAATTTTCTTCTTGTACTGAATATTCCTATTGCATCCATTAGGCTAAGTTTTGTTTCCGCATAGGTTCCGAATGCTCTAATTGAGTATCCCAGAACTTTTCCCATAAATCACAATACTCTAAGCATATCTTTTCAATATAGTTATAATCTTCTTCTGTACAAGCTTGCATCAAGACATACCATAAGTCTTCTTCATGATCATCATCCGCGGCTTCGGCACTCTCATCTTCAGAAATACCATGTACATGATAATAACCACCACCCTCCACTTCCAAACCGACGGCTTTAGTTGCTTTACGTAAAGGTGGACTGTAAAGAATGACCTCTTCTTCTGCGACGGCTAATAAGGCTGAAACAGCTTTATAGTCATGATAAGCATTTTCTAAAAATACTCTCACTTGATCTGCAATATCACTTGGTTGATAAGTTAAACGATCTTCTTCTGTAATACCAAAATCATTTAATACATCTTCAAATAAAGGATAATGGGCATATTCTGGGTTTCCCTGATAATAACCATCTTTGTCTAAACCTGGTCGAAACCCAAACTCATCAAAGATATTTAGACTTAAAAGAAAACGTGGAAACATTTTTGCGCCAGCATGCAACCTTGGCTCTAATTGTTTAGTTTGAAATTGGGCCATGAGCAGTGCATCAGTAAAAGTTTGTACAATTGCATGACGATATTCTAAGTGAATTTTTTTTAAATTTTCTTTATTAATTTTTCCGTTATTTAAAATATCAATTGCAGGATGATGTGACACAGCATGTTTAGCAATTTTTGCTCTTAATTGGGTCAAAAAGTCTGAATTTTTTTCCCATAGTTCGGCTGAAATGCTTTGCTTCATCCCTGCGAGAGCTTTCTTTCTAGGATTATTAAAATTCTCAAATTTCTTAGGCATATCTACTCTCATTAAACTTATTGAAGCCTGATCGATTTTTACATATTTTATTATAAAAACAATGACTTAAATTAATATTTAAATATGTTCCCTCATTAATCAATATTAGAATTAAAATCATACGAAATCAAATAGAAATTTAAAAAAACTTAAGATAATGATAATCATTATCACAATATAAACTTGTATCTAAGCCCTTTTTTTACTATGATAATTGATATTAAAATTTTAATTTTTTAGATTAAGTTATAATTAGTTCTAACTATATGGAATAGTAATGTCAAAAAAAGAAGATATTATAAATACTGCTTTAAATTTATTTAATCAGATTGGCTATAATGCAACAGGTGTTGATCGTATTATTGCTGAATCTAACGTTGCAAAAATGACATTTTATAAATATTTCCCTTCGAAGGAAAAATTAATTATGGAGTGTTTGCAGCATCGAAATTTAAATATTCAAAATTCAATTAATGAACAACTAAATTTACGTCAAGATGCTAACCCACTTGAGAAAATTCAAATTATCTTTAATTGGTATATTGAATGGATCAATAGTGAAACATTTAATGGATGTTTATTTAAAAAAGCATTTATTGAAGTATCTAAACAATATACTTCAATTCGTGAACCATTTTACGAATATACGAAGTGGTTAACTCATTTACTACAAGAACAGCTCACTAAATTAGGTATAGAAAACCCTACTCCACTTACTCACATCATTATTTCTATTATTGATGGGATGATTATTGATGGAACAACAGATAAAACGCTTATTAACCCTGAAAAAATTTGGCAATATATTGAATATTTAATTCATGAAGAGATACCTCAGCAGGTCTCTTAATTTTAAAATTATCTAGGTTTATTAAGTTTAAAAGAAAAATAAAAAAGAACTTTTTAAATCTTCTATAGCTTAGATAAGCTTAATTCTTAATGCGCTACTTTAGCTTTCATAATTTTTCTAGGCTTTTTTACAAACTCATATTAGAATCCTGAAAATTTATCACCTTGCACTGATCTATGAAAAAATTTCTAGGTAACTCTATCTTTAAAGCTGCTGGCTGGACCTATAATGTAGATCCCAAAATTCTTGAAAAAAAACAAGTTATTATTGGCTTTGAACATACCTCAAATCTAGACGCAGTGCTATCTATTGCTCTCTTCCAAATTTTAGATATTAAGATTCATACTTTAATAAAGAAAGAACTTTTTAAAGGTCCCCTTAAGCCAATTTTAGAAAAACTTGGTGGCATTCCCGTTGACCGTAAAGCAAGTAAAGATATTGTTTCTCAAATGGTTGAACAATTTCAAAATCATGAAACATTTAACTTGGTGATTGCTCCGGAAGCTACTCGTGCCAAAGATGGCTCTGAACGTAAAGCTATCCGTACAGGTTTTTGGCATATTGCGAAGGCAGCTAATGTTCCTATTGTACTTATGTATGCCAACGCACGAAGTAAACAAGGCGGGATTCTAGGCAAAATTTACCCAACAGACTTACAAAAAGATTTGGAAACGATTAAAGAGCTATATGCGCAATTTGACATAGACGTCAAAATTAACTAAATCAAATTGGACTTGATTCAGCCTAATCTCATTCATTAGGCCTTAAGCTTATTATTCTTATTCAATTGGCTAACAAAACGCAGGGCAACAGTTTTCAACAAAACTAAGCCTATGCTAATATTCCAGCACTTTTGCATTTTCTTTTTTGGAGTTCACGTCCATGGCGGGTCATTCTAAATGGGCCAATATTAAGCATCGTAAAGCGAAACAAGATGCAAGTCGCGGTAAAGTTTTTACTAAATATATTCGTGAAATTGTGACTGCTGCCAGACTTGGTGGTGGAGATGCTGCTAGCAACCCTCGTCTGCGTGCAGTAGTTGAAAAAGCTCTTTCAGTTAATATGACACGTGACACCATCAACCGTGCAATCCAACGTGGTGCCGGTGGTGAAGATAATGATGATTTAAAAGAAGTAACTTACGAAGGTTATGGTGTTGGCGGTGTTGCTGTTCTTGTTGAAACAATGACAGACAACTTGAACCGTACAGTACCAGATGTACGTCACTGTTTTAGTAAAACAAATGGTAACTTAGGTACAGCAGGTTCTGTCGCTTATCTATTTACTAAACGTGGTGAAATTACTTTTGAAGACGTTTCTTTAGAAGACAAAATCATGGAAGTTGCTTTAGAAGCTGGTGCTGAAGATATTGAAATTTCTGAAGATGAAATTTTGGTCATCACGTCGCCAGAAACTTTTGGTGAAGTTCAAGATGCTCTTACTGCTGCTGGTTTGAAATCTGACAACGCAGAAGTGGTCATGAGTCCATCAACAAAAGCCGAAATTACTGATGTCGACCAAGCAAAACAAATTCTTAAAATGATTGATATGTTTGAAGATCTCGATGATGTGCAAAACGTTTATACCAACGTTGAATTCACAGATGAGGTTTTGGCTCAACTTGATGCCTAAATCAAACATTTGAATTAAAAAAACGCACCATTAGGTGCGTTTTTTATAGTTTATTTAGTAAGTTATAACAGTTAAAAACATTATATTTTTTAATAACAAAACTGGAATGCAACGCAACAACATTGTCAATTTTTCCAATACGTCTTAATAAAATTTCACTGTAATCATCCATGTTACGTGCTACAAGTTCCAAAATAAAATCGGCACTTTGCCCTGTTACTAGAAATGCATTGGTCACTTCTGGAATTGCTTCTATTTCGGAAAGGAACTTATCAAATGTTTCAGTGTCATGCTTACTCAATGAAACTTGCAATAAGATGTGCAAGGTAAAGCCGAGTTTACTAAAATTAATTTCCCTTTTGAGCTGTCCCATAACGTTGGCTTCAATCAGGTGCTTAATCCGGCGATGCACAGAACTGACTGACAGATTGATCCGTTCTGAAAGTTCATTCAAATTTAAGTCTTCATGAGACAAAATTTCTAGAATTTGTTTATCAAAACGATCCAACTCCATTGTTATCTCCAGCCAGCATTTTACAGTGAGGACAGTATACCCTATACAACTCCTCTGCATTTAAAATAGGAAGATTTAAAAATAGCTAAAACGTTTATTTCTTTTATATATTTTATTACAGCTATGCATTTTAACCGTGCAAATAGCGATGCATATGAATCATTTTAGAGAGAACAGTTCATGCTCTTATTTAATTTTTTCAATATAAAGTCTTATTCCCACTACTATTCGGACGCAGACCGATGATAATCATGGAAATTTGATTATTTTTCTAAACTCTTAAAGTTGGCATTATTATTGTTATGTATTTACAGGAAAATTTTTATCCATGTCGGGGAGTTCCTGTGAATAAGATCAAAACATTAGTATTGGCAATGAGCACTTTAGGCATAACTAGCATAACAATGCCTTTACATGCCGCCACAGATGCTGAAGTTAATGCATTACGGAATGAAGTAAATGATTTAAAACAACTCGTCCAGAAACTATCTGATCAACAAAAGGCAGCTTTGTCAGTCAGTGCTCCAGCAACATCTACTGCTTCTACCTCTCCTGTATCAAAACCGGGTTGGATGGCAATGACGGATGGGCAAACCCAAGTTAAGCTTTATGGTAATGTCCGTGTAGATGCAACCTATGACTTTAAAGGATCAAATGGTAGCATTTCAAATGGCGCCAACTATCCTTTAAACAAAGATGACCCAAGACAAGATTCGTTAAATGTATCTGCGGCAACCTCACGAATTGGCTTAGATATTACTCGACCTACTCAATACGGAGATTTAACGGGTAAAATTGAAGCCGATTTCATGGGTGGAAATGGAGATAATGGCAATGGAACCTTCCGTGTTCGCCATGCCTATATGTCTTTAGGTAAATGGTTAGCAGGTCAAACAACTTCACCTTTTGTAAATACAGATACATCGCCAGAAACTCTAGATTTCACTGGAGCTGTTGGTACAGGCACTACGCGTACAGTACAAGTTCGTTACACTCAGCCAATTAATGCACAACAGAAAATATTAGTTGCTTTAGAAGGTGGTGATGTTGAAAAAGTGAGTAATGCTGCTGGAGGAAGTCGTTTCCCTGCTCTCACAACCCGATATGATTTTAAAACTGCTGATAATAAAGGCCTATTACAATTACATGGTCTTGCACATGAAAATCGTGTAGCACCGAAAGATGGCGCTTCTGAAGAAAAATTTGGTTGGGGTGTAGGCGTTGGCGGTAAATATGATTTAACTCCTCAAGATAGCTTGGTTGCTAATTATTATCATGTTAAAGGAGATGGCCGTTATTTATCTTATAGTAATTCTGCTTATGCCTATGACACAACAACACAGGATATTAATTTAGGTGAATTTGATAGTGCCGTGATTGGATATCAACGAAAATGGAGTCCTATTCTTCGTTCTACTTTTGCAATAGGCGGTATCCAATATAAAGATGATAGCGTTTACGCAAATAGCAATTTAACCAGTACCAGTTATAACAAAGAAATTTATAATGCCTTAGTCAATTTAATCTGGAATCCAGTTAAAAATATTGATTTAGGTGCAGAATATACTTATGGTCAGCGAGAAACTTTCGCAGGCGATAAGGGTGATTACTCGCGTGTCAATTTATTAGCAAAATATAATTTCTAAAAATTCGATGTAATAAAAAAGAGCCTTTAAAAGGCTCTTTTTTATTAACACTATTAGTGCATGGCTTGAATTTTTTCTAAGAAAAGTTTAGCGCGCTCGTGACGAGCATCTAAATTATCAAAAAACTCATGCGTTGGGCAATCTTCTAAAATCTTACCTTCATCCATAAAAATTAAACGGTTAGATACTCTTTTAGCGAAGCCCATTTCATGTGTAACACACATCATGGTCATACCTTCATGTGCAAGCTGCACCATTACTTCGAGTACTTCACCGACCATTTCTGGGTCAAGTGCAGAAGTTGGTTCATCAAACAACATACAGATTGGGTCCATGGACAAGCCACGTGCAATCGCTACACGTTGCTGCTGTCCACCAGACAATTGCCCCGGAAACTTATCTTTATGTGCAAGCAAACCTACACGCTCTAGATATTTCAGACCTTTTGCACGAGCATCGGCAACTGAACGCTTTAACACTTTAACTTGAGCAATTGTTAAATTTTCCAAAACGGTCATGTGTGGAAAAAGTTCAAAGTGCTGAAAGACCATTCCCACTCGTGAACGGAATTTAGCAAGATCCGTTTTTGGATCCTTCAGAGAAACGCCATCAACAATAATATCGCCTTGTTGAAATGGTTCTAACGCATTTACTGTTTTAATGAGTGTTGATTTTCCTGAACCAGACGGCCCGCAAACAACAACGACATCACCTTTTTCAATACTCGTCGTGCAATCTGTTAAAACCTGAAAATCACCATACCATTTAGAGATATGTTGGATGTCTATCATTGGCATTTAAAATCTCCAATTAGCGAATGATGGCAATTTTTTGCTGTAAGCGTTTGACTAATTGCGACAGCACAAACGAGCTACAGAAGTACACTACAGCGACGATTAAATAGAATGTTGCTTTCGTTTCAGGACCATAAGTATTAGCCAATGTATCTGCACGACCTAAAAAGTCTGGGGCACTAATTACATAAACTAATGAGATATCCTGAAATAAAATAATTGTTTGAGTTAATAACACTGGGAGCATGTTACGAAAAGCTTGAGGTAAAACCACGTAACGCATTGATTGACCATAGGTAAAACCTAGCGCGTAACCTGCATTTACCTGACCTCTTGAAATAGACTGAATGCCTGAACGTACAATTTCCGAGAAAAATGCAGCCTCAAAAATAGCAAAAGTCACAACACTCGAAAACAACGGTCCCCAATATGTATCAGATTGAAACTCAAATATTTTCGGCAACAAAAAGTAGAAAATAAAGATGACCTGAATCAATGGAATACCACGAAACAGATCGACATAAAATTTTGCGAAATTACTTGCGATGGCATTGCTAGACAAACGCATCATTGCCAATGGGGTTCCGATCAGGATACCACCCATCATCGCCAATACAGTCACAGTAAGGGTAAAAACGAAACCTTCTTTGAGTGCCGCGATCACATCAGGATTCTGTAATAAAGAAAAATCCATAATTACTTCCCTCCCGAACCTAAGCCAGGTACAGCCATTCGTTTCTCAATCCATGCCATGATAAATTTAATGCTATAAGTAATAATTAAATAAACAGGTGTAGAGAGAATAAGAATAATGATGTCCTGAGAAGTTTCTTCCCGCATAGTTTTTGTATAAGCGAAGAAGTTCAAGACACTCAGAGCATATAAAACAGCCGAGTTTTTGAAAACGTTCATTGCTTCAGAAGTAATCGTTGGCCACACAGTACGATATGCAACAGGTAAAATGACATAACGATAGCTTTGTGCAGTGGTAAAGCCTACTGCGGAAGCAGCAAATTTTTGTCCTGTTGAAACGGTATTAATTCCGGCACGTATATGTTCAGATACACGTGCAGCAGTGTAGAGACCTAATGCAAAAACACCAATAACAGCGGGTTGCTGATTCAGAATGTTTTTCCACCATCCACCTGCAACTACATCCCCACTACCAGCGCTTAAGCTATCTGGTAAAAATTCCGGAAAAACAAAAGCCCAGAAAAATAGCTGCACAATAAGCGGAATATTACGGAAGATTTCAACGTAACAATTGCCAATAAATGCGAGAGGTTTGTTGGGTAACGTACGAATTACCCCAAGGAGAGAACCTAATAAAAATGCGATAAGAAAGGCTATAACCGCTGTCCAAACCATAGTAAAGACGCCTGAGCCTAACATTTGTAACCATGTGGGCGCTTCTGAATAAGCATTGTAGCTTGTGCTACCAATCGCTTTACAGACTGATTCTGCCCATGCGGCTTTATCGACACCATATTCATTAGACTCCGCACAGAATATAGTCCAGTTTAGTGAGCCGACTGACATGTTTGCCCCTTAATGAATATCTTTAGAAAAATAGACCACTTGTGCAAGTAAGCTTTAACTTGCACAAGTAAATTTAGGACAAAAAGACCTTATTAGATCCCTGCATCTGTTGGACGAGCTTTTAATTTTTTATAAGATGAACTTTGTGGCATGTTCAAATTTGTATTTTTTGGTGGAATTGGTGACAAGAACCACTTTTTATATAAAGCGTCCATTTGTCCGGTTTTCCATAAATTATTTACAGTGCGGTCAGCAATCGCTTTAAATTTCGGATCATCTTTAGCAACCATAATTCCGTATGGTTCTGATGAAAGTACTGGACCAACAATTGCAAAAGATTTAGGGGTTGAAGACTTGGCAACTAAGCCCGCTAAAATATTATCATCCATTACAAATGCAGCCGCACGACCTGATGCCATCATGGCAAAAGAATCTGCATGATCTTTACCATAGATATTTTGAACATTGATCGCTTGACCTTTTTCATTCATCTTAATGTATTTATCAGATGTTGTACCTTGAGTTGTAACAACGGCCTTACCGTTTAAATCTCCCAAACTTTTAATGCCAGAAGTCGCTTTAACTGCCATACGTACTTCAGTTGCATAGTAGTTCGTTGAAAAGCCAACTTGTTGCTGACGTTGTTTAGAGTTAGTAGTTGTACCGCACTCCATATCAATATTACCTGCTAAAAGTTCAGGAATACGTGTTGATGAAGTTACTGCCTTGTATTCAACTTTTAGCCCAGGCATTTTCAATTCTTTTTTAATGTCATTTGCAAACTGGTTACAGATATCGACTGCATAACCTACTGGTTTACCTGCAACAACATATGAAATTGGGTCAGAGGATTCTCGGTGGCCAATTACGATTTTTCCGGTACTTTTAATTTTAGCTAATGTATCTGCTGCCTGAATTTGAGAAGTAGCACCAACCGTACAAAGCATGAATGTTGAAACAATGAGAGAGGTTGCAGAACGTTTCATAAGAACTCCTTGATGATCATTCTCTCTATTTATCTATAGAATCATTCATATAGAGCAATAGAGTGATTTATTATTAAATTGCAATTATCGCGCCAACTTTCCTAAGTAGGACACATCCATTTGCTTCACTTATTTTATTCAGTCTGTTTTGCAGAGTTAATACCTTTAAAACTGCTAACATGTTTCTACTTTAATCTATGTTTTAATCTTCTGTCTATTATTAAGCTCATCTATTTACACTTAAATGTGGCAATTATTGATTACAATGTAAACACATGCACAATAAAGTGGCTTAACTTCAGCTAAAAACTGTTTTTAGAAAAATTTTATTTTATGAAAAACTATAAAAATTAATTTTATTAAAGATTTAGCAATACAATAAATTCACTTTGTAAAAAGCAACTTAAACATCAAAATAATATATACAAATGGTTTAATAAAAATCATTTAGTAAATTGATAGTAATATTTAGTTAAATGAGTGAACTTAGAAATATTACAAAAATGCCCCGAGAAAATCAGGGCATTTTATAAAGTTTAAATTCCTCGCCAATCTACGCGAGCATTTCTTTCAGTTTGATATATTCTTAAAACATATTGCCCTAGAGGTAAATCAAGTAAATATTTTTGATAATTACCCCATTCTGTAGAAACTTCTTCTGCCTCTTCTCGCTCCCACGGCGTACCTTTTACCTCTAAAAGTGGTGCAAGCATTGAACAGACAGAAATATCGGCAAGACTTAATCGATCTCCGACCATATAACGCGCTTGATTTTCTATTAGATATTGGTTTAGTTCATTTATGAGTTCGTCCATGCGCTCTTTGGACTGGCTCACTAACTCCTCTTCAAGCTTATAGTTCTTCTTAACTAAAGTCTTAAGGAAAGGTTTTGATATTTTTTCAAATTGCCGTAAATAACCTTGTTCACCCATCATAATTTCTAAAGCATGGTCCCCTTGGGCTAAATTATGTGCTAATGCCCAACGGCGCACATGTATACCTAACTCATCAGCCAAACTATCAATTTTAAGGGTTTGTTGTCTAAGTTGCTCATCACGGCGTAAAAGCACGTGTTCTGGGTAGGTATCATCCAGATAAAGTGCAATTTTGGTTGATTCAGCGATCCATTGATGATCATCTTTCAAAATTGGCAGTAAATTTTGTCCCGTTTTGAGTTGTGCGAAAGCACGATGAAACCCAGGAATCAAGTTATGAGCCACATAATCAAGTTCTTTATGGTCTAACAACCAGCGAGCTTTTTCACAATAATGGGACAAAGGAAACTGATACAAAACCCGCATAAAATCTCCACGTTTATTTTTATTTGACTATTTGTACAAAAATGGTCGATGGTAAGTAGATACTTTAAAAGCTATTTTTATTTAAAACAATGGATATTGTGCTCATTTTTGCTGACAGTTAAGTCTATTGTTTTTATATCTTTTTTTACCGTACTTATTGCTCTTTTTCATATTAAAATTAATTTTATTATTAATTTTTTGCATAAAAACAATAACCAATTGATTTATAAAAGTTTTTAATATACTTATTTCTTCATTAAAAATCTAAAAAAATGCTTTGCACTTTATTTCATAAGCTGAGCATAAGTCCTCGTTTAGTGGAAAAATATTTCTTTTGTAAGGTAGTGACAGCAATACAAGGTGTCATTATGTCTAATTCTCTATCTAAAACGACGGCATACGTCCAAGTCATTCAAAATGATCAACAAGCCATTAATGCCGCTTATCAAGTGGCGGATTATGCTTTAGAGGGTCGGAATACACGTGATCAACAACGCTTATTACCTCATGAGCAAATCGAAAGCTTTAGCCAAAAAGGCTTAGGCGGAATCCGAATTGCAAAAAAATATGGCGGAGCTTTTGTTTCAAATAAAACCTTGGCACAAGTTTTCCGTATTTTAAGTAAAGGCGATGCGAATGTTGGTCAGATTCCACAAAATCAGATTAGCCTTTTAAACCTGATCGAAATTATGGGTACAGAACAACAAAAACAATTTATCTTTTCAGAAATATTAGCAGGAAAACGTCTTGCTAACGGTGGCCCAGAACGTAATACACATGACTCAAAAACTTTAGAAACCACACTTAAAATTGAAAATGGCAAATATATTTTAAATGGCGAAAAATTTTATTCGACTGGAACAAGTTTTGCTCACTGGCTTGCAATTAAGGCTGTTCATCCTGAAGGCCATGTCGTTTTAGTGATTGTGAATCGAGATACCCAAGGCATTGAAGTTATTAATGACTGGAATGGCTTTGGCCAACGTACAACTGCGAGCGGTACAGTTAAATTAAATGATGTTGAAGTTAATCCTGAACTTATTTTTGATGAACGCTTATTAACACAAGCCCCAACCTATCGCGGTGCTTACTCACAATTATTACAGGTTGCCATTGATGTAGGCATTGCAGAAGCCGCTTTTGAAGATACTTTATCAACCATTCATAAAGCACGCCCGATTATTGATGCAAAAGTTGAAAAAGCCAGTTTTGAACATTACACCCTGCAAGAGGTGGGTAAGTTAAATATTCTGCTCGATGCTGCAATTTTATTGCTTGACGAAGCTGCTGAATATTTAGATGAACTTGACCAACTTCAAAATGTGACTGATGAACAAACAGCAAAAGCATCTATTTTAGTTGCTGAAGCGAAAGTCTATGCCAATGATGCTGCTCTACAAATCTCTGAAAAATTACTGGAACTTGGGGGAAGTCGCTCAAGTTTAAGCCAGCACAATTTAGATCAACATTGGCGAAATGCCCGTGTGCATACGTTACACGACCCTGTTCGCTGGAAATTACATGCCATTGGCAATTATTACCTGAATGGTCATTTCCCTGCCCGACACGCGTGGATTTAAGGAGAAATTGTCATGACTTCATATCAATCGGTTCAAACTAAACAAACATCGGCATCAAACCAAGCACAGATTATTCAAAATGATGCTGAAGCTTTAGAAGTTGCAAAACAATTTGCTGAGCAATTTAAAAAAACCGCAGTAGAACGCGATACAAAGCGAATTTTACCGTATACCGAAATTGATGCCTTAAGCCAGTCTGGGCTATGGGCAATTACAGTACCCAAGCAATATGGCGGTGCCGAAGTTTCAAGTCATACCGTTGCTAAAGTAATTGCGCTTTTAAGCGGTGCAGATGGTTCAATTGGACAAATTCCACAAAACCATTTCTATGCTTTGGAAGTATTACGCAATACGGGAACAGAAGCTCAAAAACAACGCTTATATGGCGAAGTGTTAAATGGTACGCGCTTTGGTAATGCTCTAGCCGAATTCAAAACAAAAACCTCTACCCATAAACAAACCAATATCCGTCCTCACGAAAATGGATATTTGATTCAGGGCGAAAAGTTTTACTGCACAGGAAGCTTATTTGCTCACCGTATTCCAACTCTAGTTTTAGACGATGCAGGCCGAGAATATCTGGCATTTGTTAAAAGTGGTTCGCAAGGGCTAAAACTTGTAGATGACTGGTCTGGTTTTGGACAAAAAACCACAGGCAGCGGCACAGTCAAGTTTGATCAGGTTTTTGTAGATGCAGATGATGTCATTCCTTTTGATACTGCATTCTTACAGCCCACTTTAGTTGGTCCATTTGCCCAAATTATGCATGCGTCTATTGAAGTAGGTATTGCACGTGCAGCTTTTGAAGAAAGCTTGCAAAGAGTACATCAAGCTCGCCCATGGATTGATTCACAAGTTGCAACGGCAAACCAAGATCCTTTAACGATTTATGAATTAGGACGCATTGCTGTAGATGTACGAGCAAGTGAAGTTTTATTAAAACAAGCTGCTCAATCAATTGATGCCGCAAAAATTGAAACTACCCCTGAAAGGATCGCTAAGGCTTCAATTGATGTTGCCAAAGTACGTGCTCATAGTAGCGATATCGCATTAAAAGCGTCGTCAAAGCTGATTGAACTTGCTGGAAGCCGTGGTAGTCAAGCACAAGATGGTCTAGACCGTTTTTGGCGAAATGCACGCGTACATACGTTGCATGATGCTGCACGATGGAAATATTACTTTATTGGGAACTATGTCCTGAATGGTGTTCTACCACCTCGTCGGGGGACATTGTGATGACTGATTTTAAAGCTAAAGAAATTTTGCTGAATGCCTTTGATATGAACTGTGTTGGACATATCAACCATGGTCTATGGACACATCCACGTGATGAGTCACACCGTTTTAATGAACTGAGCTATTGGACAGAACAGGCCAAAACCTTAGAACGTGGTCTGTTTGACGGCTTGTTTATTGCCGATATTACCGGCGTATATGACGTCTATCAAAACGGTATTGATCTCACTTTAAAAGAGTCAATTCAACTTCCGAGCCATGACCCTTCCACACTCATTTCAGCTATGGCAACAGTCACTCAAAACTTGAGTTTTGGGGTCACTGTTAACTTAAGCTATGAGCATCCGTATCAATTTGCTCGTCGCTTTGCGAGTCTTGACCATTTAACTCAAGGTCGTATTGGCTGGAATATTGTTACCGGTTATCTAGATAGTGCAGAACGTTTGATTGGTCAAAAAGGTTTAAAAGACCACGATGCACGTTATGAACAAGCCGAAGAATTTTTAGAGCTTTGCTATAAATATTGGGAAGGTTCATGGGAAAATGACGCAGTCAAAAAAGATAAAACAAATCGTGTTTTTACAGACCCAACTAAAGTTCACACCATCCACCATCACGGAAAATATTACCAGAGTGAAGGCGTATTTCAGGTGTCGCCTTCGGTGCAACGCACCCCAACATTGTTTCAAGCGGGTGCGTCACCAAAAGGTATGCAGTTTGCGACTCGTCATGCCGAATGTGTATTTATTGGTGGTGACAAGCCCGAAAAAATCCGCGAACAAGTGAAAAAGATTCGCGCTCTTGCCGAACAGCAAGGACGTGCAGCAGATGACATTAAAGTCTTTGTTGGCATAACCGTTGTTGTTGCCGAAACACATGACTTAGCTGTACAGAAACTTAATGAATATCGTCAGTACGCAAGTCCTGAAGCAGGCTTAGCGCATTATGCGAGTTCAACAGGTATTGACCTAAGTAAGTTTGCCGACGATGAAGCGATTCCCTACCAGAAAAGTAACAGCATTGTTTCCATTACCGAAAAATTTAAAGAACAGCAAATCACTAAAAATGATTTAAAAGCTCAGCATGTTTTGGGTGGTCGTTATCCGCTCATTGTGGGTAGTGGCGAAGAAGTTGCTGAATACTTAATTCATCTTTTAGATGAAACCGATATTGATGGCTTTAATTTGACGCGTACTGTTGCACCTGAGTCTCACCACGACTTTATTCGTTTAGTTATTCCTGAACTACAACAACGTGGCCGCTATAAAACTGCATATAAAACGGGTTCACTACGGAACAAAATCTTTAATCGGGGTGATCAACTACCAAAACAGCACCCTGTTCAAGCGTTCCGATGTAGTCCCTATAACAACAGCAAAAACTTAACAACAATTGAAGAAATAACTGCTTAAATTTGGAGATAGACATGGCTCAAACAGCCTCTAAAAAATGGCTAGGCGTAGGCTTAGTCGTTGTGGTCCTTTTTGTTGCTTTATTCTTTTGGAATAAACACCGTCAAAGTGACTCAAATGAACTTGTAATTGGCATTAGCCCACCATTTGCAAAAACTTTACAAGCTGCTGCCGATGAGGCAAAGCAACAGGGTTTAAATGTAAAATTGGTAGAATTTTCTGACTGGAACACACCAAACATTACCTTAAATCATGGGGATATTGATGCGAACTTTTTCCAGCATCAACCTTTCTTAGACAATGCAATTAAAGAAACAGGCTTTAAATTAAAGGCATTTGCAGTCGGTGCAGCATCACATGTCGGACTTTATTCAAAGAAATATAAAAGCTTTGATGAATTGCCACAAAACGCACGTGTAGTCATTCCAAATGACCCAGTGAACCAAGGTCGGGCCCTACTACTCTTACAGCAAGCTAAATTAATTACGCTTAAAGATTCAAACAATCATTTATCTGCACTCAAAGATGTTGTTTCAAACCCTAAAAATTTGCAATTCGTAGAGGTTGAAGGACCACAAACTGCACGTGCAATTGATGATGCTGACTTGGCTTTTGGCTATCCACATTACTTACGTTTAGCAAAAACAGCTGACCCTGAAAGTGCACTTTTACTTGATGACAATACGAATAAACGTTATGCCATTTTATTTGTAGTGCGTGATGACTATCAGGACAAGGGCGATAAGTTAAAGAAATTTGTTGAGATTTATCAAAACTCGCCAAAAGTTAAAGCGGTCTTAGATGCTGAGATTGGACCAACACTTTGGTTCCCGGGCTGGAAGTAATAACGGAAAGATTATGGCTATTCAGTTCAAACAGCATAAGCCGTGGTTACTTGGAATTACGATTTTAATCGTGATTCTAAGTCTCGTCGGGTATCGCTATATTAAAAATAAGCAAGCTGATGATGTCTTAACAATTGGCATTAGCCCGCCTTATGCAGAGTTACTACAAAGCGTTGTCAATGAAGTAGAAAAGCAAGGTATTCATGTCAAACTCGTTGAATTTTCTGATTGGCGAGCACCAAATGTTGCCGTACAAAACGGCGATATTGACGCAAACTTTTTCCAGCAAAGCGTATTTTTAGGCAATGCTGTTAAAGAAACGGGTTATGACTTACATGCATTTGCCGTGGGCTCAGGAAGTCATGTAGGTTTATATTCAAAAAAATATAAAACACTTGAAGACTTACCTACAAAAGCACGCGTTGCTATTCCAAACGATCCAGTCAATTTAGCTCGCGCTTTAATTCTGTTGCATCGCGCTGGCTTAATTCAGCTAAAGGACAGCAACAATGAACTTTCAACAACCCAAGACATTATTGCTAATCCTAAACAGTTGAGTTTTATTGAAGTTGAAGGTCCCCAAACAGCACATGCATATAACGATGTCGATTTAATTTTCGGCTTCCCTCACTACTTAAAAATGGCAAAGGTAACCGACCCGCATAGCGCATTATTTTTAGATCCAATCGATAAAAAATATGCAATTTTGTTTGTCACCCGTCGCGATTACCAAGATAAAAACCAAAAACTTGCAACCTTTGTTAAAGCTTTCCAGAACTCAAAACAAGCACAGAATATTCTGGATAAAGACTTTGGCCAAGGTATGTGGTTTCAAGGCTGGAAATAAGGAGAATGACAATGGTGAGTTTTGGATCACAAGTTGATTTTTCTCTACCTCATATCAAAATTCGTGGTTTAAATAAGTTTTACCAATCGCAGGGTCAAAAACTGCATGCTTTAAAAGAGATTAACTTTGATGTTCCTCAAGGTAAAATCCTAGGCATTATTGGGAAAAGTGGCGCAGGCAAATCGTCTTTGCTCCGTACCTTAAATGGCTTAGAGCAAGTGAATACTGGCAGTATTCATATTCATCAACAAAACATTGCTGAATTGAGTCATGCCGAGCTCATTCAAACCCGTCAACGAATTGGAATGATTTTTCAGCATTTCAATTTGATGTCTGCAAAAACAGTTTGGGAAAATGTGGCTTTGCCCTTAAAAGTTTCCAATTACAACAAAGCAGATATCGACCAACGTGTAAATGAGGTTTTGGCTTTAGTTGGACTGTCTGATAAGTCTGGCTATTATCCGTCACAACTTTCTGGTGGGCAAAAACAACGTGTTGGCATTGCACGAGCACTGGTTCACCACCCTGAAATTTTACTGTGTGATGAAGCCACTTCAGCACTTGATCCAGAAAGTACCGCCACTATTTTGGCTTTACTTAAAAAGATTAATCAGGAATTGGGCTTAACCATTGTATTAATCACTCACGAAATGCAGGTCATTCGAGAAATTTGTGATCAAGTCGTGGTCATTGATCAAGGGGAAATTGTTGAGGCTGGACAGGTTTGGTCCGTGTTTTCACGACCAGAGCAACCCATTACTCAAGAGCTACTTAATCTTGAACAAATCACGCTACCTTTTAAAATCAGTCCTCTACCCGATGAAGATTCGACTCATATTATTGTAAAACTTAAATATGAGGCTGAAGCACATCAAGTTCCAGATATTCAAGAATTACTTTCTAGGTTTAAAGCACCCGTCAATTTATATCAAAGTCAGGTCGACACGATTCAAGGGCATATTATTGGTTCACTTTTAGTCGGTATCCCTAATGTAGAAATTGATATTTCATCCATACAACAAGATGCATTAACTGCAATTGCACAATTTGAGGTACTTGGCTATGCCCGACCAGCTCATTGATTTATTAATTACTGGAACTGTAGATACCTTACTGATGGTGGGCGCATCTGCATTGATTGCTTTTTTAATTGGCTTACCGATTGCTGTTGTTCTAGTGAGTACTTCTGAGCATGGCATTCACCCATCACAAAAGATTAATCAGGCTTTGGGTGGGGTCATCAACATTACTCGCTCTGTACCTTTTCTTATTTTAATGGTGGCTCTTATTCCATTGACTCGCTGGATTGTGGGTACCAGTTACGGTGTTTGGGCAGCCGTTGTTCCGCTGACAATTGCGGCAATTCCTTTCTTTGCCCGTATTGCAGAAGTCAGCTTACGTGAAGTCGATCAAGGCTTAATTGAAGCGGCTCAAGCAATGGGGTGTAACCGTAAACAAATTATTTGGCATGTGCTTTTACCAGAGGCTCTACCAGGTATTGTGGCAGGCTTTACTGTGACTATTGTGACCATGATTAACTCCTCTGCCATTGCCGGTGCTATTGGTGCTGGTGGCTTAGGAGATATAGCTTATCGTTATGGTTATCAACGTTTTGATATGCAAATTATGTTAGCTGTCATTTTTATATTAATTGTTTTGGTGATGTTAATACAAGCGACAGGCGATGCATTAGCCCAGCAACTTGATAAACGTAAAGTTTAAACTCAACAGAACCCTGCTCTAGCCATGACTTTGTCATGGCTTTCATGTAAAATCAGCGACAATTTTTAATTTACACATTTGTGAGTGGTTTTCATGGGTTTTAATTGCGGTATTGTTGGTCTGCCAAACGTAGGGAAATCTACCCTTTTCAATGCATTAACGAAAGCAGCAATTGCAGCGGAAAACTTCCCTTTCTGTACCATTGAACCGAACACAGGTATTGTTCCTGTACCAGATCCACGTCTAGACAAACTTGCTGCGATTGTTAAACCGCAACGTATTTTGCCAACTACAATGGAATTTGTAGATATTGCAGGTCTTGTTGCTGGTGCATCAAAAGGTGAAGGCTTGGGTAACCAATTCCTTGCTAACATCCGTGAAACTGATGCAATTGCTCATGTTGTACGTTGTTTCGAAGATGAAAACGTTATTCACGTAAATGGCAAAATTGATCCATTAGATGACATCGCGACCATCAATACTGAACTTGCACTTGCAGACCTTGAAACTGTTGCTAAAGCAATTTTACGCTTAACTAAAGTTGCTAAAGGCGGTGACAAAGAAGCTGTTGCAACTAAAGCAGTTTTAGAAAAAATCCAACCATTACTTGACGAAGGTAAACCAGCACGCGCAGCTGATTTGTCTGATGACGAACGTAAATTAGTTCGTGGTTTTGGTTTAATGACTTTAAAACCAACGATGTATATTGCAAACGTTGCAGAAGATGGTTTTGAAAATAACCCGCATTTAGATGCAGTAAAAAAACTTGCTGCGGAAGAAAACGCAATTGTTGTCCCTCTTTGCAACCAGATCGAAGCTGAAATTTCATTATTAGAAGATGAAGACCGTGCTGAGTTCCTAGAAGCAATGGGCATGGAAGAACCTGGTTTAAATGTGGTTATCCGTGCAGGTTATGCGCTTTTAGGTTTACAGACTTATTTCACTGCTGGTGTACAAGAAGTACGTGCATGGACTGTAAAAGTTGGTGCAACCGCTCCTCAAGCAGCTGGTGTGATTCATACTGACTTCGAAAAAGGCTTTATCCGTGCTGAAGTTGTTGCATATGATGACTTTGTACAATTCAACGGTGAAAATGGCGCTAAAGAAGCTGGTAAATGGCGTTTAGAAGGTAAAACTTACATCGTTCAAGATGGCGATGTAATGCACTTCCGTTTTAACGTTTAAGTTAAAGCTTAAAAAAAAGCCCCATAATATTGGGGCTTTTTTTATATCTATAAGGAATGATTCAATCCATCATCTCTCGTTTACTACGTGCTTCTTTCAAAATTCGCTCATGCAATGGCTTTCTAAAACCCAGCATAAATATAAATTCTGCCAACACAAATAACGGCCCTATCGCAAGTCCAATTACATCATCCACAAAAGCTGGTTTTTTCTTTTCGAAATAATGTCCAACAAACTGAAAGACCCACCCTACCACAAAGAAACCAACGCTTGCTGCTAACCATTCTCCCCAAGATAATTGGGCAATCTGGCTCGCCAGTGGATACACAGCGGCTAAAAGAACCAGCATAAGCAAACCAAATATTTTATCTAAAATAAAATAATAAATTGAACTCGCTGCAATCAACACAATAGCTAAAGTCATTTTAAAACTACCAATATCGATTCCTGCTCTTGCTGTTAAACATAAAATTGAAAACACGATGAGTGGAATACCAATAAAATGCGTCAAAATATTTTTATGATTTAAATGATAAGCCGCATATTTGCTAAGCTGTTGCTCCAGATTCGACATGAGTTATTCCCTATTCATCAACATATAGTCATACTGTACAAATAAGGAAAACTTAAAGTTGTCAGCTATTTGACAAAGTAATGATTTTTTTCATGGATGGCCGAATATTGGACCTTATTTATATTAATCGATTGAAAGAAAACACATGGTTCAGTGCCCTTCCAGAAGCATTCCAAAACTTTATTCTAGAGCATGGCAAGCAAATAATCTTTGAAAAAAACAGCTATGTTTTTCGTGCCCAAGATGTGTTCGATGGCATTTATACTGTACTCGAAGGCTCAATCAGTTTAGGTTATGTCGATGTAAATGGGAATGAAGCACTCGCTGCAATTGCAGAACCTATTATGTGGTTTGGTGAAATATCCCTCATTGACCATGAACCGCGCTCACACGATGCAATTGCTTTGAAAAAAAGTACGGTTCTGCATATTCCTGCGAAGCCCTTAAATGAGCTACTCAAAGAAAATCCTTATTACTGGTACTATTTTGCGCGTTTAACCAGCCAAAAACTCAGGTATGTTTTTTTAGAACAGATTGCTATCCAAACACGCAGTATTTCTCAAAGACTTGCTCAGCGTCTTCTATTTATTTTAGAGGGTTATGGCAATCATATTCTCATTCAAGATCATCATATTCATATTTCTCAAGAACAATTGGCAAATATGCTGACCACATCTAGACAGACAATCAATCATGAACTGAGCCTGCTCGAAAAACAAAAAATCATCAAAATTGCTTTTAGAAAAATTGAGATTTTAGATATTGAGCAATTGAAAGTAATTGCTCAAGCTCATGCGTAATTTTTTGTAAAGGCGACTATATAACAAAAACTTAAAACTAAATTAAAAAAATAGATAACACTGCAAAACAACACATTGTTCAAACTCTATTTCACAAAATAAATGTTTTAAAGCAGATATTTTCATCTTACACTCAAGCTGAGCAATAATACTCAACAAGGCGCTGATTAACATGAAAAAATTATCAAAAATTCTTACAGCCGGCGTATTGGCTATGTTAAGTGTTTCGGCATTTGCATGTCCAAAAGGAACTCAATTACAAGGTGGTACAGGACCAAATCATAAAGGCGGAAAATGTGTTGCTGCACACGGCAAAGCAACTGCTAAAAAAGAAGTAGTAAAAGCAAAACAAGATGTTAAAAAAGATATGACTGAACAAAAGCATGAAGCCATGACGAAATCTATGCATGCTCAGCATGATGCAAATCAAATGAAACATGACGCGATGAAACCAGCAACAAAACCTTAATTAACATTCACTCATTATCATTTAAAAGTAAAAAAGCGAGATTGATCATCTCGCTTTTTATATTTACAAGTTTTTATTTTGGAGAGGTATTGCCAAGATTAGGGTTATCAATTGCATCCTTACACTGGGCTTTATCACGCTCATAATCAGCTTGCTTCTGAGCAACTGAATTATTATTTTCTAATGTTTCACGCGCCCATACATCTAAACTGGTTAATGCTTTACGGCAAAGCGCATATTTCCCTTCCGTAACCGAGTCAGTCATTTTCACATTAATACGCCAGTCCGTACTTAATTGACGTAGAGGTTTACGAACGTTGTCATTAATTTGACTGAGCTGCTTTTCATAAACCAAATGCTCAACCGTATTAATTAGCGTCCATGCTTTTTGAGCATAAACAGTTGCATCATTAGTTAGTTTCGGTGCTGGCTTAATTTCTACTTTTTTTTCTGCATCTTGATGACCATTGTCACAGCCCTGCAATGTAAAAATACCTGCACTCAACATGGCGATATAAACTAAACGAATCTTAGCGTTGAACATAGCAAACTGCCGATTAAACATTTCGGCACTATGCTATTAAATTCGGCTACAATACTCAATCTTTCAAGTATTTTTATCATTTGGTTTATTGCCAAGGTGTATCGTGTCCAAACAACAATTGATGGCTGATCAAACGGCGACTTTTTGGCAAGGCGCTAAAGATAGTCAAGCTATCGTACTTACCTATTTGCCCGTTTCTTTTGCTTTTGGTGTTTCTGCATCTCAGTTTGGTTTTACCCCATGGGAAGCTTTTTTCCTATCTTGTTCAATGTATGCCGGAGCCAGCCAATTCTTGGTTGTAGCCCTTTTAGCCAGTGGTTCATCGATTTGGTTAACTGCGCTAACAGTCATTGCACTTGATATTCGTCATGTGCTTTATGGACCAGCCCTATATAACCTTATTCCGAACAAATTAAATCTTAAAAAAACGGCGGTTTGGGCGTGGGGGTTAACCGATGAAGTTTTTGCGAGTGGGATGATCCAACTTTCGCAACGTCGTCAACAATGGTCCGAGTCTTGGATGTTAGGTCTAAGCCTATTTAGCTGGATAGCTTGGGCAAGCGGCTCTTTACTAGGCGGATTATTTGCAGATCAGGTCACTCATCTGCCAAAATTTCTACAAGCAGCATTAGACTTCTTACTTCCAGCTTTATTTTTGAGTTTTTTATTAGCTGCGTTTGAACGCAAACATAGCCTTGTAGTCGCGGTATCCTTAGTCGTTTCAGCTTTGTCCTGCTATTGGATTAACTTATCTGCTGCCATTTTTATTGGTATTCTTTCAGGCATTTTAGCAGGCTTGTTTAAACATTATGTATTAAGACAACAAGAAGAGGTCGAAGTTTAAAATGAACTTAGAGATTATTCTGGTAGGTATAATTGTCGGTATTGCTAATTTCGCCTCACGTTTTGGACCATTCTTTGTTATACAAAAGCTACAAAGTACACAGCAAAGACGCGGTTCAGTCTGGTTAAAAATTGCTTTGGGTTGTATTGGTATATCTGCAATTAGTGCCATGCTTGTGGTAGCAACACTTCCACCGCTGCTTGAAAATCCAGATAAAAGTTTAGCCATGCTTATCGGCTTTTTGGTTTTAGCAGGTCTTTATTTTAAATTTAAAAAAATTGTTCCAGCAACATTAACCGCCGCAATTGTGTATGGCCTGATCTATACTTACTTACCTTTATAAATAGATAAACTTGTCATCCTTATATAAAATAACTCACAGTCAGAGGTGTTGAGACTTCTGGTGTAAAAACTAATTTTCGAATTGATTAAAAAGATAACTTCATTTACTTAATAGAGATAAAAATGTCACAAGTTAAAATTTACGCAAATGAACGAACCATTATGCAGTATCGAGAACTACTTTCTCATGCTATTCATCAAGCCCTCATTGAAGAGTTGAAATATCCTATCGAGAAAAGATTTCAGCGTTTTATCAGTCTTAAACCTGGAAATTTTATCTATCCTTCTGATCGTAGCCAACACTACATTATTCTTGAACTTTCAATGTTTGCGGGACGTAGCCCAGCTACTAAGAAACAACTCATTCAAACTTTATTTCGCAATATTGAAGAACAATGCAAAATAGCACCTCAAGATATTGAAATTACGATTTTTGAAACCCCTAAAGAGAATTGGGGTATACGCGGTAAAAATGCTGATGAGCTACTTTTAAATTACCAAGTTAATATCTAAAAAGTACATTTTTAATTGTCCGACAAAATTACTTTTTTTATGCATGATAAGGCTTAACTCCACCATAAGTTCTGCTATGCTTAAAAAAATAATTTTGTCAGGATGATTCGCATGAGCGTGACACTCGGTACCCCACTTCAATCTTCTGCATTCAAAGTTTTATTGTTAGGTTCAGGAGAGCTTGGCAAAGAAGTTGTAATTTCCTTACAACGCCTTGGTGTAGAAGTACATGCAGCCGACCGTTATGATCATGCGCCAGCCATGCAAGTTGCACATTTTTCTTATGTGTTAAATATGGCTGATTCAACTCAATTAAAACAGCTCATCGAAAAAATTAAACCGAATTTAATTGTTCCAGAAATCGAAGCCATCGCTACAGAAGTTCTTGTTGAAATTGAAGCGAGCCAAACTGCAACCGTTATTCCTTCTGCTAAAGCGGTAAACCTGACAATGAATCGTGAAGGTATTCGTCGTCTTGCTGCTGAAGAGCTTGGTTTACCTACCTCTGCTTACCGATTTGCCGACTCACTAGAAAGCTTCCGTGCTGCTTCTGATGATATTGGTTATCCAAACTTTGTAAAACCAGTAATGTCATCGTCAGGTAAAGGCCAATCTCGTGTAAAAAGCTTCGATGAAGTCGATGCTGCTTGGGAATATGCGATGCAAGGTGGTCGTGTTAACCAAGGTACGGTCATCATTGAATCTCAAATTGATTTTGATTTTGAAATTACATTACTTACCGTTCGTGCTAAAAACCCTGAAACTGGTGAAATCGAAACTCACTACTGCGACCCAATTGGTCACCGACAAGATGCAGGTGATTATGTAGAAAGCTGGCAGCCCCAACCTATGACAGCTGCTGCACTTGAAGAAGCAAAACGTATTGCGAATAAAGTTACGACAGCACTAGGGGGCTGTGGTATTTTTGGTGTAGAGCTGTTTATTAAAGGCGATAAAGTCTGGTTCAGTGAAGTATCACCTCGCCCACATGATACAGGTCTAGTGACTCTAGCATCGCAATTTCAAAGCGAATTTGAACTGCATGCTCGTGCAATTTTAGGATTACCAGTGAGCACAGCTCGCCATAGTGTTGCTGCTAGCGCAGTTATTTATGCTGGTGTAGATGCCAACAACTTAAGCTATAGCGGCTTAAATACGGCATTAACTAATCCAAATACCGACCTACGCCTGTTTGGCAAACCAGAAGGTTTCAAACGACGTCGTATGGGTGTGGCAACTGCTCGTGCAGAAAATACTGATCTTGCCCGCACTTTAGCGAAAGAAACCGCTGATCAAGTAAGCGTAAAAACCAACTCTTAATATTTACTTATTGGTAGACCCATCTTCATGATCAATACATCGCCATTGCTGAACTACGTTACAAGCCATCATGATATTAAAGCCATTAATCAATGGCGAACAGATGTAGAAAAGCAATTGCAGGATTCATATGAAAATGGGCAATCTATTCGGGAAGTCATTAAAGCACGCTCAGATTTAGTTGACGAAGCACTGATCTTTTTATGGAGACATGCTGAACTCGACCAGACTGATCTAGGTCTTTTTGCTGTAGGTGGTTATGGGCGCCGTGAAATGCTGCCCT
Organism: Acinetobacter sp. IK31; assembly: GCF_035615195.1. Lineage (NCBI taxonomy): Bacteria > Pseudomonadati > Pseudomonadota > Gammaproteobacteria > Moraxellales > Moraxellaceae > Acinetobacter > Acinetobacter sp. IK31. Next base: position 168,829 of record NZ_JANBOB010000002.1, on the reverse strand, counting down.
ATTCCGATGTTGATATCATGATTTTGTCAGAACATGAAATTAACGAAGAAAATGAAAAGCGTATTTCTACATTTATTTCCTCTTTATGGGATGTTGGCAATTTCAAACCTGGAATTAGCGTTCGTACCATTCAAAGCTGTGTTGAACAGGCAGCGACAGATCTAACCGTCGCAACTACACTCATTGAAGCGCGTCTAATTACGGGTAATAGTCAACTTGCAAAATGGCCGCGTCGTATTGTTTCGCAAACGTGGACAGACAAAACCTTTTATGATGCAAAAATGGCTGAACAAGCTAAGCGTTACCACCAACACAACAATACTGAAAGCAATTTAGAACCCGATATTAAAAATGCACCGGGTGGCATTCGTGATATTAACCAGATTGGCTGGATTGCCAAGCGTCATTTCCGTGTAAACCGCATTTATGACTTAGTACATTTAGGTTTTATTTCAGAGTTTGAATTAACAGTTTTAGAAGAAGCTGAAAGTTTTCTTTGGGAAATTCGTCACCATTTACATCGCTTAGCGAAACGTGATGAAAACCGTCTTCTGTTCGATCATCAAAGAGAAATCGCTGCTCAATTTGGCTATGTCCGTCAAGAAGGTCAGCCTGTAAATTACGGTGTCGAGCAGTTCATGAAACGTTACTACCGTACTGCTCAGCAGGTTTCAACACTCAATGAAATGTTGTTGGCGTATTTTAGCGAATCGGTCATTACTCCGCGCTTACCCAATTACGAACGTAAAATTGAGGAAGTTAATAATCATTTTAAAATTGTTGATAACAAGCTTGCCGTACAGCACCACAAAATATTCGCAGAACACCCAAGTGCCATTTTAGAACTATTCTATATTTTGGCTAATCGACCAGATATTGAAGGCATTCGCGCTCGTACTTTACGCTTACTTATTCTTGCTGCAAAACGGATTAACCAAAATTATCGAGATAATCCTGAACATCAAGCGCTGTTTATGTCGATTATTCGTTCACCCTATCGTCTATACGATACTTTGGTTGCGATGAAACGCTATGGTGTTTTAGGAAACTATATTCCAGCGTTTGGTCAAATTATGGGCCTTATGCAATATGACCTATTCCACATCTATACAGTCGATGCACACACATTATTATTGCTGCGCAACTTAAACCGTTTTAAAGAACCTGAGTTTGCTAAAGAGTTCCCTGTTGTAAGCTCTGTTTTTCAGCGTCTCGCACGTCAAGATATTGTATTTATCGCTGCATTATTTCATGACATTGCCAAAGGCCGCGGTGGAGACCATAGTGAACTCGGTGCAGAAGATGCAATCGAATTTGGACGTGCGCACGGCTTTACAGAGCGTGAATGCAAATTAATTGCATGGCTCATCCACAACCATTTACTCATGTCACTGACTGCTCAGAAAAAGGATATTTCAGATCCGGATGTTGTTAAAGATTTTGCCGAAAAACTTGGCGATATGGAACATCTCGATTATCTATATACCTTAACGGTTGCAGACATTAATGCGACAAATCCAAAACTGTGGAACACATGGCGTGCCTCACTTATGCGTCAACTTTATACGCATGCCCGTGATGTCATTCGTACAGGTTTAAGTCGTCCTGTTGACTATCAAATGCTGATTGAAGACACCAAATTTGCAGCAAGTGAATTACTGGTGAATAACTTCTCATTAGCAGACGTCGAAAAAGTATGGCAAGAACTCGGCGATGAATACTTCATTAAAGAATCAGCAGATGAAATTGCATGGCACACTCAAGCAATTTTGAAACACGGTGATAATTCAGAGCCATTAGTACTGTTGCGTGCTCACCGTAAAGCTGCCCAAGATGCAGTGCAAATCTTTATATATACACGTGACCAACCCAACCTTTTTGCCACCACTGTTGCAGTTTTGGACAAAATGAATTTAGACGTTCAAGATGCAAAAATTATCACGGCAAGTACAGCATTTAGCTTAGACACCTATGTTGTACTTGATCGTTTCGGGACATTACTGACCGACCCTGAACGCGAAGAAACCGTTAAAACTGCATTAGTGAAAGCGCTTAGTCAGCCAGATCAATACCCAGGACTTATGCAACGCCGTATTCCACGTCAACTACGTCATTTTGATATTGAAAATACAGTCGACGTTACATTGAATGAAGCGTTACAGCAAAACATGGTCGAAATTTCAACACTTGATCACCCTGGCCTACTTGCACGTGTGGGTGGTTTATTTATGATGCAAGGTTTAGACATCCATTCAGCTAGAATCGCAACTTTAGGTGAACGTGCAGAAGATATTTTCTTTGTCACGAAAAAAGATGGAAAGCCGTTAAATAATGAAGAGGTCAAACTCTTCTCGGAAAAGCTTAAAGCTGCATTAGATGAAGCATCTAATCAAATTTGTCAGCACTGAAACTCAACTAATTGGTAACTGTTTAATGAACTCTAGCTTGTCGTTATTGCACCCGTATCCATTTGAAAAGTTAAACCAGCTTTTTAAGGATATCACTCCTGCTCATCTTCCATTGATTCCACTATCAATTGGTGAACCTAAGCATCCAGCACCAGAGTTTGTTAAACAGGCAATTATTGATAACTTTAACCATCTATCAACTTATCCAAATAGTAAGGGTTTGCCAGAGCTTCGCCAAAGTATTGCAGAGTGGTTAACCAAACGCTTCAAACTCAATAGCATTAGTGCAGAAAACCATATTTTGCCAGTGTCTGGTACTCGTGAAGGAATTTTCTCATTTGTTCAGGCGCTCATTAACCGTGAAGACGCACCGTATGTGGTCATGCCGAATCCGTTTTATCAAATTTATGAAGGTGCAGCTCTACTGGCTGGTGCAAAACCCTATTTCATAAATTGCACAGAAGAAAATGGCTATTTAGGTGATTTTGATGCTGTGCCCGCAGAAGTATGGGAAAAAACAGCCCTTCTTTTTGTATGTACACCGGGCAACCCAACAGGTACTGTGCTTTCTAAAGAGCAATTCAAAAAGTTAATTGCCTTATCTGATCAATATAATTTTGTTATTGCTTCTGACGAATGCTATTCAGAGCTTTGGTTCGATCAAGCACCTACAGGCTTATTAGAAGTTTGTGCAGAACTTGGTCGTGATGACTATAAAAACTGTGTCGTATTCCATTCACTTTCTAAACGCTCAAACTTACCGGGTTTACGCTCAGGTTTTGTAGCGGGTGATGCAGAATTATTAAAACCATATTTGCAGTACCGTACTTATCATGGTGCAGCAATGCCTGTTCAACATCAGCTTGCATCAATTGCAGCATGGAATGACGAAAGCCATGTTGAAGAAAATCGTAAGCAATATCGTGCAAAATTTGATTTATTCCAAACCGAACTCGGTCACTTATTACCTCTGCAAAAACCAGATGCTGGTTTTTATTATTGGTTAAAAGTTGATAACGACGAAACTTTTGCCAAGATGTTAATGGAAAAAGCACATATTAAAGTTTTACCGGGACGTTACCTATCTCGTGATACCGAACAAGGTAACCCTGGGGAAAATCATGTACGTATGGCTTTAGTCGCCGATTTAGCGCAATGTGAAGAAGTAGTTAAGCGTTTAAAAGCAATTCTCTAAGCATAAGTAACTTGTACAGCCTTTAGTAATATTAAAGGCTGTACACTACATTAACTATAAACAACCAGTAGTACTGCGAAAAATATAAAAGCGAGACTAGAACAATAATATAAGCCTATCGCTGAACGTTTAATCTGTTCTAGAACTCGATTTTGAAGCAATAGATGAACCAACAGTAAGTTCCAAACAAGTACCATCGCAGTCATCCACGTGCTGATTAGCAATTTTTGAACCAGACTAAATTGATGCTGAATGAGCAACATTAAGCTACTATAAAACATAATATTTTTAGGATTAAGAAGACTAGATTGTATTCCTAACATTAAACTTTTAATTTTAATCTGGTGTTGTGGTTCTTGATTTATTAAGCCATTTTCTTCAACCGCGAAAGTTAAGTTGTCAGAACGAGCAGCCTTAAAACAAAGATAACTTAAATAAGCTAAATACCCTGCTCCAAGCCATTTAAGTACTAAAAGAATGTTCGTACTTAAATTTCCAAGCAACATAAATCCAAACAGACAAGCCATTAAAATTAAGGCATTACCCAAAGTAATTCCTACAATGACGCCATACGTATAGCGCGAGCCTTTTTGTAAAAGGCTGGTCAAAATAAGAAAGAAATCAGGTCCCGGAGATAACAAAGCTAAAAAGTGAGTAAAGGCGATAACTAAAAAAGCTTCCATAACGGTTTCATCTGTAAAACAATATGGAATATCTTAAAAATAGAGATAAATAATTTCTTGTAAATTATTGCGCGGCAGCAAGTTGGAACTGTCGAGGAGTGATTCCTGTATGGGCTTTGAAAGCTTTATGAAAATGGCTCTGATCACTAAAGCCTAAATTTACAGCCAGCTCTGCGAGTGGAATGCCTTGCTTTAATTGTGCTCTGGCCTGATTAATCTTTAAATTAATTTGAAATGCATGCGGTGTTAAACCAACATTGGCTTTAAACAGACGAATGATTGCATATCGACTAAGGCCCACCTGTTGGGCAAGCTCTTCTAAAGAAATAAATCGTTCGGATGATTTAATAATATGAATTAAGTCCAAAAAGCTTTCATACAAATATTGAGTTTTCTGTATTTCTTCTAAAATAAAATTGGGTAATAACAGCTGTGTAAGGCAATAGATAAGCGACTGTTCTTTTTCAAAAATCAACTTTTTTGAATCAAATAAAGTCTCATTCATATCAGAAAAAGTCTGATATAAATTTTCATCTTTAATAATGAGAGGTCTATGCTGGGGCAAATTTAAATCAAAGCCCTCTTTTTGAAATTCGGCGTACCATTGATTAAGCCAAGATATATCCAGATGCAGCATCTGGTAACTCCAAGCCTGATCAGGCAGCGGGTTACAAGAATGTTCAATGTGAGCTGGCACAATGACTAACGTACCAGCAGAAATCTTTTGTGCTGTACCAAATGAGCTTTGGAAAACGCTATTCCCTTCATCTATAGCTCCAATTGAAAATGTTGGATGACTATGAGATTTATAACATGTTCTGCTAAAACAAGTTCTTCTGGTTTCAACATAAGGCATTCGCTCATCTTGCCAAAACTCAAAAGCTTGGGGAATAGCGTTCATTGAATTTATTAACTTGCTAATGCTTTTTCAATATCAGCTTCTAAAGCTTCTGGTTTAGTCGTAGGTGCATAGCGGTTTAGCACAGCGCCATCTCTTCCCACCAAAAATTTGGTAAAGTTCCATTTAATCGTGCTACTGCCTAAAATACCTTTAGCTTCACGTGTTAAATATCTAAAAATCACGTGGGCTTCCGGTCCTTTTACATCCACTTTTGCAAACATCGGGAATTTCACCCCATAGTTGCGCTGACAAAAAGTACCGATTTCTTTATTATTGCCTGGATCTTGCCCCCCAAACTGGTTGCAGGGAAAACCTAAAACTTCCAATCCTTGATCTTTATATTTCTCATAAAGTTTTTCAAGGCCCGCAAATTGTGGTGTAAAGCCACATTTACTTGCGGTATTTACAATTAGTAAAACTTTACCTTTGTAATCAGCTAATTGCTTAACTTCGCCCTCTAACAGTTCAGCTTCAAACTGATAAATATTACTCATGGATAGGTTTCCTCATCATTTTTTTCTTGTGATTTCAGTTGTAATGATGCCGAGTTTACACAATAGCGCAAACCAGTCGGCTGTGGTCCATCTTCAAAAACATGCCCTAAATGGGCTTCGCAATCATGACAAACAATTTCTGTTCTGACCATACCATGCGATAAATCGTCATGTTCTTCAATTGCAGTTGCCTCAATCGGTTTAAAGAAGCTAGGCCAACCACAACCACTGTCATATTTAGTATCTGATGAGAACAATTCTGCGCCGCAGCAACGGCAGACATAGGTACCATGTTGCTTAGTATTCCAGTATTGCCCCGTAAATGCAGGTTCAGTGCCCTTTTGTCGTGTGATCCGATACTCTTCTGGTGATAACTCTCTTTGCCATTCCCGGTCTGTTTTATTGACTTTTCCCATGACATGCACCTTTTATTCTGATGTAAACATTTCTGATGATTGAGTTTTATATTTACGCCATTCATCACAAAAACACTAGTCTCTGAACGTAAAATTTGTTGGAATTTAAACATATAAAGAACAAAAAGCAAAAAGTAAGCAAACCACAAAATCAAAAGTAAGCAAATTTATTACTATTCCTCTTTAAAGCAAGCAAACATAGTGCTATTCTTATTGCGCACGGTTGTATAGGACAAAACATGTCTCAGAAAAAAAGTGTGGTTTTCCAACAACTACTACCAATTATCAAACAATATCAACAATCGGGTTATACCCATGAAAAAATTGTTGAATTGCTAAAAGATCAACACGATCTAAATTTGGTAACAGTTAAAACATTTAAAAGTTATTTATACCGATATGCAAAAGTGAATCCAGTTATGTCTAAAAATACTGCTACTCTCCAATCCATGCCAACTTCTCGAGAAATTAAAAAATCATCAAAACTTGAGCATGTTTGTTATGACATCCGTGGGCCGGTATTGCGAGCCGCCAATGAAATGGAAGAGCAAGGACATAAAATTATCAAATTAAATATTGGTAACCCTGCTCCATTTGGTTTTGAAGCACCACAAGAAATTATTAATGACGTTGCTTTAAACCTGCCAAATGCAATTGGTTATGTTGATTCAAAAGGTATCTTCCCTGCTCGTAAAGCAATTTGTCAGTACTATCAACAGAAAGGGATTCTAAATATGCATGTCAATGACGTGTATGTTGGTAACGGCGTATCCGAACTGATTGTCATGGCTATGCAAGGTTTGTTAGATGATGGTGACGAAATGCTGATTCCAATGCCAGATTATCCACTTTGGACAGCAGCCGTTAATCTTTCAGGTGGTACAGCAATCCACTATAAATGTGATGAAGAAAATAGCTGGTATCCAGATATTGCTGATATTGAAAGTAAAATTACGCCGAACACACGTGGCATTGTCATTATTAACCCGAACAACCCGACTGGTTCAGTATATCCACGTCATGTGCTTGAACAGATTGTCGCAGTTGCAAAGAAACATGACTTAATTTTATTTGCTGACGAAATTTACGACAAAATTATTTATGACGGCATTGAACATGTTTCAGTGGCTTCATTAGCGGGTGACCAGCTTTGTGTATCTTTTAATGGCTTGTCAAAAGCTTATCGTATTGCAGGTTTCCGTTCAGGCTGGATGGCAATTACTGGGGATAAAAGCCGTGCTGCTGACTATATCGAAGGTTTAGATATGTTGGCATCTATGCGCCTATGTGCAAACGTTCAAGCTCAATATGCGATTCAAACTGCTCTCGGAGGATATCAATCAATTAATGACTTGATTCGTCCGGGTGGCCGTTTATACGAACAGCGTAATATTGCTTGGGAAATGCTAAATGAGATTCCTGGGGTAAGCTGCGTGAAACCAGATGGAGCAATGTACTGTTTCCCTCGCCTAGATCCGAACATCTATCCAATTGAAGATGACGAAAAGTTAATGCTTGATTTGTTACGTGCAGAAAAAGTGTTATTGGTGCAAGGTACAGGCTTTAATTGGCCAACTCCAGATCATTTCCGCGTGGTTTTCTTACCTGCTGAAAATGAATTACGAGAAGCAATTACTCGCTTAGGTCGTTTCTTAGCCAATCGTCGTTAAAAAAAATGCATATCGAAAAAGGCATCTTAAATTGGATGCCTTTTTTGATAATTCTATTTTATTATTTAAAAAAATAATTATCCCAAACGCTACTACCTTCCTATCTATTCAAAAACAACACTTTGAATTTAAGTGTTTTTCATTAGAAATTTAATTCTTTTAACCTTTAAATTCAGCTTAAAAATTTATTTATATATTTTTACCATACGTTTAAATTTATATGTAATTTCGCATTTTCCTCTATCTTCACTATGCAAAAAATGCATGGATCAATATTTTTTTGCATTTCACACTGCATCAAAATCGAGCAACAATCCCCTTCCATAACAACATCACCATATTCGATTCGGTTTAAACAGATACAGATCTAGGAAGATAAAATCGTTAAAACGACCGGACTGAACTAACAAGGAAAGCTTTCAATCATTCAAATCCCATCAAAGGATGATTGAATCAAATGGATAGAGGTTCATATGAAGCAAAAGAAATTGCTCAAGTATATTGTTATTGCTATTTTACTCGGCGTACTGACAGGTTGGATTTGTCACCACTTTTTCAATGAAGGTGAACAACTCAAACAGATCGCTTCTTATTTCAGCATTATTTCAGACATCTTTTTACGCTTAATCAAAATGATTATTGCGCCATTGGTATTTGCCACTATTGTTGCAGGCATTGTATCAATGGGGAAATCAACATCAATTGGAAGTATTACACTTAAGTCAATGACTTGGTTTATTACTGCTTCGTTTGTATCGCTTGCAATCGGTATGGGATTAGCTAACTTCTTCCAACCTGGTGCAGCTTTAGATTTAGCATTACCAACAGCACAACAAATTAGTAGCTCTTCTCTCCCAACTACTACTGGTTTCACCCTACAATCATTCTTAAGCCATGTTTTCCCACGCAGCATTGCAGAAGCAATGGCCAACAATGACATACTACAAGTACTTGTTTTTTCAATCTTCTTTGGTTCCGCTCTTGCTTTTGTAAATCAAGGCAAAGAAAAAGACTCAGTTATTGTGCGTTTGACTGAAGAACTCAGTAAGATCATGTTCCGCATTACCGATTACGTCATGATGTTCGCTCCTTTTGCAGTATTTGCAGCAATGGCTTCTGCAATTACTGTACAAGGTTTAGGCTTAATCGTTGACTACGGTATTTTAATCGCAGAGTTCTATTTCGGTCTTCTATTACTTTGGATCATTTTATTCTCTGTCGGTGCAATAGTACTGAAAAAAGATATTTTCCGCTTAGGCAAATTAATTCGTGAACCTGTAACGCTTGCTTTTGCTACAGCTTCAAGTGAATCTGCGTACCCAAAAGTAATGGATGCATTAAATAAATTTGGTGTACCTAAAAAAGTGACTAGCTTCGTACTACCTTTAGGTTATTCATTTAACTTAGATGGTTCAATGATGTACACCACTTTTGCAGTACTGTTTATTGCTCAAGCTTACAACATCGATCTGAGCTTCACTCAACAAATCTTAATTCTGTTAACTCTTATGGTGACAAGTAAAGGTATTGCGGGTGTATCACGAGCTTCTATCGTCGTTATTTCAGCAACACTCACCATGTTCAATTTACCTGAAGCAGGTATTCTCTTATTGCTTGGTATCGATCAGTTCCTTGACATGGGTCGTACTGCAACAAACGTAGTAGGTAATAGTATTGCTACAGCAGTTGTTGCCAAGCTTGAAGGTGAGAAAGTAGCTGATACTGAAGAACTACCAGAGCCTGTATTAATTAAATCAACTCAAGAACAAACGACCGCTTAAGTTTCTCTTCTCTCCCACTCTCCCAACTTAAGAGCAATTTTATATGACCTTATAAAATTGCTCTTCTTTTTATTCTAAAATTAAACAATAAAAATTTATCTATATTTTTATATTAAATAATGAGATTTAACTCCTATTAAATTTTCTCAAAACAAACCTTAAAAAGAGAACAAAAACCACCCAAACAGAATTTATATTCTCAAAAATAAACATCAACTGATTAAATTTTAATTCATTTATTAAAACTTAATTATATTAAGCTATTTAAATTATTATTTAGTTTCTCCATCTAAAAATTCATACAATTCCATTTTTTAAAAAATATATCTTATAATCAATATATTATAAATACCAAATAGTAAATAAAGCCCTCATTACACCTATTATTTTTTGATTTTATAATGATAAAAAAATCATTTGTTTTCTTTATATAAAAAAGTAAAAAAATTGAGATAAATTAGAAAAACTTAATAGATTTTTTTATTTATTCATGATATTTATTAACGCTGAATAAAAGCAATGACTAAGTAATTGTTGGTAAAACAAAATGCTATTCAAGGATGCTTCTTATTCAGCAAGTTACGAATATGTTTTACATGGTATGTATTTTGCTTAGGAAAAGCAGACATATTCGACAAACTTTTTTTTACTTTCGTCACTTCATAAGGATATTTTCGATGTTGACTAAAACTGTTAAATCTTTAGGTTTAGCGATGGGCTTATTGGCCTGCTCTCTCCCAATTTATGCAAAAAACAATGTCGTTGTTGTTGCCACTGGCGGCACTATCGCAGGTGCTGGTGCAAGTTCAGCAAACAGTGCGACTTACACTGCTGCAAAAGTTCCAGTTGATGCCTTAATTAATGCAGTTCCACAAATCAAAGATTTGGCGAATGTAACTGGTATTCAGGCATTACAGGTCGCTTCTGAAAGTATTACTGACAAGGAATTATTACAAATTGCTCGTCAAGTAAATGAGCTGGTAAAAAAGCCATCTGTTAATGGTGTTGTGATTACTCACGGTACAGATACTTTAGAAGAAACAGCATTTTTCTTAAATCTGGTTGTTCATACTGATAAGCCGATTGTTATTGTTGGTTCAATGCGCCCATCAACTGCTCTTTCAGCAGACGGACCACTTAACCTTTATAGTGCAGTTGCTTTAGCAGCTTCTGATGATGCAAAAAATAAAGGCGTTATGGTTCTTATGAACGACTCTATTTTTGCTGCACGTGATGTAACTAAAGGCATTAACATTCATACAAATGCTTTTGTTAGCCAATGGGGCGCTTTAGGTACATTAGTTGAAGGCAAGCCATACTGGTTCAGACAGTCTGTAAAACGTTTTACAAATGCTTCTGAATTTAATATCGAGAATATTAAAGGCGATGCGCTTCCAACAGTACAGATCGTTTATGGCTCAGGCTCTATGCTTCCAGATGCTTATGAAGCATATGCAAAAGCAGGTGCTAAAGCGATTATCAATGCAGGCACTGGTAACGGTTCGGTACCAAAATATATCGTCCCAACTTTACAAAATCTTCACGACAAGAACGGTATTCAAATTATCCGTTCATCACGTGTTGCACAAGGTTTTGTAGTGCGTGATGCAGAACAACCTGACTCTAAATATGGTTGGGTAGCGGCACATGATTTAAACCCGCAGAAAGCGCGTCTTCTTACTGCATTAGCGCTTACTAAAACGACAGATGCTAAAGAAATTCAACGTATGTTCTGGCAGTACTAAATTTTTCAACCAGCTCAAACCTAGATGTTTGGGCTGGTCATATTTTATAAAAATAATGTCTTTATATTAAATCTGTACAATAGATGTTCAACTCACTCTTCTTAAATAATAAAATCCTTAACAGTTTGCCAAAATATTAACCATTTCCTTTTAACTTTGCGTGTTAAACTATGCTGTAGTCGCATTAAGGATTGGTTTATGCAGTTTGTTCATCTAGGTATTTATACAGAATTTTCGATTACGGAGTCGATAGTTCGCATACCTGACTTGGTCAATGCTGCGGTTAAGGACCAAATGCCTGCATTGGCATTAACGGACCTTTCTAACCTCCATGCGGCGGTAAAGTTTTATAACTCTTGTTTAAAAAAGGGAATTAAGCCGCTTTTAGGTAGCACAATTCGCCTTGATGATGCTCAACATCGTGCAACTTTACTTGCAATGAGTGAGGTCGGGTGGAAAAGTCTCACCGAAATCGTTTCACGCGGTTTTATTGAAGGACAACAGCTCAGTATTCCATGTGTACAAAAAGAATGGGTGCTTGAACAGCATCAAGATATTATTGTTTTACTTGGCCAGCATAGTGATGTTGGTCAGATGCTTTGCTCATCTAACCCTCAAAAAGCTGCACCTCTTTTAGAAGCATGGCTCGAAAAGTTTGGTAACCGTGTTTATCTTGCTTTAACACGTACTGACCGTCCCGGTGAAGAAGACTTTATTCAAGAAGCTGCAAAACTTGCTGCAAAATATAATGTGGGCGTAGTTGCACATAATGATGTGCACTTTGTAGAAAAAGAAGATTTCGAGGCACACGAAGCACGTGTTTGTATCGCTGATGGTTATGTACTAGCAGATAATCGCCGTCCACGGACGTATAGCCCTGAGCAGCACTTTAAAACCTCAGATGAAATGATCGAGTTGTTTTCTGATATTCCTAGTGCTATCGAGAACACCTATCATATTGCCAAACGCTGCAACGTTAAACTACAACTCGGCACTTACTTTTTACCTGACTATCCAATTCCAGATGGTTTTACCATCGATACTTATTTTGAACATTTATCTAAAGTAGGTTTGGAAGAACGCTTAAATTATCTTTATCCCGTTGAAAAACGTGGCGAAGATTGGCCAGAGATTCGTAAGCCTTACGATGAACGAATTGATTATGAAGTCGGTATTATCCTAAAAATGGGTTTCCCTGGATACTTCCTCATCGTCATGGACTTTATTCAATGGGCAAAAAACAATGGTGTTCCTGTGGGGCCAGGCCGTGGTTCAGGTGCAGGTTCATTAGTCGCATATAGCTTAAAAATTACAGACCTTGATCCACTTCGTTACGATCTACTCTTCGAACGTTTCTTGAACCCAGAACGTGTGTCGATGCCTGACTTTGACGTCGATTTCTGTATTGCTGGACGTGACCGCGTCATTGATTACGTATCGCGTACTTATGGTCGCGAAGCCGTTTCACAAATTGCAACTTTCGGAACCATGGCAGCAAAAGGTGCAATCCGTGACGTTGCGCGTGTATTAGGTAAATCTTACGGTTTAGCTGACCGTATTTCAAAAATGGTGCCTACCAAACCGCTTGGTGTGGACTTAGCCACCGCTATTGATATGGAACCCCAGCTTAAAGATATTGTGACTAACCCATCTAACCCAGATAACGACGATGCAAGCGAAATCTGGGAAATGGCATTAAAATTAGAAGGTGTAACCCGAAATACGGGTAAACATGCCGGAGGTGTAGTCATTGCACCTGGTAAAATTACCGATTTCTCGGCTGTACTTTGTGATGCAGATGGAACGAACCGTGTTGCTCAATATGATAAAGACGATGTAGAAGCAGCAGGTCTAGTCAAATTCGACTTCTTGGGCTTACGTAACTTAACTGTTATTGAAGACGCGATCCAAAATATTAATAAAAACCGCGACAGTAATGATCAGCTTAATATCTTGCATGTTCCTCTAGACGACGCTAAAGCATATTCTGTCTTTGCCGATGCAAATACGACAGCGGTATTCCAGTTTGAATCCGTCGGCATGAAACGGATGCTTAAAGAAGCGCGTCCAAGTAAATTCGAAGAAATTATTGCGTTCGTATCATTGTATCGTCCAGGTCCAATGGACCTTATTCCTGACTTTATTCACCGTATGCATGGTGGAGATTTTGAATATCTTCATCCCCTTCTTGAAGGTGTATTAGAGCCGACATACGGGATTATGGTTTATCAGGAACAGGTTATGCAGGCTGCACAGATCTGTGCAGGTTACACGTTAGGCGGCGCAGACTTATTACGCCGTGCAATGGGTAAAAAGAAACCTGAGGAAATGGTTAAGCAACGCCAAATTTTCCTAGAAGGTGCTGCTGAAAAAGGTATTGATGCAAGCACAGCCAACCATATCTTTGACTATATGGAAAAGTTTGCAGGCTATGGTTTTAACAAATCCCACGCCGCTGCTTATGCGCTGGTTGCTTACCATACAGCATGGTTGAAAGCGCATTACCCTGCTGAATTTATGGCAGCGGTAATGACATCGGAAATGCAAAACACAGATAGTGTTGTATTCTTGATTGATGACTGTCGAAATAATAATCTTGAGGTCTTACCACCATCGGTCAATATGTCGACTTATCACTTCCATGCAAGTAATGATAAAACGATTGTTTACGGTTTAGGTGCAATTAAAGGCGTCGGCGAACAAGCAATGCAGTCAGTTATTGACTCTCGTCGACAACTTGGTCCTTATACAGATCTATTCGATTTTTGCCATCGTATTGATTTGAAAAAAATCAATAAACGTACTCTTGAAGCTTTAATTCGCGCGGGTGCACTCGACTGCTTAGGAATTGAACGTGCAAGCTTAATGGCACAATTGCCTGAAGCTGTTCAAGCTGCCGAACAAGCTCGAAGTAACCGTGAAAGCGGTATTATGGATTTATTTGGTGAAGTTGAAGAAGTTCAGCGTAAACCAGCTAAGCCTGTAAAACCGTGGAGCGATGAAGTTCGTCTAAAAGGCGAAAAAGATACCCTTGGTTTATATCTAACCGGCCATCCAATTGATGTTTACCGACAAGAACTCAAAGCTTTTGTTCCTGTAAAACTAAATGAAATTACAGCTACACGTCGTGGCGTTACTACAGTTTATGCAGGTTTGGTTATTGATGTCGCAAACTTCCCTAACCGAGTTGTTATTGTACTTGATGATGGTACAGGACGTATTGAAGTCAGCTGTAATCATGAGCGCTTCCAACGTTTTAAAGATATCGTTCAAGTGGAACGTGTTGTAGTTTTCGAAGGCGAAATCTATGAACGAGAAGGCTTTGAACGTCCAATGGGACGTTTGACCAAAGCTTTCACCTTAAATGAAATAAGACAAAAACGAGCTAACAGTATTCAAATCAAATTAACAGAAGAGTTCATGCAGCCCACATTGGCAAAAGATCTACAAAACATGATCTTGCCATTTTGCAATGTAGATATGCATCAACATATCGCTCTACAGTTACAGATTGATCAACCCTATGCTCAAGCTGAACTTCAGTTTGGTCCGCAATGGAAAGTCGCTCCTCTAGATGAATTACTTGCTAAACTCAGAGATTATTTTGGTAAAGATAATATTTATATTGAATATCAAGTAAAGTCGAAAGCAGCTAAAGCAGTAGACCCTGTTCGTCCACATGCTGTTGCCTCTCCTCCTGCGGGTATGTCTATGGACGATGCATTGGATTTATACCAAAGCGAAGTTTCTCAATATTCGTAATTTCTGGAAATCTTATGAATTCGTTTGACCACACCACCGTGTCAAAACAATTAGCACAAGTGCGTATTGTCATGGTAAATACTACTTTGCCTGCTAATATTGGCAGTGCTTTACGTGCCATGAAAACAATGGGACTCATTAAATTAGTTCTTGTAGCACCCAAAACATATCCTCATCCAGATATACAAGCGCTTGCTGCTGGTGCCCAAGATTTATTTGAGCACCTTGAGATTGTAGACACCTTAGAAGATGCGATTAAAGATTGCCATTTGGTTTTTGGAACAAGTGCGCGTAGTCGCACCATTCCTTGGCCTTTACTTGATGTGCGACCTGCGGCTAAAGAAGCTATTAAAGCAACCGCTCAAGGACAACAAATTGCGATTGTTTTTGGTCGTGAAGATCGTGGTTTAACTAACGAAGAATTAGCACTGGCAAATTACCATTTAACCATCCCTGTAAATCCAGACTATGGTGTATTAAATGTTGCTCAGGCAATTCAGGTGGTATGTTATGAGCTTCGCATGTCTGCTCTGGAACAAGACCAAGTCGACCAGAATGTAGATGAAATGCCATTGGTGCAAGGCCAAAGCATGCAATGGGATGAACCTTTGGTTACTCAGCAACAAATGGAAGAGTTTTATCCTCATCTAGAAAAAATGCTGACTGAAATTGAATTTTTAGATCCAGAAAATCCACGTTTATTGCCTTTACGCTTGCGTCGTCTGTTTGGTCGTATACAATTAGATCGTATGGAATATCATTTACTTCGCGGTATTTTTAGTCGTGTGCAAGCTTTAACAAGTGGTAAATGGAAAAAAGCATTATCTGACAAGGAGGATCAACCCAATGCTTAAGCAGCTTAAAGAAGATATAAAGGCTGTATTTGCGCGAGATCCTGCTGCCCGCAATACACTTGAAGTTCTTACGACTTACCCAGGTATTCATGCAATTATGATGCATCGTGTTGCACATGAATTATGGCAAAAAGATTGTAAAGGTGCAGCTCGCCTACTTTCTTCATTTAGCCGTTTTGCCACAGGAATCGAAATTCATCCGGGTGCTAAAATCGGTAAGCGTTTTTTTATTGATCATGGCATGGGGGTTGTGATTGGTGAAACTGCTGAAATTGGTGATGATGTTACGCTTTATCATGGTGTTACCTTAGGTGGTACAACATGGAAGACAGGCAAACGCCATCCAACTTTAGAAGATGGTGTTGTTGTTGGTGCCGGTGCGAAAATTTTGGGTCCATTTACGGTAGGTAAAGGCGCCAAAGTCGGTTCAAATGCCGTGGTGACTAAAGCTGTTCCTGCTGGTGTAACTGCTGTAGGAAATCCTGCTCGCTATATTTATAAAGATGCCGACAAAAATAACGATAAAGATGAAGCACGTCGTCGTGACTATGCACAAAGTATTGGTTTTGCCCCATATGCGACAACTGCTGATCAGTCAGACCCTATTTTAGAAGGTATGCGCGTTTTGCTTGATCGTATTCAGCACAATGAAACGCGTATGAATAATTTATGCCAGCGTTTATCAGAGCTAGACCCTAGCTTCAAAAAAGAAAATCAAGATGAACAACCTTTTAGTGATGAAGAGCTAAAAATTCTTGAAGAAGTGCGTCGTGAATGTGGTGCACAAAACAAGATATCAAAAACGTAATATTCTTGATTCATAATGTAACACGCTTACTCTTGCATGTCGGTTTAGCTTTTCCTAGACTTACCACTACCAAATCTGACTTTACTAAAATGAACGGAAGATCCTATGAATTTTAAGCCTTTGGCATATATCATCCTTGCGACCTCAAGTTTAACAGCTTGTACAATGGCACCTGTAAAACAACAAAAAATTGAGCCTTTTGTTTTCAAGGAACCAGAGCTTACTCCTCCTTTTTATGCATTAAATCCTTTTAACTATGATCAGCCTCCGGCATTTGAAGTTGCATTAAAAGACGCTGCTGCACAGCCAGTAACGAAAATGGTAGTTAATCGTCAAGATGACCCAACTAAACAACTTACTCTCGACGTCAATAAACTGATTGTCCCGACTGTAAATAATTCACAGCGTTCAATGAAATACGCAGTTTTAGCTGGTGAGAATGAAATTGATGTTACGAGCATTGATGACTTCTTACAGTTAGTAGAAGGCAAAGCTCGTCACTATCCACCACGCTTTACTGACCGTCAAGAACGTAAAGGCTTTGAAAGTAAACTTAAAGAAGTAACACAGCAACTCGATACACTTGCTGCAAATGAAAATGCATCATTTGATATTTTGCTTCGTGCTTTTAAAGCAAGTGTTCTTGCACGTAACCTTGATTTAGGAACCGTTCACACTACCAAATCTTTAGAATATGCTCAAAGACTTTTAAAAATTAGCCCAGATGATGCAGAAGCAAACTTCTGGTTCGGTTTTGGCTTATCTGAAGGTGGTGGCCAACGTGAAGCCATTCCATATTTAGATAAAGCAATTAAAGGTAATGTTCAAGAAGCATATCTAGCTGCTGCAAATAACTATATTGCGATGGAGCAAAAGAAAAATGCGATCCAGACGCTTAAAAATTATAAAGTTAAATATCCAGATGAATCGGAAATTGCTGATCGTTTAATTCAAGAGATTGAAAAGCAAGGTCGTTGGAATGTATGGCAAGTTTTAACTAACCCTGCAATGTCTCCCGCTACTTCTACTGCAACATCAAAAAAATAAGCTTAATTAGATAAAAAGGGCTGTTTTGACAGCCCTTTTTTTTATTTGATCATTTGAAAAATACTTTAAAATTTGTATGATCTACCTACCATTGAGCCACTATATTTTGACCATAATGTTTCCAATAAAAAGAAGCAAAACACTATTGACGGTCATGCTACTCGGTTCAATTCTGAGTGGTTGTCAGGTCGTTAATGTTAAACAGCAAGCTTTGAATGTAACGATTGCAAATGAACGTAATAGTATTCTTACGCAAGATAAACTCAGCGAAGCAAGTCTGAATGTTTTATCGATGTCTGGTCAGGAAGCTAAAATTTGTACAGACACCCCTGATAACTGTGTAAATCAACTCAAAAAACTTCCTCAAATTTTAGATGAACAGTTCTTATCAGCTGCAAGTGAAATGTATCTGGCAAAAGCAATGGCTTTATCAGATTCTTCGGATTGCAAAATGAGTAGATTTGCTAAACATAAGTCTGAAGAAGAACAAACAAATATTCAAAATAAATATCATGATTGCTTAGACCAGCAATTAAATTTACTAGATAAAAGTATTCGTTATAGCTATGCCTATCTATTTGCAACAAAGCGTCAGCCCACTGATCGTATTTTTGATAATAGACAAGTTCAGATTCGAGACTTCTATAATCAGGCAATTGCCAAAATGGTCGGTGTTTATGATTTGAGACATCCCCAAAAAAATGGTGTCGAACCCCAAATTCATATTGGTAAAAGTGTTTATTCAATTGACTTTGAATTTCATAGACAGTTAACGGGACAAAAATTAGAAAAATTAATTTCAAGTTATAACTTAAATTTTTCAGGGTTAAGAACGATTAACCGTCGTGATGGTTTTGGGTCTGAATTTGTCGCTGTTTTTCCGAGTTCAGGAAGCGAAGATATTAATGAATATATTTTAGACCCACTTAAATACAATTATAAAAATGGTGTTAATCCAAATATTCATCATGCACGTTATTTGGCTGCGACTATTGTAGCTGAACCAAAACATGCAACCACTGTTGAAGAAATTATTAATAATCCTGAATTCATAATTCGGGTTTATGATCCATACCGGACCGATAATATTAGTGTAGCAGGTAAACAATACCCTCTAGCGGCCAACTTTTCCGCGCCTTATGGGCTATGGTTAGCTGAAAATAATTTAGGTGTCGCAGCTTATTTAAGTCTGATTGATCGTGATCAGCATTTGACCATGCCACATCTATACATGCTTGAACCTTATAATCCAAATAAGAAAATTATTGTGTTAGTCCATGGGCTCGCAAGTAGCCCTGAGGCATGGATTGCTTTGACCAATGATGTTATGGGTGATACGGTTTTAAGAGATAATTATCAAGTTTGGCAAGTTTTCTATTCGACCAATATGCCGATTCTGGAAAGCCGTTTCCAAACTTATGCCCTACTTAAGCAAGCTTTTGGTTCTTTGAACCCTAATGATCCTGCTACACATGATGCCGTACTTGTCGGACATAGCATGGGAGGTATTATCAGCCGATTACTAGTAAGTGATGGTGATATTACCAAGCCTGCTTTAGAGTTAATGACGATTCGTCAGCAAAACCGCTTTAAGAAACATCCAATGGTTACTGAACGATTGCAAATGCATTCAATCAATAATTTTGATCGTGCAATTTTCTTGGCTTCCCCTCATCGGGGTACAGATTATGCAGATCGATGGTTTACATTAGCTGCGCGTAAAATTATTCGTTTACCGGGCGCATTTTTGTCAGCCGTAGCGACTTCGCTCACCACTGAAAATTTAGATGTTAAAGATTTCTTAAGTAATATTGATAATGGTTTGATTCAAAATGGTCCAAGTGATTTGAGTCATCAGTCCAAGTTTATGGAACTCACGGAAAATATTAATCCACATCAAGGTTTGGTTTTTCACTCAATTATGGGAAATATTACCAAGAGCGATGATCCAAATGTAATTACGGATGGAATTGTTCCCTATAAGAGTGCTCACTTAGAAGGTGCCAAATCTGAGAAAATTCTTCCAGGTGGTCACTCAATACAACTTACACCGCAAGCCGTCTTAGAACTGCGTCGTATTTTACGAGAGCACTTAGTCGAACATGGTTTATATAAACCGTAAAAATAAAAAAGCCAAAGGATCACCTTTGGCTTTTTTGTTTCTGGATTTACATCTTACTGGCCAGAACGGATGATGTAGTCAAAAGCAGAGAGTGATGCTTTAGCGCCTTCACCTGTGGCAATAATGATTTGCTTGTACGGAACTGTCGTACAGTCACCCGCAGCAAACACACCTTTTACGTTGGTTTCGTTGCGGTCATTCACCATGATCTCACCACGATTGGTTAATTCAAGTTCACTGTCTTTTAAGAAATCAGTGTTTGGTAACAAACCAATCTGTACAAAGATGCCTGCAAGCTCAACCACATGCTCTTGATCAGTGGCACGATCTTTATATTTAAGACCAGTCACTTGTGATCCGTCACCTAACACTTCTGTACTTAATGCATTTAGAATCACAGTCGTGTTTGGCAAGCTATGCAATTTGTTTTGCAAGACTTGGTCAGCACGTAGTTTGGTGTCAAATTCAACCAAAGTGACATGCTCAACAATCCCTGCAAGGTCAATTGCAGCTTCTACACCTGAGTTACCGCCACCAATCACCGCAACACGTTTACCTTTGAACAATGGACCATCACAGTGTGGGCAGTACGCTACACCACGGGTACGGTATTCTTGCTCACCCGGTACGTTCATTTCTCTCCAACGCGCACCTGTTGAAAGGATCACAGTTTTCGATTCAAGCTTTGCGCCATTTTCAAGTTCAACTTCAACTAAGCCATTTGTAGTCTGATCTGCACCAACGATTTTGCCGACACGTTGCAAATTCATGATATCGACATCGTATTCACGAATATGGGCTTCCATTTCGGCAGCAAACTTAGGACCTTGAGTCTTTTGCACAGAAGTGAAGTTTTCAATGTCCATGGTATCCATGACCTGACCACCGAAGCGTTCAGCCACGATACCTGTGTTAATGCCTTTACGTGCTGCATAGATCGCAGCAGTTGCACCTGCAGGTCCACCACCAATCACCAACACATCAAAGGCATCTTTGGCATTCAGCGCTGCTGCATCTTTTTCAGCAGAGTTGGTGTCGAGTTTTGCTACGATTTCTTCAAGGGTCATACGACCTTGACCAATGTGTTCATTGTTTTGGAACACCATTGGAACAGCCATGATTTTGCGTTGTTCCACTTCGTCTTGGAAGAATGAACCATCAATCATGGTTGCAGTTGTGTTCGGGTTATAAATGGCAATCAGGTTAAGCGCTTGCACCACGTCCGGACAGTTATGACAGCTTAGCGATACAAACACATCAAAGTCAGCTTTGAGGTTTAAACCTTTAATCTGGTTCAATACTTCATCAGACACTTTAGGCGCATAGCCAGACACCTGTAACAGTGCCAAGATCAAAGACGTAAACTCATGACCCATTGGTAAGCCGGCAAAAAACACACGAGGTTGTTCACCTGTTTTAGCCACACCAAAGCTTGGACGGCGTGTATTGTTACCATCAAAACGGGCAGTGACCTTGTCAGAAAGTTCAGCAATTTCGCTCACTAGCTCTTTAATTTGAGCAGCTTTATCTGATTCATCTAAAGCAGCAACTAATTCGATTGGACTTTCTAAACGTTCTAAATAAGCTTTTAATTGAGTTTTAATGTTTTGATCTAACATCTGTTTTTACTCCAATGCATCCAAATTCTTTCAATAGATGCATAGTACGTCAAAACATGAAATAGGTAAAACAGTATGTTTTTATAGATTTGATCGGTTTTTTAGATTTAATTATTATTCACTTCAATCAAAAAAAGCCAACCTGAACTCATCCAGCGCAGGTCGGCAAACTGGTTAAACTAGAGTAGAACAACACCAAATGCTGCACCAGCAATCAAGACATGTAATGGGTGAACTTTTTTAATTAAAGATAATAAGGTTGCAACGATGACCATAATGACAAGTAAAGTATTTATAGCTGCTGCTTCAGAAATGATCCAAGCACTGGCAAGTACCGTTCCGACCGTGACGGGTTGTAATGCAAGTTGTAAAACACGGCGCCATTTTTTGTCTTTAAATTTTGACCAGCCTCGCATAACCAACACCGTAATAATGGATGAAGGTAAAAATTTAGCCGTAGAGGTCACTAGCAAACCTGACAATCCAGCTACATGCCAACCCACAAGTGGCACAATCATCATATTAGGGCCGGGCGCCGCCTGAGCCATAGCAAACAGTGCACTGAACTCTTGTGCTGTCATCCAGTGATGGATATCAACAACTTGTCGCTGCATTTCCGGCAAAATCGTATTTCCACCACCAAAAGCAATAAGTGACAACTGAGTAAAAATGATAGCTAATGTAAGTAAAACTGCACCCATTACACACGTCTCCAAATAATGGTCGAGTAAATCGCCAGTAAAACCAGCATGGTGATGAGCAAAGAGATTTTCAAAAATGCAATACTGATGATAGCTGCCACCACAACGCACATCGCTAAAGGATTACGCAATAATGGCTTTAACATTTTTAGGCCTGTTGCAACTAAAAGCCCCGCCGCTGCTGCCGCCAACCCTTCGAAAAGGTGCTTTACCATTAAATTGTCTTGGAATTGTTCATACACATAATGTAAAAGAACAACGATAATAGTCGGAGCCAGAATAAGACCGATTAAGGCACTAACTGCCCCACGGATACCTCGAAACTCCATACCCATCGCAACCGACAAATTAATGATATTCCCGCCCGGAAGAAACTGACACAGACCAAGTAACTCGGTGAATTTCTCAGGACTTAGCCATTGCCGCTGTTCCACAATAACTTTACGAGCCAGAGGTAATACACCGCCAAATCCAATTAAACCTAGTGTCAAAAAACCCAAAAAAAGTTCGGTGCAACTAGGTACGCTCTCCTTCTGCACTGCAATTTCCACATGGTTCATTTTCGTTACTTTTCACTTTATTTGACTCAGATAGAATGCTACTTTTATGATATATCTACAAATGCTTTTATTTCTCTGAACCATACTCAAAAGGTATTCCTATGCTCGATTTGCACAAACTACATGCTTTTGTTGTTGTAGTTGAAGAAAGGAATATAACTCATGCAGCAAATCGATTATTTATTCAACAACCTCCCCTTACCCGATTATTAAAAAAATTAGAACAAGAGCTAGGAGTACAACTTTTAATTCGTCAGCCACGTGGCATTGAGCCTACCGAAGCCGGAACTGTATTATTTAAAGAAGCGAAATTACTATTAGAACACGCCAAACATATTCCACAAATTGTACAAAATGTTAGTCAAGGTAAAACAGGACAACTCAATATTGGCCTTACCAGTTCCGCAGGTTTACATCCACTCATTTCACTTTTATTACGTTCTTATCGAGAAATGTATCCTGCCGTACAAACTAAACTTGAAGAAGCAGGTAGTCAAAAGCAATTAGATTGGTTGTTATCCGAGAAACTTGATGTGGCTTTTTTGCGTACACCGGTAAGCCGAGATATTGGTTTAAAAAACATACATATACTTGATGAGCCTATGATTATGGCTTTACCCTTAGGCCATCCGCTTGCTCAGAAAGATAAAATTCTTTTAAGTGATTTGTCTGATGAAAATTTTGTTTTATACCGACGCTCATCTGGGCAAGGTTTATATGACAATATTTTATATACCTGTTATCAAGCCGGTTTTAGTCCGCATATTATTCAAGAAGCTCCTCGCCCTACTGCAACCTTAAACCTTGTTGCCGCCGGAATCGGAATTAGTATTGTACCCGCGTCTATGCATAACTTTTGGAATAACGAAATTATTTATCGTGAATTTGATGATATTGTTAAACCTAAAGCGCCAATTTATTTAATTACCAGAGAAAATGAAAACTCTGCAAAAGTTTCAAACTTTATTGAACTACTACAAAAACTATTACCCACAATGACTTGAGTTTAAAAGCTGGGCAATAAGAAGTGCCCCAAGTGGAGCACTTCTTTCATAAATAGTTTATTTTTGATTGACTCGTTTTGACAGCTCTTCTGCCGATTCCTTGCGTTCAGAATAACGATCTGTCAGGTATTGTTTTTGTCCACGTGTTAATAAAGTGAACTTATAGAGTTCCTCCATTACATCGACAATTCGATCGTAATACGAAGAAGGCTTCATACTTCCATCTTCTTCAAACTCTAAAAAAGCTTTAGCAACTGAAGACTGATTTGGGATGGTAATCATACGCATCCAACGCCCTAAAATGCGCATTTGATTCACAGCATTGAAAGATTGAGAACCTCCACTGACTTGCATAACGGCTAAGGTTTTACCTTGTGTTGCACGAATTGCTCCGCCAGCTAAGGGAATCCAATCAATTTGAGCTTTTAAAATAGAACTCATTGCACCATGACGTTCTGGTGAACACCACACCATACCTTCTGCCCAAGTCAAAAGCTCATGCAACTCTTGCACTTTGGGATGATCTGTTTCTGCATCTTCTGGTAAAGGTAAACCTTTAGGATGAAAGATTTTGACCTCGGCGCCTAAATATTCAAGAATTCGGCCTGCTGTCAACACAGCAAAACGACTGTAAGAACGCTCACGATTAGAACCGTACATTAATAAAATTCGTGGTGGATGTTCAAGTTGCTGTGCTTGCACTTGTTCAAAAGTAGGCTTATCTAAAAGATTTAACGCTACATTTGATAAATCATTGTTAAGACTGTTCATGTGAGAAATACTTTTTCTTGAGCCAAAGAGAAACAGAAACGAGTGAAATTAAAACCGGAACCTCAACTAATGGTCCTATCACTGTGGTGAATGCTACAGGTGATGCTAAACCGAAAGTAGCAATCGCAACCGCTAAAGCTAGCTCAAAGTTGTTGCCAGCCGCGGTAAATGAAATGGCAGTAGTACGTGGATAGTTATTCCCCATACGTTTACTCATAAAGAAGCTAATGAAGAACATCACCACAAAGTAAATCGTCAGTGGAATCGCAATTCGCAGTACATCTAAAGGTAAGCTCACCACATCACCACCTTTTAAGCTGAACATCGCCACAATGGTGAAAAGTAATGCAAGCAAACTAATCGGACTGATTTTTGGTAAGAATTTAGTTTGATACCAATCTAACCCTTTTGCTTTCACTAAAATGAATCGCGTGAGGAAACCCATTAAAAATGGAATGCCTAAATACACCAATACAGCATGGGTAATGGTCCAGAAATTCACATCAATGACTTGACCCGCCACACCAAAATACGGCGGCAAGAAAGTTAAGAAAAGCCATGCATAAGTACTAAAGAATAAAATTTGGAAAATACTGTTAAAAGCAACTAAAGCAGCAACATATTGGTTATCCCCACATGCCAAACCGTTCCATACCAATACCATTGCAATGCAGCGTGCCAAGCCTATCAAGATTAGACCTGTCATATATTCCGGATAGTTATGTAGAAAAATAATCGCTAAAGCAAACATCAAAATTGGCGCAATTAACCAGTTTTGTACTAAAGACAAAGCCAACGTTTTTTTATCTTTAAATACTTCCGGTAAAGCTGCGTAATCTACCTTTGCCAAAGGTGGATACATCATTAAAATTAAACCAATTGCAATCGGAATATTAACGTTATCTACACTGAGTTGATTCAAAGAAACCGAGGCTTGAGGAAAGAAAACACCTATTGCCACACCTAAACCCATGGCAATAAAAATCCATAGCGTCAGATTCCGGTCTAAAAAAGAAAGCTTTTGCTTAGTCATCTCGGCTCTCTTACTCAATATGAGAGATTTTATTAATCTCAGCAATCAAATGTGAACGGTTTAAGTTCGCAACATCTAATGCAAACAATGCATCTAAACGACGGTTAATATGATCTACAGTCTCTTGGAAAGCTTTTAATTTTTCTTCTTT
The DNA here is from genome assembly GCF_035615195.1 of Acinetobacter sp. IK31. Lineage (NCBI taxonomy): Bacteria > Pseudomonadati > Pseudomonadota > Gammaproteobacteria > Moraxellales > Moraxellaceae > Acinetobacter > Acinetobacter sp. IK31. Next base: position 143,104 of record NZ_JANBOB010000002.1, on the reverse strand, counting down.
TGGCAAGTCTAAATGAGATGGATCACTTAAGCCCCAGTGTGCTTTGATTGCACCACCTAAATAAAGTGGGCATGCTTCTTGTGCAGCAGAGTCGCAGACTGTAATCACAACATCTGGTTGATACTGCTCGCAGTCATCAATGGTTTTGCTCCATAAACCTTCTGTTGAAAGACCTAAATTTTCAAGCGTTTCAAGAGTTAAAGGATGCACCTGACCTGATGGTTTACTGCCTGCGCTATACGCTTTCCAACCTTCTGGTGCACGGCTATTAAATAAAACTTCTGACAAAATACTACGACAACTGTTTCCGGTACATAAAAATAAGAATTTCATGGTCTTACTCACAATAAGTTGAAATAGAAGAAAACTGTGGAGATGATTGATTCACTAAATTTTCATCTTGGTTTCCTATAATTTTCAAAACTTCAACGGCCCAACTTGGTAAATCTGGGTTGACGCTGTAATACACCCATTGCCCTTGTCTTGAGTCAAGTAAAATGCCATGAGTACGTAATAGCGCTAAATGTCGGGAAATTTTTGGTTGGCTTAAATCAAGTTGCTCGGTCAGTTCACAAACACATATGTTTTGTTTGCTTAAAACCAATTTAAGAATGCTTAACCGAGTAGGGTCCGAAAGACATTTAAAAAAATCGACTTGAGTGATCATGTCAGCAACATTTCATATTCGTTATTGCAAATATACGGATATCCATATATAAATGCAATATCTTAATTCGGCGATAAATTTGTCATGTCTGAGCTAGTGAAGATTTACCATAACCCTGCTTGCGGAACCTCACGTAATACGCTGGCACTTATTCGTCATGCGGGGATTGAACCCATTATTATTGAATATTTACAGACACCTCCTAGTAAAGATGAGCTTACTCAACTCATTTCACAAGCTGGATTAACTGTTCGTGATGCAATTCGTAAAAATGTTGATCCATATAAAGATTTAGAATTGGAACAAAACCACTGGACAGATGAGCAATTGATTAATTTCATGGTGGAATATCCAATTTTAATTAATCGTCCATTTGTGGTGACTTCTAAAGGTACGCGTCTATGCCGCCCTTCTGAAATTGTCCTTGATATTTTAGATTCAGAAAACTTAAGCTATTTTGCGAAAGAAGATGGTGAAGTGATCATTAATGAACAAGGTCAACGAGTAAAATAATTTAAAATTTTCATAGATAAAAAGCTAAATGGCGCAATACCATTTAGCTTTTTTGTTGAATGAAAGCGGTTAAAAATAGGACTTAATAAGAGGAAGGAGTTGTTCTCCTATCACCATGCCTAATAAACCGACTAATGCTACAAGAGGTGGAGCTGGTGACTTAACATTTAAAACGTAATATAAGACACCAACGAGCAGCCCTACAGCCAAAGATAATAAGTACATTTTCATGCTACATACCTTAGGGAATCAAGCCATTTAAAGAGGCAAGTTCCCACACTGTTCTATTTAAAATGCAAAACATGAACAGCCCAACGCACCCCAGAAAGATTTTTTATCTTTATCATTTACGGGAACATCAAGCATCCATGAATGGCTATGTCCATGCATGCCACAACTGCTAGCACATGCACATAGCGCACTTTCTGACTGTAGAGTCTGATTTGAAGGTGCATTACGGTTTTCAGATAATCGCCATTGACCACCAAAACGTTTTACAGGCGACCATGTTGGCAAGGCTGGCGGTAAAGGCGGATCATCTTGCTTAAACTCAGCACCTGCATAAACGACTTTTCCACCAAGTACAGTCAGTACAGATTCAATCCATTGGATATCGTCTGCTTCAACTTTGAAATAGTCATCAGAGAGTACAACCAGATCAGCAAGTTCGCCTGCTGTTAATGAACCTTTGACTTCTTTTTCACCTGAAAACCATGCAGAACCTTTAGTCCAGAGTTTCAGTGCTGTCTGGCGGTCTAATAAATCTTTTTCATCATATAGCGGCAAACCACCAACAGTTTTACCTGTACTTAGCCAATATAAACAGACCCAAGGATTATAAGATGCAACACGTGTCGCATCTGTTCCTGCACCGACTGGCACACCGAGTTCCAACATTTTTTTAACTGGTGGCGTATTTTTGGCTGCATCGGCACCATAGCGCTTTACAAAAATTTCGCCCTGATAAGCCATTCGGTGTTGAATTGCAATTCCCCCGCCCAATGCACCAATACGCTCAATATTACGTTCTGATACCGTTTCGGCATGGTCAATAATAAATCGGGTCGCAAATGGCTGTTTAGCATTTACTCGCTCAAAAACATTGAGTAACCGGTTAATGCTTTCATCATAGGTTGCATGAATACGAAAAGGCCATTTCTTTTCAGCCAAATGCTCAACAATGGCTTCGAGTTCACCTTCCATCTTTTCTGGTAAATCTGGACGTGGCTCATAGAAATCTTCGAAGTCACCCGCCGACCAAGTCAGGTTCTCACCCGCTCCATTCATTCTAAATAGTTCATCACCATCGCCCGGAAATGTCATTTCTGTCCAACGGCGATAATCATCAAGCTCTTCACCTGCTTTTTGAGCAAATAAGTTATATGCAATTCGCACCGTCATTTGGTTTTGATCGTGTAATTGCTTAATAACATCATAATCTTCGGGATAGTTTTGCCCACCACCTCCCGCATCAATTGCAGAGGTAATGCCCAAACGATTGAGTTCACGCATAAAATGACGAGTTGAATTGACTTGTTCTTCAACTGGTAATTTCGGAGCCTTACCTAAGGTTGAATACAAAATCATGGCCGATGGTGTTGCAAGTAGCAAACCCGTGGGTTCGCCTTTTGCATCACGCTCGATTCTGCCACCCGGTGGATCTGGTGTGTCTTTATTAAAACCTAGTACATTCAGAGCAGCGCGGTTCAACATGGCACTGGCGTATAGATGTAAAACAAAAACTGGCGTATCTGGTGCAGCTTTGTTGATTTCTTCTAAAGTCGGTAAACGCTTTTCGGCAAACTGGAATTCAGTCCAACCACCCACTACCCGCACCCATTGCGGCGCTGGAGTATTATCTGCTTGTTCCTTGAGTAAGCGTAGTGCATCCGCTACAGATGGCACACCTTCCCAACGCAGTTCCATATTGTAGTTCAGGCCACCACGAATAATATGTAGATGGCTGTCATTTAAACCTGGGATGACACGACGTCCGTTTAAGTCTACAACTTTGGTGGTCGCTGTTGCCAGCTTCATGATTTCATCATTTGTACCTGTCCGTACTACTTTACCTTCTGCGATAGCAATTGCTTGTACTTCTGGATTTTTAGGATCTAGTGTTGTGATTTTACCGTTTTTGAATATGAGGTTTATTTCGGTCATTCTGAACTCCATTCTTGTGAATTATCGTTCTAAAAAATAAAGGCATATCCGTATTAATATCACTTCAATATTGAATACTAGACATGCCTTTACCTAAATAAGTACTTTTTTATTTTGCAGGAACGGGTGCAAGTACTTCATGTTTTGATGTTGTACGTTCAGGTGTCTTATGAACCATTGTATAGGCATAATCAACGCCCATACCATAAGCACCAGAATGCTCACGTACAATTGCCATGACTGCATCATAAGTATCACGGTGTGCCCAATCACGCTGCCACTCAAGCAACACTTGCTGCCAAGTTACAGGAACAACGCCTGCTTGAATCATGCGCTGCATAGAATAATCGTGCGCTTCTTTCGAGGTGCCACCTGAGGCATCAGCTACCATATAAATTTCATAATCGCCTTCGAGCATGGCACCAAAAGCAAAGGTGTTATTACACACTTCAGTCCATAAACCTGAAACAATCACTTTCTTACGATTATTTTTTGCAAGTGAATCACGTACTTTTTGGTCATCCCATGAATTCATTGAAGTACGTTCTAAAAGTGGCGCATCTGGAAATACGTCTAAAAGCTCTGGATAGGTATGACCAGAGAAGCTTTCTGTTTCAACAGTGGTAATGGTGACAGGAATATTGAATGTTTTAGCTGCCTTTGCGAGACCTACCGTATTATTTTTTAATACTTGACGATCTATCGACTGTACCCCGAAAGCCATTTGTGGTTGGTGATCAATAAAAATAATCTGACAATTCGTTGGTGAAAGTTGTTCTAAAAGTGATTTATTCATGGGTAAACTCCATTATTCCTTATGTGTAATGCATTTAAATTGCTTACTGGTCATTATCAAAACAGATAAAAATGTAAAGGCATAGACACTAAATCAGCACGAATCTGTATCCTGTGCGAATACAATTAAAACAATGATTGCTTTTTAATTTTTATAGTTTAATCATTGATATATATTTTTTTAACTTTCGCTTATCCATGGATCGATTAGACTGTATTTCCACTTTCGTAAGTGTCGTAGAACATGGGAATTTTAGTAGCGCAGCCAGAGCTCTCGATATCTCTCGCGACTTGGTTGCCAAACGTGTTTGCTATCTTGAAAATGACCTAAAAACCACACTTTTAAACCGAACAACAAGACAGATGAACTTAACCTCTTGTGGAGAAAAGTTCTATCAACACAGCAAAGTCATTTTAAGTGAGTTTGAATGGGCTGCCTATGAAATTAGCTACAATCAGCAGTACCCTGAAGGTGAACTCAAGCTCAATACGCCCATGTCTTTTAGCAATATTTTTCTTCAAAATATCATTTCAGACTTTATTGAGAAATATCCCAGTATTAAAATCGATTTATTCATGACAGATCAGCTATTAGACATGAATAATAATAAATTTGATTTAACAATTCGTGTAGATGGCTCCCCTCCAAATTTGGCAAATAGCAAAATATTAAATACCTATCAACGTTACTTATACGCAACACCTGAGTATTTTAATCAGCATGGATTACCCGCCTCTTTAGAGGAACTCAAAGATCATAAATTTTTAATTTATTATCAAGATAACCGACATAAAAAATTGATTTTTCAAAAAGATCAAAAAGAAGTGTCTTTTAATTGCTTCCCTGTAATGACCTGTAATAATGGCGAACTCTTATTAGATATGTGCCTAAAAGATCACGGCATCGTCTTTCTTCCCGATTTTATTGCAGACCATTACTACAAAGAAGGTAAATTACAGAAATGTTTGGAGGACTACACCAGTCAGCCACTTCATTTATATGTGACATGGCCCAATCGTAAAATTTTATCGAAGAAAGTAAAACTATTTATTGATTTTTTGACACATCAAATGATTGCCATAAAATAAGTGATCTGGGCCTTTTCAATAAGAACTGGCCCAGCATTTTTAGTTGGTTTGAGTAATTTCAATCTTCTTATTTTTAAATAAATTTTGCTCTGCTTAAACTCCAGCAAGCTCTGGCTGTTGTTCCTTTTTATAAAATGGCACATCACCGTTAATGGTGGCACGGTGCATAATGCGGTGTGCATCACCATAATCAAATAATGCTTTATGTTGGGTGCAGCGGTTATCCCAGATTGCGACATCACCCTCTTGCCATTTCCAACGCAAATGAAACTTTTCTTGTGTGGCATGTTCAAACAAGAAGTTAAGCAACTGCTCGCTTTCCTGTTCAGGTAATTCATTAATCCGAGTGGTAAAACCTTCACTCACAAATAGCAGCGGTTGGCCTGTGACTGGATGAGTACGCACAACTGGATGGACCACTGGTGGATTACGCTTAAAGGCTTGTAGCAGTTTTTCACGCTCTTCGTCATTATTTGCAAAACGTTCGAGTGGAAAAGATTTACGAATATCATGTGTCGCAGTCAAACCTTGTAATTTTTCTTGTAGCTCTAACGTAAGCCCTTTAAAAGCTGCCGTGTTACTTGACCAGAAAGTATCGCCACCTACAGGTGGAATTTTAATGGCTTGCAATACACAACCTAATGGTGGTGTATTGCTAAAAGTGACGTCTGTATGCCAAAGCTCATTATCACGCAGGTCCTGCTTCCAACTATCAAGTACCATCACTTCAGGCACATCTTCAATAGAAGGATAAATCGGGTGCACATGTAAGGTGCCAAAACTTCGTGCCAAATCTGCTTGAGCCTGAGGTGCTAATTTTTGCTTTCGAAAAAAGATGACTTGATGATCAAGCAAAGCCTGTTGGATTTGCTGTGTTGTATTTTCATCCAAGACATTCAAATCAATATCATGAATAATTGCGCCAATGGTAGGCTTGATCACTTCAATATTTAAGTTCGCTATTACTGTATTCATCTTCTTTACTACAACTGCTGACCATACCAAGGAGAAAACTGCTTTTGTAACCAACGTAAAAACAGCTCAAAACTAACTGCGACAATCGCAATCACAATAATGCCCAAAATCACCGTATCGGTAATTAAGAACTGTGCTGCTGATTGCACCATAAAACCAATACCACGATCTGCTGCAACCAACTCTGCTGCAACTAATGTGGACCAGCCCACCCCAAGACCAATACGAATACCGGTAATAATATGAGGTAAAGCCGTTGGTAAAATGACATGCCAAAATACTTGTGTCTGACTCGCTCCTAGCGACAGTGCAGCACGTTCACGATTAAGCTGATGACTTAACACGCCATGCGCACTACTAATAATGACAGGCGCCAAAATCGAGAAGAAAATCAAAAGTACTTTAGTGGTTTCACCAATACCAAACCAAATCACGAGTAATGGCAAATAAGCTAACGGTGGGATTGGACGCAATAACTCAACCAAAGGATCTAAAACTGCACGTACCCATTTGTTCAGCCCCATCCACAAACCTAAGGGAACACCAATCACCACAGCAGCAATCAAAGCTAAAAATACACGAGAGATGCTGGCTGCTAAGTGTTGCCACAAGGTTGCCTTCATAAAGCCTTCTTGGCTTACCGATATAAATTTTTGCCATACTGCCTGTGGACTCGGTAAAAACAGTTCAGGTACTACATGCAAAGCAGTAATGAGAAACCAGATCACAACAACACTTCCCACACTGATTATGCTTACCGCCAGAGTTCGATGTTTCTCAAAAAATGACGATAAAAATGAAGGATTTTCTGTTTGCACATCTGGCTTAAGTTTTAGCCCTGCTTTGTCATATTCATAGACGTTATCTTTAGTACTCATGTGGTTAACGCCTCCTCGGTTTGTTTTTGTGCTCTTAAGCTTTCAAATAACTGTTCTCTAAGCTGAATGAATTGAAGATCCGACTTGATTGAACGAATAGACTCGCCCTGACGATATCGCTTCGCAAAATCAAGATATAGAGTTTCTACAATTTTGCCTGGATGCGCAGTCATCAGAACTAATTGATTACTCAGCAATAATGCTTCTTCAATGTCATGAGTAATTAAAAAGAAGCTTTTATTTTGCTGAATCCATAAATCAAGCACTAACTGCTGCATATTTTCACGAGTAAAAGCATCTAATGCGGCAAAAGGTTCATCGAGTAAAATAAACGGCGCGTGACTAATCAAAGCTCTAGCAATACCCACACGTTGTTTCATACCACCGGAAAGCTCCCAAATATTGGCTTTTTCAACGTGACTTAAACCCACAATTTTCAAAATTGCGTTCACTTGCGCTTCGATATCTGCACGCTTTAAACCTTTTAACTGCAAAGCGAAGCCAACATTATCTGCAACATTCAGCCAAGGAAGTAATGCGTGGTCCTGAAACACCACAGCGCGGGTTACATCTGGTCCAGTTACCACTTCATGATTTACAAGCACATCACCTGAACTCGGCTTTTGAAACCCTGCCAAAATATTAAGCAAAGTTGTTTTGCCGCAACCTGACTCGCCTAAAATCACGGTTAAAGAACCTTCTTCAATCTTAAGGTTAATATCTTGTAAAACTGGCTTTTGCTGTTTAGGAAAAGTCAGATGAATATGTTTGGCTTCTAGTACACTCATGACAACTCCTTAAGGCTGCAAAAATGAAGAATTCACATTGCCTTTATAATCGGCTTTAAGTTGATCGACCTTGCCCTGACCTTTTAAGAACTTCGCTGTATCAAAAATATTTTGCGCGAATTCACCATCTAACGTTTGTTTTTGCTGAGCGTGGTCAAGGTAAATATTTCCACTTAATAAAAGCGGGATATCTTTTGGATCAGAACCTGTTAACTGAGCAATTTTTTCAACGTTATCGGCATTTTTAACGTATGCAGCTGGGTCTTGATTATATTTTTCGAGTTGCTCAAGTGTGGTTTTAACAAACGACTTTAAGAAATCAGGATTTTTCTCTGCAAAGTCTTTACGCACAACCCATAAATCATAGGTTGGAGCGCCCCATTCACCCACTTGTTTAGAATCGATTAATACCGTGCCTGACGCTTTCGCTTTACTTAAAGCAGGTTCCCACACATAAGCTGCATCAATATCTCCACGCTCCCACGCTGCTGCAATTTCAGGTGGACGCAAGTTAATAATCTTTACTTTATCTTCTGGAATATTCCAATGCTTCAGCGCAGACAAAAGGCTGTAATGCGTGGTTGAAACAAAAGGTACAGCAATGGTTTTTCCAATCAAATCTTGAGGGGTTTTAATACCAGATTTATTGTTGACTACTAATGCCTCAGAGGCACCAAGTTTTGAAGTAATTAAGAATACTTCAATCGGTAAATCACGGCTTGCTGCCGCTGCAAGTGGACTAGAACCAATATTACCAAGCACGACATCACCAGAAGCCAATGCGTTAACAACATCTGAGCCCGCATCAAATTTTTTCCATTGAATGGTACGTTGACTATGCTTTTCATATTCCCCATTTGCTTGTGCGACCTTACTTGGGTCAACTCCAGTTTGATAAGCAATGATGACTGGTTTGCTGTCACCAACTGAGGCACTTGTATTATTGTCTTTTTTATTTTGCCATACGATAAATGCAACAATTGCGACTACCACAATTGCCGTGATAATTAACGGTTTGGTCTTTGTGCTCATAATTTCATGATCTTTCAATAATATAAGCTCATGGTATGCAGCAGGCTTTATAATGAAAAATAAAAAAATCTGAGTTGCTTATCTATTTTTGATAAATAACTTTTCTTCATAAGTTTTTATCTTTTGGTAAAAAGAAAACTTCAAGCAATCTTTTAGGTTAGAGGTAAAATTAAAATACTTATATATCAATAATTAAAAACGATATTCAAAAACACATGATTAGAAAAACCTGACATAGACCTTCTAATTATTTTATCCTACTCATTTCATCATTTTTATTTTTGCTTCTCGTATCTAGAGTTTTGCATCTAATTAATTTTCATTATTTTATACAATGATATGATTTTATTATCTTTTTATCATAAAACCTCAGCAAATATTGAGATTTGATCAATATTTTTTCTAGTTTATATATGACACAAATTTAATTTTTTATTGATAAAAGGAGAAACAGGCTTTTGCTTAAACATCATAAAATTATCCAGAAAACTTTTATTGCCAGTGCACTTATAGGTTGCAGTCTTTCAAGCCAAGCGGCACTTACTTTTGGCAATGCTGAAGAAGGTCAACTCAAAGTGAGTGGCACAATTCGGGCAAAATACATTTATGATTTTGATTCAGATCCCACGACTAGCAAATTTTCTTTTAATGACGCGGTGCTCTGGCTAGACTATAACTCTCCCAAATGGATTGGCCGTCTAGATTATCGGCTGTATGAATATTATGGCCGTTTAGGCGATGCCAATTGGCTCACCGACGCATGGGTGGGTTATAAAATTAATGACAACAGTAAAATTATTGCTGGCTTAAACCCCGTCCCTTTTGGCTTGGGTCGCTTTTGGGGAAATACTTATTATTTAGGCATTGCCAATAGTGCTGGTTGGGAAGATGTGCACAACCTTGGGGTGAAATATGATTTCAATGATGGAACCAATGAAGCACAACTTGCCTTTTATCCTACCGATGGCGGCAACTATAGAGGCAAAAGCAAAGACTCAAGTCGATTTAGTATCAACCCTGTCAACGCTGATGATTCTGTACCACAAGGCACCAATACCCAAGAAAAGAACTCAATTGTTGTTCGCGGGGCGCATACATTTAAAAAAATAGCTGGGCAAGAAGACTTCTCTAGCCAACTTGGTGCCTCTGCTTGGTATTCAACCATTGAAAATAAACGCTCAGGCCAAGATGGCGATCGTCAAGTCTATTCAATTTTTAACAACACCACTTATAAACAATGGAACTTACAGCTTTTGGCAGGTTATCAAGACATTGATAATGCTGACTCTCAATACAAAGATCATCTTACTTTAGGTGGTTTTGATTACTCATTTAACTCAGCAACCAAAGGCCAGATATATTCAGCCGAAGTGAGCTATCTATTTCCTCAACAATTTGGCCCCATTACATCGGTGCGCCCTTATCTAAATTATAGTGCTTATAAAAAAGAGCAAGACGGCTTTAAAGACTCAACCCGTTTTATCCCCGGCATTGCGTTTAACTATCAAAAACTGACGGTACAAGCCGAGTTGCTAATTGGCAAACATGACCCTTATTTAGGGGATAGTGAGGGCCTAGCGGCTGGCGGAACTAACGATAAATGGAATAAAAAAGCGTTTGTGATCTTTGCTTATTATTTCTAATTCAAAACAAAGGCCAACACATGTTGGCCTTTGTTTTTATCTAAAAAATTTAGGTTTAACTAATCAATTACTGGTGAATTATTAAGTGGAAGGTCTGGGTTATTTTCGTCAATGACATCTACATCTTGTGCAGTTGGCTCAAACTTAATAAGTAGTCCAATCACAATTAAAGGAATAAAAGCAAACACAGAAATAATCAGATATACATCTGTTTTGTAGCCTGCCATCCAGATCGGCAACACAAACAAAGCAATTGCCTGAGCCACTCCGGTTACAGCACGGTTAAACCCAACGCCAACACCACGAATCGAAGCAGGATAAGCCATAGTTGGATAGACCATCATTTGCGCACCAGGTCCAAAACCTTCAGCAAAAAGCCATAAACCGAGCATGCCAATGGCAGTGTAGAGTAAAAAGCTATTGCCCGGCTCACCAATTAATGCCAATGCAATAAGGGCAATAAATTGGAGTAAAAAGCCTGTGAGCAACACATGACGAGATTTAAATCTACTGGCAACAAATACCCCCAACAACCCTCCTGTAAATGCAAACAGTAAATTTAGCCCGAGTGTTGTAGTAATGGTCGTCAAAACATCAGTATGGAAAAAACGAGTCAAAATGGACGGTAAAAAGAAAGCAATTGTGGTGTACTGAAATGCCACCGAAATATGAATCACAATCGCCACAATCGTTCTTGGCAAATAGGTTTTATTAAATAAAACAGCAAAGCCTTCGCGTTGTTTTGTTTCAGCCTTTCTTTCTACTTTTTCAACTGTTGCTACAGCGTTAATTGCATAGGATTCTTGCAGAACTTTAGCTGCCCCTTTTAAATCACCCTGATTAGCCAGCCAAATTGGTGATTCAGTTAAATATTTACCACGAATAAAAATAATGAGTAACGCTGGCACCGCTCCAAAAATTAAAGAAGCTCGCCATAACCAGTTGCTATGCTCTGGTGGTAAAAGAAAGTAAAGCGCCAAAACTAATCCAAAGCAGACAGAAGATGCGGCGTACCACATTGGGCACCAAGCGGCTAAACGCGCTGCCTTGTTGCTACTACCGTTAAACTTTGAAAACTCAGATAAATAAGACATCGCTACAGGTAAATCGACCCCGACACTAATACCCATAATAAATCTGGCTAAAATGAGTACCCACACATTTGGTGCAAAGCCTGCCACAATGGCCGCAATAACAAACAGCACCATGTCAGCCATAAACACTCGATAACGACCGATTTTATCCGTTAGCCAACCGCCAATTAAATTACCTACAATGGTTCCACAGACAATTGCCGAAGCAACCACACCAGTCATAACAGGACTTAAAGAAAACTCTGATATGACCTGCTCAATACCGAAAGAGAGCGTCGTCAAATCATAGGCATCAATAAATACACCAATCAGTGCCAACCAAATGACTTTATTAGATTTACCCTTTCCCGCAAATTTGGAGATTAATTGTGATACATCATCGGGAGATTTAATTTCATGGCGATGCGCATGATTTAGTTCTTGTACGCTCACTTAATCTTTCCTATATTTTAATAACAGAAACAACATAATGGCTACTGGGATAATATAAAAACAAATTAATCTTATTTTTTAATCTGAATTATAGAATTATCTTTTCATCATTAACTCAGCAATAAAACCGATATAAAAACAAATAAAATAAAAGCCAGTATTAAACCAGCTTTCATTTAAATAAAATTCAAGATATTAACTTGCTTGTGCCAGTTTTAATTCTTTTAGATTTCGATATTTTGCACCGCGGTGATTTTCTGGTAAATATGGTCCTGCACCGAATAATTTTTCTCTTAATGTTCCTTGTGCATATGAAGTTTGATATACCCCGCGTTTTTGCAACTCTGGGACAATAAACTCTACAACATCTGCAAAGGTCTGATGAGCCAAAATATAGGCAAGGTTAAAGCCATCTACATCGGTATCTTCAACCCATTCTTGTAAAGCATCGGAAACTGTTTCTGCTGAACCCACCAATACTGGTCCGTTCCCACCTAGACTATTCCAGTTTGCGATTTCCTCAATAGTCCAGACTCGCTCAGGGTCCGCATTCACGTAAGAGTCTAGTAAAGATTGAATCGCGTTGGTTTGAATATATTCCACTTTATCAGTCGGTTGGTATTGTGAAAAATCAACTCCTGACCAACCCGAGAGCAAAGTTAAAGCGCCATCATAGCTTCCATAGCTTTGATATTCTTTAAACTTAGCTTGAGCTTTTGTATCGGTTTCATCTGTCACAATCGACAAGAGCGCGTAAATTTTAACTGAGTAAGGGTCGCGGCCTTCTTGAGCCAATTTCTGGCGAATGCCTTGTACAATCTTTTTAGTCGCAATTTTAGAAGGTGCTGCAATGAATACACATTCGGCATTTTGGCTGGCAAACTTCTGGCCACGAGATGATGCACCTGCTTGATATAACACAGGTGTACGCTGTGGTGATGGCTCACAAATATGGATGCCCGGTACAGTAAAATACTTACCTTCGTGCTGAATTGGATGCACTTTTTTATGGTCAGCGAATATACCGTTTTCACGGTCGCGTAGTACCGAACCTTCTTCCCAAGAACCTTCCCAAAGTTTATAGAGCACTTCTAAATATTCATCGGCAATATCATAACGGTTGTCATGATTGACCTGAGTTTTTAAGCCTAAGTTTTTTGAACCACTCTCCAAATAAGAAGTCACGATATTCCATCCAACTCGTCCTTTGGTCAAATGGTCTAGGGTACTAATACGTCTAGCAAAAGGATAAGGATGTTCAAAGGAAATTGATGTGGTCACACCAAAGCCCAAGTGCTTCGTTACAGCAGCCATGGCAGGAACTATCTGTAATGGATCATTGACTGGAACTTGCACTGCACCTGTTAAGGCATGCTCAGCACTTTGATGGTAAACGTCATAAGTACCAAGCACATCTGCAATAAAAATACCGTCAAAAAAACCACGTTCCAAAATTTGTGCTAAATCTGTCCAATATTCTAAATCTTTATATTCAACAGATCGATCTTGAGGATGTCTCCATAATCCGGGAGATTGATGTGCAATACAATTCATTTCAAAAGCATTAAAACTAATCTTCTTAGTCATAAAATATCAGCCAGCATTTTAATTACTTTTATACTAAAGCAATTTTTATCTATTCTTTATAATATAAACCCCAAACAAAATATGATTTTATTCTAATACATTTTTATAATTTATTTTAATACTACAAATAATATTAAGCTGTCCTAAAGACAGCTTAATATATAAACTTAAAACTTACTCTTTAATAACTTCACCAATTCGCCATTGATAAGGTGGTAATGTCCCGTTCACGCTAAAGTCACCCACAATCCGATTTTTAAACACTCTTGGGTTATGGGAAGCTAAAGTGCGTACATTTCGCCAATATCGGTCTAAGCTCAAATCTTTATCTATCGCTGATGCACCTAATGCATCAAATAGAATTGTCGATGCGTTTAAAATTAAATCGGTAATGACGGTTTGAGACTGCGCACTTTCAAGCTCAGCAAGCGCATTTTGTTCTTCTTCAAGCTGCTCATTATTTTGAAATGCTGCCAAGTAAGCACGTTGTAAACTTTGCGCAACTTTTTCAACAATCGCCCCTGCGCTATATGCTGCTCCACGAATTTGCCCAACTACTTGTAAAATTTGCGGGTCCTGTTTTACAAACTGAGCATTCGCATGAGTATAGTTGCGGGTACGTTTAGCCACCGCTTGTGAAACCTCATAAGTCGCAGCACGCCCTAAACCAGTAATGATTGCAAGTTGCACGAGTTGATAATAAGCAGCCGAATATTTAAAGCGGTCATCATCGGGTAAAATTTCGGCCTCGTCGACTTGTACATCATGAAAATATGCCGTACCGCTTGCAGTAAGTTGCTGACCAAAGCCATTCCAGTCATCAACAATTTCGACACCTTCAGTTTCACGGCGCACAACGACTGAGCCGGATTCACCGTTTAAATCAGTTACCCCAACATCAACCCAGTCCGCATATAGACTCCCTGTGGTGTAATATTTTTGACCTTTAACGCGAATTTTTCCGTCAGCATCCCGATATAAATGAGTTTCGAACTGATCAATTGACTCTTTTCCACCTTCAGACCATGCACTGCCCACTGTTTCGCCTTGTGCAATTCGACTGAGCCAGCGCTGTTGAAACGCTTTATTCTTGGTGACCAGCACGTCTTCAGTGAAACCAAAATGCACTCGCAAAGCTTGCGGTAAATTTGAGTCTGCTTCAGCCAACTCAACTAATAATGCGAACAACTCAGGAATGGTTGCCTCAAAGCCACCATGTGCTTTAGGAAGTCGTAATCTTGTAAAACCAATATCTTTGAGCCACTGAAGTTGTTCATATGGCAAAATATGCTGTTGCTCACGGACCAAGGCACCTTCTTTAATACGCGCGAAGGTCGGTCTAAAATGTTGAGCTAATTCATCATAACGTTCAGAAGGCCCTTGTCCCCAAACTCGCGAGATTTGAGACGCTTGACTAAGTGCAGCATGTGTCAATGAACCGAGATGATATTCAAAATTTAAATTTGTCATTTATGGAAAACCACTATTGCTTTGCTTTACCATAAAATATTTATTTCACATGAAAACGATTATTTTTATATAACAGTATTCATTCTTTATATAAGCAATAAGCTAAGATATCTTTTTGAGCTTTACGCTCTGTTGGCTTTGCAAGAGTGTTTGCATGTATTCTGAATAGACAGATAACTTCTCAAAAATATGCTCTGAATAAAACATATCATCAATTAAATGGGTCATTTGAGACGTAGTGAAGGTATCGCATAAACCTACAAGTTGTGCATTCATTTGTGCAAATTGGCTACACAGTTGCACATAAGTATCATCTTTATTTTTGAATAATAATTGACGCATATCTAACCCATTTAAGTCTTTTAAATCAGTGTTTTTTACCGACCTGATCCAATAAATCTTTATCTTTAGAAATTGTCCGAGTTGCTTTAAAGCGTCTAGATCAACTTCTAAATGTGTGATTAAAAAAATTGTAGAAATATCACTTCGACATAGTGCCTTTATTAAGCTTAAATAAACAAAATCAACATCATCTAGTTCGGTCAACTCTAAATCTAAATATATTTTTAGACTCTCAAGAATCTCATCTACCTTAAACAAGACTTTCTTTTCGGCTTGATAATATTTATTGAGAATAGTAAGTACAGGCTCGGTAGCGGGCGTCGTATAAATAGCTGCTTTATTGAGATTCGCAAAAATAAAAGGTGAAAATAGATAAGCCAAACTGCTTTGCTGTGCCTGAATATGCGATTGAATTAAATATACAGTGTGAGATTTAGAAAAATCTCTTAATACCTTTGATCTTAATAAAGTTGCTTCAAGGTTAACATATGTCTGCTCTAATTGAGTGGATATTGATATTGGAATAGACTGATTTTTAATAATTTTATTTAAAATATTTAGTTGAGAAGTAATAAACATTTTTTAACATCCAAGCTATTTTAGAAGAGCTACACTTAAAACAAGGTCTTTCATCATCCACGTAATAATCAGACCTCAAACAAAACAACAAGGAAATAGAAAAGAAGAAATTTATCATGTGCTTATATGTAAACACAAAATCGCATTCATGTTGTTTTTGAAGGCTGATTTTAGTCATCCGTAAATCTTGTTCATTTTTATTTTGAACTTTAGATGAAGGGATACATAGCTACAGATAATTGAAAAAAAACTATAGCACCCATAATAAGTGCTCCAGACTGTTATAGTTTTATAAAAAATTTCTGTATCTACATATACAAAAGCTGCCAGTGCATGATTAAGAAAACTTCTTAAGGTGGGTAGTTTTCATGAAACGTACGTATGTGTACCAACAGATATTTCATCAATGTTTCAATGCAACATGCTTTTTTACAAATGCAACATCAAGCCTAAACTTTATTAACAGATTAAAAACAATTAATCGTTCTATTCTCTTGAAATATCAAGCAATTACACTGCTTTACACATTTGGCATTTTACTTGCTAAGAATATTTATCACAGCTACAAGTTTTATCGTCCAAATGTTTTTTCACCTGAAATTAAGCATTTAACACTATCATCATCAGCTAGTTCACAGGGGGAAATTTTATGAGCCTCGGTCTAACCGCTTTAGAATTAGCACGAATACAATTTGCCTTCACAGTATCCTTTCATATTATTTTTCCGGCCACCTCCATTGGTCTTGCCTGCTTTTTAGCTGTTCTGGAATGGAAATGGTTAAGAACTCAAAATCCGATTTATAAAGATCTCTTTAAATATTGGATTAAGATCTTTGCGGTTGCATTTGGTATGGGAGTGGTCTCGGGCGTTGTTATGAGCTACCAGTTCGGTACCAACTGGAGTGAATTTTCACGAGTCGCAGGAAGTATTACCGGCCCTTTACTTACCTATGAAGTCTTAAGTGCTTTCTTTTTAGAAGCTGGCTTTTTAGGCATCATGTTGTTTGGTTGGGGGCGCGTCGGTCCTCGAGCCCACTTTTTTGCAACACTGATGGTTGCAATTGGTACCTGTATTTCCATGTTCTGGATTTTATCGTCCAATAGCTGGATGCAGACGCCTCAAGGCTTTGCCATCGAAAATGGCATTATTGTGCCAAAAGACTGGTTTGCTATCGTTTTTAATCCATCCTTCCCTTACCGCTTTGCCCATATGGGTGCCGCAGCCTTTTTAGTTTCTTCTTTGTTAGTCGTAGGAACATCTGCTTGGCATTTAATTAAAGGCCGTCGTGATGAATTAGTTAAAAAATCGTTTTCGATGGGCCTCTGGATGGTACTTGTGACTTCATGTTTACAAGTCGTTATTGGCGACAACCATGGTTTAAATACTCGTGAGCATCAACCCGCTAAACTGGCAGCGATGGAGGGTCATTGGGAAACAAACCATAATGAACCTATGCCACTACTGTTATTTGCAATTCCAGATATGAAAGAAGAACGTAACCATTTTGAAGTGGGTGTTCCATATTTAGGTAGTTTAATTTTAACTCACAGTTTAGATGGCCAAGTCACAGGTTTAAAAGAATTCGCACCTGAAGATCGTCCAAATTCAACCATTATTTTCTGGAGTTTCCGTGTAATGGTGGGCCTTGGTGTACTCATGGTCACGCTATCTTTAATTGCTCTTTGGTTACGTAAACGCGGTAAGTTATATGAAACCTCTTGGTTCCATAAATTTGCACTGCTCATGGGGCCAGCGGGTTATGTCGCAATGCTCGCAGGCTGGATTACCACTGAAGTTGGCCGTCAACCTTGGGTTGTATATGGAATTATGAGAACAAAAGATGGGCTTTCTCATACCGTTTCTGCAGATCAGGTCGGCCTGAGTCTCTTTATTTTTGTGGTGGTCTACACCATCGTTTTTGGTAGTGGTATCTACTACACCTTAAAACTCATTAATAAAGGCCCTGTATTTATCGATACGCCAAATATTGAAACTGGTGGTGTTGGACACTTTAAAACACCAATGCGTCCACTCAGTGCTGTCGAGGAAAATATTGACGATAAACAAAATTCTGGGGAGAACCGTCATGATTGATCTTTCTTTAATATGGGTCGGTATTATCGGTTTAGGTGTCCTGATTTATGTGGTCATGGATGGCTTTGATTTAGGGATCGGAATTATGTTCCCCTTCATCAAAAGCAGTCAGGAACGTGACGTAATGATGAATACCGTGGCTCCTGTCTGGGATGGTAACGAAACATGGATGGTACTGGGTGGTGCTGGTCTCTATGCTGCATTCCCACTGGTTTACTCAACGGTTTTATCAGCACTGTATCTACCTATTATCTTTATGGTAATTGCCTTAATTTTCCGCGGAGTCGCATTCGAATTCCGCTTTAAGGCACATCGCACCAAATACCTTTGGGACTTAGCTTTTATTTGGGGTTCAATCTTAACCAGCTTCCTCCAAGGCATTATCTTGGGTGCCTATATTCAAGGCATAAAAACCACCAATGGTATTTTTTCTGGCGGATCACTTGATTGGTTGACCCCATTTACCTTCTTTACCGGTATTGGTGTAGTTGCCATGTATGCAACGTTAGGATGTGGTTGGCTTATTTTAAAAACCGAAAAGAACTTGCAACAGCGCATGTATGAGCTTATGCCAAAGCTGATTATTGCACTGCTTATTATTTTTGGTGGTGTGAGTCTCTATACACCTCTGACTCATCCTGAAATCGCAGATCGCTGGTTCTCTTTACCAAATCTGTTCTATTTTAGCCCCGTACCTATTTTGGTTTTATTGTTTGTTGGCCTGATTTTATCAGCGTGTAAAAAGCAGCAACATGACCTAAAACCTTTTTTATACACCTTAGCGCTGGTCTTCCTTGCATTTACAGGTTTTGTGATTAGTTTATGGCCATATATTATTCCGCCATCAGTCACCATCTGGCAAGCTGCAGCCCCGCATTCAAGTCAGATGTTTGCTTTGGTCGGTGCACTCATTCTTATCCCAATTATTATTGCTTACACTATTGTGTCTTACTGGGTATTCCGAGACAAAGTTCGTGTAGGCGATGAAGGCTATCATTAAAGTTAGGAGGGTTTTATGAAAAATTTATCTTCTAAACTGACTCAAACCCAATGGTTTATTCTGCTATGGTTAGGTGGATTTTTAGCATTAGCTGTTATTGCTGGTTTGTTTAAAGTGATATTGATTTATGCAGCCCCTTATCTGAAGTAAAATTATTTTTATAAGCAAATGCCGTTTGTAGATTCTACAAGCGGCATTTATTATTGATTCAGTGCATCTTTCATTTTGTCATTTCTTGCAGCCCATACATGTATAAATCAGAACAACTTGCCCATAGCATTCGCCAACTCATTGAGAGTGGCACTTTAAATGCACACGAGAAGTTACCTTCTTTAAGAGATCAGGTGCAACGCTCTGGTTTTAGTTTAATGACGGTAATGAATGCTTACCAAGAGCTTGAATCACAGGGTTTGATCTATTCCAAAGAAAAATCGGGATACTTCGTTGCCGAGCTCATTACGCTTAAACCTTTAGAGCAATATTCTGTTGTTTCACTCAACTCAAAAATTGAAATTAATTCTTTAGTTTTTAAATATCTTAAATCAATTCAAAATGAATCTGTCATACCGTTTGGCTCTGCCTTTCCTGACAGTCAGCTTTTATATGCGCCTAAACTTATTCAAATTATGGGGCAGCTTGCCCGTCAGAAACAAAGTTACGACCAAACTACAAGCCTACCACCCGGCAATTTAGCTTTACGAAAACTCATTGCTCAACGCTACTGTATGCAGGGGATTCAGACCGACCCAGATGACATCGTCATTACATCTGGAGGATTGGATGCACTCAATCTTTCCTTACAAGCGGTTGCTCAACCGGGTGACTATATTTTATTACAACAAAACGTATTTTATGGCGCTTGGCAAGCAGCAGAACGTTTAGGGCTAAAAGTTATTACGATTCCTGAGCATCCTCAACATGGTTTTGACCTAGAGGCTTTTGAACAAGTTATTAATAATTACCCAATTAAAGTCTGTTGGTTGATGTTAAACAGCCATAACCCAATCGGGTTTACGGTGAGCGACGATATTAAATATAAAATTGCTAAGCTACTTCATGAGCACCAAATTTATTTAATTGAAGATGATGTCTATGAAGAGCTGTTTTATGGCGGACAAAAGCCTCTTTCAATGAAGTATTTTGATCAGCAAAATCTAGTCCTTCACTGCTCGTCATTTTCTAAAACTTTAGGTGCAGGTTTTCGGGTTGGTTGGGTCTATGCAGGTAAGTTTTCTAATCATATTCAGCATTTACAACTCATGAGTACCATTTCAGTAAATGCACTCATTCAAAATGCATTAGTTGAATTTTTGTCTCATCATCATTATGAAAAGCACTTACGTACTCTCAGACTTTCACTTGAACGCTATAAAAAGCAGTTTTATTACTATTTAAAGCAGCATCTGCCATCCTCTTGCGAAGTTTATTACCATCCAAGTGGTTATTTTCTTTGGGTTAAGCTACCGAATAGTTTAGATAGTATGCAAATTTATGAAGAGTTAATTCAACAAAACATTGGGGTGGCTCCAAGTCCACTGTTTAGTGTTTTACCCGCACAGCAGCATTATTTAAGAATCAACTGCTCTTTTGAATGGACACCCAAAATTCAAAGTGCATTAGAACAAATCATTAAGACAATTCAACAGCGGGTTGAAGCTGTTTCTTAAATAACGTACTTCGACCTAAGCCCAATTTTATAGTGACTGTTTTGTGGTAACTTTAGAGCTTAAATCTATATTTTTAAAGGAAACAGGTTCAAAGGATTAATATGGAAATTGATGAAGAACTCACCCTTAAAAAGATACAGATTTTTTTAGCATTTATGCGCTGTGGCAATTTGTCTAAAACTGCGACAGAAATGGAGCTTAGTAATGTCAGTGTTCACAAAGCACTGCACTCTTTAGAAAGCGCTTTACGCTGCCCGCTTTTTAAAAATGAAGGACGTAATCTCATTCCTTTAAAAAGTGCCTACGTTTTTGAAGAACGGGCGCAAAAAATCGTTCAAGACATTTTCATTACCGTTAATAAAACTAGAGAAGCCGCAGGTTTTGCAGCTAAGGTTTTACATTTAGGTTCACTTTATTCTTTAACTGTAAATACGATTCCAAATGTAATTAGCGGGCTTAAGCTCAGACGCAGTGAACTTGATATTCAACTGTTACTCAGCTCAAATCAGGACTTGGTTAAAAAGCTTAAAGCAACGGAACTTGATGCGATTATTGTGGCTTTAAATGAAACCACTCAAGATGATGACTTTGAAATTTTACCTATGTTTTCAGATGATATTTTTCTGGCGGTAAACAAAGATTCTAAATATGCAGAGTTTAAAGAAATTGATTTAAGCCTATTAAAAGAAGAGACCTTCCTCACTTTAACCAAAGGCTTTGCGACTCATAACGATAGCGATATTATTTTTAAAAAAGCAGGCTTCTCGCCTAAAGTTGCTTTGCAAGTGAACGATATTTTTACCTTAATTAGTATGGTCAGTTCAGGCGTTGGCTTTGCCCTTTTACCAGGTCGTATTTCGGCGGTTTATGAAAGCTCAGTTAAGCTTATTCCCCTAAAACAGCAATACCATATGCAACAAGAAATTGGTTTGGTTTTTTTAAAAAGTAAGGAACGAGATCCTAATTTACTCGCACTGATTGCAGAGTGTCGTATGTTTGCTTCGAATTTTCATAAAATGAATAAGTAGCAACTCATTAAATTTAATAAGTTGCTACCATTTTAGACTCACTTCATTATCCAAAAATTGCATTAACCGTTATAAAAAATAAGGATGGTCCAAGTAAGCAACCAAGTCCTGTATAGAAGGTTGCAACTAAAGCACCATAAGGAACAAGTCTTACATCTGTTCCAGCTAAACCGGCTGCCGTACCGCTTGTTGTTCCCGCTAAACCGCCAAATACCATCGCTGAACGCGGACTTTTTAAATACATGAATTTCGCAAGCAGTGGTGTGCCGACCATAAAGAATACAGACTTGATTAAACCAATCGCAATAGAAAGTGCGATTACATCTGAGCTAGCACCAATTGCTGTTCCTGTAATTGGACCAACAATATAAGTCATTGCACCTGCACCAATCGTCGTCATTGATATTGGATCTCTATACCCCATCATCCATGCCACCATTACACCGATAGCAAAAGGCACCACACAACCAAGCATTAATGCGATTAGACCAATTTTTCCTGCTTTCTTCACTTCTTTCACATCGACTTCAAAGGCTGTTGAAGCAATAGCCAGATCCCGAATCATGGCTCCGCCTAGCAATGCAAATCCAGAAAATATAGCGATATCAGAAACACCTTTGGTTCCTTGCGTATAGACCCCTGCAAAGTAAGCTACAACTAAACCTAAAGTAATCGCGATTGCAGAGCTTTGTAGTTTTCCCTTCGTCAAATATTTTGAGAGTAAATGGGAAACAAACATCATTAAACCCGTTACGGCAAGGGCAGTCACTAATGCATTTTTTGATAACACAGCAATTATAGCGTCCATCATTTAAATCCTTTTTTGATTGAACTTTTTTGTAGTTTATGTTTGCTTAGGCTATTTTTTCCTTAGCTTCTATCGTCCATTCATAGGTTTCATAGTCGCCACTAATTCTATTTAAATAACGGATGACTAAAACCGTGCCAATTAACGATGCAATAGAAACGATCAGTCCTAACATTCCTCCAGATAGTGCAGCAACAACATTTTGTCCTGCCGACATTGCCACCACGATCGGAATATACATTCCTGACCAATATAAAACGCCAAATTGAGTGACTTGTGGCAAATAGCCTTTTCGTGTCAATAATTCTTTAGATAAAATTAAAAGAATCATTGAAATAGCAACGCCTCCTACATTGGCTTTTACGCCTAATAGCATGCCTAAAGTATTGCCAAAATAATCACCTAATAAATGACAGATCGCTAATATTGCTGTTCCATATATAATCATTGTAAATCCCTCATATCCTTGGGTTATTACTAAACTTTTAATCCATATTGCTATAAAGAACCACTATTTTGCATTACAATCTGAATGCTGTCTAAACGTGTTCCTTGAAATGACAACACAGTTCCTTCTTTAAATATCCGACGTGCGAGTGCAGTGAGTACCGTCCCCGGCAAAGCTTCTATCTGTAGTCTTACACCACGCTCCCATGCAGCTTGGAGGGTGCTTTCCCAATCTACTGTTCGACTCATGTTAAAAGCCAAGTCATCACCAATTTGTTCTGATTTACTCAGTGTACGAGCCGTTGTACCACTTAAATAACGAATTTTAGGCTGCTTTAAAGTGACTCCCTCCATAGACGCTGCAAGTTGCTCGGCTTGTCGATCTAGTAGTTCACAATGCGATGGCACGGATACATCCAGTCTCTTTGCTATCACGCCTTGCTGTTTTGCCAAAATAGCAACTTGTTGCATGGCATCATGACTTCCTGAAATAACAATCTGGTTATGTGCATTAATATTTGCGACAAAAACCTGTGGCGTTATTTCATAAATTTGTTTCACCCATGTTTCGACAGCTGCAAGGTCTGCACCAATTAACGCGGTCATACCATAACCTGCTGGATATGCGTTTTGCATGAGTTCACCTCGATAAGCAACTAAACGAATAGCATCTTCATAGGTTAAAACTCCTGCTACAACCGCAGCCGACCATGCGCCAATCGATAGGCCCGCTACATAATCTGGTTTTAAGTTTTCAGCAGTTAATATGGCTGAACTCACCACGCCTGAAATGAGTAAACAAAGCTGTACGGCTCGCGTCGATTGCAATGCAACCGAACTGTCTAGCATCAAAACATCTTCTTTGAGTACATCTGACGCACGCTCAAAATATTCATTTACCAGAGCAGTTTGTGGCAGGTCGTGCAACATATTGCTCCTTTGCACGCCTTGTCCCGGATATACCCAAATCGAAGCCATGATATCTATTCCCTAATTCCATGGGTTTTCTACTAAAACAGCACCTTCAGCACGTTTTAATAGAACTTTTCCGCTATTCCTAGCCCACTCTTTTAAAGCCAAACCACCCTGTGGAAGTTGTAGCTGTATATCTACATTTAGCCCCGCTTGCTGAAAAGTTTCGAGTAGCTCAATCGCCTGCTTTTTGGCAAAAGGCTGCTCAGCTCGAATCAACAAATCTATGTCACTTTGCTGAGTGACTGTTTGAATACCAGTTGCCAGCTCAAACCCAAAACTTCCTGTATAACCCCAACACTCTGAAAATTTTTTCATAATGCTAGAAATGGTCTGCAAACGTTCTGCCAAATGCTCAAACTGCTGTGTATTCACGTGAGTCAATGCTTCTGGTTTAAGTTGTCTGGTAATAGCAGATCGTGGCATTTGCGCTGCATATCGTTGATGACGTAATTGTCCTCTTATACCCACAGCAACCTGATCTGCCGAGGTAATTGCCCGCCGAACCACAACAGGATCACCTCGCTGTAATACCTCTTTCACCCATAGCGGTGCATCTTCAGCCAAGCAATCGACCGACATGCCCCACAACAAATCATGGGCTTCGAGAACAAGTTTCATGACCATTGCTCGCGCAATAATTCACGAACTTTTTTAGACATCTGACGGTTTTGACCGTGGAGTCTTTGTTCCAGTCCTGTAGATTGCTCAGCATTAATTTCTTTAAATGCTTGAGCAATTGCTTGCTTCGCTAATGAAAGATCATCGTTTGTTGGCTGTTCAGGGTTTTCAACAGATAATAGTTCAGATAACAATCCAAGCGTTGCATAACTTTCGATGTCATAAGCCATTGGAGGAATGCTTGCAGCTAATTGTTCTAACTCATCAACCGACCGTTGGGTAACACGTGCAGCAGATTCTTTACCCATTGCATGAACCATAACACCTGAATCTTTTAACGCAATAATACGATTGGCTTGGTAACCATGAGCCAGAAAAGCGCCAGACATTGACTTACCCACCAATAAACTAACAATAGGATGACCTGCCAATCTGGCTCTGGCATAGCTGTCTACCGCACCAGCTAACGCTTGATGAATACCTAATAATTCTTCACGGCGACCATAAGCCTGACTTGGGACATCAACCAGACATAAAATGCCACGTTTAGTTTCAGCATGTGCATCGGCTTGAATCACCTCATCAACTGCTTTCGCCAAGCTCCAGCCTTCTAGTAATCCAACTTCACCTTGTCTCGCTCGCGGGAATAGATTATTGCTGTCTTGAACAACGGCAATTACACGTACTGCTTGCTGATCAATCTGTCCATCTGCCACCCAAACAGAAGCTGGAAAACCTTCAACTGTCTTAAAGCCCTGCGTAATTGCTTTAAACCAATGTGCACCTCGCGTGGAGGCTTTTAATGTATCAACGGCGATATTCATGCTTGCTCTCCTTGATACAAAGCCTGAACCTGTGCAGGAGTGATTTGCTCGGCAGTATCGACTTGTTGTAGCTGTGCTAAATAAAATGAGTAATTTGAACTACGATGCTGATCAGGTACGCCTTGTTCTAAATAATCGATGACTTGTTGACGAATTTTCTGGCGATCATCATCAACATAACTATCTGCCAGACCACTAGCAAAACGTTGGTTTCCGCCAGTTACGCTCCAAATAAACGGACGATCTTTAGCGTTATATTCTTGTACGCCAGCTTCTTGTTCAATCACTTGCGGGCCATTTAGTCCTAAACGTCCTTCTTGTGTCATTACAGTGTAGCTACATAACGCAGCCGCAATCGACATTCCACCAAAACACCCTACACTACCGGCCACCACAGCAATAACAGGTTGATATTGACGTAGGTTCACAATTGCAGCCTGAATTTCAGCAATAGCAGCCAAGCCTAGATTTGCTTCTTGCAAGCGAACCCCACCTGTTTCTAACAGTAAAATCGCAGCTGTTGGAATGCCTTTAAGATTGTCTTCAACCGCAAGCTCTAAGGCACCGGCAATTTTGGCACCCCCAACTTCGCCTAAGCTTCCACCCTGAAATAAACCCTCAATTGAAATTAAAACCACTGGTCGCTCTTGAATAGTTCCTTTTGCAATCACCACGCCATCATCTGCTTGCGGCACAATATTTTGCTTAACCAACCAAGGCGACATGACACGTGCAAATGGATCAAGTAACTCTCTAAATGTCCCTTCATCCAACAATGCCTTGGCACGTTCTCTTGCACTGAGTTCAATAAAATCTTGTTTATTTAACAAGCTCTGGATATCAATCATGAGCGACCTCCTCCAAAGCTTGTTCCAGACGTAAGCGAACGACACCGGGAGTTGCGCCAAAGTCATGAATATCAATATTGACGGCTGGTGGTATTTGCGCGGTAAAAATCCGTTCAAAAAGGTTTTTCCAACGTGCCCCACTACCATCTACCGAAGTCACCACCTGAATAGTGGTTTTTCCTGTGTCGCCGGGTTCCATCAAAATTTCTAGATCACCCGAGCCAACACACCCTACCAGTGCTTTTTTTATCGGTGGCTCTGTCGCCACAAATTCAAAATAAAGTGTTTCCATAATCAAAATCCCTCTTTATTTTTTGAAGATGACTGCTCAACACGATCTATGAACAAGGTGACTGCCAACAAATCGGCTGCTCCGCCCGCGGAAGCTTTCATCCTAAGTAGATCAATCTCTAAAAAATGCAAAGCACGTCGACCTTCCAAGCTTGAGCTGCCACCTAAATCGAGTACTTGCTGAGCACCTTGTTGCATACGCTTTAAACCATTTGTTCCAGAACGATAAAGCACGCAGGTATCGGTCAAGTCAGTCATCATTGCAAGCAAAGCATCTAGACGAGCGAACTCTTCTTTCATGGGTTTACGGCGGCTTTGATGAAGCTGTTTTAAACCAAAATTCACAATGGTTGGGAAGCCTTGTTGTGCCTGCTCTTTAGCGCCGTGAATACCTAACTTTTTTTGTACCTGCTGACCATGACTCAAAGCTAGCTTGGGAATAAAACGGTCATCTAACTGAGCAATCTGGCCTGCTAACTGACATAGCTCAACGGCTGATAAATATTGTTGATTCGTGCATGCAAGTGCTGCTGCCGTGACCATTAAACCCAAGGCCCAAATTGCACCTCGGTGTGTATTGACCCCAGCTGTTGCCAACATCATGACCTTTTCACCTTGGCGTCCAATTTCTCCAATGTCTTCACGCAAGGCCTGACATATTTTTCCGTGACGCATTGCTGCTTGGGCCATCGCTTCAAACATCGGGCCTAAACTTTTTGCAGAGCGTTCCATTAATTCCAAAGTCAGATCATCATGTGCGCCACTACCACGACGGTCAACCAAGGCGGGCTTTGGTGTCAGATTAACTTCATCAATTAAAGCCTCGACCGCCATGTCTGCCAAAAACTGACTATGGCTGAGTGTTTGATATTTAACTTGAGCCATCATTACCAACTCCTGAATTTTGCAGGTGGTTGATATAAACCATCTGACCATGTCACCAAGTCGGCAATATTTTTTGCAGCTAAAAGCTCACGTGTTGCATCGGTACGGCGAATGCCTAAATCTTCTGGGAACACCACTAAACCTTCACGTCTTAAACGTGCTGTGGTTTTAGGGTCTTGGCTTAAACCAATACTGGTCACTCCTGCCACCGCAGCAATCATGGCTTGACGCTCTTCTTGGCTACTTGCTTTATATAAATAAGCAATGCCTTCTTCGGTCAGTAGATGGGTGACATCATCGCCATAAATCATAATCGGTGCTAAAGGCAGACCTGCTGTTTTAGCAACATCAATCGCATCAAGACGATCCACAAAAGTCGGCTTACCACCTTCTTGAAAGGTTTCCACCATTTGCACAACTAATTTTTTACCACGAGCCAAATAGGTTTCTGTTTCATTGGCACCTTGCAAACGCATATCTAACCATGCAGGTGTAGCATGACGACGACCACGCGGATCATGCCCCATGTTCGGTGCGCCACCAAAACCAGCTAAACGGCCTTTGGTTACAGTTGAAGAATGCCCCATACCATCAACTTGTAAAGTGGCACCAATAAATAAATCAACCGCGTACTGACCTGCAAGCTGACACATCATACGGTTGGAACGTAGCGCCCCATCACGACCTGTAAAGAAAACATCTGGACGAGCGGCAACATATTTTTCCATACCGAGCTCTGTACCAAAGCAATGCACACTTTCCACCCAACCTGTCTCAATAGCTGGAATTAAGGTTGGATGCGGATTAAGAGTCCAGTTTCGGCAGATTTTTCCTTTTAAACCTAAAGACTCACCATAGGTCGGTAAAATCAACTCAATAGCCGCAGTGTTAAAACCAATCCCATGGTTTAACGACTGCACATTATGCTTTTCATAAATTCCGCGAATTGCCATCATGGCCATAAGCACATGAACAGGTTTGATATGTTTCGGGTCGCGAGTAAATAACGGTTCAATATAAAAAGGCTGGTCTGCCACAACCACATAATCAACCCAAGAAGCAGGAATATCGACACGTGGCAAATCCGTTACGTCGTCGACCAGTTCATTGACTTGCACAATCACAATGCCGTCACTAAATGCTGCTGGTTCAATGAGTGCAGGAGAATCTTCGGTACTTGGGCCTGTGTAGATATTACCTTGGCGGTCTGCCATAAAACCGGCCGAAAGCACCACATTTGGAATAAGGTCGACCACTAAACGTGAATACAACTCGATATAGGTATGGATAGCACCAATTTCTAATAATCCATCTTCAATCAACTGGCTAATACGCAAACTTTGCGGACCAGCAAATGAAAAATCGAGCTTACGTGCAATGCCTTTTTCAAACAGATCCAGATGTTCTGAACGTCCAACGCTCGGCATGATCATATGTAAATCATGTAAAACATCCGGATTGGTTTGAGCCAAAGAGCGAGATAAGAAATCTGCTTGTTTTTGATTATTCCCTTCGAGTACAACTTTGTCCCCTGGTGTAATCAGGGTTTCTAAGACTTGAATAATGTCTTGAGTTGGAATGACAATACCATCGGTATATTGGCTTGCCATCTCCAGTTTTAGCTGTTTAGCGTGACGCCGCTTTGTCCATAACCGTTCTTTATTCTGAACTGATCCTTCCATGTGCTTACCTATAGATCCCAGTTTTGTTCTGGACCTATAAAACCGCTTTATGGAACTTTGATCAATCAACCTACCTGAGCCGTTATTAACCTGAAGTTAATGGTTGAAATAAAGAACAGCTATTGCTGAAAGAGTTTTCGGACTTTTAACTTAAGACTTATGTCTAACGTGGCTTGCTCAGTAACCATTCTAGGTTTTGACGAACCGCGGGCCACTCATGTTTCAAAATGCTATAAACATGGGTGTCCCGCAAAATATCATCTTTCACAATTTGATGGCTTCTAAGTACCCCATCCAACTTTGCACCTAAACGTGCAATTGCAGCTTGGCTTTGGACATTTAAAGAAGAAGTACGTAACTCAACCGCAATGCAGTTTAAAGACTCAAATGCATGAGATAGCAATAATTTTTTACATTCAGTATTTACTGGTGTGCGATGTGCAGATTTACGATACCAAGTCGAACCAATCTCTACACGTCGATGAGCCTGTTCAATATGCATAAGACTGGTCATTCCCAAAGCACGACCTGTTTTACGGTCTTCGATATAAAAAGGCAGCATGCTTCCTTCTGTTTGCAAGGAAAGTCGTCTTTCAACCTCATCCGCCATTTCTTGTGGTGAAGGAATACGGGTATACCAAAGATTCCACAACTCCCCATCACGGACTGCCTCAATCAATGAGTCAACATGCGTTAAATCTAGTGGTTTTAAAATGACATGTTCGCCCATTAACTCAACAGGTTTAATCCACGGCATGTTTATCTCCAAAATAAGCGCTAAATATAAATATTCTTTATCTTTTCGTCTCGGCAACACCAAACATTGCATCAGCCATTTCTTGATGCCCTGTCTCTGCCAGACCATGAGCCGCACCTAAAACATCTTTATAATCTTTGTTTTGGCTTAGCTTTGATTTACCTTGCAGTTGTTTTATTTCAATTTCAAGACCAACAATCGC
Organism: Acinetobacter sp. IK31; assembly: GCF_035615195.1. NCBI lineage: Bacteria > Pseudomonadati > Pseudomonadota > Gammaproteobacteria > Moraxellales > Moraxellaceae > Acinetobacter > Acinetobacter sp. IK31. The sequence continues at coordinate 112,930 of NZ_JANBOB010000002.1, read as the reverse complement.
TTTTAACATGGGTTCAAGATAATCTTTTGGCGCATCTGACATTTTCCAAGGTTCGGGTTGAGATGCTTCATGTGTACGGGTTAAACGAGCCACCACGCCACGAACATAACGTTCATCATCTCGAATCGTCACTTTGCCATAAGCATGCACTACTCTGTAGTTCCACGTTGGTACTTGTTTGTGATGTTCGTGTTTGGATGGATACCAGTTTGGAGAAATATAAGCATTTTCAGCTTGAAATACGACAAGGATTTCATCTCCATTTTGAAGGTCCTGCCAAACTGGATTATTCCGAGAAACATGAGCATGTAATACACCTAACTCCCCTTCGTTAGGCTGTAACTCAAACGGAAGATGATTTGCATCCAGACCATTACAGCCATGGCTAAAAAGAATACCAAAAGGGTTTTTCAAGATAAGATCATGTAATACATCTCGTTGAGGTTCTACAAACTCAGCAGGAACATACATCGTAAAAATCCTTAATAAATGATGAGGTTTTGATAATTTCTGTTGTAAATTCTCTGGTTTATGTGGATTATTAAAAAGTACCACTTTATATTTTTTTAAGTAGACCAGAATTATGGCAAGAATAGCCAAAGCTGTTGACCTTCCATTAATTGCAAAGATTGATAAAACCCAAGGGCAAATCAGTGCTCAGCTTACTCAAGGCCTGCGTGAAGCTGTACAAAATGGTGATTTACAGCCAGGTGACCCTTTGCCTTCTTCTCGTGAACTGGCTCAGACACTAAATGTTGCGCGTGGTACAGTCATTGAAGCCTATGATCAGCTTTTAGCAGAAGGCGTTTTTGAATCTCGCACGCGCGCGGGTACTTATGTTTCACATGCATTAACAAAATCGACTCAAAATAAATCCTTAGCTCAAAGCGCTATGTCACTTACTGCATCAGCTCTTTCCTACGCCAACGTCGTTAAAGAGTTCAAACCTCTACCACATCGGCCGTTTGCTGTGTCCGTTCCTGTAGGACGCACTCAGCCTAATGATGTGTGGAGAAAATTTGGCAATCGTTTTCGCGCACGTGGTGCTGGTTCTCCTGCAGGTTATGATGAACCTCAAGGTATATTTTCATTGAGAGTTGCCATAGCAGATTATGTTCGTCGGTCACGTTCTGTCCACTGTGAACCTGAACAAATCGTGATTACAACAGGCATTCAACAAGCACTTTATATTTGTAGCCAGATTTTATTTGAAACTCACGATCAGGTCTGGGTAGAAGATCCGGCATATCGTGGCACAACTGCCATTCTTGAACATACTGTACAAAATATTGAAATGGTTCGTGTTCCTGTGGATGAAGAAGGGATTGACGTAAAAGCTGGTATCAAAATTGCAAAACAAGCACGCGCTGCCTTTGTAACCCCTTCCCATCAATATCCACTTGGCATGCCAATGAGTCTGGCAAGACGTACTGCTTTATTAGATTGGGCCAAACAGCAAAATGCATGGGTCATTGAAGACGACTATGACAGCGAGCTTCGCTATAACGGCCAACCTTTTCCATCATTACAAGGTATGGCACCCGATCAAGTCATCTATCTGGGCACATTTAGTAAAGTATTATTTCCGTCTCTAAGGCTCGGCTATGCAGTTCTTCCAAAACAACTTGTAGCTCCGTTTTGTGGACTGAAAGTTTTAATAGACCGCCATTCACCAACCGCAGATCAGCACGTTTTAGCAGCATTTATTCAAGAAGGATATTTAGAGCGTCATATTCGACGTATCCGCAATGTTTATGCGGAAAACCGTCTACAACTTATTGAAATGATAGAAAAGCATATGCCGAAACAACTTGCATGGTTACAACCGGGTGATCAAGGCATGCATATGGTGTTGTGGCTTGCTGAACATATTAAGGATGTTGAGGTCGCCACCTCAGCATTAAATGCCGGCATTGCGATTAAAGCAGTTTCACCCACATTTTCAAAAGAACGGCAGCGTTCGGGTCTGGTCATTGGTCTCGGAGATTTTGACCTTGTGCTTATGGAGCAAGCTATAAAAAAACTGGCTGACATTATTCAACAGTACAGTTAGCTGTCCTGCCGTTAAGCATCAACCTTTCAATTTGAACCTTAGAGTAATAACCATAAATGAATTGCGAATGGACCAACTAACACCATCAAAATGCCAGCAATCACCATGGTTAAACTAGCGATCACACCTTCTTCACTATTGCGCTGCTGAGCTCTAACTGTACCAAAACCGTGGGCTGCGTTCCCAAAGGCAGCTCCATTTGCCACATTGGAACGGATTTTAGTAATCGCTAAAATCGCATCGCCACAAATCATTCCGACCAAACCGGTAATAACGGTAAATAATGAAACCAATGCGGCTGAACCATGAATATCTTCGGCTAAAATCATGGCAAAAGGCGTTGAAATCGAACGAGCCATTAAACTGTTGGTCACTTCAGGACTAAAATGAAACCACTGTGCCATTTCATAGGCAGACATTACGCCAACACTCATTCCCACTACAATTGCAATGGATAATACCCCTAAGTTTTTACGGATTGTCTCGCGATAACGATAAATCGGAACAGCAAATGCAACTGTTGCAGGTCCTAATAAATTAACAATCCACTGGGTATCTTCTGCATAAGTTTGGTAAGAAATTCCAAAAATCGTCATCAAAACAATGGTAATGACAGGCACACTAATCGCTGGAGAAAGCCATAATTTAGGATGTTTTTGATAGATTCGTTTTGCCACAACATAGGCTGCCAACGTCCAGATAAGACAAAGAATTGACCAGATATTCATGTCGTCGTGCTCTTAGATATGCTTATGTTGAAGACGTTTTCGAGCCTGTAAATAAGCCTTCAAACGGTTGTAATAGTGAATGGTTAAACATGTACTCAACATGACTGAAATAGTCCCTATTGCAATGCTCAATACAATTTGCCAGCCTTCCGTCATAAACAAGGTTTTGTATTGCACAACTGCAACCACAACAGGAATAAAAAATAGAAGTAATTCGCCCAATACTACAGTGGCGTCAGTTGCGACCTGTTCTATTTTGATAATTTTCAGAAATAGACACAGAAGCAAGAAAAACATTCCCAAAATACCTGCGGAAATGGGAACGCCCAACTTATGGTGAAAAATAAAACCAACCCACCAAAAAACAGCCAAAATCAAAATTTGCTTAATTAACTCTAAAAGTGAGGATTGTGTGGGTGTTCCAGAAACAGATTCAGTACTCATTTTGCGAAAGTAAATGGTTAGTTACATGATTATGCTATCTCGATTGAACCTACTAAATATGAATCATTCATGTTAAAATTATTCCAAAATCGAATAATCTATTCTTTATTATGCTTTCTCTAAAATCGTTACAATGCTTTGTTACCCTAGTAAAAACGAAAAGTTTTACCCGTACCGCTGAAGAGTTATGCCTAACCCAGCCCACTATTACTAAAATTTTACAGCAGCTTGAAGAACAACTTCAGGTTGCATTACTGATCAAGCCCGATCATGGCAGAAAAAGGCAAATTGAGTTAACTGCAATTGGAGAACGTATTTATCAACATGCGATTGAACTTCTTCAGGCAGAACAGAACATATTTCTTGAAATTGAAAACTATCAACAACTCAAAACAGGTACTTTAAAACTTGGCGTTCCGCCTTTAGGTTCTCAACTCTTAACGACAGCCCTATTTGATTTCCATCAGCAATGGCCTGACATAGAACTTTCTTTTTTAGAGGTGGGGTCAAGAGCTATTGAACAGGCGCTGTTAGATAATGAGCTTGATGTGGGTGTATTGTTGCAGCCCTTTGATGAACAAATTTTCAATAGCATTGAGTTATGTAATTACCCATTAATGGTACTTTTACGGCGCGATGCAATTTGGGCTTCACGTAAAAAATTAAATCTAGAAGAATTACAACACCAATCGTTTTTAATGTTTCCAGAAAACTTCTCTCTAAATAGTATTATTCTCGATGCCTGTAAACAGCACAGTTTCTATCCGACCATTGCCTGCCGAACGAGTCAATGGAATTTATTGGCAGATATGGTTTTGCAACGTATGGGAATTGCTCTCTTGCCCCAATACTATACCGATATGCTCGACCCCACTCTATTTGCCGCAGTTCCCCTCGAAAAACCAAACATTCAATGGCATTTAGCTATGGCATGGAAGAAGAATCTTCCTATCTCACCAGCAGTACAAGCTTGGCTCAGCATTGTTCATAAACATTTTCAGCACATTAAACCGTGACCTCAAACACTGAAATAGTATGATTCAAAACCGATAAAGCTTTGCCACAAAAAACTTACCCAATCTCTGATAAGCTCACTTAGACTAATTCACTCTGTTTTATGACATGGACAATAACAATGAATAATGAACTTTTTAAGCTGTACACAGATTCACAATTTCTAAGTCCCTATGCTTTTACAGTTTTTGTAGGACTACATGAAAAAGAAATTCCATTTGAAATAGCAACCATCAACTTGGCACAACAAGGCCAATTTGAAAAATCCTATATAGAAAAATCATTAACAGCCAAAGTGCCTGTGCTTGAACATAATGATTTTGCTTTATCAGAATCATCTGCCATTTTGGAATATCTTGAAGAGTTATATCCAGCCACACCAATTTATCCAACAGATATTCAGGCACGTGCAAGAGCTCGACAAATTCAAGCATGGCTCAGATCAGATTTGGTTGCTTTAAGAACTGAACGTCCAACTGATGTTATTTTTATTCAGCCTACCTCAGCAGCACTTTCAGAAGAAGGTCAAAAGGCAGCCGAGAAACTTTTCTTTGTTGCAGAAAAACTTCTAGCACCTCATGCCGAATTTCTTTTTGGTTCATGGAGTATTGCGGATGCTGAACTTGCGCTGATGTTGCAACGTCTTATTCAAAATGGTGATGCTGTACCAGAACGACTAAAAAATTATGCATTACAACAGTGGCAACGCCCGAGCGTTCAAAAATGGCTTGCTTTGCGACATAACTAACCCCCTATATTTCAACCAAACATGAGATAAAAAATGAGTGATTCAAATTATATTCCTCCACAAGTTTGGCAATGGACTGGAGAAAAAACCGATTTAAACCAGCCAACTTCAGGCCCTCGCTACGAACATACTCTGCCCGTCGGAAAACATCCGCTTCAACTCTATTCTTTGGCAACACCTAATGGTCAAAAAGTCACTATTTTACTTGAAGAGCTTTTAGCATTAGGACATCAAGATGCTGAATACGATGCTTGGCTCATTAAGATTGGTGAAGGCCAACAGTTTGGCAGTGGTTTTGTAGAAATTAATCCAAACTCTAAAATTCCAGCATTGGTTGACCATAGCCAAAACCCTCCAATAAGAGTGTTTGAGTCAGGTTCAATTTTGCTTTACTTAGCTGAAAAATTTAAAGCTTTCATTCCGACTGATATTGCTGCACGGACTGAATGTCTTAATTGGTTATTTTGGCAAATGGGTAGCGCGCCATATTTAGGGGGTGGTTTTGGACATTTTTATGCCTATGCGCCCGTTAAAATTGAATATGCGGTTAACCGCTTTGCTCTGGAAACAAAACGCTTACTTGATGTGTTAGATCAGCATCTAGCAAAGCATGAATATTTGGCAGGTTCTGAATATACCATCGCCGACATTGCTGCTTTCCCTTGGTATGGTGGACTTGTTAAAAACTGGGTCTATAACGGCGCGGAGTTTTTGGGTGTTGATGAATATAAACACGTAAAACGTTGGGCAGATGCAATTCTGGCTCGCCCTGCTGTTCAGCGTGGACGGATGGTTAATCGTACTTTTGGCGATTTAGAAACACAGTTACATGAACGTCATGATGCCAGTGATTTCGAGACCAAAACGCAAGATAAAGTTTAATCGTTATTTTTAAAATAAAACCCACTTTTGCTCAAATAGTGGGTTTTATTAATCTTCAATACTAAAAATTATTTAATCTATTGATGTAAAGAAAGTCCTTTAATTGCCTTATCAACAGCTTTTTTAGGTCCTCTTAATGCTACCCCGACCAAATTTAATTGATTTGCATCGTCGGCCAAAAAAGCCGCTCGATTATCCTCATCATTTCCTGTAGAAAACATGGCATGTACATATGGAATAATCGTTAGATCTTGCTCAATTCCTTTACGATGCGCTTTTTGTAGTCCGGATAAATCACCTTCAAATACCAACATTGGCTGCCCGAGCATATTGCCATATTCATAACCATTTGCATCAATATAAGGTTTACCCAACATTTCAGGTACAGCCGAGGCAATCCCTGTTGCCAAAAAAGCCACCACATTTAATCTTTGCCAAGTCGCAAGATCATTACGGACAATCAACGCAATTTTTGTGTCAAACATACAGCTCTATCCAGAATCAGTTATCTCAAGTCCCTCATCATGCCTAATCCAGATTTTTCTCGTCTTGTACGTTTGTGCAAGCGCAATCACAAACGTACAAGACCCTAAATTTACGAGTCAGTATGCTGAGTTGTTTTTGATTCAGTAGATGCGTTATGGAAATCTTTCTTTATACCTTGAGTGTGATGTATAGCCCCGGCCCAGTAAATTTCATGGGTTTGAATGCGGGACTTACAGGACAGTTCAAAAAAACGATTTATTTTTTTATGGGTGTCGGCTGTGCAATGCTGATGTTATTCATGATTTTTGGATACGCTGGTGCGGCTATCATTCCACAAAAAGCCCTGCACTATATTGCCTTGCTCGGCGCATGTTATACATTTTACCTTGCGTTTCAGATGTTAAAGGCAGATATCGATATTAAGGATGAAACCACTGAAATTCAGACGCTTTCTTTCTGGAATGGCTTTTGGATACAAACTTTAAATCCAAAGGGTATCTTAGTAATTTTGCCAGTAACCACGATCATGTACCCAACAGCACACATCACTGGTATTCAAATCTTCTTAGTATCATTGCTCATTTCGATTGGTGCAGCAGGTGCGCCCTGTCTTTACTCTTGGGCAGGTGCAATGTTAGGCAAAAAAATTAAAAACAAAATTTGGTTTAATCGCTTGAATAAAGCCATGGGAATCATGCTAATCATTTCTGGCATATTTATGCTTTATGATTTTTTTAAAGGTATAAACCTCATTTAAGACCCAGACTAAGTCGGCCTAAAGCAGGCTGACTTTTAAAGAATTTATCTAAGAAGATAACTTATTAATCATTCGCCATCTGGCTGGGGTCAACCCAAAAGTTTTTAGAAAATGACGTGTCATGTGGCTTTGATCAAAAAATCCGGCAATTAATGAAGCTTGAGTTAATGATTCGCCATATCTCAGACAAGACTTTACTACTTCCAGCCTACGCATGGTCATATATCGATGTGGACTTGTACCAAATAGCAGTCGAAAGTCGCGTGAAAGACTCCAACGGTCTCGTCCAACATTTTTTTCAATATCATCTAAAGAAATATTCTCAAATAAAGAAGCATGTATAAATTCTCTAGCGCGCTCCGCTGCAACATAATCATACGAGTGAGAAGTTCTCTGTTTTTTATCAGAAATTTCATAAAGTGCAGTTGCTAAATCATATAAAGCATCTTGGTTTTCCAAAACATCGATATGTTGGTCTATTCCTTGCAATAAAACATCTGTTGCCTTAAATAAGCGAGGGTCCTGACTCAAGCCATTTTCAAAAAATGGTAAAGGTTTGCCCTTCATAATTTCTTGTAGTGTGGCAGGTTCTACGTACACCATCCGATATCTAAAACCATCTTGTGAACCTGCTTCTCCATCATGTTTCTCATCAGGATGTAAAACCATGGTCATTCCCGGCAAACTATGTTTCATCTCTCCCCGATAATGAAAACTTTGAACACCGGTTAATGTTCGACCAATTGCAAATGTATCATGGCGATGCGATTCGTAAGCATGATCTGTAAAAAATGCTTCGATTCGTTCCAGACTATTAGAATCAGTGTTCCTGACAATCCAATCATTTGTATTGGGCAGTTCAATCACATATTCACCAAAATTTTATACTTTTAAGCAAAATTGAGTATACAAGTTATATTGCCAAATTGGCTCATCTGCAACACATTCGGTTAAGTCACAAGACATATAGGTCAATAATATTTTTCTTATTTTTAATATCAGCTCCTATTTTATCGACATGATATTAACTAACCGCTCCATTATTATCTTTTACCCTTATCTCATTTTCATAATACTTAATAAGATTAATTAATAATATCCAATAAAAATAAATATGACTTATTGATTAAAAAATTATATATAAATAGATAATCCTTATTTTTGCTTATATTTAAAACGGCGTAAATTGAACAATAACAATCTGAATCAAAGATAAGGATATTTTCAATGAATGCTAAATTAAATACAGAAGCCCCTCAAAGCTTTATCTCAGATGGTTCAAATACATCCTTTTCAACTAAAGATATTCTTTCTAAAGCACAGCAATATGCACAAGCGCATGAACTTAATTTTAGCGGAAGTTTATCACCCAACGACGCATGGCAGCTCGTTCAAAATGGTCAAGCTGTTTTAGTTGATGTACGCACCAATGAAGAACGCAAATTTGTAGGATATATTCCTGAAAGTATTCATGTTGCATGGGCAACAGGCACCTCTTTCAATCGTAATCCACGCTTTTTAAAAGAACTCGAATCGAAAGTTGGAAAAGATAAAACCATTCTTTTGTTATGTCGTAGTGGCAACCGTTCAGCACTAGCAGCCGAAGCCGCATTTAATGCCGGTTTTGAGCACATTTATAACGTTCTTGAAGGCTTTGAAGGTGACCTAGATGATCAGCAGCAGCGTAATCAAAAAAATGGCTGGCGTATTCATCAACTCCCTTGGCAACAAGACTAAAACCTCAATAAATTTTCAGTGAATCAAGGAAAGCTTGTGACTCAATGGAACATTAATGCTGTTGTACAGGGTTTACAACAAGCAAGGCATGACTGGCGTCAGCAACAGCACAGAATCAAAGAATTCGGTGGCCGTGAACTTCCATCTAAAGAAGCTTTGAAAGCCATTTTAGATGATCTCTGCGGCATTTTATTTCCAATGCGTTTAGGTCCTGCTGACTTACGCCAAGAAACTGAAGACTCTTATATTGCCTATACCTTAAATCGGGTACTGACTGCATTACATGCTCAAGTACAACTGGCTTTAAATTATGAGGCAAAGCGTCATTTGGGTCATTTAAGTGCAACCCAACAGCCACAAGAGCTTGCTCAAAATATTGTTCAAGATTTTGCCAATACTTTGCCTTCCATACGACGACTTTTAGATGGCGATGTACGTGCAGCCTACGAAGGTGATCCGGCGGCACATAGCGTAGACGAGGTATTACTCTGCTATCCGGGCATATTTGCGATTATTCATCACCGAATTGCACATCAGCTCTATGCCCAAGTGCCACTATTGTCTCGCATTATTTCTGAGTTAGCACACTCTGCAACGGGAATTGATATCCACCCGGGTGCGCAAATTGGAAAGGGCTTTTTTATCGATCATGGTACTGGTGTAGTAATTGGGGAAACTAGTGTGATTGGGGAGCGTGTCCGTATTTATCAAGCTGTAACACTTGGGGCAAAACGCTTTGAAACCAATGATGATGGTGCTTTGAAAAAAGATTATACACGCCATCCAATTGTTGAAGATGACGTTGTGATCTATGCAGGTGCCACTATTTTAGGCCGTATTACGATTGGTCGAGGGTCCATTATTGGGGGAAATGTCTGGCTGACACATAGCATTGCTGCAGGTAGCCAGATTTTACAGTCACCAAATGAGTCTTATCAAAAAAATCATATTGCCGGTTAAAAACTATAGATGTGAAATAAATAGATAAGGAGAAAAATAAATAGTAAGAGCTAACTAAAATTAATTTAATGCTTATTTCTCATTTAAATATATTTTTATTTTAAATATAGATTTTTAATTAATAAGCTATCTATTCAAAGTTTATAAAACCTTTTTTATTTTTAAAACCAGAACTAATTCTAGTTTATAGCAACACTAGAGTTTTTAATTTTTTGATTTCACCAAGCCACTGTAATAAGGAAAAATGATTCATGGCGAAAAATACAGACAAAGTCCAACTTGCTCTTGGGGACCATGCAGCTCGCCAACTGGCCAATGCAACCAAGACAGCTCCTCAACTTTCTACAATTACTCCCAGATGGCTAACTCACTTACTTCAATGGCTTCCTGTTGAAGCAGGTATTTATCGTCTAAACCGTGTGAATAATACTGATGACATTCAGGTGGCTTGCACACAACGTGATGAAGCGACTTTACCTCAAACTTTTGTTGATTATGATCCTGAACCACGCGAATACTTTTTAAATGGTGTATCGACTGTTCTGGATGTACATACACGTGTTGCTGACCTTTACAGCAGCCCGCACGATCAGATTAAAGAACAGCTACGTTTAACCATCGAAACCATTAAAGAACGTCAAGAAAGTGAACTCATCAATAACCCTGAATATGGTTTACTGGCGAGTGTGACCGATGACCAACGTATCTCGACTTTAAATGGCCCACCGACCCCAGATGATTTAGATGATTTATTACGTAAAGTCTGGAAAGAACCAGGATTTTTCCTAGCACATCCAGATGCAATTGCAGCATTTGGTCGAGAGTGTACGCGTCGTGGCGTACCGCCTCCAACAGTGAGTTTATTCGGTTCGCAATTTATTACATGGCGCGGGATTCCCCTCATTCCATCTAATAAAATTCCGGTAGAAGATGGCAAAACTAAAATCTTACTGCTTCGTGTCGGTGAAAAACGTCAAGGTATTGTCGGCTTATTCCAACCGGGGCTTGCAGGTGAACAATCGCCGGGTCTTTCAGTACGTTTTATGGGCATTAACCGTAACGCGATTGCATCTTATCTGATCTCGTTATATTGCTCGCTTGCAGTATTGACTGATGATGCTTTAGCAGTATTAGATGATGTGGAGGTGGACAAATATCATGACTACCCAGTTAACTACAAGTAATCTGCAAGGTAGTCCAACAGGGTCGGAATTGGCTGGTGCTCACCCACCATCCAACTTCCCCGATGAATCTACCATTGCCCGTCTTGCCAATGAGTTTTTTTCAGCATTGCCAAGTTCAGGCAGTTCGGCTTCTTCATCGGGACTCAATCTGGACTTACCTGTAGGTACACCACCACATCCCCCACAACCGGGTGAACCATTTTCGGCACTCAGTGGTCGCGCACCTAACATCGCCTTTCAGAAAAGTCTTAATCCAGAATATCCTGAGCATATTCCAAATTTGCCAGACTATCCTGAACGTCGGATTGTCGCTTCTGCACCTGTGGTTGGTGGTGCAAATTTACCTCGTCCTCCATTTGAGCCACATTTGCCACAAGCTGTTCATAGTGAGCCGAATGTGCCACGTATTGAACCAAACTTACCGACGGGTGCTGGTGAATCACCTTATTATTTTTTAAATGATTTTTCTGTTCCAAATGCAGCAGAACCTTCTGTTACTGGTGTTGAAGATAACTATTCAATTGCGCAGTCTTTTCAGTTGCCGCATGGCAACCAGCTAAAGTCTTTACTCATTGAAGATCGTTTTGCAGCTGACACACCAGCAAAAACCCCACCAAGCTCTGGATTTTACTTTTTAGACTTACCACAAAGCGGGCAAAGTTATAGTCACTATCAACCATCTCAACCTACCTTTGTAGCAAGTAGTGCTCAGCCCTTAGATGTGCATGCCATTCGTCGTGATTTCCCAATTTTGCAGGAACGCGTCAATGGTCGCCCACTGGTCTGGTTTGACAATGCTGCAACTACACAAAAACCGCAGCGTGTGATTGATCGAATTGCTTATTTTTATCAGCATGAAAACTCGAACATTCACCGTGCTGCACATGAGTTGGCTGCTCGTGCAACCGACGCCTATGAACATGCACGAAATGTAGTTGCCCGTTTTATTGGTGCACCCTCTTCCAAAGAAATTATCTTTGTTCGAGGAACCACTGAAGGCATTAACCTGATTGCAAAAACATGGGGTGAACAAAATATTGGTGAAGGTGATGAAATTATTGTTTCTCACTTAGAACACCATGCCAATATTGTGCCTTGGTATCAACTCACTAAAAAAACTGGAGCAAAATTACGAGTCATTCCTGTTGATGACACGGGTCAAATTATTTTAGAAGAGCTGCCAAAACTGATTAATGAACGCACTAAACTGCTGTCTATTACTCAAGTGTCTAATGCTTTGGGAACAGTTACCCCTGTTGCTGAAGTCATTAAAATTGCCCATGCCAAAGGTGTACGGGTTTTAGTGGACGGCGCTCAATCTGTTTCGCATATACCCACTGATGTTCAGGCCCTTGATGCAGACTTTTTTGTGTTCTCTGGGCATAAAGTGTTTGGTCCAACAGGTATTGGTGCAGTCTATGCGAAACCAGAACTGTTAGAAACCATGCCAGTTTGGGAAGGTGGCGGCAACATGATTCAGGACGTCACCTTTGAACAGGTAGTTTACCAACCTGCACCAAACAAGTTTGAAGCTGGAACTGGAAACATTGCTGATGCAGTCGGTTTAGGGGCAGCACTTGAATATGTAGAAAGTTTAGGTATTCATAACATTGCGCGCTATGAACATGATTTGCTTGAATATGGTCAAAATGCACTCAGCAGTGTGTCTGGTTTACGTCTCATAGGAACTGCGCATCACAAAGCCAGTGTCATGTCGTTTACCTTACAAGGTTATTCAACTGAACAGGTTGGTAAGGCTTTAAACCAACATGGTATTGCTGTACGTTCAGGTCATCACTGTGCACAGCCAATTTTACGTCGTTTTGGTGTAGAACAAACCGTGCGCCCGTCTTTAGCTTTTTATAATACAACTGAAGAAATTGATTTATTAGTTTCTGTTTTACACCAGTTAACACGTAATAAGCGTACTGTTTAAATCTATTTTTGAAAAAAGACTGCTTTCCGGTGGTCTTTTTTATGGGTAGGTTTACTGAAATTTCTTGAGCTAAACGTCGTCTAGAACAAGAATAAGCCAAAGTAGTTATCACGGCGGAGTCTTATTATTTTAAATTTGATTTCTGGATTAGCCTTCGGCTCGACTTACTTTGGTTCCGCCCTGAGAAGCGTCCAAAGCTTCGTAAGAGCAAAAGTATTTTAATCTGCAAAACCTGTCCTGCTCTTATATCTGATTGATATATCACATAAACATAAACTTTTTAATACCACGCAGGTTGCAGATGATTCTAGCTCGAGCTAAGCGTCATTAATACTCTAGACAATTCAAACTAGTTATCACGGCGGAGTCCTACCGTTTTACCTCCAAACAAAGTAGCTAATTCTATTACTTTTTTAAAAAATGAGTGACAACGTCACGCAAGAGAAACTTTCTCATCCACAGAACCTGTTCTCTGCCTTCATTTATCAAAAATTTTGCAAATACATTATCTTTATAAACTATGGGCAGGCTGTGGATGAAATTCAGTACGAGCAAATGCAGGTATGAACTCCGTCGTGCTACCCCAACCACTTACAAATAAAACCAACTTAAACAAATAATCCCCAAATCAATCTCAATGCAATCCCAATTAACAACAGCCCCATCACCCTCTCAAAATAAACCCCAAACTCCAAAAACCGTTTACGTACTATCGGATGAGCAAACATTACACTCACGACCATAAACCAAATCGCATTAACCATACACATCCAAACGCCATAAAACACCTGAACTTTCATGGGGGTTGCTGCACTCACAATCGTAGTAAAAATTGCCAGAAAAAAGATCGTGGCTTTCGGGTTCAGCGCATTAGTTAAAAAGCCCATCGAGAAAGATTTAAATAAACTCGGCGCATCTGTATCTGCTTGGCTATTGATTTCAATATTGCTATTCGGCTGACTACGCAAACACTGCCATCCTAAATAAAGCAAATAAGCAGCCCCCGCTGTTCTGATAAGAGACATGAGCCATTCGCTTTGTTGAATCAAAAAACCAATGCCAACAAGGGTATAAAACACATGAACAGAAATGCCAACACCAATACCAATCGCGGTCATACACCCTATTAAGTAGCCACAACGTACACTTTGTCTTACCGTAACCACAAAATCTGGCCCGGGTAAAATGACTGCCATAAAGTGAATAAGTGCCAGCGTTAAAAACTCATGTCCATACAACTGCCACATTTATTCAGCCTCCTTGGTAACGCTATAGCTGACACTGAGCTTTCCTTTCTTAATCTGATAAGTCTGAATTTCTATAACGCCAATTTCACCTAATGCTGCAACATGAGTCCCGCCACAGGGAAATGCAGAAAACTCACCAAAACCGATTTCACGAAAACCATCTGCATGTTGCTGAAGATTGGCTGGTAAATTAGCCTGAATATATTGTAAACAATGCTGTTCAAGCGTTTGAGCATCTAACTGCTGAGCTGTGTCTAAAGCAATGAACTGAACTCGTGCATCATGTGGCCAGTGCTGTGCTTTTACAGCTTGCCAGCCAAATAAATGCATTACATGTCCAAGCAAATGTCCCGCTGAATGTAAGCGGCTATGATAACGACGTCCTGCTTCATCCACTTGTGCGAAAGCCACTCCCAACTCAACAGGTTGTGTGCAGTAATGAATGATTTCCCCTTGTTCAATCGCCACATGTACTACATCAACTTCTGCGATTTTTCCCATATCACTCGGTTGACCGCCACCTTGAGGATGAAATGGTGTTGCCGATAAATGCACGGCGAAACGCCCATCTTCACAAGGATTACGCGCTAGAACTTCAACCTCAGCGGCAAGAGCACCTGTTAAATACAATGCTTGTGTCATATTTTTCTACATATACGTTAAGATGAAAAAGATTGTATTGCGATTTCTTAAACGCGATAATCCACTCTAAATCCAAATAACTTTTGCCTCATGAGCACAAATCAAAGTTTAGTTCTTTTAAATGAAATGGCGACTTTTGTTAAAGTGGTCGAGTCAGGGAGTTTTTCTGAAACGGCTCGACAACTCGGGACTACACCATCTGCGATAAGCCGTGCGATTGCTCGCTTAGAACGTGCTTTAGGAACACGCTTACTTTATCGAACCACCCGAAAGCTTCGTTTGAGTGAAAGTGGTCAACAGGTCTATCAACGTTGTTTAGATATGGTCAATGCGGCACAGGCAGTGATGGAAAGTTCGGGCCAATTTCATGTCGAACCGCAAGGAATCATTCGCCTGAGTGTTCCAAAAGCCGTTGGACATTTTATGATTCATCCACATTTACCTGAGTTTTTAGAACGCTATCCAAAAATTGATATTCAAATGCTTTTAGAAGACCGTTACGTTGACTTAATTGATGATGAAGTCGATTTAGCGCTTCGAATTACAGAGCAACCCTCTGGCGGCCTGATGGGGCGAAAACTCATTGATATCGATCACTTGATTTGTGCTACTCCTGAATATTTAGAAAAACATGGCATACCAAGCCATCCTCATGATTTAAAACAGCATGAATGTATCTATTTGGGTGAACAAACCAGTGATTCAAAATGGAAGTTTCAACAAGGGAATAAGTCGATTAGTGTTGCTGTGCGTGGCCGTTATGCTGCAAACCATACAGGTGTGCGTTTAAGCGCAGCCCTACAGCATTTAGGCGTAGCCAGCTTGCCATACTTTGTTGCCCGTCATGCGTTACAACAACAAACTTTAGTTCAAGTTTTACCCGACTGGAATTTTAAGACCTATTACAGTGGTGGGCTTTGGCTACTCTATCCTCCCACACGGCATGTCCCGCCTAAATTAAGTGTTTTTATTCAATATTTGGCAGATAAATTGGCAGCAGAGCCGACTTTATTTAAGTTCAAATGATATAGATCAAGGAATTAACACGATGGAATCCTACCTTTCTATCTCTAAAGCAATCAGCTAATTCTGTTTTTTTTTGAAAAAAGTAACCAAAAAACTTTGCCATCTACAGAGCCTGACCACTGTTTCCATCTATAAAAAATATTATTTATAAATTATGGGCAGGCTGTAGATGAATCCTAGCTCAAGCAAATCCTATCTAGCGTCCTAGTCATTAGGGCTATAAGTACGACTACTCAACCAATAAATCTTTTGGATTAATCGTATCGCCATAGACTGGTTTTAAAGTCTTTTCATAAGCCTGATGAATTACGCCTTCTTTTGCCAATTTTTCTAAATCTTGGTTCAACCAGTCCAATAACTCTTTATCACCTTTTTTCACAGCCGGTGCGATTAAGTCCTGCTCACCTAAACTTGTGATGCCAACCGTGTAATTTGGATTTTCTTTAGCCCAAGCTAAAACCAACAAGTTGTCATGTGCCAAAGCAGCACCACGGCCGTCTTTTAAAGCATCAAAGGTTTCAGTGTTTTGCTCATATTTTTGCAGTTTAATTTCAGGATGAGTCTTGGTGAAGAATGAATCAGCCGTCGTGCCCTTGTTCACCAACAAAGTTTTATCTTTAAGTTGAGCAATATCTGTAATTGGATGAGTTTTAGGAGACACCACACCCAAAGCAACTTTTAAATAAGGTTTAGCAAAATCGACGACTTCTTTACGTTCTGGTGTAACCGTAAAGTTGGCAAAAATAATATCGACCTTATTGGCTTTTAAATATTCGACACGGTTTGCAGCTTCAGTTAAAACGAACTCAACCTTGTTTTCATCCCCCAACAAATCTTTCGCAACATGTTTGGCAATCTCTACATCAAAGCCCTGATTTTTACCTTGAGCATCTAAATATCCAAACGGCGGTTTATCGCTAAATACACCAATACGCACGACACCATTCTTTTTAATCTGCTCAATACTCGACACAGTTTGAGTGCTGTCAGCTGTTTTTTCATTAGATTGCGTGCCTTTATCACATGCAACCAAACCTAAACTCAGCAAAGATGCAGCGAGGACATGCTTTATATTTTGTAAAGTTAGTGTTGTCATTATTTCACCCTATCGTTTTTGTAAAAGTCTTATTTAAAAATAGCAGCGCCTACTTTTAGGCACTGCTTTAGCTATATCGGAAATTATTGGCCTACATCTAAAAACACATTAGGATTAACCGAATCACCGTAAATTGATTTTAAGGTTTCATCATAAATTTTGTTAATTTCACCACTTGTTCTCAGCTGCTTAATTTCGGTATTGAGCCAATTCAATAATTGGGTATTGCCCTTTTTCACTGCTGGCGCAATAAACTCTTGATCACCTATAGACTGAATACCAGCTACATAACTTGGGTTCTTCGCGGCCCACGCTAAAGCGTATGTACTATCTTGTGAAATTGCGTCACCACGACCGTCGGTTAAAGCTTTGAAAGCATCCGAGTTTCTTTCAAACTTGAGTAAATTCACTTTCGGATAGTGCTTAGTAAAATAGGTATCAGAACTGGTGCCTTTATTTACAATTAATGTTTTACCTTCCAATTGAGCAATGTCTGTAATGGGTTTGGCTTTAGGCGAGACAATCCCGAAAGCACCTTTTAAATAAGGCTCAGCAAAATCTACAACCTCCTTACGTTCAGGCGTTACTGTAAATGTCGCAAATACAACATCGGCACGATTTGACTTTAAAAACTCCACCCGATTTGAAGCTTCCGTCACAATAAACTCAACTTTCTTTTCATCGCCGAGCAGATTTTTAGTCACTCGTTTTGCTAAAGCCACATCAAAGCCCTGATTATTGCCAGCACTATCTACATAACCAAACGGCGGATCGTCAGCAAAAACAGCAACTCGCAGAACTCCATTTTTTTTGACTTGCTCTAAAGACTGGTCTTCTTGAGTATTACTTGCTTGCTCTGTTGAGGGTGTTTTACTACATGCCGTTAATAACACCCCAGCAACAGCAATACTGCTTAATATTTTTATTGAATTACGTTTAAACATTTATTTCCTCATCATTTAAATCATAAAATTTTTAATACGACAAAATATTTAAAAAGGTTTTAGCCCGCTCTGTTTTAGGGTTTTCAAAAAATTCTTCTGGTGATGCCTGTTCAATAATTTTGCCCTTATCCATAAAAATAATGCGGTCGGCAACCTTACGGGCAAAGGACATTTCATGAGTCACAATCAACATGGTCATCCCCTCATTGGCTAGTTTCAAAACTACATCGAGCACTTCTCTGACCATTTCCGGGTCAAGCGCAGCGGTAATTTCATCAAGCAAAATGACTTTAGGTTGCATGACCAGTGAACGGACAATGGCGATACGTTGTTTTTGTCCACCAGAAAGTTGTCGCGGATAATCAAGTTTTCGTTCAAATAGTCCCACTCGCTTTAACAACTCATCTGCTACTTGTTCCGCCTCATCACGGTGGCGTTTTTGCACTTTGAGTGGCCCAAGCAAAATATTGTCAATCACATTCATGTGCCCAAACAGCTCATAGTTTTGAAAAACCATGCCAATTTTTTGACGAGCATTAGTCCAGTCAACATCTTTACCCAACACACCCGAACCTGTTAAACGAATCTCACCACCTTGAATCGGTTCTAAGCCATTAATGCAGCGCAGTAAGGTACTTTTACCACAGCCCGATGGTCCTAAAATAACAACCACTTCTCCTTGTTCTACATCTAGATCAATGCCCTGTAAAATATGACTTTGTGCAAATGATTTCTGTAATTGTTGTATCGATAACAAAGGCATAATTACTCCCAGACCTTTTCTAAATGTGCCGCCAAACGAGATAAGGGATAGCAAATCAGAAAATACAAAATAAAAATAAAGCCATAAATCCAAAGAGAAGCGCTGGGTACGGTTAACAGCGAATTTTCAATAATTTGCTGGCCTACTTTAATGACCTCAACCACCCCAATCAGAACTGCCAAAGAGCTGGTTTTCACCATTCGGGTAAATAAATTAATCGCGCCTGGTGTTACTCGTTTTAGACTTTGCGGAAAAATAACGTAGACCAATGCTTGAACATGAGTCAGTCCAAGCGCATAGGCAGAATCGCGTTGATGCCGATCAATTGAGGTAATGGCTGCGCGAACCAAATCGCCCATTTCAGCCGTGCCCCACAAAACAAACACCACAACGCAAACCCACATTGCGGAAAACTGCCAGTTAAACCATGTGGCAAAACCGAAATAAAAAACAAAAAGCAAAACCAAAATCGGAATAATTCGAATCGCTTCTAAATACAGGCGGCACAGCGCTTTAACTGCTATGTTTTTAGAGGTCATAATGACGCCTAAAATCGTGCCTAAAATCGCAGAGAAAAATACTGAAATAAAAGCAATTTTCGCAGTTGCCCAGAGTCCCCACATTAAGCGTTCGAGATGACTCGTTTGAAACAAATAATCAAGTTCCATGGCTCACCTTCCGACTTCTATGCTCCAGATAGCTGGTTAAAATAGACACGGGCAATAAAATAATCAGATAAGCCATGATGAGTAAAAACAAAGCTTCCGTAGTTTTATAATCCATGCCAATTAAGTCTTTGGTGACAAAAAGCAGCTCAACGACAGCAATCGCACTGACCACTGAACTTTCTTTAATCAAGAACAGACAATTTGCTCCAATGGCTGGAATTGAAATAGCAAGCGCTTGAGGAAAAATCACATATCTAAAAATTTGACTTGGCTGCAAACCGATACTTTTAGCGGAGTCAATCTGCCCAATGGCAATAGATTGCAAACCTGCCCGAAAAGCTTCCGCCATATAGCTTCCGCCTAAAAATGTAAGGCCGATTACACCACAAGCGAAACCATCAATTTTGATGCCAAGTTTTGGCAAACCGTAATACAAAAAGAACAGTTGAATTAATAAAGGGGTATTTCGAGATAACTCAATATAGAACTGGGCAATTCTATTTAGCACCCGCACGCGATATGTGATTAAAATGCTGCAAATCAGCCCTACAATAATGGCCAAAATAATACTGATAATTGAAATTTTCAGCGTGGTCAAAGTTGCAGAGAAAAATTGCGGCAACACACTATGGATATACTGCCAGTTCAAGGAAAATTCCAAATAATATTAAAACGTTATAAATATCTAACTTTAGTCAGCAATCGAATATTTGTGTACCGAGTTTATTTTTTTCCCAACTGGTCTAAAACTATTTTTATTAGATAAGCTTTTCTATAAGTTTAATAAATTCGATCTGCCAATAGAAAACATTGAAACCAGCTGTATGCAACCGCTTAAAACATATTCACTACGGCGATAATATTCAAAAAAACCAATAAAAAAATCGGACACAAATGCCCGACTTTCATTCAATAATCTTCAGTCTACGAGTTATTTTCTAAGAACATCGCTAATGCTTGGGTCTTTATCAAATACTGATTTTGCATATGGGCAAAGTGGAATCACCTTCACCTCTTTTTCTCGAACAAAAGCTACTAAAGCATCAAGTAATTGTCGACCTACGCCTTGCCCCCGATAATTTTCATTCACATCTGTGGCATCAATAATCAACATATTTTCGCCCGCCCATGTATAAGTCATTTCGCCTGCAACGGTCTCGCCATCAAGTAAGCTAAAGCTGCCGTGTTTTGCATCATCTTTTTGTTGAACATTCACAATGAATTCCTCGTATTACAACTCATATTTATTTAAAAATGACTTTATATATCTTTCACTATAAGAACAAATTTACGTGTAAAAAAATAGTCTGTTTTTAGCAGTGAGTCTGTATGCTTTTTAAATACAACTCATGCATAAAACTCATAATTCTATTCGTAATTCTGTGCCTAATCCTCTCAAACCATTGCTGCTAAGCTCTCTGACCAGATTTATTCATTTTATTTATGAACATTCAATGGCTTTGAAATTGGAACTTTTATGTCTTCTTTTGGTCAAATTGAGCAAGATACACATGAAAATATAACACCTTCTTGGGGTGCAGTATTTGTAATGTCGCTCTGCTGTGCGGTATTAATTGCATCTGAGTTCATGCCCGTAAGTTTACTCACGCCCATTTCTTCAGACTTAAATATGAGTGAAGGCCAAGTCGGTCAAGCAATCGCAATTTCAGGTATTTTTGCTGTTATTAGCAGTCTGTCGATTAGTCGTATATTTAAGACATGGGACCGACGTCATATCATTTTGCTACTGACTCTACTTATGATTGCCTCTGGCATTGTTGTTACATTTGCGCATTCTGCTATTTTGTTTATGATCGGTCGTGCGATTTTAGGCGTAGTCATTGGTGGTTTTTGGGCGATGTCGACCTCAATTGTCATGCGGCTTGTCCCACCTCTGTCAGTGCCAAAAGCACTTGGCCTGCTAAATGGTGGAAATGCACTAGCCACCACAATTGCAGCGCCTTTAGGGAGTTTTTTGGGTTCAATTATTGGCTGGCGTGGCGCTTTTTTCTGTATTGTTCCTATCGCGATCATTGCACTTATTTGGCAATTTAAAAGTATGCCTGCCCTTCCAGCAATCGTCTCAGCCAAGAAATCTAAAAACCCTTTTGGCCTACTAAAACGCCCAATTGTGTTTTATGGCATGACAGGAATTTTATTGCTCTTTATGGGGCAATTTGCGCTGTTTACCTATTTGCGCCCATTTCTAGAAACTGTTACTCGTGTCGATGCAGCAATACTATCCATTTTATTATTGATACTGGGTTTAGCAGGTTTAATCGGTACATTTGTGATTAGTTTCATCCTTCATCGGCATGTTTATCGTTATCTTATTCTCATTCCATTCATCATGGCAATAATTGCGGGAGGTTTTGTACTGGGTGGTGAGCATTTGTGGTTTGTTGCCATATTAATGGGCTTATGGGGCTTTATTGGTACTTCGGCACCAGTCGCATGGAACACATGGCTTGCACAAACCCTACATCAAGATGCCGAAGTTGGTGGCGGTTTGATGGTTGCGATTATCCAGTTTGCAATTACTTTAGGAGCAACTGTCGGTGGCTTGTTATATGACTCACATGGCTATAGTGCTACATTTTATATGAGCGCCACGATTTTGCTATTAGGCACTCTTATTGCTTTTATTACATGGCGCAGTGCTACTCACGCAACACATCAATAACCAACCTTAATGCAGGCGAAAGCTGTCTGCGATGTGGATAGTACAGGTGATATCCGGGAAACTGGATACTGTACTCCTCCAATACTTGCACAAGTTTGCCTTGATCGAGATCTTGTTGGATCAGTTCTTGCGGAATGTAAGCCAATCCAAATCCAGCTCTAACCGCCTCGACAATATCGTAGCTTTCATTAAATATCCATTGTCCTTGGATTTTGATTTTTGTTTCTTGTCCATCCTTCACAAATTCCCATGCATACACACTGCCTTGGGTCGTCAAACGAAAGCCAATACATTGATGATTGACCAGTTCTTTAGGGGTTGTGGGAATTCCATATTGTTCAAAATATGCGGGCGTTGCTATCACTGCCATTTTGACATCTGCGCTAATACGTACCGCAATCATGCCATCAGCCACGCGGCTCCCGAAACGAACGCCTGCATCAAATCGCTCTGCAACAATATCCACCATACCGCTATTGGCAGCTAGCTCAACTTGCACATCAGGATAGTGGCCTGCAATCTTTTCAAGTTTTGGAATAAGCACTTCCCGTATTGCATGGCTACTGGCATTAATCCGAACTGTGCCGGCAGGCTGATCCCGAAATGATGTTAAAAGCGATAATTCATTATCAATCTGATCGAAGCTGGCACTAATGGTTTGTTTTAATCTTTCGCCTGCTGCCGTTGGTGAAACACTACGTGTGGTTCGAGTCAAAAGCAACATCCCCAAACGCTCTTCTAAACCACGAATGGTATGGCTTAGCGCAGACTGTGATATTCCCATTTTTCCTGCAGCCTTCGTAAAACTACCCTCTCGCGCCACCATTAAAAAAGCATAGAGATCATTATAGTTTTCTTTGTTTATCATCTGCTTTTATCTCTTTTCAAAGTTCAATCTCATTATAGATGATAAAACTATTCATGAATATTACTCATAAGTCCATGTTTATTTTTTAGACTAATTATTAAAAAGAAGATTAGCTACAATCTCTATCAAGCAGTGATTATTAAGATATAGACCAGCTTAAGTATAAAAGATGCATGATTTTATTATGACAAGAGATTAATAAATTCTACTCATAACTTTAGGCTAACTATTCATAACTTTTCTGTATTTTTTTGCTTTCTCTTAAAGAAGTGAGGCTATTCAATAATGGTTAATCACAAATTTTTTCGAGGTTTGCTTAGTATATTTTTATTGTTATCAGTCACATCGATTTGTTATGCGACAAAACCGATTGACAAAAATCAACAAAGGTTATCGATGATGAAAATCCGTATTGATATTGAGGGATCAAAGCAACCGCTATTTGCAACATTAGCCATGACACCCACCGTTCAAGATTTTGCCAAGCAGCTTCCGTTGACATTAATCCTTAAAGATTATGACTCTACTGAAAAAATAGCCGATCTACCCCACAAGCTATCTACCCAGAATGCGCCTCAGGGCTATGCGGGCAAAGCTGGTGACCTTACCTACTATGCGCCATGGGGTAATCTGGCTTTTTTCTATAAAGACTCCACTGTTGGCTACGCTAATGGTCTCATTTTTCTTGGGAAACTTGATGCTATTCCCCAAGCATTCAAGCAAAAGCAACCCGTCAAAATTTCAATTTCCCAAATCAAATAAGCATCTATCTATTCATCCATTTACATTGTTTAAATTGAGGTATTTATGACTACATCTCCCCTGTTTAAAAAGCTCAAAAACCACACAGCAGCGGCAATTTGTGCTGCAACGATTGGTTTATTTTCTTCAACCTCAGGTATGGCGGCAGATATGTCTAACGGCGCAAATAATTTCTATCAAAGTCAGCAAGTCACTATTCAAAAAGTGACTTTTAAAAATCAGTACAATATGGACATTGTTGGGAACTTGGTCATCCCTAAAAATTTAAATAAAAAAGTTAAAGCCCCTGCAATTGTTATTGGCCATCCCATGGGTGCAGTGAAAGAACAAAGTTCTATGCTTTATGCACAGAAATTAGCTGAACAAGGTTTTGTAACGTTGGCGATTGATCAATCATTTTGGGGTGAAAGCGCAGGCCAACCTAGAAATGTAGTTGCTCCAGATATTTATGCAGAAGCCTTTAGTGCAGCTGTAGATTATTTAGGAACGCAATCTTTTATTAACCGTGATCGTATTGGTGTACTTGGTATTTGCGGAAGCGGTAGCTTTGTCATTAGCGCCGCAAAAATTGACCCACGAATGAAAGCAATTGCAACAGTTAGTATGTATGACATGGGAGCTGCTAACCGTAATGGCCTGCGCCATGGCCAAACCTTAGAGCAAAGAAAGCAAATTATTGCTGAGGCTGCTGCGCAACGTTATGTCGAGTTCAAAGGCGGTGAAACAAAATATACTAGCGGGACTACGCATGAGTTAACCGCAGATACCCACCCTATTCAACGTGAGTTTTACGACTTCTATCGTACACCTCGCGGTGAATATACACCAAAAAGTTCATCACCTCTGTTAACAACACACCCGACGTTAACCAGTAATGTAAAATTTATGAACTTCTACCCATTTAATGACATCGAGACGATCTCACCACGTCCAATGCTTTTTATTACGGGTGATCAGGCTCATTCAAAAGAGTTTAGTGAAGAAGCTTATAAACTCGCAGGCCAACCGAAAGAGCTTTACTATGTTAAAGGTGCTGGGCATGTAGATCTATATGACCGAGTTGATTTAATTCCTTTTGATAAATTAACTTCATTCTTTACTCAAAATTTAAAATAATTGAGTAACTATAGGGGTTTTACGGAACCCCTATAGGTTTAATGGAATTCTTGCACCAGACTATTAATATGCGCCACGGCTGCAGTTCGGTTTTCTACACTAAGCTTTTCAAAAACATGTTCTAAATGCTTGTTTATCGTCCGTGGACTCAATTCTAATATTTCCGCAATATCTTTATTGGTTTTCCCTAACAATAACCAGTGCATGACTTCTGCTTCACGTTGAGTCAACTGTGGGCAATATTTTAAAATATCAGTGACTTCAAGAGCAGGTGTAGATATCTTAATTTGTATTAGATAATTTTTAGCAATGGTCGCTTCTGTCTGCCAAGGGCTTAACAACAACAACTGTAATTGTTGTGACGGAGTTGAATAAAAACAGCTTTTTAACTTTTTGGGATCTTTTTCTTGCTGCAAGTCTGCAAACCATGTTTTTAGACCTAATTCAAAACCTGTTATTTCCGTTAAATGATCATTTAGCAAATCATTGGCTTTTTGTGTCTTCCAGACAATTTCCCCATGAACGTCAACCGCAATAATGGCTGTGTCAGTAGCATCAATGACCTGTTTTTGTTGTTGTAACAGTTTGGCATGTGCCAGATGCGTTTTGACTCTTGCAAGTACTTCCTCAATATTTAAAGGCTTGGTCACATAGTCCACTCCTCCCACCTGAAAGCCACGCACAATATGCTCTGTTTCAGATAAACCGGTCATAAAAATAACAGGAATAAACTGGGTAATTGGACTTGCTTTAAGCTGTATACAACTTTCAAAACCATCCATATGTGGCATATTGCCATCGAGTAAAATCATGTCTGGTAAGCATCGGTCTGCTATTTCAATTGCACTTAACCCATCTGTGGTTACGAGTACACGATAGCCCGCCTGGTCTAAACTTTCATGCAATAAGCCTAAATTTTCTGGAACATCATCAACAATTAGAATTACGGCCTGTTCAGCCGATGAAGAATAAGGAAAAGAAACTGGTTGCGTACTCATCGTTTATCCTGAATCAATCGTTGTGCTTGTTTTAAATCAAATTTACGAATTAATTGAGAAATCTGCTCCCACAATTCAGCCTGTTCTGGAAAATCATATAAATATTGCTTTAATGCCTGTTGAATTCCACGAATATAACCTTGTCCAATCAACTCATCTAAATGCTGTAAAGCTTGTGGCAGGTTCTGAGCATGATTTATTGTTTTATTATTTAGCTCACGCATCTCGGACTCTGGCTGTGCTGCCAATATTGGTGAAATAGTGGTTAAAACAAATGAGTCGGTCGGTTGTTGTGCTAATGGGGGTAACTCTTTTGCATCATCAATCCAGCTCAATCCAAGCTTATCACCAATTTTGCTTAGCAATAAATTCAAATCAATTGGCTTTAACATAAAGTCTTCACTTAACACCGCCTCTTGCGGATTGACCTCGCGCTCACCCGCATTGGCCGAAATAATTAAAATCGGCACATTGGTAATATTATTCTGCCGTAATAGTTGAGCGGTTTCTCGTCCTCCCATGAACGGCATATTCAAGTCCATTAAAATCAGATTGGGCTGAAATAGAGGAACCTGTCTTAAACAATCAATACCAGATTCGGCTTCTTCTGTAATAAATCCTAAAGGTTTTAAAAAGTTGACCACCAGCCCTCGATCTACGGCCTCATTATCAACCACTAAAATTCTTTTGCGTTCGCCTTGATAACCAATAATCTGATTAGAATGTACATTTGATATTGGATGAACCAGTTCTTTCGAGGGCAAATAAAACTTAATTTTAAATTGTGACCCGTGATTAAGTTGGCTACTCACAGATAACTGCCCACCGAGTAAATCAACCAATAATTTTACAATAGGCAAACCCAGACCTGTTCCGGTGAAGCCACCTTGAACCACATTACTGCCTCGTTCAAACGGATTAAAAATCCGCTCCAGATCAGCCTCGGCAATGCCACAGCCTGTATCTATAATTTCAAAATAAGCTGTTTGAAAACGATAATCGACTTTTAGAGTAATGGTACCTGTATTGGTAAATTTTAAAGCATTGCCTAATAAGTTAATAAGTATCTGTTCAAGACGCTTTTTATCGGTACGTACATAGTGCGGAAGCTTATCACTAATCTGGTGTATGAAATTTAAGTGCTTCTGCTCAAACTGCGGTTGAAACATTTGAATTATTTGTTCTATAAAATTTGGAAAATGGATATCCACCATATTTAAAGAAATTTTACCCGTTTCAATCCGTGCTAAATCGAGTAAACCATCGATGAGTGACGTCAAATGCTGTCCACTTCTGCTAATGACACCTAATGCCATTTTGCCCTGTTCAGATAGCTGTTCTTGCTTTTGAATTAATTGGCTATAACCCAAAATACTATTTAATGGTGTTCGAAGTTCATGGCTAATTCCAATCACATAGCGGCTTTTTGCCTCATTCGCCCGTTCAGCGACAATTCTTGCATCTTGCAAATTTTGAGATGTAACTTCATGAGCAGCAATTTCATCAATCAATAATGCTGTTTGTTGATGGGTCTCGATTTCAGCTTTACGGCGGCTTTCATCGTTTAACACTAACCACCATGCAGCCACACTGAGCAATAGAAATAAAATGGTGTAAATTTTTACAAACAGTGTAAATAGTTGAGGAACTGCCGCTGCATTAATGGTTTCCAGATATGCTTTTTCTTGAATATAAACCAGACTCAAGCTCACAGCCAAAACAATAGAAAGCCCTAAAGTCAGTAATAAATATAAACTGACCCGACTATTTAATCGGCTAGCCCATCGTGCTGGTAAATAACGCCAAATCGCATTTTTTAGTTGTACCGACCAACGGGCTTCGGGTTTACACAAATCGTGACAACGTGCTTCTAGCGAACAACATAAAGAGCAAATTGTACCGTTATAGGCTGGACAACCTGCCATATCAGCCAGTTCATAGTCCCGTTCACACACCACACAGTTAGCAACTGAAGTCGCTTGAATTTTTTCAGGCTGGCGTGCAATGTAATATTTGCCTTTGGTTAAGTAGGCAATAATAGGAACACATAACACAGCGCTTCCTAAGGCAATAAAACTTGCTAATCCTTTCGCCATTAATCCGAAAAAGCCCAAATAGCTAAGCATCGATAAAACAGAGGCAATCAGTAAAGCACCCACACCTACTGGATTGATGTCATATAAATAAGCACGGCGAAATTCAATTCCTTTCGGACTTAAACCTAAAGGTTTACAAATAATTAAATCGGCAACAACAGCACCAATCCATGCCAAAGCAACATTGCTATATAAGCCTAAAATGCGCTCAACCGCATGGCTAATACCCATTTCCATCAAAACAATAGCAATAAAAATATTAAAAAGAAGCCAGACAATTCGTCCTGGATGACTATGCGTTAAACGGGCAAAAAAGTTTGACCATGCCAATGAGCCAGCATACGCATTGGTCACATTAATTTTAATCTGCGCCACACATACCAAGGCTAAAGTGAGTATTAAGGCAATTTGGGGATTTGGAATAAATTGCTGGTAAGCAATCCAATATAAATATGTGGGGTTATCAAGTTCAGCAACTGGAATCAAAAGCTGAAAGGCTAAAACCATCAGCAACATGCCCATCAAAACTTTTAAAAAACCAAAAATAATCCAAGATGGACCACCTAAAAAAACAGCAAAACGCCATGCAGTTCTATTTTTTTCTTGCTGCGGTAAGAAGCGTAAATAATCAGCTTGCTCTCCAATCTGGATCACAAATGAAAAAATAAGAGTGCATGCTGCACCAAAATAATACAGATTAAAATCAGTAGAATGTGAAACCGCACCAACAAAATGCAGACTACTACTTAAAATTTGTGGCTGTTTCCAAAGTACAAAAAACCATGGCAACAACAGCAACAATAGCCAAATTGGCTGCGTTACTGCCTGAACTTTGTTAATAAAACCAATACCTTTAACCACTAAGGGTAAAATAACCAAAGCGGAAATTAAGTAACCAATAACTTGGGGAATGCCTAAGGCTAGCTCAAGTGCCATTGCCATAATAGCGGCTTCAAATGCCAATAAAATAAAGGTAAAGCTGGCGTAAATCAGAGAAGTAATGGTCGAGCCAATGTAGCCAAAACCTGCACCACGAGTAAGCAAGTCGACATCTACATTATATTTTGCAGCGTAGTAACTAATCGGCCAACTGGTCAGAAATATAATGGTACATACGACAATAGCCGCCCAGACTGCGTTGCTAAAGCCATACTGCCAAAGCATGGTCGCCCCGATGGCTTCCATTGCAAGAAAACTAACTGTAGAAATTGCGGTGTTGGTTACAGTCCAAGGCGACCACTTACGTACCGATGTAGGTGCATAGCGCAATGCATAATCTTCAATGCTTTCATCCGCCACCCAAATATTATATTCACGGCGTGTTTTGATTACACGTTGTGGGGCTTGTTGTGGGCGTCGGGAATCTGGCATAACACTCTTGTTTAGGATGTGGCAGATATTAAACCCAGCAATCCTTATGCCAAAAGTTATTTATCAAAGCGATTTCTTCTGATACGCCAATATACGCAAAATAACGTATTTCTAATTTTTATCAAAAATCACACACTCAAATTCATCAAAAAACAATGATCAATATTTGTGTTGATTGACCGAAAATGATTGGGAGATTGATGTTATGAGTGTATCTGAACACCCAAATCTAGATACTGTGCCAGACACAGATTCACAAAAAGCAGTAAACGAAACCTTAGAAGATTATACTTTACGATACGCTCCACACAGCTTTCGGCGCTGGAGTCCCAAAGTTGTGGCTATTACTGCACTTGGCGGTATTGCCTATCTTGCTGACTTTTCTATTGGTGCCAGTATTGGTATGTCTTATGGAACAACCAATGCGGTTTTCTCCATTTTATTTGCAGCAATTATTATCTTCTTAACCGGTATTCCTCTTGCCTACTACGCAGCACGCTATAACATCGACCTTGACTTGATTACCCGTGGCGCAGGTTTCGGTTATATCGGATCAGTCCTCACCAGCATCATTTTTGCCAGTTTCACATTTATTTTCTTTGCCCTTGAAGGCTCAATCATGGCGCAAGGGTTATTGCTTGGTTTGGGCATTCCTCTGTGGGCGGGCTATCTCATCTCGACCGTTATGGTGATTCCGCTGGTGATTTACGGCATGAAAGCCTTAAGTAAATTACAAGTCTGGACCACTCCACTTTGGCTTGTTCTCATGATTGGTCCAGTGGCCTATCTTATTTACCAAGAACCAACCCTAGTCAGCCAGTTTGCTACTTTTACAGGTAAAGAAGGTTTTGCCCCAGTAGACATGGCAGCAATCATGTTAGGTGCGGGTATATGCCTATCTTTGATTATGCAAATTGGTGAGCAAATTGACTATTTACGCTTCATGCCTGCTAAAACTAAAGAAAATAGCAAAGAATGGTGGATAGCTGTTATTTCCGCAGGTCCAGGTTGGGTAATTTTAGGGGCAATTAAACAAATTATTGGGGCATTTTTAGGTTTCTACTTATTAACAAAATTACCAGGTGTAAACAGTACCGAGCCTGTGCAACAATTTAATGCGGCATTTCATGACATGCTTCCGGGCTGGGCGGCTTTAACACTTGCAGTTATTCTGGTCGTCATTTCCCAAATTAAAATTAATGTAACCAATGCCTACTCTGGCTCACTTGCATGGACAAGTGCCTACACTCGCATGAGTAAGCATTATCCGGGTCGTATTGTATTTGTGATTGTAAACTTAGCGATTGCCCTTGCTTTAATGGAAGGCAACATGTTTGCAGTACTCGGTAAAATTTTAGGGTTCTACTCAAACTTTGCCATTGCATGGGTTGTCGTGGTTGCAACAGATATTGCCATTAATAAACATGTATTAAAACTTTCACCAAAAGAGCCTGAATACCGTCGTGACATGTTGTACAACGTAAACCCTGTAGGCATGGTGTCGTTTCTGGTAGCAGCAGGATTATCAATTGCAGCCTTCTTTGGCTTATTGGGTAGCTTCCTTGCACCGTATTCACCGCTTATTGCTCTTATTCTTGCCTTCGTACTTACGCCTATCATGGGTTTAATCACCAAAGGAAAATATTATATTAAAGAGCATGATGATGGCGTTAAAGAACCACGTTACGACGCTGAAGGTACACCGGTTGCGACTGTTTACCACTGCCGTGTATGTGAACAAGGTTATGAGCGTCCAGACATTATGTTCTCTCATAAACATAACGGTACGATTTGTTCTTTGTGTAAAACACTAGATGTCTAAATTTCATCAAAATAAAAAAGAAGCTTTTAAAGCTTCTTTTTTTTGTCTTTAAAACGTTTAACCAATCGGAAACAAACGTTCAGGCACCACATCTTTCATCACAATGGTTGAGATGAGCCGCTGTACACTCGGAATAGCCGATAACTTTTCATCATATAGCCGTTGAAATGCGGGTAAGTCTTTTGCAACCACATGTAGTAAATAGTCTGGCTCCCCGAAAAGGCGCTGGGCCTGAATAATTTGTGGAATATCAATCACGGCATTTTCAAACTTCTCAACTGCCTGCTTATCACCCTCTTTAAGCGTAATAAAAACAATGGCTGAAAACTCAAACCCAACTAAATTGGGATCGAGTTCTGCCCGATAGCCTTTGATTGCTCCTGACTCTTCTAATGCCTTCACTCGCCTATGACAAGGTGAAATGCTCAAGCCTACTTTTTCTGCCAATTCAGTAATAGATAATCGGCCATTTAGCTGTAATTCAGCAAGAATCTTCTTATCTGTGCGATCCATTTAGAAAAATTTACCCCAAATGAGTGTGATATGAGCAAACATTTAAAAGCACATTCTAAATACATAAGCATATTATTTTCAACAAGTTCGAATGAATAGAAATTTTTTCTAAAAACGAGCGAAGCCCGTAGAAAATAGTTTGCCGAGATAAGCATATGGCTTTTAACCTTTTTATTGCATTTTGGAGTGTTTCCATTCTCTTTATTATTACCCCGGGCGCAGACTGGGCCTATGCCATTTCGGCAGGAATTAAAGGTAAAGTCGTAGTGCCTGCCGTTGCGGGTATGTTATTTGGGCACTTTATTACTATTTTATTGGTCGCGGCTGGTGTTGGTCTGCTTGTAGCAAATAACCCGACGGCTCTGATGATTCTTACTGTTGCGGGTTCTGCTTATTTATTGTGGATGGGAATAAATTTATTAATTACCCCTCCTACTCCCAATCAATCCGATTCTGAAAAAGCTCAGTCATGGTTGAGCTGGGCGACAAAAGGTGTTTATGTGAGTGGCTTAAATCCGAAAGTTTTTTTACTCTTTTTAGCCTTGCTGCCTCAATTTATTGACACCACTGCGTCATGGTCAGTGACTACACAAATTGTTGCGTTCGGCGTCGTACATATGATTAGCTGCGCGATTATTTACTTAATGGTAGGTTATGGTTCACAAGCAATTCTTAAAACCAGACCACAGGCAGCACAGTTAGTAGGACGGTTTTCAGGAGGCCTAATGGTCGTCATTGCAACTTGCTTATTGATTGGTCAAATTTAAGAAATGTCTCAACTTAAAGTTACTGCTCCTTATCTCGGATCAGTAACTAAAACCATAAAATATAAAAATAAATTTATCTCATTCGTTTCAGGTTATAAGTTACCACTCCCCAAATAACCAGTTCTTGCCCTTCTTCAATATAAATATTTTGATAATCGGAATTTTCAGCTTTCAGCCAAATTTTAGACGGCTGATAATTGTTATCAATCATTAAGCGCTTAACGGTAAAGTCATTGTCAATAAGCGCAATTACAATGTCACCAGACTTTGCGGGAAGACTACGATCAACAATAAGCGGATCATCAATATCAATTCCGGCATCTAACATCGACAAAGAATTAGCTTTTACAATAAAGGTAGCATTTTCATTTCTAATGAGATATTCATTTAAATCAAGTGCTTGTTCAATATCGTCTTGGGCTGGCGAAGGAAAACCCGCAGCAACACGTTCAGTGGCTAAAGGAATATGATAAATTTTATCGTTGTTGGCATGGACCTGTTGAACTTTTAATTTTGAGCTAAAATCTGTCTGATTATCGGTTTTGACATTATTTAGTAACCAATTTTTGATAAAGTTCACTTGAGATTCTGGCACACGAATCACTTTGGTGGGTTCATTGAACTGTGCTTTACGGCCGGCATTTTCTCGGGCACCGCCATGTTCAAACTCTTTTTTCTTTGACATATCGCCTCCATTTCACCGTTCAAATCCTACACAGACAATGTAACTTGAAAAAGTTACATTTTCAAGTTGACGAAATATTTTTTTTGCATAACAATAAATTCATGATCAGATTTTAATCCATTTTACTTTTAACAGGGATGTTAAAATTAAGGTGGTGGTTTGAAGAAAATCAAAACCTATTTCGAAATAGTCTTTATCGCTGACTGTTTCTTGATTTTTATCAAATGAGCTTCTGAACACTTAACATTTTGGTTAAATTCAGTTTTTGGTATGGAGACATGCGAAATGAAAAATCAACGCGATGCGGTTTTAGGCTATGCAAATGAACAACATGCTTACTATATTCGTCTCATTGAAAACGACGCGGTATTAGGTGAAAGCTATGGAATATTTTGTGAAAACCCAGATAGCGAAGCAGCAGAAAGCATTATGACAACGCTATTCTTAAAAAAATCTTTTTGGATAAATGGTTCTGAATATATCGATATCGTAAAAGGACTACAGCCTCTCCCCCAGTAAATAATTTAAAGATAAAAATAAAGGAGGCAATGAGCCTCCTTTATTTTTTAAAACCTGATGCTTAAGACGTAAAACGTCCATATGCATCGCGTTTTTGGTTGCGGGAGTTTTGTCCGCGACCATCGTAATCGTCGTCGTCATCACGGCTGCGGCCACGGCCTCGACCACCTGAACGGCCACGATCGTCATCATCATCGTCATCACGGCTGCGACCACGTCCTCGACCACCTGAACGGCCACGATCGTCATCATCATCATCGTCATCACGACTGCGACCTCGGCCTCGACCACCTGAACGGCCGCGATCGTCATCATCGTCGTCATCATAACGGCTACGACCTCGACCACCTGAACGGCCACGATCATCATCGTCATCATCACGGCCACGACCGTTACGGCTATCGTTCTTATGGCTTAATGCACCAGCTTCACGGGCTTCTTCAGACGTAAATTCGTGAGCATTACCACTTGCGTGTGCTGCTCGACCAGCTTCCCGAGCTTCTTCAGATGTAAATTCATGCGCGTTACCACTTGCATGTGCAGCTCGCCCACCTTTACTGGCTATTTCTCTAACTCTTTCAGGATCCATACTCGCAAATCCACGATTTGAAGTACCCGAACTATTATTATCTTGATCTTCATATCTAGTATTAGCCATAGTTATATCTTCCTATATTTAAATTATAGTCACTACCGCTTTTCGTTAACGGATAAAATAAAGATAAAAGATATAAAATATTTTCCTACCCAAGCTATGTATCAACCTTTTTAAATGTATATTAATAAATCTATAAGTTTTTTAAATAAGTTTTTTATTTATAAAAGAATTATACTCACACCAATATATTATAAATTTTTATTTTTTTACTTTATAAATATTCAAACCAATTATTATTACTTAATTCAACATTATAATAATGTTTTACAATTTTATTAAAAACAGCTCTCTTAATAACAAAAAGTTTCAAAACATACAAATCGATTAAAAACAGGAACAGCAAAAAAACCAAAAAAGACAAACCAAAAACAAATAAATTAATTTTAAAACAACAACATATAGCATTACATTTAAAAAAATAATTTACTTGAATAGTGCTAAATAATATTCAAAAATTTTAATTAATATTTTAAGAGTAGATCTGTCATGCAATTAAAAGTTAACAAACCACCTGTGCAATACATTCACATTGCTATACCTGAAATTTTATTAGGCCATATTAATATCAAGAATAAATGGCAAAATTATGACAAAGAGTGGAGTTACAGACTTGACCCTCCCCATGCAACTCATCCATTCCAAAGAGACTTATATATTATTCAATCTAACAATATTACTTCAGAAGATATAAAAACTCTTCTCGATAATATCATTATAAAAAGCAACCAGATTAATAGTGATGAAATTAACACTAATATTGAAGAAGCAAAAAAAATTATAAAAAAAGTACTAGATTTGTCAAATAAAATCCCTATTGAAAATTGGTTAAATGATACGGGTAATAGATCAATTATTGAAAGTATGATTGATAAAAATAAAATTAAGTTATTAACAGTTATTTAATAATTTAATTTAGATATATTTTTTTACATTCGTATAAATAAGATAACAAAGGCAACTTTTCGAAGCAGACATTTTACTCATATTCACGCTGAGTTCAGCAAAAATAGATTAACCCAATATTTAATAGAGGAGTTTCAACATGGAAAACTCAACAAAGCAATATCCTTCTTCAGTGCCAGCTCAAGTTCAATCTCACCAACCCGGTGATCAAGAAAAAATGCATCCGGAACCAGAAATTATTAAAGCTTCACACAAAGGTAGCGAAAAACTACAAGGTAAAATTGCCGTAATTAGCGGTGGTGATAGTGGTATTGGTCGATCTGTGGCTGTACTTTTTGCCCGTGAAGGTGCTGATGTTGCTATCCTCTATCTTGAAGAGCAGCAAGATGCTGAAATTACCAAGCAATTGGTTGAAAATGAAGGACGAAAATGTCTTCTATTTAAAGGTGATATTTCTGATCCTGAAGTTGCCAAACAGGCAATTGATGAAATTTTGGCTCACTATGGCAAAATCAATATATTAGTGAATAATGCTGGTGTTCAATATCAGCAAAAAGATATCGTTAATATTAGTAATGAACAATTAGAAAAAACATTTAAAACAAATATTTTCGCTATGTTCTATCTTACCAAACAAGTAATTTCTCACATGCAAGAGGGAGATAGCATCATCAATACAACCAGTATTACCAGCTATCAAGGCCATGATGAGTTAATAGACTACGCAAGTACCAAAGGTGCAATCACTTCTTTTACACGTAGTCTTTCAAATAATTTAATGAAACAGAAAAAAGGAATTCGGGTAAATGGCGTTGCGCCTGGTCCAATCTGGACACCTTTAATTCCAAGTAGTTTTGATGCAGAGACTGTTGAAAAATTTGGTAAAGATACGCCAATGGGAAGAATGGGCCAACCGAGTGAAGTTGCACCTGCCTATTTATTCCTTGCCTCAGATGACGCGAGTTACATTACAGGTCAGGTTATTCATGTAAATGGCGGTCAAATTGTAAATAGTTAAAATATAGATTTTTTTATATAAAAAAGCCCTGAAAGTTAAAAAGCTTTCAGGGCTTTTTCTTTAAGCTGGAACGTGTTGAGCTATTTGCTCGCGCGACCACACTCGGTGTGCTTTAAGTAAGTTTTTAAGCTTCTCTGAAACATGTTTGAAGTCATCTTCAATTAAGGTGCCTTCATCTGCTACCAAGCCTAATGGCTCAAGTAAATCAGATTTATTTCCTAAAAAGACAATTGGTTTTAAATGTTTATAGGCTTCTAGTACATAGTGACGTGTTACGCCATCTTGCATCACCGCATTTAAATTATCGCCATCCGGAAGTATTACCGCATCATATGCAATTGAAGGTTCTGACATTTGCATGCCATCTGCCATAATTACATTATCTTTGTGGTCTTTAACTGGCGCTAAGCTTGGTGCCAATAAATGAACAATAGCCCCTTCCTTAATTGCCCAGTTTTTAATGGTTTCTAGTGCCTCAGACTCAACCAAATTATGAATAAGTACGGCAATTTTACGGCCTTGAATATCTGCTGGTGGAAAAGCCAACATGGATAACTTAGCAGATTTTTCAATCGCCTGAGGTTTGAAATCAAGGCTTAGATCAGGGACTTCGATACCTAAATTTGCACCCACTTGGCGTGCTAAATCGAGATCAATATTTGCTAAAATTTGTTGAACTTGGCGCTCTCGAATATGTTTTCTTTTCACCTTACTGAGCTCAAAGGTATAAGCATCAACTACATGTTTTTGCTCATGAGGCGCAAGGCTCTTGTAGTAAAGACGAGGCTGAGAGAAATGATCGGAAAAAGACTCACTTCTTTCACGAATCTTTTGACCACTCACTTTTTCATAATAACTTTCAAACCCACCATTTTGTGCAGCTGGAGGTGTCTCAACTGGCCAGTTTTGATCAATCGAGTTCGGTTGATAAGAAGCTTGCCCTTTATGAATCGTATGTTGATGCATTGCATCACGCTGATTATTATGGAATGGACATATAGGTTTATTAATTGGTATTTGATGGAAATTTGGTCCACCTAAACGGCTGAGCTGTGTATCGGTATATGAAAATAGACGTGCTTGTAAGAGTGGATCATTTGTAAAATCGATACCCGGGACAATATGGCCAGGGCAAAAAGCAACCTGCTCGGTTTCAGCAAAGAAATTATCGACATTTCGATTTAAAATAAAACGGCCAATAGGTGTTACTGGCACTAACTCTTCAGGAATAATTTTGGTTGGGTCAAGCAAGTCGAAATCAAATTTCATTTCATCTTGTTCTTCGACAATTTGAACTCCTAATTCCCACTCAGGATATACTCCTTGTTCAATAGCTTCATAAAGATCTCGACGGTGAAAATCAGGATCTTTACCTGCGAGCTTTTGTGCTTCATCCCAAACCAAAGCACTCAAACCTTGTTTAGGTGTCCAGTGGAATTTAACGAAATGAGCTTTACCTTCAGCATTAATTAAACGGAAAGTATGCACACCAAACCCTTGAATTGAGCGAAAGTTACGTGGAATTGCGCGGTCTGACATCGCCCAAATCACGGCATGCGCAGACTCTGGCACTAAAGAAACAAAATCCCAGAATGTATCATGAGCAGTCGCGCCAGTAGGCATTTCTGTATCTGGTTCGGGTTTTACAGCATGTACAAAATCGGGGAATTTAATACCATCTTGAACGAAGAAAACTGGGGCATTATTTCCCACTAAATCAAAGTTACCTTCTTGTGTATAAAATTTAATGGCAAAGCCGCGAATATCACGAACTGTGTCGGCAGATCCACGTGGTCCTTGCACCGTCGAGAAACGTACAAAAATCGGAGTTTGAATGGTTGGATCAGTCAAAAATCCAGCTTTTGTTAAACGCTCATTACCTTCATAGGCCTGAAAATAACCATGAGCACCTACCCCACGCGCATGCACAATACGCTCGGGAATACGTTCATGGTCAAAATGAGTAATCTTTTCTCGTAAGATAAAATCTTCTAATAACGTTGACCCACGAGTTCCCGCTTTTAAACTATTTTGGTTATCAGCAATTTTAACCCCCTGATTTGTGGTTAAAGCCTGATTTGTCGCATCTTCTCTTACTGTGTCTAACTGTTCAGTTTTTTGAGTGGTATTGGCTTTATTTGCAGCATCAGCTCCAGCCATATCACTTGTTTTATTCGTTAATTTACTATTATCAGTCATGTTCATTACCTATGTTTTAAAGTTAAACCTGGGGTGAAATTGAAAGCTTAAAAATTAGTTTTTGTTAAAAGAGCTTAAGTATGGGAAAAGAAGTTCGACATATTTTCGTGTGCTCCAAAGTCCAATGCTCTTATGATGTGAATCGGGTGCCAAAAATGCGGTTAGTTTGCATATTTTTATAGCGAGATCAGGTGTTTGACGGATACGTTCTTGCAGGGCATCAAGCTCCCCATCAGAGATATAGCTAAATAAATAGTCTTGAATACGTCGACTATTATTAAGTGCCCTACTATATTTTAAGAAATTAGAAGAATGGTCATCTCCAGCAATCCAATCATGAATGATCTGACGCTCTACAGGAGTAAACACTCCAAACATTTTTCCATTCTCATCATTAATTAATCTCCAAAAAATACTTTGTTCAGGATTGGCATTAAACTTAATCCATTTATTTTCAATTAAATGCGATACCAGTCCTTGAACGTCGTCTGGGTTAGATAGCCATTGATTAATTGTTTTACATCCGAACTTTCTGGTCTCGTTATGAATTAACTGCCCTACGAGCGCCTTTCTCTTTAAAATTTTTAGAACAAAATCTTCAAGATTTAAATTTTTTATAATTTTCGAAGAACCCACGCCATGATTGTTTAGCGCAAAGCCACGTTTTAATTTAGTAAGAAAAAGTTCTTTATCCCGATATTTATCAAAAATATTTTTTATAACTTTAATTGCTTTATCAGCATGACCATTATCAATATTGTCAATGGTAATGTGCAGATTGAAGTATTTCGAGTCAATGCCAAGTTCAGCAAGCTCATAATTGGTAATTAATAGATGAAGGGGCAGCTGTTCATAACCCAAGTTAAAACCAACTATTTCTGGAATGAATTCAGGTGGAGCATAACCAAGTGCCAATTGGACTACAGCATGATAATAATATTCATCTTCTAAAAGCAGATCGAAACTATCGAGGCCCAAATTACGCATTAAGTCATCATAAATACAGACATGGTTTGCCTTCGGCTCACCTAACCCTAGCTCTTCCAGATAGGTAATAATCAGGTCATGGAAAACCGGATCATTCCAATAGTGAACT
Source organism: Acinetobacter sp. IK31 (assembly GCF_035615195.1). Classification (NCBI taxonomy): domain Bacteria; kingdom Pseudomonadati; phylum Pseudomonadota; class Gammaproteobacteria; order Moraxellales; family Moraxellaceae; genus Acinetobacter; species Acinetobacter sp. IK31. Next base: position 73,541 of record NZ_JANBOB010000002.1, on the reverse strand, counting down.
GAACTATATAGCCATGCACCGTCTACTTTTTTGGTTGGAGAAACTTTAATTAAAAATTCGAACGCCTGACCAACATTTTTAAAGTATTCTCTCTCACCTCCAGCTTGCCGGCGGTTTAAATAATCCTGAAATACCTCACAATTTTCTTTATTATTTTTTTCACACCATCCTTTAATCATATTTATATCAGAAGGAAAATCAATTTCTGTCTGATCTATCTTATCTATCTCTTTAAAAAGAAAATCTCGTGCTTTCTTCTCTTTCTCAAAACTTGAAATATCAGGATCAAGGAAAAAAACAAATAATTCGTAATAGTTCTGTTGATTATCTTGTAATAAGTCTAATAATCTTTTTTTCACTACAACAGGCATTTCTATTCTCCTTTTGTGAGATATAAAATACCATACTTTACTCATCCTATAATCCCAGCTCCTCTTTGTTATATTACGTTATTAAAAACAGTTGTTTTCATACAAATCATTTAAATTCAAAAACATAACTTCTCACATAAAATTACATTCTCATCTTTAGAATAATTTAAATGCCTGTTTTTATAAAAAATATGTAAATTTTAAACCTTTATTACATTATAGTTACCTTTAAAATTATAAAGATTAAAAAATTAACAAAAAATTTAAAAAAATAATTTTATAACTAATTTAAAAACAAATGAAAGGAGAAAGCAAATGTTTAACTCATGCTATAAATTATTAGCACAAGAAAAAATTAAAATCGCTTTTTTCGAAAGTGCTTCTGCTGGCTATTTAGCTTACCGCTTTTCTTTAAGCCCCTACTCTGGCGATATTCTTATTGGAAGCTTAGTGAGCTATGACTTACGAGTTAAAGAAAATACACTTCATATTTCTTCTGAACTCGTTGAAAAATATACAGCAGAATCAATGCCTGTCACTGTAGAGATGATCAAAAAAGGAAAAGAACTTCTACATGCCGATCTTTATGTCGCTTGTACTGGTCTATTAAAAAAAGGTGGTTCAGAAACTAAAGAAAAACCGGTGGGCACCTTCTTTTATTCTATTTATTATAAAAATCAATTTTACAATTTTAGACGAGTATTTAGAGGATTACCATGTCTCAAACTTAGACAACTTCTCTACTATATTAATCAGGATATAGAATATATAATCTTAGATAATAAAAAATAGAAGTTTTTAATAAAAGATAACATATACACATTTAGAAATGACCATAGTATTTCTTTAACGCCATTTTACTCAAATGTAATTTTATCTATTTTCATATTAATTATGTTTATTGATAAAAATTACATTTTATAAAAATCAAGGTTTTATTATTTTTTTAAAGTTACAGTTAAATATAGGGTAACACCCCTATGCTACACATTAAAAAATTTCATGTTTTAATAAACCTATCTGAAGCTCTCAGATAAAACACACATCATAAATGATATGAGGTAATTAAAGATGAGCACTACTAATAATCAAAGCAATCAACGCAATAATCAACAGCAACAACAGCAGCAAAATGACAACCGTAATAACCAACAGCAGCCAAACGGCAACCAACAGCAAAACGATCAACAGCAACAAAACAATCAGCAACAACAGCAAAATGACAACCGCCGCCAACAACAAGGCTCTAATCAAAAAGATTCAGGCCAACAAAACTCAAATAACAACAATCAGCAACGTTAATCCGTTGTTGATTTAAATGTCATTTGATGCGGTCATTCATTTTATTTAGGAAGGTGAATTCACCTTCCTAAATTTAACATAAGCATAAAATTAAATAATAGATGAGGAAAAACTGATGACAGATCAAAATAGCGATCACGCACGACTGCCAGCTGGCGACCATAATTATTCTGACACTTATTGGCGCGAAAGTTACCTTACTCGTCCTTATTATCAAGAAGCTCAGCTTACTACTCCAGATTTAGATTACGATCGAGATTTTTCAGCAGCCTATGAGTTAGGTCATCGCGCCCGTACTGAAGCTGAGGAAGGTGCTCAGTTTGAAGATATGGAAGGCAGCCTCCAACAAAAATGGGAAGAGCTTAAAGCCGAATCTCGTTTAAAATGGGAACATGCTAAACAAGCAATTAAAGATGCTTGGAACGATAGATAATATTTAATACAACATCTTCTTTTGCTTTAAAAATATGAGCTTATTTCTGATTGGCCCTCGGAAATAAGCTCTTTTTATGTCTATAAAAAAAATCTATTAAGATCATGAAATTCATAATATTTTAGAAAAAAGGCGGCATATTAAAATTATTGTGGAGGTATTGATTTGCTAATTTTGGATCATCAAACACTTCTTTTTTGAACTGAACGCTAGAAACATTAGATAGCGTATGGGTAGGCTTAATAGTAACTTCTACAATATATTTATTCTGCTCATGTTTTGCTTTTACGCCATAAATTTCAGAGTCGTTAATACAGGTTCCATCCGTAAAATATACAAACATGTTTAACCACCTTTAAATATTAAATTGAAAACCAACTAAGCTGAACGTCTGTCTTATTATTTAATGCCTGACATGATTTTACTCATGTCAGGCATTAAGAAAATTTACGATTTAACTTTCTTTTTTCTTAAAATATTCAATAATTTCTTCTCCATTATTTATAGGATTTGCTGAAGAAGGATAAGTTTCGTCGTAAACATAGGTAGGTAAAACAACCTTAGCTCGAATGGGGGGCAACTTTTCTTGCCCGCCCGTTGTAATCCGCTCAATAAAACCTGCAAGCCATAGTACAAATTCTTGAGTATTCTTGCTCTTTGGAATAATACTTAAATCCAATTTAATTTTAGATTCTTGTAGAGGTTTAATAAGTAATTCAGCAAAATCAATATAATTATATAAAAGCTTAAGCTTTGTCCCCTTAAGCTCATGTCTGAGTTCAATCATCAAATTATTAAGATCTTCCATAGGCTCATCTGTAAAGCCTTTTTTTTCTTTAACATTTTGATATATTTTCTCAGCTATTCTTAAGTACTGGGGCATATCCTTACCTTTATAAAACTGTCATCACTAAAATGAATTTTGGATGAATATAAGTAATTTGTTGTGTTTATTTTATTAATTTTTTGAAACTATAAATTAACCTAGAAACAATTCAGTAACAACAAATTCATAGAAAGACAATAACCCACTAATTTATTGATTAATTTTATATTTTCATATAATTATCTTTTTTATTATGTTACATATTTTATAGAAAATAACGATAAGAAAACCCACTTCAAAGTGAGTTTTCTTAAAAAAAATACTTATGAATTTTTATCCATTTGTTGAGGAGTTGTGGGGTCATTCGCGCCATGAGTTCCTTCATCTCTTGAATCTCGATCTTGGCATGCACTCATACCCATAGCAATTGCAACGACCATACTAACTGCACAAAGAATTCTTAACATTGAGGTCACCCTTATAAGTTTTAAGATGTAGGCTTATGAATAACATGATCTTCTGTTGGCCTACCGCTGTGGTTCTCTTAACTTTTGTAGATTATGCAAGCTTTTGTAAAAATCAAAATTAAGTAAATGATTAAAAAATACCATTCTTGCAATTGATATTTTAATTAAATTTTGGCATTAGCTAATTATTTAAGATTGTTATATTCGTAAAAATAAAATTGCTCACCCTTTCTGAGTTTGTGTCTTATTAAGTCAATGATTGCAAACAATATATAAATTAACAATTAATAAATATTTGATATATAAACATTTAAAATCAATTATTAAGATTAGGTATAATAAATAATCTGTCGTTTAAATTTTAAATAATTGCTTATTTTATTAATCACAATTTAAAAATATTATTATTTGTTTATATAAACCAATCTTTTATTTTTGCAATTGACCCGCTTTAATGCTCAGCTTATCATGCTCCGGCTGACCTATTTTGTCAGTCGGTTTTAGCAGATCGTCTACCTAAGTGCACTAAAAACACGTTTTTTGGTGTGAAGCCCCTCGTGCCTTTGACGGAGGAACGGGAGTGGGACACCTTCGGGTGTGCTGGTTTCTTAGGTATCAGTCTGCTAACCCTCTTTCGTTTCACCACCATAATTAATAGCAGTGATTGGGCGCAACTTCTTTTATCAAGGAGTCTCTAATGACTATTATTTTATATTATTTTATTTTTCTTAAACTTCATTATCTTAACGTTCAGCTTAAAACACTTTTAAAGAATTCCTCTCATCTTTTCGCCTATTCCGACTTTTATCTTTACACGGAAAAAATCTCAAGATTTAACCCCAGCTAAAGATTAGCCCCCTCTATAAGCATAACTTAACGATAACAACAACCAACGAAGAGCAATAGTGATGTTTTTTTCATATCGTATTGTTTTAGTGTGCACCCTATTAATAAGTTTATTAGGTTGCAGACCTATTAGTAAAAACGAATTCAATACTCATTGTATGTGGTCAGGCCGTGCGCTCTCACAATGCAATTGTATTTATAACGCTTTAGAAGAACATTATTCGCCACAATTTGTAGAAAACCTACCAAAAGTAAGCTTACAAAATATTGATGCGGACATGAACTTTGTGGAAACCATGAATGAAACAATTCACCAATGTCAGTTAAGTGCAAGAAAAAGCCAACCTAACTGATATTTGCATGCTCTACCAAGAAATCTAAAAAAACCCTTACACGTTTAGGAACATATTTATCATGGCCGATCCAGACAGCATGAAATTCTTCAGAAGCATTAATATTCCAGTCTTCAAGAATTTTAATTAACTGCTTTTGTTCTAGCGCTTTTCGAACTTGGAATTCATTTAGCTGTGCAATGCCAACATCGGCAAGTGCTAACTGCAAAATCGCCTCTCCATGATTTACTCTTAAAACCTGAGTAGGTACGAGTGTGATTTCTTGATTCGCTTTTTTAAACAGCCATGTTTTATTTTGGCGTTGATAACTCACATCTAAAAGCTGATGTTCAGATAGTTCATCTGGATGCTGTGGACAGCCATATTGCTCAATGTATGTGGATGAACATACATAATGTTTTGTAGTACTTCCGAGTGAGCGCGCCACTAGATTTGAATTTTTTAAGGGACCTGTCCGAATTGCAACATCAATTCGCTGTTCAACCAAATTGATCACTTCATCACTTAAATGAGCCTCTATTTCGATTTGTGGATAGCGCTGATTAAATAAAGAAATACACGGCAACAAAAAATGGGTCCAATATGAAAGACTGGTATGGATTCTTATTCGTCCTTGAGGTGTGTGATTTGCAGTAACAGATTGTTCAAGCTCGTCTAGCTCACTGAGTATTTGCAGGCCTTGTTCATAAAACTGGCACCCTTCACTTGTGAGCTGAAACTGACGTGTTGAACGATTCAGTAATCTTATGCCAAGTCTTTTTTCGAGCCGAGCAATTAATTTACTGACAGCAGACGGCGTCATGTCGCATGCTCTTGCTACAGCAGAAAAGCTTCCTAACTCGACCACGCGAATAAAAATTGCCAGCTCGCCAGATCGATTAATATCAAAATTAGCCATAACAAAATTTATCTATGAATTATATTCACAAATCTTATTCCGCTTAGACCGCTATAACAAGCCACTCATTTGTTTCAAGATGACTCTAATTCGTTTTAAAGGATTCACGAGATGAAACTTTATAAATCCGCTTTATTGTCTTTAGCCTTATTTTCTACCGTAGCACAAGCAGAGGTACAAACGAGTCAATGGGTCACCAGTTGGTCTGCTAGCCCACAAATAGTTTGGGATAAGAACTTTATTTTCCCTACTCATATTCCTGAGCAATTATCTAACCAAACAATCCGACAAATCAGCCAAATTAGTTTAGGTGGTCAATCAATTCGATTGGTATTTACCAATCAATATGGAAACGAACCGCTTCATATTAAAAAAACAACGGTCGGGCTAGTGAATGGGAAAAATATTCAAGCAAAAAAACTTTATCCTGTTCATTTTTCTGGACAAGCCACAGCCGAAATTTTGCCAGGTAAACAGCTTTTGAGTGACACAATTGCCCTGCCTGTCCCCAACCATAGTAAATTGATGGTAAATGCATTTATTGAAAAGCCCACCCATTTTAAAACTTTCCATTGGGATGCTAAACAAACGAGCTGGCTCATTGCTGGAAACCAGACAGACAACGTTGTTACGCCCCTCAATGCTCAAACAACAACAGCAAGGTTGTTACTGTCGGCAATAGAGGTGAAGCCCAAACACAAAGCTCATGTGGTTGCAGTCATTGGAGACTCAATTACCGATGGTGCTACTGCAACTTTAGATGCCGATAGTAGATGGACTGATTTCTTAGCTAAGCGTTTATCACCTCATCAAATGGCCGTGATTAATAGTGGAATTTCAGGAAATCGATTACTTACAGATGGTATGGGAGATAGTGCTTTAAAACGTTTAAAAAACGAGATATCCCAATATTCGGGCATTAAAACCTTAATTGTATTAATTGGTATTAATGATATTTCATGGCCTGGCACAGCCTTTGACCCTAAAAAAAATGTGCCATCTTTTGAAGCATTAACTCAAGGCTATAAACAACTTGTGAGTGAAGCACATCGTCAGGGTATTCAGGTGATTGGGGCAACCCTACCACCTTTTGCAGGTGCGCTGCCTAACACTCCTTTAGACAATTATTATCAACTAGATAAAGATCAATTACGTCAGCGTATTAATGGCTGGATTAAAACGAGCGGTACATTTGACGGCGTACTTGATCTTGATCAAGGTCTGAAAGATCCGAAACATCCTGATCGATTAAACCCGATTTATGACTCAGGTGATCATTTGCATCCCAATGATCGCGGTAATCAACAAATGGCAAATCTGGTTCATTTAAACTTATTACTTAAGAAATAAAATGTAGGTACAGGTAGGTATTTTCCCACCTGTACCAGTTTTTATTAACCGCCCTCTAGTTCAGCAGTAATTTTTGGTGCAATGGTTGGTCTCTCAATAGCATGTCGTCTCAACATCATGACTGCTAAAAAAGCAAGAATTGCAGGAATTGCGATCATCACAAAATTCATCGTATGTGGTAATTCCAATCCTAATAACATTCCCGTTAAGATTGGCCCAACAATTGCCCCAATTCGGCCAACACCGGAAGCACAGCCAATTCCAGTAGAACGCACACTTAATGGATAATATTGAGCAACGTAGCTATAAAGAAGAATTGAGGTACCAATGGTTGCAGCTCCTGCAACAGTCACCAAACCATATAAAACATAGGCTGGTGAGTTAAAGCCTAAACCGATTAATGCCACAACACCCGCTAGCAGCATTACCATAATTACAGGTTTTAAATGGAATTTATCAGAAAGAATACCACCAGCGATCGAACCGATCATTGCACCGACATTTAGGGCAAATAGGAATAAAATACTCTTTCCGAGTGAATACCCTGCGGCAAGCATGAGTTTTGGTAACCAGCTACTTAAGGCATATACCATGAGTAAGCACATAAAGAAAACTAACCAAAACATGAGTGTATTGAATGCACGGCCTTGTTGAAATAATCCTTTTACAGAACTACCTGTTGGAACATTATCTTCATTAAGCACTAACTGCGTATTGATCGTCATGGTTTGTTCAGGTGAAATTTTTTGAATAATGCGCTGTGCTTGTTCCGTTTTACCAGTTTTAACCAAAAAGGTTAAAGACTCAGGTAAAAACTTCCATATAACAGGCAGCAAAAATAAAGGGATGCCTGCAATCAAAAACATAATTTGCCATCCCTGACTTTCAACCAAATAACTGCCAATCAATGCTGAAAGAATCCCCCCAATGGCATAGCCACTAAACATGGTCCCCACTAAGGTACTGCGTATACGTTTGGGTGCATATTCTGATGTGAGCGCAACTAAATTTGGCATGACTCCACCAATGCCTAGTCCCGCTAAGAATCGAAGCACCCCAAACTCAAGTGGGCTTGATGCAAAAGCACCTAAAAAGGTAAAGCCACTAAAAAGGGCGACACAAATTAAAATCACATTTTTACGGCCTATTTTGTCTGCCAAAGTTCCAAAGAACATTGCTCCAAACATCATTCCGCATAGAGCCGTACTCGCTAACATCCCTGCTTGTACAGCCGTCAATGACCACTCTTGCATCAGCAAAGGTAGCACGACACCATAAATAACCAGATCATAACCATCAAAGATAATAATTAATAAACACCAAAGCAAAATACTCCAGTGATAAGATCTAAATTTGGCCTGATCAATAATTTCATTTACATTTAATTTAGATGTTGTCATTTACTCACCTCCTGTGAGATAAATTCATATTCAATTTTTTAAAACGACATACTGCACCCTAAAGAAAAAAAGATTATTCAAGGTCTTATTGAATTAATTAAAAATCGTAACTCGCCATCATGTTGAAGCGGTTATCGGTCCCGTTACGCCCATCAAAAGTTTCGCGTTCGCCATAAACATATTCGACACCCAAAGTAATTGGTTTGTAAGGGTTATAAAGTGCATTCACCCAGCCCTGCCAAAGTTCTTTGTTTTGAGTTGTGCTAGTGCGTTGTAATTCGGCAAAACGGTTATCATCTTTGGCTTTCATATAGCCATAACCTAAGGTTGAACGAATTTGTGGCGTAAACTGATGAGTTATGCCCAATGAAACAGTGTCAAATTCATTGCTATGTATATTGTTTTGATCATCTATTGCATAGCCACTGTTACTCCATAGTAGGAAACGTCCATCTCCTTTGACATGGTAATAATCAGCTTTGAGTAATGTATCTGGCGTAATCTGATATTTCCCCCCTAGGCCTACACCCCAAGCCACTTCTTCATCATTATTGGTTCTCTTTTCGGCCACAAAACTACGACCTGATAGCATCGAGCCATTTGTAAATTTATGATTTAAGCGCCCTACCAAAGCTGGTAAACGCATTTTGTTATCAGGGTCTGATGTAGCGGTATATTTCGGATCTTCAACCGATATTGCAAAGCTTGTATTTGCACTTAAGTTGTCGCTATAGCGAACCAGCGGTGATCTTAATAATGCTCCACCTACAAATGTGCCTGCATCAATCGTTTCTGGATAATATTCTGGTGCAATAAATGTCGACCACGTTTGACCGATAAGCCATTTATCAAAAGTTAAATAAGCATGGCGTATACGGAACTGATCACGAGTGGCTGCCCCAAAAAAGTCCATTTCTAACTTTCCACCCACATCACCCACGGCTGTTGGAGTTTTAAAATTCAACCCAAAGCGTGTCACATTAACTGTGCTGTGCAACTGGTCTTTTTGAGCAGATTCTTCAGGAGTATTTTCGAGTGGAACCCCACTAATGTTGTTATACATCGTAGATGCGCCCTTCATTTGATAAGAAGCATCTGCCCGTATATATCCATAGAGGTTAAATTCTGCACCAGACTTAGTTAACCCTTGCTGTATTGGCTGCGCAGCTTGAGGAGTTGCAGAAGTTGCTAGTTCAACTCGTCCTTGCGATAAAGATTTTTGAGCTTGTATATTTGCTTGTAGCATAGCTCGTAGTTCTTTCACTTCTTGTCGAAGTTGTTCTATTTCAGGATCTGTTTTGCCTGCAAAGGCAGAAGACACAAACAGGGTCACAGAAACCGCCAATAGGCTTTTTTGAACCGTTGTATTTAAAGCATTTATCATAAAACTTTCCTTTTTTGATCTTTAAATTGACTCAAAGATCTCGACATCCTTTTTGTTATGTAACTATTTAGATAGGTCCTTGAAAATTTGACTTTCTTTCTCAAGAAAGACCTTCCATCATATTTTTAGACAAAACCTCCCTAAAGCGGCATTAGGACCACTTTTTAATTTGTTTTAAGTAAAGCGAGTTCTTCTATTTTTTTTCAGTTTTCATATTCTCTTCCTCATTGAGAATATTTGGGTGTTAAGACAACATTCCTATGTCTCTACTGGCATTATTTTTTTGCAATAAAACCCTGATAAGTCAGAACCTGTGCATAAGACTGCACGCTTTCAAAGCCAGTCTTTTGCAAAAGTTTTATATAACCTTCTATGGTTAGGCTAAAAAAGTCTTGAGCCATACGCTCTAACATTTTCTGGCATTGTTCCTCAGTTAAGCCTTGTGCCAAGCATAAATAACGTAAAGCTTGAAGCTGCTGAGGGTTTATACACGTCATTAAATCGTAGGTGAGCAAAACAGCATTTTCTTTTAAGCGATCATAAATATCTTTAAAGAACGCAGGTTTTATATCATCAGCAATAAAATGTGCTACAAGAATAGACAGTGCAGCATCAAAGCAATTCTCAAGAGGTAAAGCTGAAGTTTCACCGTGAATAAAGGTTACTTGTGAAGATTTATCTAAAAGTTCAACCTGTTCTTGGGCTTTTTGAAGCATCGTTAAAGATGGGTCAACGGCTGTAAATTTCCAGTTCGGATGTCTTTTAAGTAAATATTCGAGTTCATAACCTGTGCCACATCCCACAATTAATATGTGAGAGTTCGGTTTCAACACTGATTGCAAAATGGCATCCACCTGTTGATGGATCACTTCATAACCCGGAATTAATTTACGGATATGCTCATCATATCCTTCGACTACTTTTGGGCTATTAAAGTCTTTTGCCATTTTGTTTTATCCTCTATTTAAACTGCCTTTCAATTTATAGTTTGCTGCATTTTGACTGGGCTTTTGGCTTGTTTAGTCAAAGACATTTCCTGTCAAATTAAGTTCAGCACGCATAATTTCTTGTAACTTAAACTTTTGGGCTTTGCCTGAAGCAGTCATTGGAAATTCATTAAAGAATCGGACATAGCGCGGCACTTTATTATGGGAAATATGCTCTTTACAGAATTGACGAATACTATTTTCATCAATTTGATGATGTTCATGCAAAATAATACAAGCACAGAGTTCTTCGCCATATCTCGCATCTGGCAAGCCTATTACCTGCACATCGCTCACATCGGGATGGGTATATAAAAAGTCTTCAATTTCTTTAGGAAAGAGATTTTCCCCACCACGAATCACGACGTCTTTAATACGACCTTTAATTTTAATAAAGCCGTCTTGGTCCATTTCTGCAATATCACCCGTATGCATCCAGCCAGCTGAATCAATGACCTCTTTTGTCTTTTCTTCTTCGCCCCAATAGCCAGCCATCACTGAATAACCAAGAACACATAGCTCGCCCAAAGTTCCTTGCTGAACAATCTGTCCTTCTAAATCGACAATTTTAATTTCAACATGCGGATGAACATGCCCAACTGTACTTACTCGTTTATCAATTGAATCATTTACCGAGCTTTGTACACTGACTGGCGAGGTTTCAGTCATGCCATAACAAATCGTGATTTCAGACATATGCATTCGGTCTATGACCCGCTGCATAATTTCACGTGGACACGGGCTGCCTGCCATGATGCCCGTTCTTAAACTCGATAGATCAAACTCATTAAACTGTTCGTGTTCTAAGGTTGCAATAAACATGGTTGGTACGCCATATGCTGCCGTACAACGTTCTTGATGAATCGCTTTTAACGTTTCTAAAGGATTAAATACCGCCGATGGATAGACCATGGTTGCCCCATGTGTAACACACGCTAAATTCCCCATCACCATACCGAAACAATGAAACAATGGCACAGAAATACAGACTTTATCTTGAGGGGTTAAACGAATCCCTTCGCCAACAAAGTAACCATTATTTAAAATATTATGATGGGTCAACATGGTCCCTTTGGGGTTACCCGTTGTACCTGAGGTAAATTGAATATTAATGGTTTCATCGAACTGGTGTTGCTTGGTTAACTGTTTTAATTGTTCAAGCTGCTCGGAGTTTGGTGTTGTAACTAAATCACTAAAACGGTGAATGCCGGTGTGTTGCTGGTCATCAATTTTAATCACGAATTTTAAATATGGCAGTCGTTCTGAACTGAGCACTTTATCAGAACTGTTGGTTAACTCAGGGGCAATTTTTGTGAGTAATTCTTGGTAATCAGTCGTTTTGAATTGAGAAGCAATAATCAATCCTTTGCATGAGACTTTATTCAACACATATTCAAGCTCATGGCTTTTATAAGCTGTATTTAGATTGACTAAAATAATGCCTGCTTTAAAAGCTGCAAATTGGGTAACTGTCCATTCCACACAGTTAGGCGACCAGATGGCTAACCGATCTCCTTTTTTTAAACCTAATTTCAACAAGCTACAAGCAAAAGCATTTACTTCATCCTGTAAAGCTTTATAGGTTAACCGTCTGTTTTGATGAAAACTGACAATTGCTTCCTTTTCTGCATATTGCCGACAAGCCTGATCAAATTGTTCACCAATGGTCATACCCAATAAGGGCTGTGTGCTTGGTCCCGAGGCGTAGCTTAACCGTTCTTGTTGCATTGAATCATTCTCCTTGATTCTTTGTAATTCTCTTCGTACCTGATCTAATTGTTGTTACTGCAACTACTTTTCCAAACCGCCTACTTTGTAATGTTTATCCTTTATATGCCCTATTTCTTCTGCACAGCATCCACACAAAAGTCAGCAATCTGTTTTGAAAAATAGTCTCTGTGCGCATGATCAAACTTTGTATTTTGAGCAGGATCAAGGGGTTCAACGACCACGTAGGTCATTGCACCAACAACACAAAGTGCTGCTGTATTTAAATCATCCAAGATAAACTCACCACTTGCATTTCCATCTGCAAGTATTTTTTTAATACTTTGTTTAATCAACTGCTTCACACGAAAACGCTCATGTTCAACCGTTGAATCGACGGGTTCAAACATGAGTGAATATGCAAGCTGAGGACTATTGAGTGCCCGTTTTACAAAAGTTGCCACAGCCTTATGTAATTTCTGTTTTGCCGATAAATCACTTTCAGTAATCGAATCAATCACCAATAGTTCTGTGTTAATGGCCTCAGACAAAACTTCAATGAGCACTTGGCTTTTATTATCGAAGTAGCGATAAACCAGACCACTTGAAACGCCCGCTTGCTCTGCAATTGTTTGTATTTGCGCGTCTTTAAACCCTCCCTCTGAAATTAATTTTCTGGCTGAACTCAAAATCGACTTTCGATTTTGCTCCATCCGCTCTTGCATTAAAGATGATCGTTTATAGCTCATAATTTATTCTCTAACAAATAAAATGAATTGTAAATCATTTTATGAATCTGTATTCACTTTTTTAAAAAATCATTGTATGGTACATATCAAATACCCACAAAATATTTTATGGACAACAAATATAACCAATAGGATGAAAATATCATGAACCTCCACAGCTTGAATTTCGGTCTAGATGAAACTTTAATTGCGCTTCAAGATTCAGTAGCCGCATTTTGTGCAAAGGAAATTGCACCAATTGCCCAACAAGTTGATCAAGACAACAAATTCCCTGCACATCTCTGGAAAAAATTCGGAGATATGGGCCTTTTAGGTATGACGGTTTCTGAAGAATATGGCGGTGCCAATATGGGTTACTTAGCTCATATTATTGCCTTACAAGAAATTTCTCGTGCTTCGGCAGCCATTGGCCTCTCTTACGGTGCTCATTCTAATTTATGTGTAAACCAAATTAATCGAAACGGTAACGAGCAACAAAAACAGAAATATTTACCAAAACTGATTTCTGGCGAATATGTAGGTGCCCTTGCTATGTCTGAACCCAATGCTGGTTCTGATGTGGTTAGCATGAAATTACGTGCTGAGCAAAAAGGTGATCATTTCGTTTTGAATGGTTCAAAAATGTGGATCACAAACGGCGGTGATGCAGATGTACTTGTAGTTTATGCAAAAACTGACCCTAAAGCTGGTGCAAAAGGTATGACTGCTTTTTTAGTTGAAAAAGGCATGAAGGGCTTTAGTCACGGTAACCATTTAGACAAGTTAGGTATGCGTGGCTCTAACACTTACCCACTGTTTTTTGACAATGTGGAAGTGCCTGCTGAAAACGTACTTGGTGGCGTGGGTAATGGTACAAAAGTACTCATGAGTGGTTTGGACTATGAACGTGCAGTTTTAAGTGCCGGCCCTTTAGGTATTATGGATGCCTGTCTAGATGTGGTAATTCCATATTTGCATCAACGCGAACAGTTTGGTCAGGCTTTAGGTGAATTCCAGCTTATGCAAGGCAAACTTGCCGATATGTATTCAACTTGGTTGGCATGTAAAGCATTAGTTTATGCGGTTGGTGCTGCTTGTGACAAAGCCGACCATGACCGCAGCCTACGTAAAGATGCTGCAAGTGCCATTTTATATTCTGCTGAAAAAGCCACATGGATGGCAGGCGAAGCAATCCAGAGTTTAGGCGGTAATGGTTACATCAATGAATTCCCTGCTGGTCGTTTATGGCGTGATGCAAAACTTTATGAAATTGGTGCTGGAACTTCTGAAATTCGCCGCATGCTCATTGGCCGCGAACTCTTCAATGAAACCAAATAATAATTATAAATAAGGACGCATCTTATGAACCAATTACAAAGCAAGATTAATGTTCGAAGTGAAGACTTCAAAACAAACCAGCAAGCCATGCAAACATTGGTCACAGATCTAAACCAAGTTGCCCAGCGTATTGCTTTAGGTGGTGGTGAAAATGCCCGTCAAAAACATTTGGCTAGAGGGAAACTTCTACCCCGTGAACGTATTGATCAACTGATTGATGTCGGAACGGCATTTTTAGAAATTGGTCAATTGGCAGCGTACAACGTTTACGAAGATGATGTTCCTGCCGCGGGTGTAATTGCAGGTATTGGTCAGGTGAACGGCGTAACTTGCATGATCGTTGCCAACGATGCAACGGTTAAAGGCGGAACGTATTACCCACTTACGGTTAAAAAGCATTTACGCGCCCAAGAAATTGCCGAACAAAATCACTTGCCTTGTATTTATTTGGTGGACTCAGGTGGCGCCTATTTACCAATGCAAGATGAGGTTTTCCCTGACCGCGATCACTTCGGGCGTATTTTCTATAATCAGGCACGTATGTCGAGCCTAGGTATTGCCCAAATTGCTGTCGTAATGGGAAGCTGTACCGCAGGTGGTGCGTATGTACCTGCCATGTCTGATGAAACCATTATTGTACGTAATCAAGGCACCATTTTCTTAGGCGGTCCTCCTCTGGTAAAAGCTGCAACTGGTGAAGTAGTGAGCAGTGAAGACTTAGGCGGTGGTGATGTACACACACGTCTTTCAGGTGTGGCTGACCATTTAGCAGAAAATGATGAACATGCGATTGCGATTGCACGGAACATTGTCGCGAACTTAAATAAAAAGCCAAATGATTTAAACAAGCAAATTGATGAACCACTTTTTGACGCATCTGAACTCTATGGTGTGGTGCCAAGTGACGCACGTAAGCCTTTTGATATTCGTGAAGTGATTGCTCGCATTGTAGATGGTTCGCGTTTTGATGAGTTTAAAGCACGTTTTGGCTCAACCCTCATTACTGGTTTTGCGTCGCTTTATGGTATGCCAGTCGGGATTATTGCCAATAACGGGATTTTATTTTCAGAGTCTGCACAAAAAGGTGCACACTTTATTGAACTTTGCACACAGCGCAATATTCCATTGTTATTTTTGCAAAACATTACTGGTTTTATGGTGGGGCGCCAGTACGAAAATGAAGGGATTGCAAAAAATGGCGCTAAACTGGTCATGGCAGTTGCAACCGCAAATGTACCAAAACTCACCCTGATTATTGGCGGTTCATTTGGTGCAGGTAACTACGGTATGTGCGGACGCGCTTATTCACCACGCTTTTTATGGACTTGGCCGAACTCTCGTATTTCAGTGATGGGCGGCGAACAAGCAGCCAGCGTACTTTCAACTTTAAAACGCGATCAAATTGAGCAAAAAGGTGCCGAGTGGTCAGCTCAACAAGAAGATGAGTTTAAACAACCCATTCGTGAGCAATACGAGCGCCAAGGCCATCCATATTATGCTTCTGCCCGCCTTTGGGATGACGGTGTAATTGACCCAGCTCAAACCCGTCAAGTACTTGGTTTAAGCCTTGCTGCTGCCATGAATGCCCCTATCCAGCCAACCAAATTTGGCGTGTTCCGCATGTAAGAGGTGTATATGAGCTATCAATTTTTACAACTCGAACAACAAGGTCAAGTTGCCTATGTTTGGCTGAATCGCCCTGAACTGCACAATGCTTTCAATACCACAGTGATTGAAGAGCTACATGCCTGCTTTAATCAAATTAATACACGTGATGATATTCGTGTTCTGGTTTTAGCGGGTCGTGGCAAAAGTTTTTCGGCAGGCGCTGACCTGAATTGGATGAAACAGGCAGGTCAAGCATCTTCAGCAGAAAATGAAGCAGATGCTCTAAAACTCGCGCAAATGTTAGATGCACTTGCAACGCTTAAACAGCCAACTATTGCCCGTGTTCATGGCATTGCCTTTGGTGGCGGTATGGGCTTGGCATCGGCTTGTGATATTTGCATTGCCAGTACAGATGCCAAATTTGCAACTTCTGAGGTTCGTTTAGGACTTGCCCCATCTACGATTAGTCCCTATGTGATTCGTGCGATTGGTGCAAGACAAGCCTCTCGTTACTTCTTAACTGCTGAGCGTATTTCGGCACGTGACGCCAAACAAATTGGCTTGGCACATGAAGTCGCAGATGCGGAAGACTTAGACAGAAAAGTTCAAGAAATTATTGATGCTCTATTACTTGGTGGACCCCACGCTCAGGCTGCATCAAAACAACTCATTCAAATGGTGAGCAACCAATCTATGAGTAATGATTTGCTACAACAGACGGCGCATCATATTGCTCAAGTTCGTCAAGGTGCCGAGGCAAAAGAAGGTCTGAGTGCCTTTTTAAATAAGCAACAGCCTGCGTGGACTGCCACCTCAAATAACAACAATTAAGGACGATCATTATGTTTGAAAAGATTTTAATTGCGAACCGTGGTGAAATTGCCTGCCGTGTAATTCGTACCGCAAAAAAACTGGGTATCGCTACAGTTGCTGTTTATTCAGACGCAGACGCAAATGCACAACACGTCAAACTTGCAGATGAAGCGATTTACATTGGTCAGTCACCTGCAACGCAAAGTTATTTACAAGCTGACCACATTATTCAAGCTGCCATTGATACAGGTAGCCAAGCGATCCATCCGGGCTACGGCTTTTTATCCGAAAATGACCAGTTTGCACTTGCTTGCCAGCAACACAATATTTGCTTTATTGGCCCGCCAGTCGATGCCATTTTAGCTATGGGTTTAAAAGCCACGTCTAAAGCTTTAATGGAAAAAGCAGGCGTCCCTTTAACACCGGGTTATCACGGAACCAACCAAGATGCCGACTTTTTAAAACAACAGGCAGACCAAATTGGCTATCCAGTTTTAATTAAAGCCAGTGCTGGCGGTGGTGGCAAAGGCATGAGTTTGGTTGAGCGCAGTGAAGATTTTCTGCATGCCTTAGCCTCGTGTAAACGTGAAGCCAAATCAAGTTTTGGTAATGATGATGTCTTGATTGAACGCTATGTGATTCAACCGCGTCATATTGAAGTACAAGTGTTTGGTGACACACATGGCAACTATGTTCATTTATTTGAGCGCGACTGCTCTGTGCAACGTCGTCACCAAAAAGTGCTAGAAGAAGCCCCTGCTCCACAAATGCCGAGCGAAAAGCTTGATGCAATGCGTCAAGCTGCAATTGATGCTGCTCGTGCCGTAGATTATGTCGGTGCAGGTACGGTCGAGTTTATTGTGGAACAAGATGGTACGGCGTATTTCATGGAAATGAATACCCGTTTACAAGTCGAGCACCCAGTGACTGAAATGATTACCGGTGAAGACTTGGTTGAATGGCAACTTCGCGTAGCTTATGGCGAACCTTTACCAAAACTACAGAACGAATTGCAGATTCACGGGCATGCGCTCGAAGCACGAATCTATGCCGAAGAACCTGAAAAAGGCTTTTTACCTGCAATTGGTAAAATTGACTATTTGCACTACCCAACTCAAAACCAATATGTGCGTGTAGACAGCGGTATTGTTGAAGGCGACGAAATCACGACGTATTACGACCCTATGATTGCCAAACTCATTGTATGGGGTAAAAATCGTGAAGCTGCACTCATTCAAATGCAACATGCCTTAAGTCAATTCCATGTTGACGGTTTAGGGAACAACATTGCATTTCTTGAAAAGATTGTTCGCAGCGACTCATTCAAACAAGCCAAGCTTGATACCAACCTGATTCAACGCGAACAAAACTTCTTGTTTAGCCCTGAAGAGATCAAACCAGAACTTGTGGTGGCAGCAGCATTTATTGAGTTTTTAAGTAAACTTAACAACAACAGCTCAAGCCAAAAACAGCTTTGGCAGGCTCAACCGCTATGGCGTTTAAATATTACCTATCAGCACAGTATTAAACTGAACTATTTAAACCAAAATTTCCAAATCAAATTTGCCTCAAATGAGCACGGTTTTACCGCAGAATATAACGGACAAAGCTACCCTATTTCTGGTCAATTGATTGATTCACATACTGCCTCTGTTCAAATTGATGGTACTAAGCAAAAGCTATCTTTTAATCAAAGTCAGCAAGGCATTACGCTATTCCAAAATGGGCAAAGCTATAAGTTTGCTTATATTCGCCAAGACTTTAATCAGGCAGATAGCCAAGCCGATGAAGGCCACTTAAAAGCACCAATGCCGGGTGTAGTCACGCAAGTTCTGGTGAGTGCAAATCATAACGTGAAAAAAGACGATATTTTAATGACGCTTGAAGCCATGAAAATGGAATACACCATCCGCGCCCCTAAAGATGGCGTGATTGTAGACTCCTATTTCCAAGTTGGCGATCAAGTCAAAGCTGGCGATGAGCTTGTGGAATTTCAGCCTGCTCAGGAGGAAGTTGCATGAGTGAGTTTGTCAAAATTGTGGAGGTCGGCCCCAGAGACGGCCTCCAAAATGAAAAGCAGGCTTTAACGGTTGAACAACGCTTAAACTTCGTTAATGACTTGATAAATGCAGGTCTGAAATCAATTGAAGTGGGTTCATGCGTTTCGGCAAAATGGGTGCCGCAAATGGCTCAAAGTGATGAGCTATTTAAGCGGTTACCGCAGACCACAGATGTGCAATTTAGTCTGCTTACTCCAAATATCAAAGGTTTTGAGACGGCTCAAGCGGTAGGATGCAAAGAGATTGCGGTTTTTACCGCAGCTTCTGAAAGCTTTACCCGTAAAAATATTAACTGCTCTATTGATGAAAGCTTTGAAAAATTTAGCGATGTCATGACCGTAGCGAAAGCACAGAACATACGTGTGCGTGGTTATGTCTCTTGTATTGTCGATTGCCCTTATGAAGGTGCGATTGCACCTGAGCAAGTGGTGAAAGTCGTTAAACGGCTCTATGACATGGGCTGCTATGAAGTGTCTTTAGGTGAGACCATTGGCACCGCAACGCCAGATCGAGTTCAAAAGGTTTGGCAAGCGTGCCTCTCTGAACTAGACAGCAAGATTTTGGCAGGACATTTTCACAATACCTATGGCATGGCAATTGCCAATATTTATCAGTCTTTACAACAAGGCATTCGCGTTTTTGATTCATCCCTTGCGGGACTTGGCGGTTGCCCTTATGCCAAAGGTGCTTCTGGCAATGTATCCACCGAAGATCTGTTCTATTTGCTGTCACACATGGGCTTTGAGACTGGTATCGACTTAGAAAAGTTAATGCAAGCCAGCCAAAATATTAGCAATGTATTAAACCGAAAAAGCTTGTCGAATTATGCAAATGCCTATTGGCAGACAAAGTGTGCGTAACAATAAATTCAATAATTAAAATAGCTCAGTATCTGGTATGAGGCTGAATATATTAGGCTGAGTACCAGATCATCGCGTCTACTTTCTATCTCATTCTATTCATGAATTGGGACTAAATTTCTTTATGCAATTTATTTAAAATTTTGAATTAATCTTTGTATTAAATGCCTCTCTCAACAGAAGCATTCTCTACCCTATTTTTATTCTAATCAGTCTTATTCTTCATCCTTTTTATACCTTAGTTTTTAAATACTGATCTCATTATTTATAAAAATAAGATGCATCCATTTCAATTCTTGGCGAAATATATTCTTCCACCCAGTCCAACCATGCGCGTGTTTTTGCATCAATAAAATGGCGTGAAGGCAATAAGGTATAAACCCCAATATCGGGCGAACGCCACTCTGGCAAGATATGGCATAATCTTCCATTCTGAACTGCTTCTAATGCCGAAAACATCGGTAATAAGGCCACTCCCATGTCCTGTTGCACCACATCTAATAATAACTCTGGGTTATCTGCAATGAGTTGCCCACCAATATCAATTTGGTATGACTCACCTTTTGCATTTAACAAGTGCCAATCTGCTGTAATCGATGGGTTTACCAAGCGTAAACAGGCATGATTTTTTAAATCTTCTGGTGACTCAGGTTTTCCATGTTTCTCTAAGTACGCAGGTGAAGCACATAAAACAGAAAAAATAGTGCCTATTCTGCGAGCAACAAAGCGGGAATCTGTCAAAGATTCAGTGAGATAGAGACTTACATCCACCCCTTTCGCCAACAGATCTGGAACGTACTGCGATGTCGTATATTCAACCGTTAACTCTGGATAATTTTTGCAAAATTCGGCCATGACTGGAAAAACATAGTGATGCCCAAAGCTTCCCATACTTAATACCCGTAAACGTCCTTTAGGTTTTGAAGCGGTTCCAGCGACTTCTGATTCAGCCTCATCCACCATTGAAATGACTTGTCGACAACGTTCCGCATAAGCCGCACCAATATCGGTCAGTGCCTGTTGGCGCGTCGATCGTTGTATGAGTTTTGTACCTAAACGTGTTTCTAGCTCGCTGATAAGACGTGAAACCTGTGCTGTGGTCAGATCCATCTGCTCAGCTGCTGCCGTGAAACTCCCGCTATCAATCACTTTCAGGAATGCATGCATTGCATGCAAAAGTCCACCATCGAGATTTTTGCGCATAACGTAAATATCTTTTCCTAAATTACGGATTGTTGCACCAGTTTAGATCAACCACAATGACTAAATGTACATACATTGGCACTAATTCTTTTTAAGAAGAGGAACCGATCTTTTTTTATTTTGTATGTCACTTGCTCCAAATATTCAACTGGATGTTGAAAAAAGAAAGTAGTTCGAACTACTAAAAATTCTAAGGAGATATAAATGAACATCGCTACAAAAGTCACTCCAAATATTATTGCAACAAAGGATGTGTCACTTGAAGATAAATATATAAGTGATAACGGTACAGCATATATGACTGGCATTCAGGCGCTTGTTCGCTTGCCTCTTGCCCAGACTCGCCGTGATGCAATCAATGGCTATCATACTGCTGGTTTTATTTCTGGTTATCGCGGTTCCCCTGTTGGTAACTATGATAGTTTCCTTTGGCAAGTTGAAGGATTACTTAAATCCCATAATGTCGTATTTCAACCTGGTGTAAATGAAGACTTAGCTGCTACTGCCATTTGGGGCACCCAACAAGTTAACCTTTCAGGTCAAGGCAAATATGATGGAGTGTCTTCTTGGTGGTATGGCAAAGGCCCAGGTGTTGACCGTTCAGGCGATGTGCTCCGTCATGCTAACTTAGCTGGTACCTCTGAACGTGGTGGTGTGGTTGCCTTATTTGGTGATGACCACTCTTGTAAATCTTCTACAATCCCTCACCAATCAGAACATGTCATGATTGGTTGCGGTATTCCAATTTTTTATCCAACATCCGTTCAACAGATTTTAGATTTTGGTGTTCATGCCATTGCAGTTTCACGTTTTTCTGGCCTATGGTCTTCAATGAAACTGGTCAGTGAAATTGTGGAAACTTCCGCTTCAGTTCATGTTGATCTAAACCGAGTCACCCCAGTTATACCAGAAGATGTCGATTTCCCTGCCGACGGCGTTAATATTCGTTGGCCAGACCACGGCATTCAGCAAGAAGAACGTCTTTATAAATATCGCTTACCTGCTGTTTTGGCTTATGCCCGCGCGAATAAAATCAATACCGTAACATGGCCTTGTGAAAATGCCCGTATCGGTATTGCCGCAAGTGGTAAAGGTTATTTAGATACAATTGAAGCCTTACGCATTTTAGGTATTGAAGATGAAACTGCCCAACAGCTTGGGCTACGTGTTTACCAAGTTGGAATGATTTGGCCTTTAGAACCACAAGGTGTTCGTGAATTTGCAGAAGGTTTGCAAGAACTGATTGTCATTGAAGAAAAACGGCCAATTATTGAAGCACAAATTAAAGATGAGCTGTACTCACTTCCTGATGGCAAACGTCCACATGTGATTGGTAAAGCAACTGATGGTAAAGGTGAATGGAGTACCTCTATTGAAGAAGCACCGCTCATTGGTCACTATGAGTTTCAGCCTGAACCTATTGCAAAAATGCTGGCTACTCGCTTCTTAAAACTAGATATTCCAGAAAACTTAAAAGTACAAATTCAAAATAGAATCGACTTACTGCTAAAAGCAGAGCAAGAATCAAAACGTGTAATCGATCTAGCTGAGCGTAAACCTTATTTCTGTAGTGGGTGCCCACATAACTCATCAACTGTAGTCCCTGAAGGTAGCCGAGCACTGGGTGGTATTGGTTGTCACTATATTGCTGTTTCGCTTGACCGTGGTACCGAAACCTTCTCTCAAATGGGCGGTGAAGGTGTAAGCTGGGTGGGTGCATCGCACTTTACTAATGAAAAACATATTTTCGCGAACCTTGGTGATGGAACCTATTTCCACTCGGGTTACTTAGCAATCCGTCAATCTATCGCTGCAAAAACTAATATTACCTACAAAATCCTCTACAACGATGCTGTCGCTATGACGGGTGGTCAACATGTAGATGGGCATTTGAGCGTTGCACAATTAACTCGCCAACTCGATGCCGAAGGTATTAAAAAACAAGTCATTGTGACTGATGAAGTTAAACTGTTAAACGAAGAAGATGGTATTGCACCAGGTGTAGAAATTCGCCACCGCAATGAACTTGATGCTGTTCAACGTGAATTGCGTGAAGTTTCAGGTGTTACCGCTTTAATTTATGTACAAACTTGTGCAAGTGAAAAACGCCGTCGCCGTAAACGTGATGCCTACCCTGACCCAGCTGAGCGTTTATACATTAACAGTGATATTTGCGAAGGCTGTGGCGACTGTTCGAAAAAATCAAACTGTTTATCTATCGAACCTGTAGAAACAGCTTTAGGTACTAAACGTCAAATTAACCAAAGTAGTTGTAATAAAGACTTCACTTGTGCCGAAGGGTTCTGTCCAAGTTTTGTGACGGTTCATACACGTGATATGAAACGTCCAGCAAAATTTGAAGGAATTGGCGCAGGCTGGCCGACATCACCAATCATTCCTCAGTTATATGATGTTCCAAGTCGTATTATGGTCGGTGGTATTGGTGGTACAGGTGTTGTAACTATTGGTGCCCTCCTTGGTATGGCCGCTCACTTAGAAGGCAAAGCGACACGTGTTATGGACATGGCTGGACTTGCTCAAAAAGGCGGTACGGTTTATTCATATGTACAACTTGCAGCAAGTGATGATCAAATTTCCTCTACCAAAATTCCGGCAGGACAATGTGAATTACTCATTGGTGCCGATGCTGTAGTCGCGGGTGGTACTGCAGCTCTTTCTCGCTTAAGAGATGATGCTTTAGTCATTGTTAATGAAGACAGCACGCCTACTTCTGAATTTATTAAATCTCGTGACTGGTTTGCACCGATTACCGATTTAATTGATCGTCTTCGTGGTCATGTTCATCAAGGTCAACTGGTTTCTCTACCAGCCGCTCGTATTGCAACACAACTAATGGGCGATGCAATCTATACCAACCAGATATTACTCGGTATGGCATGGCAATCTGGCCGCATCCCGCTATTACGTGAAAGTATTGAAAAAGCAATTAAGTTAAATGGTACGGCAGTTGAAAAGAACCTTGAAGCTTTCCGTGTGGGTTGTCACCTCGCAAGTGATCCGACTTTAGCTGCACGTTTACTCGCAGCAATGCCAAAAACCAAAACACCGCAAACCTTGGCTGAACTTATTGACGACCGCTCTGCTCGTCTTACAGAATATTGGAATGACGCTTACGCAACTAAATACCGTACCCTTGTAGAACTGGCTGCTAAAAAGTTACCAGAAGAATTAACTGGCACCATCGCAACTCAGTTATACAGAGTCATGGCGTATAAAGATGAATATGAAGTTGCACGTTTGTTAACAGGCAAAAGCTTCAAAGAATCGATTGAAACACAGTTCGGCAAAGGCTTACGTTTAACATACCATCTTGCTCCACCAGCGTTACTCGGTGGCCTGAAAAATGTGCGTAAACGTGCGTTTGGTTACTGGATGCGCTTCCCAATGATGATGCTTGCTCGCTTGCAATGGCTTCGTGAAACTTTCCTTGATCCATTTGCGCGTCAAGAAGAGCGTCAACATGAACAAGCATGGCGTGACCGTTATATCGCATTTGTTGAAGCACTTATTGAAGCTCCAGAAAATCATAACTTGGCTGTTGCTGAAGAAATTGCAAAATTACCAGCAGAAGTTCGTGGCTATGGACATATCAAAATGAAAGCAATGGACGCTGCAAAAGTACGTTGGGATGAACTTACACCAACACTGATTAAAGTTCGTAGCTAAGAAATTGCTTAAAAATTAAATCTTAAAATAAAAAAGTCATCCTCAGGGATGACTTTTTTATGGGTTCAAATATTTATTTGGTCATCTTACGTAAAGTTAAAATCTGCTCGCTTCTTCCAAATGGACCATAGAGGTCATGTAAAACTGCACTTGTTAAGCCAATGCCATCCGATCCATATTGCTGAACAGTTTCCAAACCTAACCATTTACCTTGCGGATAACGATGCATGTGAATTTGCAAATCAAGATTTGGAAACCCCCACATAAATTCACCTTCTTGTCTTGGTACAATTCCGTTTGCGGTATCCACCATTCCAATTAAGTGTGCGAAATCTGTGGTCGGCTGCCCTTCAACCATTTCTTTATCATTATTTAGCCAAACAATGCCTTTACCAGCGCGATACTCATCATCAATTTTTGTCACTAGTGTTTGAATAAAACCACCCGGCCATCTTTTCATACCCTTCCACTCTGTAAAAGAGTCCGGATGATGAACTGGCTGATCTTCAAGCCCGGCAATATCGGAACTGTCTTGAGTACACATTCGCCATGCTCTGGCAACAATACAAGTTTTACCTTGTGCTTGCATTTCAGCTTCAATCAGCTCAATTGTTTTTCCAGCACGAATCACTTGGGTCTTAATCGTAAATTCACCAAATGCAATAAGACCGAAAATATCAAAACTAATTCGACCAATTCGCATATCTTGTCGTGGTGAAAACTGCTCTAACTCCGCTGCGATTACTCCACTTGCGGGTGCCATATGCTGTTCATGAGGGTTCCAAGCCCCTTGTGCATGAACAGTTGAGCAATAATGAGCAATGACTTCACCTTGAGGACCAATTGATCTATTCAGTAATTGATAATAAGCATTCATGATTTTCTTTCCTTAGTCCTTATCAAACATCAATATTTAATGAAAGTTCACGTTTTAATGCTTATATTAGTGATCTATTCCTTTGGCTAAATTGGTTTTTCCTACCAAAAACTCATGAGTCTAAAGTTACAAATTTAATCAATGGGTAAAATTCCAAATGAAAATCCCGCCCATTGACTCTCAAAAACTACTATTAATTAAAATGCAAAATCTTCTTGATCAAGCTCCATAACAGATTCAGCCCCCGACTCAATTGCAGCTGCATGGCTTTGGGTACGATGCAAAAGTTTTTGATAGAAAAACTTAGCTGTACTTAGTTTCGCTTTATAAAAAGCTTCCTCTTGTGTACCCGCCTCTAATTTTTCATGGGCAACTTGAGCCATTCGAACCCAAAGATAGGCAAACACGACGTAACTCGAAAAATAAAGATAATCTATAGAAGCAGCACCAATTTCTTCGGGGTTGTGCTTTGCTTTTTCGGCAATTGTTTTAGTGAGCGATAACCATTGTTGCTTAAGTTCACCTAATTTTTCTAAATAAGGTTTCAGCACTTCATTGGATTGATATTGAATAATGAATTGATCAATTAGATCCGTCATATTCTTTAAGAGCTTGCCTTCCGACTTTAGAACTTTGCGTGCAAGCAAATCTAAAGACTGAATTTCGGTTGTTCCTTCATATAATGTTGAAATGCGTGCATCGCGTACAATTTGCTCCATTCCATGCTCAACAATAAACCCATGCCCGCCAAACACCTGAACACCATGTTTTGCAGACTCATTACCAGACTCAGTTAGAAAAGCTTTAGCAATAGGTGTTAAAAAAGCCAGTAGATTATCGGACTGTTTTTGCTGTTCTTGATCGGCTGAACTTTCGACAATGTCTACATGTTGAGCTAGAAAATAAGCCAGCGCACGTCCACCTTCAGCAAATGCTTTTTGTGTCATTAACATTGAACGCACGGCAGGATGCACAATAATCGGATCGGCATTCTTTTCTGGATATTTTGGACCAGATAATGAACGCATGGCGAGGCGTTCTTTGGCATAACTTAATGCGCCTTGAAATGAAATTTCAGAAGCAGCGAGCCCTTGTACTGCCGTTCCAATACGTGCCGTATTCATAAAGGTAAACATACAATTAAGCCCACGATTTTCCGGACCAATCAAATAACCTTGAGCACCATCAAAATTAAGTACACAGGTGGCATTTCCGTGAATACCCATTTTATGTTCAATGGCACTACAGACGACCTGATTGCGCTCTTGCAAATTACCTTCATCGTCTACATTAAATTTAGGCACGATAAACAAAGAAATACCTTTTGTGCCTGAGGGTGCCTGAGGTAGTCGAGCTAAAACAATATGAATAATATTTTCAGAAAGATCGTGTTCACCTGCCGATATAAAAATCTTTTCCCCAGTAATTGAGTAACTACCATCCGGATTTGGTTCAGCCTTAGTTCTAATTAAACCAAGGTCCGAGCCCGCATGTGATTCGGTTAAACACATGGTTCCAGTCCAGGTTCCACTAATTAACTTGGTTAAAAACTGCTGCTTTTGCTGTTCTGTTCCGTGGTGTTCAATTGTTCTCATCGCACCATGAGATAACCCTTGATACATTGCCCAAGCCCAGTTAGAACCACACAACATTTCAGAAATCGCAATGCGTAATAGAGTTGGTAAACCCTGCCCACCATATTCAGGGTCGGCGGTTAGTGAGGTAAACCCAAGTTCGGCATATTTTTGGTAGGCTTCTTTAAAACCTTTCGGTGTAGTCACTACGCCTTGATTTAAATGACACCCTTCTTGATCACCATTTTGATTAATAGGTGCCAATTCATTTTCACAGAAATCTGCTGCTGCCTCTAAATATTGATCAATTAATTCTCGATTTACGCTTTCCTGATATTTGCTTAACCGTTGGTAGTTCTCTTCTGTTTGAAGCATTTCATGCAGAACAAATTGCATATCACGTAATGGAGCTTTGTATAAAGGCATAGTTTTTTCCCTTTCACTTCACTGTCTGTTTCATGCAGGCAGATATGTTTTTCCTTAAATAGACTTTTATTTTTTCAACTCAACCAAAATATCAAAAAATTTCTTATAGCAAAACTAGTTTTCACTATTTTCATAAAATTTAATAAGTAAAAACATCCATTAAATATTTAAAATATTGTATTTAAATAAAATTATTAAATATACGGGTATAGAAATAAAAAATTGATTGTTATTTTAATTTTGTATTGCAAAATATTATTCCGTAAAAAATCAATTTATAGTATTGTTATTACATTGCTTAATCATCCAAGGACGATTTATGGATAGCCCGAAATACACAGGTCTTGAATTTTTAACAGCTTTAAAAAATGGCGAAGTTTCTCCATCGCCTATGGCTCACACCATCCCTATGCAACTAGTAGAAGTTTCCGAAGGTAAAGCCACTTATAAAGTTACCCCTAGAAAAGAACATCGAAATATACAAGGCGGTGTACATGGCGGCTTTTGCGCTACAGCTTTAGATACTGCTACCGGAAGTGCTGCGCATACTTTACTCGAACATGGTGTTGGTTATGGGACTATTGATTTGAATGTAAAGATGATTCGTCCCATGCAAGTTGATACGTCTTATTATGCTAAGGCCGAGTTGATTAATGCGGGGCGCAATATTATTAGTACCGAAGGTAAAATCGTGGATGAAAACGGAAAAGTGTATGCTTTTGCCACAGCCACATTAATGATTATTCGAAAATAAAAGTCGTGTTAAGCTCCTGCTTATGGAGCTTTTTCTTGCTTGGCAATTTTGTCCATTTCATAGAAATCTAAGCGATCAATCATAAAACTCACAATGGCTAGACTTATACCTAAGGCTACACAGGCTTCCCATCCCCAGTGTTTCCACGCATAAACTGCAATAAAAGAGCCCAAGGCCGCCCCACCGAAATAGAGCGTCATATAAATTGAGTTAATGCGAGAACGAGCCTGCGCGGAAATTCGATAAACCAGATTTTGGTTGAGTACATGAAATGCCGACAGCCCAAAGTAAGCCATAATTACGCCAACCGCATAGGCCACTAAAGATTGCTGTGCAAAAAATAGTGGTATCCATGCAGTAATTAATAAAACCATGCTAACCAGTGCAACTTTATTCTCAAGTCCCGCTGCAATTTTCTTACCTGCCCACGGTGTAGCAAACACCCCTGCTAACCCGACAATCCCAAATAGACCAATTTGGAAATCATTAAAATGATAAGGAGCATTGGCTAAAAGGAATGTCATGGTTGTAAAAATAAGGGCCAAAATACCAAAGCCAATTCCGCCAGCAAAACCACGGCGAAGCAGATGAGGTTGGTGTACCGCTAATGAAAATAATGAACTGTAAATTTGTAAAATATTGAGTTGATGAGATTTACGCGCAACTGGTAATTTTGACCACATGATCCAAGCAAAAACCAGAATGACGATGCCACTAATTAAATAAACGGCATGCCAAGACCAAACCGTAGAAAGTAAACCCGCAATAGAGCGCGCCAATAAAATTCCCAAGAACAAACCACTCATGAGAGTCCCAACAACTTGCGGGCTTTTTTTCGGACCTGCCAAACCTGCGGCGAAAGGAACCAAAACTTGAGTTGCAATAGAAAAGAATGTCGCTAAAAAGGTAAAGCCATATAACACTGGCAAGGTTTGGCTAAAAGAAAGCCCCACTTGCGCAAGCCCCGTACAACACATGAGCAAGCAAATATAACTACGCTTTTCAAAGAAATCACCGAGTGGAACCAATAGAAACAGACCTACCGCATAAGACAGTTGTCCAATCACAATGGTTAAAGCCACTTGCTCGGCATTAGCCTGCAAGGCTTTGGCAATTGAATAAATTAAAGGCTGGTTATAATAGTTCGAGCCCGCACAAATCCCGCATGTCATCGCCATGATAAAAATAAAGCTTTTTGACAAAATATTGTCTGCATCGGGTCGAACTATTTTTTCCATTTTTTAATTACGCCCTATTTTAAAATTTATACATCGACACAAAGTTTACACGCGATACATCAGCTGTTCTGCCATCAAAGACTTCTCGTTTACCTTGATGGTATTCCATGCCGATATCCATTTGTTCAATCGGTGAATAAAACACGTTAGCGGCATAGTCAGTTAAACGTTTATTGGCATCGGGATTGAGTTTTGCATAAGCCGTGTCATCATCATAATCAAACATTGAAGCCGATAAGTTTGCACGCCATTGCTCATTGAATTTATATGAATAACCAATATTTACGCTATTCAACTTATTCATAACCAAATCTGTTTTTTCTTCATTTAAAGAAAAATCACCCGCAGCATTTAAACTTGTCGAATTTGCCAAGCCACTTTGCGTGGTGTACGGCATAAATTTTTGATCACCAACAATATATTGATAATTTGCTTGCACCGATTGCTGTGGCGTTAATTGGTATTTTAACCCGCCGCCTGCGCCCCAACTTACTTTCTTAACTGTTGAGGTGGCTACATCTGCTGACTTCTCATTAATAAAACCTTGAGCCAGTGCGGTTAAAGGTCCTTGTTTAAAGGTATAGCGTCCGGTTAAAGTTGGAAAAGCTGAGACTCGGGAACCTGTATATTCTAGAGCCACTTTTAAATCATTATTGGCATCAATTTTCCAGTCATAGCGAATTTGCGGAGTCCGTGTATAAGAAGTTCCCACAAATTGTGTGTAATCCACAGATTCTGTACGTGTTTCCATGTTGGACATGAGTGACCATGTTTGACCGAATATCCAATCTTTATAAGTGAAAAATGCATGACGAATACGGAATTTACCATCACCCGTTCCCATGTTAGAGCTATCAAAGAAATCGGCTTCAATATTTCCCGTTACTGCTTTATTGGGACTATTAAAATAAACACCTAGTCGACTCGCATTAATCATGGCATCCGAACGCGCATGATTTGAACGTTTTTCACTTTCAAAAGGTGTGCGGTTTAAGCTACTTGTCGTTCTGCCTCCCGAATCAGGCGAAGATTTAAAATCGACCGCTGCATCAATACGAGCAATACCGTAAACCTTAACATTGTCGGTCCAAGTCACCCATGACGGAGCAATCGGCTTAGCTGTTTCAATGCTCTTATTCTTTTCGACATTTTCTTCAATTTGAGCCTGTTTGACCTGTAAATTATTTTGAGTTTCTTTTTGAGCGGCAAGGTCTGCTTTTAGCTTTTGTAGTTCGCTTTCGAGCAAATTAATTCTTTGTTCTGTCGTATCTGAAGAATTTGCAAAAATAGTCCCTGAGGCCGCAGCGCAAGCTGCAGCTAAAATTAATTTTTTCATCTTTTAATCCTTAAAGAAGCGTTTTTCCGTGTGTAATTTAGGCTACACGTGCATCTATCAACTCACAGTCTGTAACTGCCTGTAATTCCTCAAAACTTAGACCTTCCACCATTTCCGTGACATAAGCTTTTTGATCTTTTAGTTCAATAATGCATAAATCGGTATAGATACGATCTACACACTGCTCACCTGTCATTGGATATGTGAGTTCTTTTACAATTTTGGACTCACCTTTTTTTGTGACATGTTCCATATAGACGTAAATTGTTTTTGCGCCGACCGCCAAATCCATAGCGCCGCCTACGGCTGGAACATCATCTGCTTTACCCGTATGCCAGTTTGCCAAATCTCCATTTACCGCGACTTGGAATGCACCAATAACGCAAATGTCTAAATGGCCTCCACGCATAATGTCAAACGAGTCGCCATGATGCATAAAGCACCCACCTTCTAATAAAGTGACAAGTTCTTTTCCGGCATTGACTAAGTCTTCATCTTCTTCACCTGGCTGTGGCGGTGGACCAAAAGCCAAAACACCATTTTCCGAATGTAAAAAGATTTCTTTGTCTTTTGGCAAAAATTTGGCAACGTTAGTAGGAAGTCCGATTCCCAAATTGACATAAGAGCCTTCAGGAATGTCATTGGCAATGAGTTTGGCAATATCTTCACGAGAACGTTTTTGAACTGACATTAGATATCTCCTACTTTTACAACGTGCTGAACAAAAATTCCTGGTGTGATAATGCACTCTGGATCAAGCGTTCCTAGCTCTACCGTGTCATTAACTTGAACAATGGTATTTTTTGCGGCTTTTGCCATAATCGGGCCAAAATTACGGGCCGCTTTGCGATAAGTTAAATTACCCCAACGGTCTGCCTTATCTGCATAAATCAATGCAAAATCAGCTTCAAGTGGATATTCAAGTACATAATTTTTACCATTAATGGTTCGGGTTTCTTTACCCTCGGCAACTTTGGTGCCATAGCCAGTTGGAGTAAAAACAGCTCCTAATCCTGCGCCTGCTGCTTGAATACGGCATGCCAAATTCCCTTGCGGAACCAGCTCTAGCTCGATCTTTCCAGCTCGATATAAATCTTGAAAAACTGTTGACCCAGCAGATTTAGGGAATGAACAAATCATTTTCTTAACACAACCGGCAATAATCAGATTCGTTAAACCCCGATCACCAGAAGCTGCATTGTTATTAATAATGGTAAGTTCTTTCTTGCCTAAATCAATTAAGGCCTCAATTAATTCAACAGGCTGCCCCGTAACACCGAACCCACCTGTCATGATGGTTGCCCCATCAGGAATAGCTTTTAAAATCGGTTCAATATCACTGGTCACTTTATTAATCATTTCTTCACTCTCCTTAGTTATTCAGCTTTTTGAGGATCGTATAAACGATCTTTAATAAATAAGGTTGGGATAAGCCCACAGACAAAATATGCAATACCCATCAGTAATAAACCTGCACCAATGGAACCATGCATTGCTAAATAACCAATGGTTAATGGTGCAAAGATCGCTCCAATACGTCCAATATTAAATGCACCACCCACTGCTGTACCTCGAATAGAGGTTGGGAAGCTTTCGGTTAAATAAGTTGCGTTAATAGCGTACGGAATACCATAAAGGAAACCAAAAACCAGCATCAGCCAACCAATGTTTTCAGGCGTATGCATATACACCACCACTGGTATAAACAGTGCGGTTCCAATCGTACCGAAGGCAAAAACAACTCGGCGTCCAATTCGGTCTGCTACAAAACCAGCAAGCACTTTGGCAAACATCATGGTCAAAAATGTTCCAATCATATAGATTGCCATTTCTTTAAATTTAATCCCTAACTCGGACTCTAGATAAGCAGGCAACCAGTTACTCACCCCCAAATAACCAAACATCAAGAACCCAGAACTAAATGACCAAAGCATGAGCATCTTGCCGTGTTTTTTATCTTTAAATAGGGCGATATACGGATTCTCAGCTTTTTTGGCAGTGCCAACAGCAGGGTTAACAAGTTTTAAAGCACGGGCTTTTCTCCATGACTCAGGCTCAGGCACAAAGAAGAACATGAGAACAGCCAAAACAATCGGGATAATCGTAATGAAATACAGCATCCGCCAGCCAAATTCAGGAATAATCCAACCTGATAGACCTGTAATGGTTAAAGAACCGAGGGTATAACCAGTCATCAGTG
Source organism: Acinetobacter sp. IK31 (assembly GCF_035615195.1). Lineage (NCBI taxonomy): Bacteria > Pseudomonadati > Pseudomonadota > Gammaproteobacteria > Moraxellales > Moraxellaceae > Acinetobacter > Acinetobacter sp. IK31. The sequence goes on along the minus strand of NZ_JANBOB010000002.1, from coordinate 40,516 downwards.
TTGCTAACACCGTTGTACGATATTTGGTCGGCACCATCTCAGACATTAAAGTATTACAGCCGATGTAGAGACAACCCAATCCCATACAGGTAATAATTCTTAAGATCGCGAGTTGGCCATAGGACTGTGCAAACCCCGTCAGGCTCGACAGTATGGCAAATGCTGCCGTTGAAATGACAATAATACGGACTCGTCCAAAACGGTCACTTGCCCAGCCACCAATCAGTCCGCCAATCGCCATACCAAAAATTGACCAACTGCCTAATGCACCTGCCTGAATTGTGGTTAAACCAAATTCGGCCTTAATACTGGTCAGAGTAAAAGCTAGAATGCCAACATCAGCACCATCACAAAGTAAAGTGAGAAATGAAAATATAAAGGCTAGAACCCAGACTTTTTTAGGTGTCTGAGTAACCTCATTGTCTTGGAATGTACTTATAGCTTCCATTTTCATATTTTTACCTATCCATTACATAAAAGTGAGTATTCCTAAGCTCATTTATTTGAAAGAGAATATTTTTATAAAAATCATCCATCTTTCTATTTATCATTTTTTTTCATGCAATAAATTAACTGGTAACCGTGCATGATTTAGGTTCAGACCTGATCATGATCAAGTCTGAAACACTGCTGAATTAATCAGCTTTTTGCGGGTTAAATAATCGGTCTTTAATAAATAACAGTGGAATCACACCGCAGATAAAATAAGCAGCTGCCATCACCAATAGCCCTAAACCAATAGAACCACTTTGCGATAAATAACCAATTGTAAGTGGAGAGAAAATTGACAGAACCTTGCCAATATTATAGGCACCCCCAACCGCAGAACCACGAATCGAAGTCGGGAAGCTTTCAGTCATATAGGTGGCATTAATGGCGTATGGAATACCGTAAAGGAAACCGAAGAACAGCATCATCCATAAAATATTGGTTGGTGTATTTAGATAAACAATGACAGGAATAAACAGTGCTGTACCAATGGTTCCAAAAGCAAACACAGCACGGCGACCCAATTTATCCGCAACAATGCCGGCAATTACTTTGGCAAACATCATAATCAGGAAGGTACCAACCATATACATCGCCATTTCTTTAAATTTGATCCCCAGATCAGATTCAAGATAAGCAGGTAGCCAGTTACTTACCCCGTAATAACCAAACTGTAATGCACCTGTACTGATAATCCACAACACAAACATGGTGCCGTGTTTTTTATCTTTTAAAATTTCAAGATAAGGATTCTGACGTTTCACTTTTTGGGTTGGATCGACTGTCGTTGCAGCTAATGCTTTCAGTTCACGTGATTTTTTCCAAGATGCAGGTTCAGGCACACAAAAGTGCATCAAAATCGACAACACCACAGGAGTAATTGCAATCCAGTACAGAAAACGCCAACCATGCTCAGGAATAATATGACCTGCTAACAAGGTTGCAAGTAATGAACCCAAGGTATAACCCGTCATCAAGGTTGCCAATACGGTGGTACGATGTTTAGTCGGCACCATTTCTGACATTAAAATATTACAGGCAATATATAATGCACCCAGCCCCATCGAGCCAAAGACTCGTACAATGGCAAACTGCATATAAGAATCAGTAAAACCAAGCGCACAGGTTAAAACTGAAGAATAAGCAATAAAAAACACAATAATGCGCACGCGTCCAAAACGGTCACACGCCCAACCACCAATCAGACCGCCAATTGCTGAACCTAAAAGTGTTAAACTTCCTAAAGTACCTGCCTGTACACCCGTTAAATGAAATTCCGTTTTTAAACTGGTTAAGCTGAGCGCGAGAAAACCCAAATCTGCGCCATCACATAACAAGGTAAGAAAGGCAAAGATAAATGCAGTAATCCAAATCTTTTTGGGGGTTTGAATCCCTTCAGGGCTTGCTTCCTGCTTCAGTGTTTCTGTTGTCATGTCCATATCCTCAGGAGGAACATGAGGCATCCAATGCCTCATGGCATTTAATTTTTTATTAGGTTGTAGCTTCCCTAATCATGTTTTTAGCAATAATAATTTGTTGAACTTGCGTGGTTCCTTCATATAAACGGAACAAACGTACATCTCGATAAAAACGTTCAATGGCATAATCACTGATGTAACCCGCCCCACCATGAATCTGTACACAACGATCGGCAACTCGGCCACACATTTCGGTCGCAAACATTTTTGCGCAAGATGCTTCTGTACTAATGTTTTCACCATTATCACGACGGCGAGCTGCATCTAAAACCATACATTTAGCAGCGTAAATCTCGGCTTTTGAGTCCGCAAGCATGGCTTGAATAAGCTGGAAGTTAGCAATCGGTTGGCCAAATTGTTTACGTTCAATAGCATAGAGAAGTGCATCATTTAGCATGCGCTCTGCAACACCCACGCTATATGCCCCAATGTGCAAACGACCTTTATCAAGCACTTTCATTGCAGTTTTAAAACCAATTCCCTCAACACCACCAATGAGTGCAGAAGCAGGAATCCGGCAATTTTCAAAAATCACATCACACGTATGCGAACCTTTTTGTCCCATTTTTTGGTCAATTTTGCCTAAAGTAATGCCTGGTGTATTTGCTTCTACTAAAAAAGCTGAAATACCCCCCGACCCTTTAATTTCAGGATTAGTTCGTGCCATGACCGTGAAAGTTGCAGCATGCGGCGCATTGGTAATAAAACGCTTGGTGCCGTTTAGAACGTAAAAATCGCCGTCTTTTACTGCACTGGTTTTTAAAGATGCAGCATCAGAACCAGATTCAGGCTCGGTTAAACAAAATGAACCAATAATTTCACCGCTTGCGTAACGTGGTAAATATTTTTGTTTTTGCTCTTCTGTGCCATCAATCAAAATCGCGCTTGAACCAATACCGTTATTGGTACCAATTAAAGAACGAAAAGCTGGTGAAGTTTGTCCCAGCTCAAATGCGACTCTTACCTCTTCTTCCATGGTGATGCCTAAGCCACCATATTCTTCTGGAATTGTGAGTCCGAACAAACCGAGTTCACGCATTTGCTGCACAATGTCATCCGGAATTTTATCTTTCTCTACCACTTCGTTTTCACGAGGGATCAATTCATTTTTTACAAAATCTCGAATTGTTGAAAGTAATTGCTCCAACATCCCTTCATCACGGATCATTAATGGTCTCCCTTCTTATATATTTCCATCGTACCCATCAGCCATATTTAGCTTTTCTGGCTACCATGTTTTAAATCTTGTTTACTGCGGATGTGTTTCATAGTACGAGAACGAAAATACAAATTTCAAGCTTTTTTGAAAATTAATTTCGTTTAACGAAATTTAAAAACAAGCCAATACATAATATCAATAACTTACAATCAAAATGGATTTATAAACACTCTATTCAACTAAATAAGACTTGAAATAAATTCCAAAATAAGCATCATAAAAGGAATATAGTTTTGATATGCGAAACAAGGAATTCGAAAATGAGTGCAATCACAGGGAACAATTTCGTAGAAATCGACTTTTCTATTTCAAAAATAGCTGTAGTAAAAATAAACCGACCTGAAGCTAAAAATGCACTCAACACTGAAGTTCGCAAACAATTAGCACAAGTCTTCACAGAATTAAGTTTTAACGATGAGATCAATGCTGTTGTACTGACGGGCGGCGAAGAAGTTTTTGCCGCAGGTGCAGATTTAAAAGAAATGGCAACCGCAACTTCCACAGAAATGTTATTACGCCATACCGAGCGCTACTGGAATGCGATTGCCCAGTGCCCTAAACCTGTCATTGCTGCGGTAAATGGTTATGCATTGGGTGGCGGATGTGAATTGGCAATGCATGCCGATATTATTATTGCAGGCAAAGGTGCGACTTTTGGTCAACCAGAAATTAAAGTCGGGTTAATGCCGGGTGCTGGCGGCACACAACGTTTATTTCGTGCAGTCGGTAAGTTTCATGCCATGCGCATGATTATGACAGGTGCAATGGTGAAGGCTGAAGAAGCTTATATCATTGGGCTTGTTTCACAAGTGACTGAAGACGACCAAACTATTCCCACCGCTATTCAAATGGCGCAAAGCCTAGCAAAAATGCCGCCAATTGCTCTGCAACAAATTAAAGAAGTTGCACTTATGAGTGAAGATGTTCCATTAAATGCAGGCTTAACCCTAGAGCGTAAAGCATTCCAACTGCTGTTCTCTACCGAAGATAAAAATGAAGGTGTTCAAGCTTTTATTGAAAAACGCAAACCATCTTATCAAGGTAAATAATTTAAATTGATAACAACAAAGGAATGAAAATGGCTAAAAAAGTATTTATTAGTGCAGGCGGTTCAGGGATTGGACGATGCATTGCTGAGGCATTTTTAAACAACGATTATGAAGTTTTCGTTTGTGATATTAATGCTCAAAGTCTAGAACAGTTTCAGAAAGATTATCCAAAGCTGTACATATATGCATGTGATTTAGCAGAGCCTGAGCAAATTAAGCTTATGTTTGCCCAAGCAGTCCAAAAACTTGGTCATATTGATGTTTTAGTTAACAACACAGGCATTTCAGGCCCGACCATTGCAGCAGATGAACTGAGTTTTGAAGATTGGAACACGGTCATTAATTTAAACCTGAATAGCACTTTTTTAATTACTCAATTAGCGATTCCCTATTTAAAACAGTCAGATTCTGGTGTGATTATCAATATGTCATCAATTGCAGGTCGCTTAGGCTATCCATACCGTTTGGCGTATTCCACTTCAAAATGGGGACTTATTGGTTTTACCAAAACACTTTCTATGGAACTCGGTGCAGATAATATTCGAGTTAATGCCATTCTTCCGGGCGCTGTTGATGGTGACCGTGTCCAACGAGTTTTACAGGCCCGCGCAGATGTAGCCCAGAGCTCACTTGAAGAAGTCACACAAAATGCACTGAAAAATCAGTCACTCAAATATTTTGTAAATCCAAAGCATATTGCAGATTTATGCCTATTTTTAGCCTCAGATAGTGGTCGTTCTATTTCAGGCCAGATCTTACCAATTGATGGTGATAAACAATGCTTAAGCTAAATCACCAACCCTTATTTATCCGCTTAATTTCAAATACAGATCAATAATCAGGATGATCGACATGACTTATGATATTAAAAGTATGGCTGTGATTGGTGTCGGTATTATGGGCAGCGGTATTGCTCAAATTGCTGCACAATCAGGACATACCACTTATTTATATGATGCTAAAGCAGGTGCAGCAGAACAAGCAAAAGAAAAACTTGCTGCTACATTTCAAAAGTTGGTCGACAAAAATAAAATTACGGCTGAACAAGCAGCATCGGCAAATAGTCATTTAATTGTTGCGCAACAAATTGAAGATTTAAAAGATTGTGACCTGATTGTAGAAGCCATTGTTGAACGTCTGGATATCAAACAAAGTTTGATGCAACAACTTGAAGAGGTTGTTTCCGAAAATACTATCCTAGCTTCCAACACATCTTCTCTTTCTATCACGGCAATTGCTGCAAACTGCAAAAAACCTGAACGTGTGGTGGGCTACCATTTCTTTAACCCTGTTCCACTCATGAAAGTTGTTGAGGTCATTCGAGGCTTAAAAACTGATCCAAGTATAATTGATGCTTTAGATAAACTATCACGTGCTATGGGCCACCGCCCGGTGGTTGCTAAGGACACACCAGGATTTATTATTAATCATGCGGGTCGGGCTTACGGAACTGAAGCTCTCAAAATTTTAAATGAAAACGTCTGCGATATTAGCGAAATTGACCGAATTTTACGTGATGGTGTTGGTTTTAGAATGGGGCCTTTTGAACTGCTCGATTTAACAGGACTTGATGTTTCACATCCTGTGATGGAATCGATTTACCATCAATATTATGAAGAAGCACGCTACAAACCAAGTCCTTTAACCAAGCAACTGTTAGACGCCAAACAACTTGGACGCAAAACCAATCAAGGTTTTTATAATTATGAAACTAGTTCAAAAACAGGTGAAGAACCCGCTAAGTTTGTAGAGCGTTTAGAACAATATCCAAAAGTTTGGGTGGCGGCAGATTTCTCTGAAGATAAAACACAGCTCGAAGACTATTTAACTCAGCAAAATATTACTTTAGACACCAATCCTGAACCGCAATCAGACAGTTTATGTTTACTGGCTTGTTACGGTGAAGATACAACTCAAGCGGCTATTCGCCTAGGGGTTAACCCAGAACAAGCTGTTGCTATAGACATGCTTTATGGCATTGCAAAGCATCGAACCTTAATGCCATCACTTGTTACGAAAGCTGACTACCGTCAGGCAGCTCACTCTATTTTCAATTTAGATGGAAATACGGTCAGCATGATTGCTGAAAGTATTGGCTTTGTTGCTCAGCGTGTTTTGTCCATGGTCATTAATTTAGGTTGCGATATTGCCCAGCAAAATGTTGCAACAGTAGATGATATCAATGCTGCTGTCCGCTTAGGTCTAGGTTATCCATTTGGCCCAATTGAATGGGGCGATCAAATCGGTAGCGAAAAAATCTTACTTATTCTAAACCGCATATCGAATTTAACCCACGATCCACGCTACCGCCCTAGCCCATGGTTGCAACGTCGCGTCGCGCTTAATTTACCGCTTACTTTTACTAATGAGTTTTGAAAAGGAACTTCTCAATGTTAAATGCATATATATATGATGGTTTACGTAGCCCAATTGGTCGCCATGCAGGTGAACTTGCCTCAATTCGTCCAGATGATTTAGCAGCGACAGTCATTCAAAAGTTACTTGAAAAAACTGGTGTTCCGGGTGCTGATATTGAAGATGTAATTTTAGGTGATACCAACCAAGCAGGTGAAGATAGCCGTAATGTTGCAAGAAACGCACTTTTACTTGCGGGATTACCTGTCACTGTACCCGGTCAAACCGTAAACCGTTTATGTGCTAGTGGTTTAGCTGCTGTAATTGACTCTGCTCGCGCCATTACTTGTGGTGAAGGTGAGTTATATCTTGCTGGTGGTGTAGAAAGTATGTCACGTGCGCCCTTTGTGATGGGTAAAGCCGAAAGTGCTTATAGCCGTGATGCTAAAATTTATGACACTACCATTGGCTCTCGTTTTCCGAATAAAAAAATTATTGCTCAGTACGGCGGCCATTCAATGCCTGAAACGGGTGATAATGTTGCTGCCGATTTTGGTATTACCCGTGAGCAAGCAGATTTATTTGCAGCTCAGTCACAAGCCAAATATCAAAAAGCAAAAGAAGAAGGTTTTTTTGCGGGTGAAATTACCCCAATTGAAGTTTTCCAAGGCAAAAAATTACCGCCAAAACTGGTGTCTGAAGATGAGCACCCTCGCCCAAGTTCAACTGTTGAAGCACTCACAAAGTTAAAACCTTTATTTGAAGGCGGTGTGGTCACTGCTGGTAATGCTTCAGGTATTAATGACGGTGCAGCAGCATTACTCATTGGTTCAGAAGCCGCAGGCCAAAAATATGGTTTAAAACCAATGGCAAAAATTTTGTCAGCAGCGGCAGCTGGTATTGAACCACGCATTATGGGTGCTGGTCCTATTGAAGCCATTAAAAAGGCAGTTGCACGTGCAGGGCTAACTTTAGATGACATGGACATTATTGAAATTAATGAAGCCTTTGCTTCCCAAGTCTTGTCTTGCCTAAAGGGTTTAAATGTTGATTTTAATGACTCTCGCGTAAATCCAAATGGCGGTGCGATTGCCATTGGACATCCACTTGGTGCTTCTGGCGCTCGTCTTGCTTTAACAGTGGCACGTGAACTTATCCGCCGAAATAAAAAATATGCTGTCGTAAGCCTATGTATTGGTGTAGGCCAAGGCCTCGCTATGGTGATTGAAAACGTTTCATAATCATCGAACTAGATATCCATTCATCACAACAGCGCAGTGATGAATGGATTTATTTTGCAGAGCGAAATATAATGGCAAAACTTTTGCTTTATTATATTTGAGGATCGAATGTCTCAAAACTCGGACACTGAAAAACCAATAAATTTTGATGAGATACGTCTAGATCCTATTTCACATATTCATCGGGAAAATAACCCTCAATTTATTGCTTCTTTAGCACGTGGTTTAGAACTTTTAAGATGTTTTTCTGCAAGCAATCAGGTACTTGGTAACCAAGAACTCGCAAAAATGACAGGTTTACCTAAACCGACCATTGCACGTATTACCAATACCTTAGTGTCTTTGGGTTATTTAAAACAGTTGCCTAATTCGACCAAATATACGCTAGATATTGGTGTTTTATCTTTAGGATATGCAGCGTTGTCGAATATCTCTATCCGTACTATTGCCCATCAATATATGGAAGAGATGAGCCAATATGTGCAAGCCCCTGTGGCAATGGCAACACGTGACCGTCTGAACATGGTGTATATCGATGTTGTACAAACTGAAACTGCCTTAAATATGCGCCGCCCTATTGGTTCGACTTTGCCACTTCATAGTAGTTCAATGGGAAGAGCCTGTTTAGCGGCAACCCCAGAACGCGAACGTAATTTTTTACTTGATGCGCTTAAACAAAAAAACGCTGAAAACTGGCCTGCAATTAAACGTTCCCTAGAACGAGCTTTCCGAGATTACCAAGATTACGGATATTGTTTGTCTTTAGGTGAATGGCATAAAGAAGTGAACTCGGTCGCTGTACCATTGGTTAGCTCAAAACATGGTCTTTATGTATTTAACTGCGGCGCGCCAAGTTTCCATTTAAATCCAGAAAAACTTGAAGGTGAAATTGGACCACGTTTAATTCATATGGTGCACAACATTCAAGATGCTTTGAATTAAACGCCCTAACAACCCTGCTCAAAAAAGTAATGGTTGTGACGATTAAGGTTCCTCTTTCATTATAACAAAAAGGCATGATGAAAAACGCACTCTATACTCCAACCATTTTTTTAATGGCTATTGCAGCAGGCATCTGTACAGGTGGAAATTATTTTAGCCAACCACTCATTCATTCGATTAGTTTAAGCTTAAATTTAACCGAAACCACCACGGCATGGGTGCCGACTTTAGCCCAGATTACCTATGCATGTGGTCTACTCTTTTTAATGCCACTAGGTGACATTTTAGAAAAGCGTAAGTTGCTCTTCATCTTTATGTTACTGGCTGCAAGTGGATTAATTATTAGTGGTTTTTCACACAATATTTATCTGCTCTTACTAGGTACAATCATTACTGGCCTATTTTCCAGTTCAGCCCAGCTTTTGTTACCGCTTGCCGCAAGTCTGGTTCCCATTCAACAAAGTGGTCGTGTGGTTGGTTTTTTACTAAGTGGTCTCATGATGGGAGTTTTATTAGCTCGCTCCCTATCAGGTCTAATGTCTACGCTTTTTGCATGGAATGTAATTTATCTGGTCAGTGGTTTTTTATTACTAGTCATCGCCATTATTTTGCATCGTAATATTGGATTATTCCCACCCACCAAATCTGAAAACTATGCAAAAACCATCCGCTCACTTCCACAAATTTTTATTCAAAATCGACGTTTAAGAACTCGAACTTATATTGGTGGTTTTACATTTGCTTGTGTGAGTTTAACTTTTACCACCATGTCATTACTTTTGGCTCCCGCTCCCTATTTTTTTAGTGACTTTACGATTGGTCTTTTCGGTTTTGTTGGTGTTTTAGGAACTTTCGTTGCCAATTTTTCAGGAAAATTTATTGACCAAGGGTATATCCATAAAATTTCAATTTATTGCGGTATCGGGCTAATTTTAAGTTGGATTCTTTTTTCACTTTTACCCTACCATTTCGCCTTTTACATTATTGCCCTACTCATTCTCTACGCTTCACTTTCCGCAGTTCATGTCACCAATCAAAGTATTGTATTTAAGCTCAATCAAGAATTACGTTCACGTTTTAATGCGATTTATATGACGGGTTATTTTGCTGGTGGAGCTTTAGGCACCACAGCGGGCAGTTATGCTTGGAAACATTTTGGTTGGACGGGTGTCTGTATTTTAGGCTTAATTTTTGCCGTCTTGTGTCTTTATTATTGTATTGCCGATGCAAAAGATCAGCACAACTAGCAAGCTTGTACTGATCTTAAACGAAACTTTCAATAATTTCGTGATAAACGTTATGAGCTAAAGTTAAATTTTATAAAAGCCCCAATAAACGTCCACGAATAATATCTTCTGCATCTTTAACAATACGGCTGACCAATTCATCACAGGTCGGAATATCATGAATCAAACTTGCAACTAACCCACATGACCATGCTCCGGCATTTACATCGCCATCTATCATGACTTTAGGATAAACCCCTGCAACCTCTTCAATAATATCTTCAAATTTAATGTTGTCACCAAGCGCTTTTTCTTTCGCTACAATTTTTTCAACTGCTACATTATTCAGCACGCGCTCGGTATTGCGTAAAGCTCGCATAATTAAACGGGTATCTCTTTCAGTTGCATTCAGAATTGCTTGTTTCACATTTGCATGAACTGGAGCTTCTTGAGTTGCAATAAAACGTGTTCCCATATTAATTCCATCTGCCCCCATGGCTAAAGCTGCCGCGAGTGAGCGTCCATCCGCCATCCCGCCTGAAGCAACAAATGGAATTTCTAATGCATCGGCTGCTAAAGGCAATAGAATCATATTCGGTACATCATCTTCACCTGGGTGCCCTCCACACTCAAAACCATCTACAGAAACTGCATCGCATCCAATTTGCTGGGCTTTTAGGCTATGTCGGACAGATGTACATTTATGAATAACTTTAATGCCAGCAGCCTTTAAATAAGGCATGACTTGTTCAGGATTACGACCCGCTGTTTCTACAACCTTGACTCCGCCCTTAATAATTGCGTCTACAAAACCCGGATAATCTGGTGTATTTACGGTAGGCAAGAAAGTTAAATTTACGCCAAAAGGTTTATCAGTCATTTCTCGACAGCGTGCAATTTCCTTTGCTAGATTTTCAGGTGTTCTTTGCGTCAGGCCAGTAATAATGCCTAATCCACCTGCATTTGAAACCGCAGCAGCAAGCTCCGCAAAACCGACATAATGCATACCGCCTTGAATAATCGGGTGCTCGATTTCAAATAATTCTGTAATTTTCGTCTTCATATTATTTCCACTCAATTTTTATATACCTAGCTTCTGATTTCCTTAGCATGTCTAGGTACTTTATTACCCATAAATCCTATAAACATTTCTAAACTTATAAAGCTTAAAATTTCGCAATACAAAATTTTATACCACAATATAAAACAAATTAATTGATAATGGAATTTATTTTCGATAGGATCATCTTATTAATTTAAAGTTTTAATTTTAAATCTATCTAAGAATATTTGGTTTAAATCAAAAATAAAGTAAATATTTTTCAAATAGTTAAGCAAAAGGAATGAATGATGCGGCACGATGATATGAGTCAAAATAAATTGACAATAGGTGTGATTAAGCAACATTTAGATAAAAACATACTCACACTAACGATGAGCAATCCCACCAAAAAGAATGCGATTAATTATGAAATGTATTCTGCACTCAGTCAGGCATTAGATGAGGCAGCAATCAATCAAGAAGTTCATGTTGTTATACTCACAGGCGAAGGGTCTGCATTTACCAGTGGAAATGATGTAAATGCATTCGAAATGCGTAATACAACCAGTACCGAACCACCCTCTTCGATTGTGTTTCTAAAAAGCTTAGCAACGTTTCCAAAACCAATTATTGCTAAAGTAAATGGCGTGGCAATTGGCCTTGGCAGCACCATGCTTTTACATTGTGACCTCGTATATGCAAGTCAAAATTCTATTTTTCAGTTTCCTTTTGTGAACCTCGGACTTGTGCCTGAAGCAGGTTCTAGTTACATCTTACCGAGATTATTAGGTTTTGCTCGGGCTTCTGAAATTATTTTACTCGGCGAAAAATTTTCGGCGGAACAGGCAAAAGATTATGGTCTAGTAAATGAAATATTTGAGGCAACTGAGCTGAATCAGGTAGTTGAAGATGTGGCAATTAAACTCGCTCACAAACCAAGTCAAGCTTTACAGCTCAGCAAAAAATTATTAAGAGATATGCCGATTGATGATCTACTCAATCGTATTGATCATGAGTCGACTATTTTTTCTCATTGTTTGCAAGGTGAAGAATTTAAAGAAGCTCTAAGCGCCTTCAAAGAAAAAAGAAAACCGAATTTCCATAAGCACGTCATTTGAAATACAACTTATGAAAAAGGCCAGCAATCAATATCTTTGCTGGCCTTTTTGATTTTTTAATTCAGTACAATTAACTAATCTCAGTACGGATGTTATTCACCATATGCAAAAGACGTGGTGCAATATCTTCTTCAAGTTTTTCTCGGTTCATAATAAAGCTTGGACCGCCACAGTTGAACACCAGTAAACCATGTTGTTCATGAATCAATGGAACTGCAACTGAGTTCACATCTTTATGCCATTCGCCAATTGAAAAACAATATCCAAAATCTTGATAGTCTTTAAAAGCTTTGTCTAAATCACGATTAATCTTGATCCAGTCTTCTTTGTGTTTGCTACGAATCGCATCAAGCAAAAACTCTCTTTCATCTTCAGGCATTGCAGCCAAACATGCACGTCCCATCGAACTTAAATGAATCGGTAAATAAGTTCCGACCTGACGGCGCATGGTCATATTGCCTTTACCTTGCACCACGTCAAGATAAATCATATTGAGTCGATCACGTGTTGCCATTGCGACCGCAGCGCCAGCATAGTCTGCCAGATTTTTCATATATGGATGAGCAATAGAACGAATCGACACGTTAGAAAGCATCGAGTAACCAAAAGCAAGAACCCCAACTGAAAGTTGAAATTTGCTCGAATTGGGGACTTGTTTGATATAACCCAAACGAGACAAAGTGTGCGTTAGACGAGTAATGGTTGGCTTAGGTAAACCCGTCATTTGTGCGAGTTCTTGGTTCCCTAAATGCTGATGTTTTGGCGTAAAACAACGTAATAGCTCTAAACCACGGGCTAATGCAGTAATAAATTGGCGATCATTTTCATCCTGCATGTCTTGAATCGGATGTAATAATTCATGTCTTAAAGGCGCTAATAATTTTTCTGTTTGCTCTGCATCTACTGCATCATTCATATTTATACCAATCCATATTTTGTTTCGCACTGCGAAAATTATAATCTATTTTTTCTATAAATAGCAAAAAAGCAAACGTCCTAGTCTGCATCTAAAATATAACTTGATTTAAACCATTCAAGCGAAAGGCTAAATATTTTATTTTCTAATTTTAAAAATAATTTTAACCCTTCGCTTTAAAACCAGCTTACGCAATCACACCTTTTTTCTTAAGCTCATCTAATTTTTCTAGAGAAACGACTCGACCTAAAACCACTTGAGTATGTTCACCTAACAGCGGAGGAGCGGTTTTGTACTCAACAGGGGTTCTTGAAAGTTTGATTGGCGAACCAATTACCTTCAATTTCTCACGTTGCGGGTGATTCATCTCGACCAACATTTCTCTAGCAATGACTTGTGGCTCTTGAAAAGCTTGCTCCAAGTTATTGATTACCCCTACCGGAACTTTAGCAGCATAAATCGCATCTACCCACTCATCTGCAGTTTTAGTTAAGAAATGGTTTGATAAAATTTCAATAACTTCATCACGATGTTTAATTCGGTCTGCATTTCGGGCAAAACGCGCATCATTGGGTAAATCGGGTAAACCAATACTTCTACAGAGCTGAATAAATTGAGTGTCATTTCCACATGCAATAATAAAATCACGGTCAGAAGCTTTGAATACTTGGTAAGGCACAATATTGGCATGTGCATTGCCATAACGCTTAGGGATATTACCCGATGAAAGATAATTCATTCCCTGATTTGCCATAGTCGCAATTTGGACATCAAGCAAAGCCATGTCAATGTATTGTCCTAAACCCGTCACATGACGGTTAAGTAAAGCAGCTTGTATGGCAATCGTAGAATAAAGTCCTGTAGCTAAATCAGAAAAGGCCACACCTACTTTTTGGGGACCACCGCCCGGTAAATCATCACGCTCACCTGTGACTGACATGAGTCCGCCCATTCCCTGAATAATAAAGTCATAACCAGGTTCTTCTGCTCTCGGGCCATTTTGACCAAAACCTGTAATTGAGCAATACACCAATTTCGGATTAATTGGAGATAAAGACTCATAGTCCAAACCATATTTTTTTAAAGAACCCGCTTTATAGTTCTCAATCACCACATCTGTGTCTTGAATTAAAGCTTTAATCAATTCTTGGCCATCAGGACTGGCAATATCGATGGCAACCGATAATTTATTGCGGTTTGTAGACTGATAATAAGCTGCTTCTTGAGTATCAGACCCAGAGTCATCTTTCATCCAAGGTGGTCCCCAAGAACGGGTATCGTCACCTACTTTGGGTCTTTCAATTTTGATGACCTCTGCACCTAAATCGGCCAGCGTTTGTCCACACCAAGGCCCAGCCAATACCCGACTTAAGTCAAGCACCCGAATTCCATTTAAAGCACCCATCTTCATCCCACTCTATCTGGTGATTCATTTCCTATAGGAAAATTTATCCATTTAAAATTTCGCATAGCGATATATATTTTTAATATACACACCTCATTTTAAAAATCAAACTTTAATTTTCCACTAAAAATGATGAATTTTTATAAGAAAATATAGCTTAGATAAATCAATAAATTAGCCAATCAAATACCAATAACAATATATCGCATTGCGAAATTAATTTTCAAAATATATTGTTTTGCGTTCATCCTTTGATTACTATCGCTTCAAATATTGGTGATTTTGCGAACATCACATTGATGTTTTTAGTATGTAGTAAAAGGATGAGACTATGATTCGAGATAAGGAAACACTAAATCAACTTGTTGATATGATTCGACAATTTGTTGAAGGTGTATTAATTCCTCATGAGAATGAAGTCGCTGAAACGGATGAAATTCCTCAAGATATTATTGAGCAAATGAAAGCGCTGGGCTTATTTGGTTTAACCATTCCTGAAGAGTACGAAGGCCTTGGACTTACAATGGAAGAAGAAGTCTATGTTGCTTTTGAATTAGGACGGACCTCTCCTGCTTTTCGTTCTCTTATTGGTACCAATAATGGTATTGGTTCAAGTGGTCTCATTATTGACGGTACCGAAATTCAGAAATCATTTTTCTTGCCACGTTTAGCTCGCGGTGAAGTAATCAGTTCTTTTTGCTTAACTGAACCCGATGCTGGTTCTGATGCCGCATCTTTAAAGACTAGTGCAGTAAAAGATGGCGACTTTTATATTTTAAATGGCACCAAACGCTTTATTACCAATGCCCCTCATGCTGGCATATTTACAGTTATGGCACGCACAAGTTCTGATATTAAGGGTGCTGGTGGTATTTCTGCTTTTATTGTCGACAGCCAAACACCCGGCATTTCTTTGGGCAAACGCGATAAAAAAATGGGGCAAAAAGGCGCTCACACTTGTGATGTGATTTTTGAAAATTGTCGTATCCCTGCTTCTGCATTGATTGGTGGGGTTGAAGGTGTAGGTTTTAAAACTGCCATGAAAGTACTGGATAAAGGCCGTTTGCATATTACGGCTTTGAGTGTTGGAGCAGCAACCCGAATGCTAGACGACTCTTTAAAGTACGCCATCGAACGTAAGCAATTTGGGCAACCCATTGCCGAATTCCAACTTATTCAAGCCATGCTTGCTGACTCAAAAGCCGAAATTTATGCAGCTAGATGCATGGTTTTAGACGCTGCACGTCTACGTGATGCAGGACAAAACGTCAGCACTGAAGCTTCCTGCGCAAAAATGTTTGCAACCGAAATGTGTGGTCGAGTCGCTGATCGCTGCGTACAGATTCACGGCGGTGCAGGTTACATCAGTGAATATGCGATTGAACGTTTTTATCGAGATGTTCGTCTGTTCCGTCTCTATGAAGGCACCACCCAAATTCAACAAATGATTATTGCCCGAAACATGATTCGTGCTGCGTCTTAATCAAATTTTAAGCACTTTAAAAAGATTTGAAGTGCGTTCAATCAAATGTAGGTAATGGATTATGGCTACAAATTACAAAGAAAGTCTTTCACGTATACAGCCTCATACTTGGAAAATTGCATTTATTTTTGCATTTCTAGCGCTATTGGTGGATGGTGCAGATTTGATGCTGCTGTCTTATAGCTTAAATAGTATTAAGGCAGATTTTGGATTAAGTTCAGTACAAGCAGGTATGCTGGGCAGTTTCACATTAGCAGGTATGGCTGTTGGTGGAATTTTTGGGGGATGGGCGTGTGATAAATTTGGTCGCGTGCGTATTGTTGTTATTTCTATTTTAATTTTCTCACTCCTCACCTGTGGTTTAGGTTTTACTCAGAGCTTTCTTCAATTCGGTATTTTAAGATTTTTTGCATCACTTGGGCTCGGCTCGCTCTACATTGCTTGTAATACATTGATGGCCGAATATGTACCGACACGTTACCGCACAACCGTACTCGGAACTTTACAAGCGGGTTGGACCGTCGGCTATATTGTTGCGACCTTACTTGCAGGCTGGATTATTCCCGATCATGGCTGGCGCATGCTGTTTTACGTTGCAATTATTCCCGTCATTATTGCCGTTTTAATGCATATTTTTGTACCAGAACCTTTAGCTTGGCAACAGGCTCGACTACAACAACCTGTTGCGGCTCAAAACACATCGAAAACCTCAGCGTTTAAGCTTATTTTTCAAGATAAACAGAACCGTAATATGTTTATCCTTTGGGCATTAACCGCGGGCTTCTTACAGTTTGGCTACTATGGTGTAAATAACTGGATGCCTTCTTACTTAGAAAGTGAGTTAGGTATGAAGTTTAAAGAAATGACGGCTTATATGGTCGGTACATATACCGCCATGATTTTAGGTAAAGTCCTTGCAGGCATGATGGCAGATAAATTAGGCCGTCGTTTTACCTATGCCTTTGGTGCGATTGGTACTGCTATTTTCTTACCACTTATTGTTTTTTATAACTCACCAAGCAATATTTTATATTTACTCGTTACCTTCGGTTTCCTATACGGTATTCCTTACGGCGTAAATGCAACCTATATGACTGAAAGTTTTGCGACAGCCATCCGTGGTACAGCAATTGGCGGTGCTTATAATGTGGGTCGTCTTGGAGCAGCCCTTGCACCTGCAACCATCGGCTTTTTAGCATCTGGCGGTTCTATTGGTTTAGGTTTTGTTGTAATGGGAGCCGCATATCTGATTTGTGGTGTGATCCCCGCCTTATTCATTAAAGAAAAATTATATGACCCACAAAAGTCGTAAAAAAGATCCATCACAAAATACCATATAGGTCATGTGCCTATATGGTTGATGGTTCTAACGGTCTAAACATGTGTTTTAAATCGTTAGAAGCAAATAAGGAGTTTTCTTCCGCAAGGTTGCTCCTTATTTCCAAACATGTAGAGTTTATCTACTCTTCATTTTAATTTTTTAGGTAAGCTTAGTTCCCAAGGGAGCTAAGCTTAAAAAGATATTGACCTAAAATATTTAAGGTCGTTCACCTAGTCCCAAACGGCGTTCAATATCATCTAAAACATTTGGTAAATCAGCGACACTATCAATCACATAGTGAGCGCCCGACGCATTCATTTTTTGATATGCCTTATCTTTTAGAATAATCTGTTCATCTGTCGATAATGCACTCCACTCTTCAAAGCTTAAACCGACTTCGTTGCCACTAATCGCAAGCCCGACCGTCCAGCATCCTGCATTTAAACCCTCATCAATACCCACCACGGTATCATCTACTTTTACAACTGTTTTGATGTCGGATACATCAAGTTGAATTAGATTTTTCCATAGCATTTCAGGATATGGACGTCCGAATTTTACGTCACTGGCAGTAACAATACAGTCTGGTCGATAGCCCTGATCGGCAGCATCTTTGACCAATCGCCCAATCATTATTGATGCATAACCTGTGTTACTACCAATTTTTGCACCACGTTTTTTAATATTTTCAAAAGTTTCCAATGCACCTGGAATTAACGCAGAACATGTTGGAATCGATTTTAATTGATAAGGAATAAAGTCTTTATATAGACGGTCAATATCTGCTTCATTTGCAGCCTGTCCATATATTTCCTGCCATGCAACTGCCACACGCGGCATTTTTAAAACAGCAGCAATATGGTCACGCTTTTCTAAACCCATTGGGGCACGAGCTTCTTCAACCGTAATTTCAATTTTGTTGTCTTTAAATAAAGCCATAAAAGCCAAAATTGGTGCACGTGAACCAAAATCTACTGTTGTGCCAGCCCAGTCAAAAACAACAGCTTGAATTTGCGTATTATTCGTCGTCATGATGTATTCCCTTTAATTTAAATAATTTAATAAAAATTATGCTGTTGCAGCTTGGTTTAGATGGCTTTCGCAGTAGCTGGCAATGGCAGCAAGAAGCCCATCAATGTCATGAATATAAACTTCGCCAATATTGCCAATACGGAAACAATTAAGATCTGTGACTTTGCCTGGATAAATCACATAACCTGTTTTTTTTAGCGTTTCATAGAATGACTGAAAGCTAAATTTTTCGACTGTTGGGTAAAGAAAAGTGGTAATAATGGGTGATTGTGGACACTGCTCACTGAGTACCAACTCAAAGCCCAGTTGTTGCATACCTTGCGATAAGGTTTCTTGGTTTTTTAAATAACGTTGATAACGTGTAGCAACTCCACCTTCGGCTTCAAGCTCAAGCAATGCCTGATAAAATGCACGTACTACATGGGTTGGTGAGGTAAAACGCCATTTACCGTTATGCTGCTCCATGGTATTCCACTGGTCATATAAGTCGAGGCTAACCGAACGTGCCAAACCTTTACATGCTTCTAGACAATCACGCTTCGCCAAAATAAAACCAAAACCCGGGACACCTTGAATGCATTTATTTGCACTTGAAATCAGGAAATCAATTTCAAGCTCAGCAATATCCATTGGAACACCACCAAATGAACTCATGGCATCCACAATCCAGATTTTTCCTGCTGCTTTAACCAAACGGCCAATTTCTTGAATCGGGTTTAAAATTCCTGTGGTTGTTTCACAGTGCACACAAGCAACGTGGCTAATTGTTTTATCTTCTAAAATACGCTTAATCTCTTGCAAATCTGGTGTCTGGGTTTCTAAATAACTGAGTTCTACAACTTCAATATTTAAGCAACGCACCATTTGCACCATGCGTGCACCGTAGGCGCCATTATTGATAATCAAGATTTTGCCATCACGCGGAATAGCTGAACCAAGCACAGACTCCACTGCAAAACTACCACTACCTTGCATCAAGACAGTCGTATATTTTTTAGGTTGACTGGTTGCCAAGTTGACTAGTCGATTACGAATATCTTGTACAAGCGAATTATATTCTTGATCCCAAGTACACCAGTCTTTTTGCATGGCACGGCGCACGGTTGCCGATGTGGATAATGGTCCTGGAGTTAGTAGCAAATATTTGTTTTCTAAATCCATATCAAGTTGTGGTTGCATGTTCATAAGATTGCTCATTTCGGTTGTGTTAATTTCAATATATGCCAATCTGGTTTAAACCAGATTACAAACTAATAAATATTTTGTTCTAATACTTCTTTGATAAATCCAGCCCCTGTGGTCATGCCTTTCCCCGCGATAGCACTCACAAGAAAGATATTTTTTTCAGCTTCAGTGACGCAGGCCAACTCATGTTCATGAGTCAGGTAATAACCATTCCAACGTTTTTGGATCGGAGGTAAAGTCAGTCCCAATTTTTCGTGACAGTAAGTTTTTATAAACTGGTTAATATCTTCACGTTGCTCAAACTGAGGCGCTTCATTAATCGAATGGTATTCGTGGCTATCACCCACGATCAGCTCACCAAATTCGTTTTGTTTAATCAGAATATGAATACCGAATTCTTTAATGAATCCCTGCTGTGACGTTTTAATCAGTTCTGCATGACTTGGGCAAATTTCAAAAGCCGGATAACGTGAAATAGATAAGCCTGAATAGATAGAAGCATTTAAGTTTTGGCGGAACCGTTGAGTCAGCGCCATTTGTAAGCCACAACGTTTCAGGTTCAAACTTTGTAAGAGATCTGGATATAAAACATCGATGACTTCGCCGTGACAGATCAAAACTTTATTTGCCCGATAAGTCTCACCGCTTGCCAAACGAACCTGACAACTTTCCTGCTGATATTGGGTTTGAACGACACACGCATTGGTATAAATCTCTACACCTTTACTTTCGGCATATGCCAATAGTCGCTGCCCAATCACATGCGGTTCTACCGAATAATCTTCTTCGAAAACCAACCCACCTTGAAACTGCTGCGAAGGATTTAAATAGGAAAATTGGGTGAGTAGTTCATCATGATTTAGCAAATGAACTGGAATTTGGTAGTTATTTGCACGCACGGCAAACTCATTTAAAACTTGCCATTCAAGTGCTGTATTGGCTAGATATACGCCTTGTCTTTGAGCAAATGAGATATCGGTTTCAGCCTGAATTCGTTGGTAAAAAGAACGTGTTGCAACTGCATACTTTCGCCACTGTTTCTCTGGATGCGTTAATGTTGATGTTCCGACCATTCCAAAATTACGACGAGTTGCCCCCACAGGTTGGGCATTTTTCTCAAAGATACAGACTTTTAAGCCTTGTTCTTGCGCCTGTATTGCAGCGGACAAACCTAAAATGCCTGCACCGACAACAATTAAATCAAACTGTATGTGATTCATAAGACTTCCAATTT
This sequence comes from Acinetobacter sp. IK31, assembly GCF_035615195.1. Lineage (NCBI taxonomy): Bacteria > Pseudomonadati > Pseudomonadota > Gammaproteobacteria > Moraxellales > Moraxellaceae > Acinetobacter > Acinetobacter sp. IK31. Next base: position 19,781 of record NZ_JANBOB010000002.1, on the reverse strand, counting down.
GCGAAATTTAAGATGAACAAACCCTTGCCTTGTTTAACAAAGCATTGCTTTTTCAGTCGGTTAAATAAAAATTGTGTTTAGCTAAAACTTAGTGAGAGCCTTCACGCCATTGCTGACTTCTTGCCATAATTTTTCTGGTAAATAACCAATGCACCAGTTTTACAACACATGAGGTCGTCAAAATTAAAATGCTCATAGCAACAGCAGCGACCGTGTCTCCTGCATCGTCCATATTTAGAACAGCAACTGCAGCTAAACTGGTGTCTGGTGAATAGAGGAAAATAGCAGCGGATACAGTGGTCATAGCATTCACAAAAATATAGACCGACACATCGCATAGGGCTGGGAAACACATGGGCAAATACACTTTCCAAAAGGTTTTCCACTTCGTTGTACCTAAACTTTCTGCTGCCTGATCGAGTTGTAGCGGAATCTGTTTAATGGCATTCGTTAAAGTAAGATGTGGCACAGTGTAATAATGGACAATGGTTGAAATCACTAAAATGGTCATGGTTCCATACAGCACATTTAACGGATTACTTTGCTGGTTAAAAAACAAAATGTAAGCAATACCTAGAACCAACCCTGGTACAGCAAGTGGCAATAAAACCAAAGCTTGTACATAGTTTTTAATGAGTGGATGTGCCTTAAAACGCTCAGTTAATAGTGCCACCATAAAAATCAGTGCTGTTCCAAAAACCGTACTAAAGAGTGCCATTCGAACCGAGTTGAAGTACGCCGCCCAACCTCCGCCATCGACATATTCAAAACTGTAATGTGCCAAGGTCAAAGATAGATCGTAAGGCCAAGACTGGATAAATGAGGCGAGTACTGCCGTAAAGATAATCAGTAAAATCGAACCACAAACCAAACCACAAAATAAGCTCAGAACCACTTCAAGTTTTTTATTCGATGCAGAGACATAAGGTTTAGTCTGGAAAGCTTGAAAACGCGCATGACGCTTGCTTTGTATTCGATCGAAAATGAACACGAAAACAGCTGGTAGCAATAATAAGATGGAAATCACTGCACCCATGCTCATGTTTTGCTGACCAATAATCTGTTTATAGACATCAAGCGCCATCATATTAAATGAACCGCCAATGACTTTTGGAATGCCGAAATCGGTCAGTACATAAATGAAAGCCACCAGACTTGCGCTGATTAGCCCATAACGAATTGCAGGTAGTGTGACGTGGTAATGCGTCTTCCAGATATTTTTGCCAAACGACAAAGATGCTTCAATTAAACGCTGATCGACACTGCGAAAAGACACCATCATCAACATCAAAATTGCAGGAAATAGCCAAAAGCAATAACTGATTAAAATACCGATAGGACCATAAATTTGTATATCGCCCAGCAATGGTTTAAACACACCTTGCTTACCAAACAAATAAACCAGTGCCAAAGAAGGCAGAAGTGATGGCGCTAAAATCGGTAAAAAAGCCACCAATTTAAAGAAGCCTTTACCTTTCATATTGACGTTGGTTAATGCAAAAGCATAAATACTAGCAAGCAATACTGTAATGACAGTGGCGGTACAAGCAATCCACATCGAATTAAATACAGAGCTGAGTAAAGCTGGACTTCCAAAATAATTATAAAAATTTTTAAGACCAACAAAATTTTGATTTTCATCAAAAAATGCAGTTTGAAATAGCAACATTAATGGAGCAATAATAGCTAAAGTTAAAGCAATTGCGACGCTAGCCAAAACAATATTTGATCTTAACGAATATTCAGTTTTTCGACGCGGCTGTGTTTTTAAAACCGCTGAAGCAGCTTCATTTAACATAGTGCGTACCCTTGTTCGTCAAAGACATGAATGAGTTGATTAGGCACTTTTATAAACATGAATTCTTGCAAAGATTTAAACTTTGTATTTTCAATTTCAATTTGTAAAAGATGTTTTGCCTGCTCAATTCCATCGATATGAATGGTGCAAAATAAACGACGTTTCGCACCTAAAAATTCAGTACTTAATACTCTAACGGGTAAATACAATGACTCTTTATCACTGCCTAAATCATCAACCAACTCGACAGCTTCAGGTCTAAAACCAATGCTGTAATTTTGCCCAGCTTTAAGCTTTTGCTGCTCCAAATTTAGAGGAATAAAACCTAAAACTTCGAGCTGATTCGGTACTGAACAAACCGCTTTAAAAAAGTTCATGGTGCCAATAAACTTTGCAACGAATTGGGTTTGTGGTTTGTAATAAATATTGTGCGGCGTGTCAATTTGCTCAATTACACCATGATTCATCACTACAACACGGTCAGAAATACTTAATGCTTCTTCTTGATCGTGCGTCACCATAATGGTTGGCAAACTAAGCTGCGATTGAATTGAACGGATCTTTTGTCTTAGGTTTAGACGCACTTGTGCATCGAGTGCAGAAAGCGGTTCATCCAGCAGTAAAATATCTGGCTCCGGTGCAATTGCCCGAGCAAGCGCAACACGTTGCTGCTGCCCACCCGACAATTGGTTCGGATATTTTTTCGCAATATTGGGTAGTTCAATCAGTTCTAATAGCTGTTGGACCCTTTGACTACGCTGTGCTTTATCCCACCTTTTTTTGTCTAAGCCAAAAGCAATATTTTCTTCAACGTTTAGATTTGGAAATAACGCATAGTTCTGAAACACAATGCCACAGTGGCGTTTTTCAGCACTCAACAATGTAATATCTGTGCCCTTTTTTATGACTTTTCCATAATCAGGTTTTTCTAGTCCTGCAATTATGCGTAGCAATGTGGTTTTACCGCATCCTGACGGCCCCACAAAGCTAACGAATTCACCAGCTTTCAGGTCTAAATTAATATGAGTTAGAGCCTGAAAGTGTTGGAACTTTTTTTGTATATCCACCACTTCTAAAACCGAGGGGCCATGTTCAGGATATTTATAGGTCGTTAATGTCGACAATAAATGCCCTGCCAACTTGGCCTTTTGGTTTTGACCAAGCAGCGATGATTGTAATGACGAAGGAATTTGCATAATGAAGCCCTTATCCAAAAGATCACTTTTCAAAACGCTTTGACCATTCAGCCAAAATACGTTCACGCTGCTCGGCCGCCCAATAAAAATCATTTTTCACGAGCATTTGAGAAAGGTTTTTCGGGAAGTCCATAGTGGTATTTTCAATGCCTTTGTAGGCCACCATTGAAAAGTTATGGGCATAGGCTTCATTTGCCGCTTTGCTTACCGACCAATTTATAAATTTTTGTGCGCTACTTAATTTTTTAGTTCCTTTCACAATTGCTGAGGCTTCCATTTCCCAGCCTAAACCTTCAGTTGGATAAACCACTTCTAAAGGTGCACCCTCTGCTTTTAATTTAAATGCTGGATAACCAAAAGAAACGCCAATTGGAATTTCCCCCTGTGCCGCCATCTTGCAAGGTTTTGAACCAGAGTGAGGATATTGTGAAATGTTTTTATCTAAAGCCTGCATATAATTCCATGCCTGCTTTTCACCCCAAATTTGCATCCAAGCCGTGACATCTAAATACCCTGTTCCACTTGAGGCTGGATTTGGCATCACAATTAGGTTTTTATAAATAGGATTGGTTAAATCTTTCCAAGTTTTGGGAATTGGTAATTTACGTTTCTCTAATTCGACTTTATTAACACAAATTGCAGATTCCCATGCATCCATGCCTGTCCAAGTCGGTACAGATTCTTGGCTTACAAATTCCGGTTTTAAATTTTCAACACCTTCTGGTTTAAAAGGCTCAAGCATGTCTTTCTTTTCCATGACCAGCAAACTGGTTAATGCCACACCAAAAACTACGTCTGCTTGAGGATTTTTCTGCTCTGCTAAAAGCTTAGCAGTAATCACACCTGTTGAATCACGTACCCATTTTACTTTTAGCTCTGGATAGGCTTGATGTAATTTTTTTTGATATTGTTTAAGCTGGTCGGCTTCCACTGCCGTATAGACTATAATTTCTTCTGAGTTTTTTGATGTCGCCGATGAACATCCCATTTGCATAGCGACCACTACACCTAAAATTGATGCAGTGCTGAGTTTAATTGTCTGTTGAACATACTGTTTCATCTGCAAACCATCGAATGCAATTATTTGATGATCGTATTTGAACAGTTTTATATGACAGTTTAATTAATCTGGTTTAAACCAGATTGCATTTTTTTATGCTCGCGCTTCGAAATGCAAATCTAAAACATCATGTAGCCAATATTCTTGGTCAACATCGGTAATGATACCTTCTTCATTTCTGTTGCTACGACGAATATATAACCCAAGCGCACCAACATTCACATGAAGTGCTTTAGCCTGTTGTTCTGATAAAGCCGTTGGATACAGGTTTATATCGGCTCTGGTGATATGGCAGTTATATTGATTTGCCATGAGTAAAGTAATGGATTGCTTGAGATCATGAGTTAAAAACTCAGGAAAAAGCTCGGCGTTAACACGTAAATGTTCAACCAAAACAGGTCGTCCATTAATGCAACGACGTCGCCAAACTGAATAAATCGGATGCTCTTTTTCAACTTTTAAATGCTTGGCATCCCAAGAAGTGGCCTGCGTAAGCTCACTCGAAATCACTTCCGTAGAAGGTTCATAGCCCTGTTCAATCACAAACTGATTAAAGTTTTTTGTAGATTGCGGGTGATAAATAATACGAGGAGAACGAACATACCAACCACGGCGGTCTAATCGATAAATCAAACCATCAGTTTCCAAAGCCAGTAAAGCTTCACGTGCAGCCACTCGAGTGGTTTGGAATTGTTCAGAAAGCACTCTTTCCGACGGGAGTTTTGCGTGGGCTTCTAATACGCCAGATTCAATGTCATGGGCAATTGCATCGCGGATAGGAATATATTTAGGTATGCGTGCTTGGTCCTGTTCCATACAAACTTAAAATTTATAAATAAAGAAATTAATAGCAATATACTGAAAAAATGTGACAAAAGCTTTTATTAATGCCGATCTTTTAAACAAAACAATCTCTTAACCTATCTCTTCCCATTTAGTTTTTTATATAAAAAAGAGCATATTCATGCCCTTTTTATTTTTTATCTAGCCTTTAACTTGCGTGCTTAAAACTATCAATTTGCTTAATTTCATAAGGTAAACCAACATAGTTTTCAGCCAATGTTGTTCTACCTGCGACAGATCCAAGCACGTAACTCAACTCTGCTTGTTTAATCTTATGATCAAACTCACTTTCTGTTTCAAAACGATGCAATAAATGAGTCATCCACCAAGAAAAACGCTCTGCTTTCCATACACGTTGTAGGCATTTTTCAGAATATTCATCAATACCCTGTTCTGAACCTTCGACATAATATTGAATGAGTGCACTTGATAAATAAGCAATATCAGACGCAGCGAGATTTAAGCCTTTTGCTCCTGTCGGTGGAACAATATGTGCAGCATCACCTGCTAAAAACAGTTTCCCGAAACGCATTGGTTCCGTCACAAAGCTACGTAACGGTGCAATACTTTTTTCAATAGAAGCCCCAGTAACGAGCTTTTCACGACTTTCAGGATCTAGGCGGTTTTTTAACTCATTCCAGAACTTTTCATCCGACCAGTCTTCTACGTGATCTGTTAAAGGGACTTGTAAATAATAACGGCTACGCGTTTCAGAACGCATACTGCATAAAGCAAATCCACGTTCAGACTGTACGTAAATCAACTCATCGGCTACAGGTGGAACATCTGCCAACACACCTAACCAGCCAAACGGATAAACTTTTTCAAAAGTTTTAATTTTATCTTCAGGCACGCTGGCACGGCAGACGCCATGGTAACCATCACAACCTGCTATAAAGTCACACTGAATTTGAAAGGCTTTACCTTGGTACTCAAACTCAACTTTTGGAGCATTGTAGAAATCTTTAACCTGTACATTTTGAGCCTCATAAAATGAAGTCAGCTGCTCTGCTTCACGCGCAGTCATTAAATCTTTAGTCACTTCGGTCTGACCATATACGGTCACTTGTTTTCCACCCGTTAGTGCGGCCAAATCAACCCGATGTTTTACACCATTGGTTAAGATTTCAATGCCTGAATGCGGTAATCCTTTGTCTTTTAAATTTTGGTCAACGCCTGCTTGTTTAAGTAAGTCGACCGAAACTTGCTCTAAAATTCCTGCGCGTATCCGTGAAGCCACATATTCAGCACTACGTTGCTCAACAATAATATGATCGATCCCAGCTTTATATAGAAGTTGCCCAAGCAATAACCCTGCTGGTCCAGAACCAATAATTGCAACCTGTGTCTTTAAAATATCCATAACTTCATCCTTGTTTTATCCTGACTTTTAAATTACTGGCTTTAAGTTTTGTGCACTATGTATCCAAGACGAAAATAACCGTTTATCATTTAGTTTGTCCGAATAGCGGACAGAAACAACCAAAATAACAGGAATGAAAGGATGCCTTCTCTCGATGCTTTTTTAGAGCACCCGAACTCGCATGAGAAAATTCGTCAAGAAGACTACATTGCAGGGTTAGCAAAAGGCTTAGCGTTACTGGAAGCTTTTGGAACAGATCGACAACGGCTGAATGTAACTCAAGTGGCCGAACGAACCGGTATTAGTCGCACGGCGGCAAGGCGTTATCTAAAAACTTTAAAATACTTAGGCTATTTAGAAACAGATGAACATTACTTTTGGCTCACCCATCGCGTGCTGCGCTTTTCAAGTTCTTATTTAAGCTCTGCCCATCTGCCTAAAGTTGCTCAATCATTTTTAAATCTTTTGTGCGCGCAAACGTCTCTGACTTTTTCAATTGTGGTTCTGGACGATAACGAAGTCGTGCCGATTGCCCGCAGTTATTTACCGCAGCAAGATAATTTACGCGTAAGCCCTTACGGCATGCATTTAGGAAACCGACTGCCTGCCCATGCAACTTCCACAGGTAAAGTGTTGCTTGCAGCACTGCCTGAAGAAGCTCAGCACACATGGGTAAAAACTTACGGTTTAAAACGCTTAACCCCATTTACCGTTGTAGATGAATCCAATTTTTTTGAAGTACTTAAGGGCATTTCATTATCAGATTATTGTCTTTCAAAAGAAGAACATGAACTTGGTGTGATTGCGATTGCTGTGCCTGTTTTTAATGCACAAGGTCAAGCGGTGGCAGCGCTTAACTGCATGTCTCAAACCAACCGTGTACAAGAAGATTATTTAGTTCAGCAAATTTTGCCATTGCTGCGCAACACGGCAAATGAACTTAGAAATGTGATTTAAATAGACATAGAAACTCTTGTCATCAATTAGAGGTACAAGAGTTTCAACTCATGATTTTAAATGGCAAACCCTTTAACTCGCTGGTTTGCCAGAACCAATACGAGCCAATTGAGCCGCTAAAAAATATTGAAAAAATTACTTACAGCAATTTTTTAGGCATTGATTTGGTGAGGAAGATTTTGTTCTATAGACATGGCTTTTTGCCAGCTTTCTAAGCTTTCTAGACTTTTTACATATTGTTCAATATTAAGATATTTTGATCGAATATTTAAAGAATTAATTAGACCATAGACTACGAAACCAATCATAAAATCTGCACCCGTTAAGCAATTGTCTACTAAGAATTTTTTGCCTTCTAATTGTTGATCTAAATATGAAAAAACTTTATCCAATTCAGCATGCGCATATTGATCCAAGAACTTTAATTGAGTGCCATTTTTTAACTCAATCGAATTAAAAATATTTAATAAATATGGAACCATAGCCGAACTTTCTGAAAAATGAATCCATTGTAAATAATCAAGATAACTGTCTGAATCTTTCGCGGGCATAAGTTGAGGAGCAAACTTTTCAATCAAAATTTCTACAATGGCACCTGATTCAGCAATTACTTTTCCATCTAGCTCAATCACAGGTGATTTTCCTAAAGGATGAATATTTTTTAATTCTTGAGGTGCAAGATTTGTAGTTTTATCTCGAAAATAACTTTTTAATTCGTAAGGTTGTTTAATTTCTTCAAGTAACCACAGAATGCGAAATGAGCGTGAAGCATTTAAATGATGAAGAATAATAGACATTAATTTTCTCTTTTAAACTAGAAGGTCAACAAAGTGAGGCCTAACTATATAGATTGATAGACGACCGGTCTAATATTTTTTGTTATCAGCTCAGCATTTGTTTGATTAAGTAATAAAGTAAATGTGTTAAAAACATAAAAAACCACATCCGTAGATATGGTGACAAATTGGCTTTTAATTTTATTGATTGTCTAGCACATTCTGAGGCCTCAAATTATATTAACCACCTAAACTGCGCAAAAAACAATCCACTACTATTACAACAAGAACGTATTGGCGTGATCGATTTTGATGCACGAGGTCAAGCGGTAGCAGCACTTAACTGCATGTCTGAAACCAACCGTATACAAGAAGATTATTTGGTTCACCAAATTTTGCCATTGCTGCGCAACACGGCAAATGAACTCAGAAATGTGATTTAAATAATGTATTAAAAAGGCCTCGTCTACTTGAACAAGGCCTTTTTAATACGCAAAGCGAAAGTTTATTGCTCAGATTCAAACTCTTTAATTGCCTCTTTAGCAATACGAAAACTATCTACAGCAGCAGGTACACCACAGTAAATTGCAACCTGTAAGAGCACTTCACGAATTTTCTCTTTAGGCACACCATTCCGTAGTGCACCTTTGACATGTAGTTTTAATTCATGTGGACGATTTAAAGCCGAAATCATTGCCAAGTTAATCAAACTACGCTCAGGCTTACTTAACTCTTCACGTCCCCAAACAGCTCCCCAGCAATATTCAGTAACTAGCTCTTGAAGAGGAAGATTAAATTCATCCGCATTGTTGATTGAATTATTTACATATTCTTCACCAAGAACTTGTTTACGGATTGCTAAACCCTTTTCAAATTTTTCATTACTCATATATTCAATCCTCCAAACAAGGTGTATTTAATTTCCAGATAATCTTCAATACCGTATTTGGAACCTTCACGCCCCAAACCCGACTGTTTAATTCCACCAAAAGGCGCAACTTCATTTGAAATAAGGCCTTTATTAATTCCGACCATGCCATATTCAAGCTGTTCACTCATTCGCCAAGCACGACCTAAATCTTTGGTGTAACAATATGCAGCTAAACCAAATTCAGTTGCATTTGCCATTTCAACAGCTTGTTGCTCGGTTTCAAATTTGAATATGGCAGCCAGTGGACCAAACGTTTCTTGAGTTGCCACATCCATATCAGCGGTAACGTCTGCAATAAGAGTCGGTTCAAAAAACAATTCACCCGCTATATGCTTTTTACCACCAACCACAAGACGACCTTTTTTATCTAAGGCATCTTGAATATGAGCTTCAACTTTTTTCACCGCATTGGCATTAATTAAAGGTCCAATGTCATGCCCTGCTTCTAATCCATTACCAATATTAAAGTTTTGAATTTTTAAGCTCAAAGCAGCAATAAATTTTTCATAAATGCCAGCCTGCACTAAAAATCGATTAACGCACACACAGGTTTGCCCTGCATTTCTAAATTTAGCAATGAGTGCCCCCTCAATTGCTGCATCTAAATCGGCATCATCAAATACAATAAACGGCGCATTGCCACCCAACTCTAAGGAAACTTTTTTTAAGGTTTTTGCTGAACGCTCAAGCAGCATTTTGCCGACTGGAGTTGACCCCGTAAAAGTAAATTTGCGTACAACATCACTTTCAAAAATCGCATCACCAATATGAACTGCATCGCCTGTAATCACACTAAAGATTTCAGCAGGTACACCAGCTTGCACGGCTAAGTCCACTAAAGCCAAAGCAGTAAAAGGCGTTTCAGGCGCCGGTTTTACAATACAAGGACAACCTGCCGCCAAGGCTGGAGCAACCTTGCGCGTAATCATGGCAGCCGGAAAATTCCACGGCGTAATAGCTGCAACGACGCCAATAGGCTGTTTATTTACGACAATTCGAGCATCAGGATATGGGCTTGGGATAATATCGCCATATACTCGTTTTGCTTCTTCGGCAAACCATTCAATAAAACTTGCAGCATATAAAATTTCACCTTTAGCTTCAGCTAAAGGCTTTCCTTGCTCACTCGTTAAAATAAAAGCCAAGTCATCTGCATTTAAAATAATTAAATCGAACCATTTTTTTAAAATCATTGATCGATCTTTTGCTGTTTTATTTTTCCATAGCGGCCAAGCTTCTTTGGCAGCTTCAATGGCACGCTCGGCTTCAGCCTTACCCATATTTGGGACAGTACCAATAACTTCTAATGTCGCCGGATTTAAAATTTTGGATGTTTGTTGATGGTCCGCATCGCACCACTTTCCAGCAACAAAGGCTTGCTGACGAAATAAAGCGAGTTCATTAAGCTGCATGATCATTATCCTGTTGAGATCTTCTGCATTGATAGTGGAGCGATACATAAATTAAATAGCTCACCATCAACTTTGTATTATGGCATACCAAAAATTAATTTAAAAAATTTTCGGTATGCCCGAATGTTTAAATATCTTTAAAAATAATAAAACAGCGTTAAGTTAAGCAACTTATTCCACTGGTTATCATCCCCTTGTGCCAATGAATCTTGAGTCCCACCAATGAATGGGTCATTTTTACTCATGATGTATTCAGCCACCAAAGATAGCTGTTTATGGTCAATAGACACACCAATAATATTACGGATCGAATCTTTCATATTGTCCTGATCTTTGTCGTACTGACTGTACATAAAGTACGGCGTAATGTTCCCGATCTGCTTAACATTTTTGAAAGAATAGCCGACGTCTGCTGTATAGAACGTTCCTTTGTTCGCCACATAATATTCACCGTCATAAGAACCCATAAGCGAATGATTTGGATTAAGCTGGTCCTGATTAGTTACGTCATTTTTACCGCCTGTAAGGGTCACATTAAAATTGCCATAATTGGCTTTACCAAAAAGTGCCCATGCATGACGACGCCCATCACTCGAAGCAGCTTTATTTTCAATATCGGATGTCCAATATGAACCACCGAGCTGTGTTGTTAAACCATTAATTCCAAGATTTACATCTTGAGTCACTCGGCCTACCCACATGTTCTTTTCTTGCAAATCAGTTTTATTCGGATCGTCTGAACTGACATAATTTGCAGTGTAGCGACCTGAATCTTGGGTAGAGCCTGTGTAGTTTCCACCATCTACCGCAAAATACCCTACATCAAACTTGGTTGCTGTTGGCAATTCAAAGTGATAATTCAAACCAAGATTATGAACATCTTCTAAACCGGCTGTTGTGCTCATACTTCCATATAAGCTATTGCCCCAGAAACGTCCCGGTCCAAATGGAATCGGCTGAACACCTGCCACCACCTGATCTGTTTTATTTAATTTGTACCCCACATAACCATCAATCAATGTTGAGAAATCACATAGACGATCATATTGATAACAACGATATTCCGCGTGACCAAATAACGATCCACGCTCATAGTCCAATTTTAATTGCGCAGCATCAAAACGAATTTTTTGATCAGAAGCAGACTCTCCATAGTGTTTATCTTGATAGTTAGCGCGAACATAACCTGATACGGTGAGCTTCCCGTATTCACTATCGCTATTTCCAAAATTTACACCTGCGTAACTCGGATAGATTACGGCCATCAATGCTGTGCTTAGAGCCGCTTTTAAATAGCTTTTTTTCATTGTCGGATTCCTTTCACTACAATGCTTATTGAGGTAATTTTGCATTTAACGCGGGTGCAGAACATTTAATCTTTCCTAGATTAAAGATGTAATACACCACCAGACTCACCACCAATCCAATGACCCATGAAATATCCGCATCCGGAATTACATCGGCTAATGCACCTGTAAAGAACGCATTTTTTAAGAACGGAATTTGTACCGCGATACCAATGAAATAAGCCGTAAGCGCTTTTGCATTAAATTTGCCGTAAATACCACCATCACGTGCAAAGATTGATTGAATGTCATAAGACTTTTTATTAACTACATAGAAATCTAATAAATTAATAGAAACCCATGGCACCAAAATAAATAACAAGGCAAAAATCACATTTAAGAAGAAACTAATAAAGTTACTTGATGCCCAAAGCGCAGTTAAAGTCGCTAGAATTAACACGATGATTGATAACACGACTCGGATATTTCGGCTTGGCATCCATTGCCCTGCAAAAGTCTGAATAGAGGTAATACACGACAGAACCGCACCATATAGGTTCATGGCATTGTGACCAATGATATTGCATAAGAACAAAATCATAAGAACATAACCGAATAGCCCAGTACCAGACTTTACCGCTTCCATTGCATCTGTGGTTGAACCAATGCTGACCGCAATCGTGCCAAATGCCATGGCAAAAATAGTTCCTAAAGATGCGCCTAAATAGGTAAAGATAAATGGTTTATAAATACCAATCGACTTTGGTAAATATCGTGAATAATCTGAGGTATAAGGTGAAAAACTAATTTGCCATACAGCACACAACCCAAACATGGCAAACCAGCTTTTCATGTGGAAAGAACCTTTGGCTAACACATCTGCATTAATATGCGGCACCATAATCATTAGGCCAATGAGCAATGAACCACCCATGAACCAAGTCCCAATTTTATTGAACTTGTGAATAAAGTGGTAACCGATCACCCCTATCGTTGTTGCAGCAATTGCCCCCAGAACTGTAGCAATTGGCACAGGAATCGCTGGAACAACGGTATGAAGGGTTTTCCCTGACAAAATAATGTTAGAAATAAAAAAACCTAAATAGATGAGTGTTGTAAACAGTACAACTAGCAATGCCCCATAACGCCCAAACTGTGCGCGGCTCTGAATCATTTGAGGAATGCCGACCTGTGGTCCTTGTGCAGAAGTCAAAGCTAGAATTGCTGCGCCAAAAAAATGTCCGCAGCAGATCGCAAGCAATGCACTTACAATATTGAGGTTAAACGTTAAAACTGACATTGCTCCCGTAATTACGGCAAGCGGTGCAATATTGGTACAAAACCATAATGTGAATAGATCGCGAACTTTCCCATTACGTTCAGAGGGAGCAACATAATCAATAGAATGGCTTTCGATTGCGAAAGCATTATTGCTATTTTCGTTTTGGCTCATATCCTTAATCTCTCTTTGAGGAATTCATTTCCTCAACATCAAAAAATCTGCTCAGCCAAAGTCATTTCAATATGACTTGGCTTCATCTTTTTATTTCCTTTTACAAACCGATCATTGATCTGTTTGTGTTGTTTTAGCCAAGAAAAAGGTAAAGCCCGTCCGATTGATACTATTATTGAGCATCAATACATCTAGTTTTACTTTTTAACTATTTAAAGGCTTTAGTTGATTGTTAAATTTGACTGATTCATTTTTTCATCCTTGAAATTAAAATCCCGATATAGTTTCTGACCCAAGTCATGACTTATCTCATGACGAATGGATCATCAATTGGCTCATCTGAGGTACGTAACCAAACTGTTTTAGTGGTGGTGTAATCTAAAACAGCATTTGCGCCGCCTTCTCGACCATGCCCCGAAAGCCCATGTCCACCAAAAGGTGCGAGTGGAGAAACAGCGCGGTAGGTATTTAGCCAAACAATTCCCGAACCAATCACTTTAGTCATACGATGAGCACGACTTAAATTGGTGGTAAAGACTCCTGCTGCCAGTCCGTAAGGCGTACTATTGGCTTTTTGCACGGCTTCCGCTTCATCTTTGAAACTATCTACTGATAAAACCGGACCAAATAGTTCAGTTGTAATGCAATCTGCTTGAGGTGCATCAGTACAATCTAAAATGGTCGGTGGATAGTAATAACCTGCTCGCTCAAGGCTTTTACCACCGGTAAGAAGTTTTGCACCTTGCTGGATTGAGCTTGCAACGACTTGCTCAATTTTTTGGCGTTGGCGTAAGGTACAAAGTGGTCCAAACTCAGTTGCCATCTCATGAGGTAAACCAATTTTTATGGTTTGTACACGCTCAACCAAACGCTGAACAAATTCATCTTTAATGCTTTCTTCAACCAGTAAACGAGAACCTGCTACACAACTCTGCCCAGTGGCAGCAAAAATAGCAGCGACCTGAGCATTTACAGCACTTTGAATATCTGCATCAGCAAATACAATAAATGGAGATTTACCACCTAATTCGAGTGAGACTTTGGCAAGATTTTCAGCCGAGTTACGTACAATGTGCCGCGCAGTTTCTGGACCACCCGTAAACGCAACATGGGCAACAGCAGGATGACTACTCAGCACGGCGCCACATTCAGGTCCGAAACCTGTAATCACATTGACCACTCCAGCCGGGAAACCAGCCTCATGGACCAATTTAGCAAAAGCTAATAATGGCCCAGGGCCATCTTCAGAGGCTTTTAGCACGACGGTACAACCTGCCGCTAAAGCTGGGCCAACCTTTACTGCCGATAGAAATAACTGACTGTTCCAAGGAACAATTGCAGCAACTACACCTACTGGTTCACGAACAATCCATGCTTGCATATCCGCTTTATCAATCGGTAGAAAACTACCCTCTAATTTGTCGGCAATACCTGCATAGTATCGATAATATTCAGCAACATAGGCAATCTGGCTAGAGGTTTCACGAATAATTTTGCCTGTATCACTGGTTTCAATTTGAGCAAGCTGCGGTGCAGCTTTTTCAATTAAATCAGCTAACTTATAAAGTAATTTACCCCGCTGTGAAGCAGTTAAACCCGCCCAATCAGGTGCTTTTAACGCGTGAGATGCTGCCTCAACCGCTCGATTCACTTCATCGGTTCGAGCTTCCGGCATGTTTGCCCAGACCTCACCCGTTGCAGGATTAATACTTTCAAAAGTTGCTGCACCAGATTCAAACTGACCATTAATATAAAGCTGAAAGTCTGCTGTCATGATATTCGCCTCTATGCAAATGCCGGCATAACTTCATTGATCATACGTTCCAATGATGCTTTTTTACGTTCAAAGCTCATGCCCGTATCAATCCAGAAAGAATATTCGTTGTAGCCCATTGCTTCATAAGCTTTTAAGCGTTCAATGACTTCTTGAGCTTGTCCAATCACGTTATTTTTGCGCATCGCTTCTGGTGTATAAAAAGGATGTGCAGCCATTTCCTCTTTTGTGATAGGCGCAATTAAACCTTGAGTAATTTCACGCTCATTTTTAAACCAAGCACCAAAGTAGTTATAGAATGCATTGATTTCATCTGCTGCCAGTTGTGCATCTTCTTCACTGTCTGCAACATAAGTATGGCGCAGCAACATAATTTCAGGGCGCTGAATTTCATTGAACTTTTCACAAGCTGCATTGAAATGTCCCATGAGCTTTTCAACTTCTTCATCACCAAAATGCAAAGGCGTTACCTGTACATTACAGCCATTTTGCACAGCAAATTCATGGCTATTTGGATCACGGGCTGCAACCCAAATTGGTGGGTGCGGTTGTTGAAGCGGTTGAGGTGCTGAAGTCGTTTTTGGAAACTGCCAAAATTCACCTTTATGCTCATAATCTCCTTTCCAAAGGTTTTTAATTGCGGGAATCATTTCACGTAAACGCTGACCAGCACTCCATGCATCCATGCCCGGAACCATGCGCTCATATTCAAATGAATAGGCACCACGAGCAATACCAATATCTAAACGACCATTGGTAATAATGTCGGTCATTGCAGCTTCACCTGCAAGTTTAATCGGATGCCAAAATGGTGCTACCACCGTGCCAGTACCTAGACGAACATTTTGAGTTTTATTCGCTAAATCAACCAGATTTAAAAATGGGTTTGGTGCAATGGTAAAGTTCATGGCATGGTGTTCGCCTGTCCAAACCGCATGCATACCGCCACGGTCTGCAATCTGGCAAAGCTCAATCATTTCATCATAGAGTTGTTTCTGGGTTTGCTGATCAGAAACACGTTCCATATGCACAAATAATGAAAAACGCATGATTAAACTTCCTCTTTAACGATTTGACGAACTGTACCTGTTGTCTGATTTCCGTAATAAACACCATAAGTTTTTAAATGGTTTTCTTTACGATAGCGCATCAACATACTTTCTAGAGCGCTGTCTACAAACTCAAGTTTCTCTAGGTCATTTAAATCGACAAACTGACCTTTAGTTGCTTGAGCTACGGGTGTATTGCATAAAAATGAAATATATTGCTGCTGGTTTTCAACGTTTTCATATACAGAGTAAATGAAGTTAGCAGAAGCATCTGGCTGATATTGTGCAAAAATTTTCTCAAGCGCTTTATCTGCACCGTCTTTATCAACCATTACATTTGGAATAGTCCATTTATGATCGGCAGTTTCTTCAAGTAAAATGGTATTTTCATGACCAATAATTGCGCTCATCACGACTTTCGGACCAGAGATGACCTCGGCAGAAAGTTTGGCTGGTGTAAAATATCCACCACGATAATAGCCAAGACCTGCAAAACCGGTTGAAGCAAAATCTTCAACTTTACCAATTAAAATTGCATGGTCCCCTGCATCAACAACTTGATAGGTTGTACAGTCGAACCATGCACTGACATGATCGATAAGCGGATTTTGGCAAGCACTTTTTGACCATGAAAGATTTGCAAAACGGTCTTCGCTTGGACGAGCAAACGTATTAGAAACATCTTTTTGCTCTTCTGCCAAAATATTGATCGCAAAATGAGGTGTGTTTGCAAAGTTATGATAATTGCTTGATGTCTTTGCAATACTTACAAGAAGTAAAGCTGGGTCCAAAGACACCGAAGCAAAAGAGTTCGCTGTAAAGCCAAGTGGTGTTCCATCTTCTTTACAGGTTGTGACCACCGTAACGCCCGTCATAAATGATCCGAAAGCATCACGTAGTTCACGTATTTTATTAATAGTATCCATTTCACTCATTGTTATATTCCTTCAGCAATGTGTGGCAAATTAAACGCTGGTTTCCAACCACGTTTGCATTGCATTATTCACTTTGTCAGGTGCAGTTAAGTTCACCATGTGACGTTCATTTTCAATGACAATTGCAGTGCCATGTTTTGCCTGATTCGCCATTTGCTGTGCCATTTCTGCTGTTGAATTCGGATCATCCGTTCCGGTCAACACCAAAGCAGGACACGTTATCTTTGACCAATCATCTGCATAGGTTTCATCACCTTGCGCAAACGCAGAATATGCAGTTGTATAACCAGACAAGTCGACATTTTCCAACCATGATTTCACTTTGGCTGCTGCTATACGCTCTACTTCGCTTTCACCAAACCAGCGCTGTAGCGGAGTCTCAACATCAATACGGCCTGTTTTTAACTCTTCAGCTCTTTGGATTACAGCATTACGTGCCTGTGCTGTACGTTTATATACACCATTGAGTACAGCCATCCGTTTAACTAAATCAGGACGGGTAACACTGACTCCTGTCGTAATGAGAGATCCCATTGAATGTCCAGCTAAATTTACAGGACCTAGATTTAAGGCTGTAATAAATTCGATGGTCCATTCAACAAAATCTTGTAATTTTGCTTCTGCCGGTAATTTGGTACTTTGCCCATGTCCCGGCATATCCAATGAAATTACATGATAATGTTTAGAAAAATATTCAATTTGTGGATACCATGCCGCAGCTTGCATCCCCACTCCATGGATCAGAACCAGAGGCTCTCCTTCGCCTTGCTCAAAATAGTGAGCAATACGGTTATTTGACAGCTGCAGGGTTTTTGACATCATGGCCTAACTCTTCCAAATCTTTATAACGATCACCAATACGATGATGTGGTCGACCACCTGTTGCTGCACCAATCACAACAACAAGTTCATCGGCAGCAGGTGCATCTGGAATTGCAAATTGCAGTGTTAAGTAATGAGAACGGCGGCCCTCATCATTTTTATCCATCATTGGAATTAAAATCGGTGCATTTGCTGGGCCACGCGTATTATTAAATGCCAAATAAGATTTCGCACCGACTGCACTACGGTAAGTATTACCAAAATGTAAGGTGTGGATTAAAGCTGATGCATGTTCAAGTTCACCGTTTAAGCCAACCACCGCACTTTTACCAAAAGCTTCAACTGCTTCACCAGAACCGATTTCATCAAGAATAAGTTTGGTTAAATGTTCGCTTAAGATGGGTGCAATACGGCGAATTTCTGGTGCTAGGTCTTCTACATAGCCTTGGCCTGCCCACGGATTTTTAATGACCGCTGCGGCTGCCACCATTTTTAAAGGCTTTGCTGCTTCTTTGCCACCATCAACATAAGTTGTTTCTACATGAAGCACTGTTTTACGTATGAGTTCCATTGCTCTTCCTTGCAAGTAAATTATCTTGTCATTCGTATTATGGTATACCATAATACATACTGAAAAAAAAGCAAGAGTTTGCTATGCTAATTTTTATTGAAAAACATGTAATGAAACTCAACATGTTAAAAAACAGGAAAATTTAATTATTTATGAATCTTAAAATTGAAAACCCGCCCGTAACTTTACGTGAGCTGTGTTTAGATAAAGTACGTAATGCTATTATTACCGGCTATTTCCCATCAGGAAAAAGACTGGTTGAAAGAACGTTATGTGAAGAGCTCGGAGTGAGCCGTTCTGTGGTTCGTGAAGTGATACGTTATTTAGAGGCAGAAGGTTTAGTTGAGATTTTGCCCAATAAAGGCCCGATCGTCTCTCTACTTAACTGGGAAATTGCTTCACAAATTTATGAAATTCGCCTTTTATTAGAACAAAGTGCTGTTGTGGACTGCACCAAAAACCTAGATGAAGAAACTGCTGAAAAATTAAAACTTCTATTAGAAGATCTTAAAGCTGCTTTTGCTGCCGATGACATCAATCTTATTATTGCGACTTCAACCCAGCTTTATCAAACCATCTTCACAACCGCAAAACACTATATTGCATGGGAAGTTGTTCAACGCTTAAATGGTCGAATTAGTCGTCTTCGTGCCATGACCATGAAATCGACAAAACGTGAAATCTCAGGTTATCAACGCATCAAAAATATGTGTGAAGCAATTTATCTTCATAAAGACCCTGAAATGGCAAAACAAGCCGTTGCTGAGCATGTTACCGAAGCGGCTGCCATTGCTAAAAATATTTTAGAGGCCTGAGATAACACAATTTAGAAAAATTTAGATAGTTTTAGCTTAAAAATATAGGGAAATACGATATGTCTGCATACTGGATTGCTCATGTCACTATTCATGATATGGAACAGTACAAACAATATATAGCAACAGCTCCACAAGCTTTTCAAAAGTATGGAGCTAAATTTCTTGCCCGTGGCGGAGCTTCAGAAGTCTTAGAAGGAAAAGCATTTGAACGCCATGTGGTGATTGAGTTTCCAGATATGGTAACTGCACGTGAATGCTATTTTTCACCTGAATATCAGCTTGCCAAAAGTAAACGCGAAGGCTGTTGCGATGTGATGGTTAGCTTTGTTGAAGGTATCTAAATTACTGAATGGATTTCTTAACAGAGAAATCCATTTTATTTTAAGTCGTTATATCAGCTAGCTCATTTATATGTCTTAAACGAACCCCACAAAAAAAACAATCTAACACCCTTTCCCGATCATCTGCCCCATCTGAACTTAAAAGCTGAATGATTCCACCTTCAATCATATATAAAAATAGCTTTGCATCCTGAAAAGTCGCATTGGTTTTAAGTGCTCTAAGCTGGCTATAGATTTCATTGATCAGCCATGTTCTATATTTAATCGCAACTTGATAGGCTTTTGGATAGCTCATTTTCGTTTCAAAAATGGCTTTAAATAGCAAATAGTACAGCCCCTCTAAGTCGGTATGTAAAAGATAAATCGCCTTGAGTTTATCTTTCACGCTTGTGCCTT